>NZ_JAUSXQ010000001.1:0-702500 GCF_030816115.1 Chryseobacterium sp. W4I1
TTATCTTTGCCCCACTGAAAAACGAGAGTACTACAGTAGCGCAGAAGAGCTTTTAGATAAGCATAAAGATTTAGAACCAGCTTATAGATATGGGAGCTAAAAGATGAACAAAACTTTTTAAAAAAAGAGTTGTGTGAGTTAAAATTTTTTGTATCTTTGCAGTCCGGTTAAACGGAGCGCAGAAGCAGGTAAGATTAAGGGTTTGGATGGGGATTTAAGGTTACTTAAAAAACTTTAAAATTTCTCAGAAAACATTTGGTCGATTAGAAATAAATATTTACTTTTGCAACCGCAAATAAGGAACAGAACGACAGAAAAGCTTCCTTATAACTTGCGGAAAGAAAAAAGATCATTGACATACAATATACAACCAAGTAAGAAAAAACTAAAGCGTAAAATAATACTTTGAGTGGGTCAGGAAAAACATACAATGGAGAGTTTGATCCTGGCTCAGGATGAACGCTAGCGGGAGGCCTAACACATGCAAGCCGAGCGGTATAGATTCTTCGGAATCTAGAGAGCGGCGCACGGGTGCGGAACACGTGTGCAACCTACCTTTATCAGGGGGATAGCCTTTCGAAAGGAAGATTAATACCCCATAATATATTAAGTGGCATCACTTGATATTGAAAACTCCGGTGGATAGAGATGGGCACGCGCAGGATTAGATAGTTGGTAGGGTAACGGCCTACCAAGTCAACGATCCTTAGGGGGCCTGAGAGGGTGATCCCCCACACTGGTACTGAGACACGGACCAGACTCCTACGGGAGGCAGCAGTGAGGAATATTGGACAATGGGTGAGAGCCTGATCCAGCCATCCCGCGTGAAGGACGACGGCCCTATGGGTTGTAAACTTCTTTTGTATAGGGATAAACCTACTCTCGTGAGAGTAGCTGAAGGTACTATACGAATAAGCACCGGCTAACTCCGTGCCAGCAGCCGCGGTAATACGGAGGGTGCAAGCGTTATCCGGATTTATTGGGTTTAAAGGGTCCGTAGGCTGATTTGTAAGTCAGTGGTGAAATCTCACAGCTTAACTGTGAAACTGCCATTGATACTGCAAGTCTTGAGTGTTGTTGAAGTAGCTGGAATAAGTAGTGTAGCGGTGAAATGCATAGATATTACTTAGAACACCAATTGCGAAGGCAGGTTACTAAGCAACAACTGACGCTGATGGACGAAAGCGTGGGGAGCGAACAGGATTAGATACCCTGGTAGTCCACGCCGTAAACGATGCTAACTCGTTTTTGGGGCTTTAAGCTTCAGAGACTAAGCGAAAGTGATAAGTTAGCCACCTGGGGAGTACGTTCGCAAGAATGAAACTCAAAGGAATTGACGGGGGCCCGCACAAGCGGTGGATTATGTGGTTTAATTCGATGATACGCGAGGAACCTTACCAAGGCTTAAATGGGAAATGACAGGTTTAGAAATAGACTTTTCTTCGGACATTTTTCAAGGTGCTGCATGGTTGTCGTCAGCTCGTGCCGTGAGGTGTTAGGTTAAGTCCTGCAACGAGCGCAACCCCTGTCACTAGTTGCCATCATTCAGTTGGGGACTCTAGTGAGACTGCCTACGCAAGTAGAGAGGAAGGTGGGGATGACGTCAAATCATCACGGCCCTTACGCCTTGGGCCACACACGTAATACAATGGCCGGTACAGAGGGCAGCTACACAGCGATGTGATGCAAATCTCGAAAGCCGGTCTCAGTTCGGATTGGAGTCTGCAACTCGACTCTATGAAGCTGGAATCGCTAGTAATCGCGCATCAGCCATGGCGCGGTGAATACGTTCCCGGGCCTTGTACACACCGCCCGTCAAGCCATGGAAGTCTGGGGTACCTGAAGTCGGTGACCGTAACAGGAGCTGCCTAGGGTAAAACAGGTAACTAGGGCTAAGTCGTAACAAGGTAGCCGTACCGGAAGGTGCGGCTGGAACATCTCATTTTAGAGCGTCTATTGACGTTAAACAAAATTAAGTACTTAACTGTACATTGATTCTGCTTAAAGTTTAGGCTTTAGTTTTTTATTTGGTTGCTATATATTATAAAAATACAAAACCCACTAGAAATTAGTATCAGAGGGAGAGAGAGACAAGAGGATAGAGAAAAGAAGAGAGATAAAGACGTTTAAAGTCTTGGTTCTTGGTTCTTTTATCTTTAAGTCTAATGAAGTCTCGTAGCTCAGCTGGTTAGAGCGCTACACTGATAATGTAGAGGTCGGCAGTTCGAGCCTGCCCGAGACTACTAATTAAAAAGACGGGAAGAAGAAAGAGAAAAGAAAAAAGATACGTCTTTGTTCTTTATTCTTTAGTCTCCAAGTCTAACTAGAGGGGGAATTAGCTCAGCTGGCTAGAGCGCCTGCCTTGCACGCAGGAGGTCAAGGGTTCGACTCCCTTATTCTCCACAGTTTTGGAGGTTTGATTTAAAAGTTACGGATGGAGCCAATAACAACATCTGTTCATCAGACTGACAAGAAGACATTAAGATCATTGACATTAACGGTAAAGATATCACAAAGAGATAACCGAGCACTTTCGAGTGCCGAGTTTATAAAAATATCGATAAATGAAAATTTATCAAAAAATACTGAACTAATATAATTATTAGGAAAGAAATCGTTAAGGGCGTATGGCGGATGCCTAGGCTTTCAGAGGCGAAGAAGGACGCGGTAAGCTGCGAAAAGCTGCGGGGATTGGCACACACGAATTGATCCGCAGATGTCCGAATGGGGCAACCCGGCATGTTGAAGACATGTCACTCCGCAAGGAGAGCAAACCCGGAGAACTGAAACATCTAAGTACCCGGAGGAAAAGAAATCGAAGAGATTCCGTAAGTAGCGGCGAGCGAAAGCGGATTAGCCCAAAAGTCTTTATATATTTAATAGAATGTTCTGGAAAGAACAGCCATAGAGGGTGATAGCCCCGTATATGAAAGGTATATTTAGATGATAAATGAGTAGGGCGGGACACGTGAAATCCTGTCTGAATATGGGGGGACCATCCTCCAAGGCTAAATACTCCTGAAAGACCGATAGTGAACAAGTACTGTGAAGGAAAGGTGAAAAGCACTTCGAATAGAAGGGTGAAATAGAACCTGAAACCGTACGCCTACAAGCGGTCGGAGCCCACAAGTTGGGTGACGGCGTGCCTTTTGCATAATGAGCCTACGAGTTAATTTTACTAGCGAGGTTAAGGACTTCAGGTCCGGAGCCGGAGCGAAAGCGAGTCTGAATAGGGCGGTTAGTTAGTAGGATTAGACGCGAAACCTTGTGATCTACCCATGGGCAGGTTGAAGCTCTGGTAACACAGAGTGGAGGACCGAACCGGTTGACGTTGAAAAGTCTTCGGATGACCTGTGGGTAGGGGTGAAAGGCCAATCAAACTGGGAGATAGCTCGTACTCTCCGAAATGCATTTAGGTGCAGCGTCGCAATAAAGTTTATTAGAGGTAGAGCTACTGATTGGATGCGGGGGTTTCACCACCTACCAATTCCTGACAAACTCCGAATGCTAATAAATGTTCTGCGGCAGTGAGGGCATGGGTGCTAAGGTCCATGTCCGAGAGGGAAAGAACCCAGACCAACAGCTAAGGTCCCCAAATCTCTATTAAGTTGAAGCAACGCGGTTGGACTGCATTGACAGCTAGGATGTTGGCTTGGAAGCAGCCATTCATTTAAAGAGTGCGTAACAGCTCACTAGTCGAGCGGTCCGGCATGGATAATAATCGGGCATAAATAGAGTACCGAAGCTATGGATTTATACCTTAGGGGTATATCTGGTAGGAGAGCATTCTGTTTGCGCTGAAGCAGTATCGTGAGGTATTGTGGAGCGGACAGAAAAGAAAATGTAGGCATAAGTAACGATAAAGGGGGCGAGAAACCCCCTCACCGAAAGACTAAGGTTTCCTCAGCCATGCTAATCAGCTGAGGGTTAGTCGGGACCTAACGCGAACCCGAAAGGGGTAGTGGATGGACAATGGGTTAATATTCCCATACTTGCTCACACTAAAAAGGGGACGGAGTGCCGTACTTACTGGAGACTGACGGAATAGTCAAGACCTAGCCTTCGGGCGAAGTTGTTGTAGGGAAAGTGCTTCCAAGAAAAGCCGAAGTGAAGCAACCCGTACCAAAACCGACACAGGTAGTCGAGGAGAGAATCCTAAGGTGCTAGAGTGAATCATGGTTAAGGAACTAGGCAAAATAGTCTCGTAACTTCGGGAGAAGAGACGCCATCAGCAATGGTGGCCGCAGTAAAAAGGCCCAGGCGACTGTTTATCAAAAACACAGGACTCTGCAAAATCGAAAGATGCAGTATAGGGTCTGACACCTGCCCGGTGCTGGAAGGTTAAGGAAGGGCGTTAGCAGCAATGCGAAGCGTTTGACTGAAGCCCCAGTAAACGGCGGCCGTAACTATAACGGTCCTAAGGTAGCGAAATTCCTTGTCGGGTAAGTTCCGACCTGCACGAATGGTGTAACGATCTGGGCACTGTCTCAACCATGAGCTCTGTGAAATTGTAGTCTCGGTGAAGATGCCGAGTACCCGCAATGGGACGAAAAGACCCTGTGAACCTTTACTATAACTTCGTATTGACTTTGAGTAAGTAATGTGTAGGATAGGTGGGAGGCTTTGAAGCAGGCACGCTAGTGTTTGTGGAGCCACTGTTGAAATACCACCCTTTACTTACTTGGAGCCTAACTTCTTTTAGAAGGACATTGCGTGGTGGGTAGTTTGACTGGGGTGGTCGCCTCCAAAAGAGTAACGGAGGCTTTCAAAGGTACCCTCAGCACGCTTGGTAACCGTGCGTAGAGTGTAATGGCATAAGGGTGCTTGACTGTGAGACCTACAAGTCGATCAGGTGCGAAAGCAGGACATAGTGATCCGGTGGTTCCGTATGGAAGGGCCATCGCTCATAGGATAAAAGGTACTCCGGGGATAACAGGCTAGTCTCCCCCAAGAGCTCACATCGACGGGGAGGTTCGGCACCTCGATGTCGGCTCGTCACATCCTGGGGCTGGAGAAGGTCCCAAGGGTTGGGCTGTTCGCCCATTAAAGTGGCACGCGAGCTGGGTTCAGAACGTCGTGAGACAGTTCGGTCTCTATCTATTGCGGGCGTTAGATGTTTGAGAGGGCTTGATTCTAGTACGAGAGGACCGAATTGAACAAACCTCTGGTGTATCAGTTGTTCCGCCAGGAGCACCGCTGAGTAGCTACGTTTGGAAGAGATAAGCACTGAAAGCATATAAGTGCGAAACTCGCCTCAAGATGAGACATCTTTTAAGGGTCGTGGGAGATGACCACGTTGATAGGCTATAGGTGTAAAGGCAGTAATGTCATAGCCGAGTAGTACTAATTACCCGTAGATTTATAGCCTAATAAGGTACTTGGAAGTGCAGAAAGGTTAGCTCTTTGTGAATGTTTTTATCGATAAAAATAATTTACCAATGTAAAAGTTTATCAATGTACCAATGTCAATTGTTACACTGTTATATTCACTACATTGTTACATTAAACCATATTTAGGGTGGTTATAGCGGTGGGGCTCACCTGTTCCCATTCCGAACACAGAAGTTAAGCCCACCAGCGCCGATGGTACTGCGAAAGCGGGAGAGTAGGCCGCCGCCAGTTTTTATTTAAAAGTCTCATACATATTGTATGAGACTTTTTTGTTTTGTACAGATACATAGTTAATAGGTAATAAGGCTGTCCTTAATCAATCTTATTATTTATTTTCAATTACTTATTCCGATCATATTCATTCATTTTATTGTGCTCTTAGAATTTATTTCTGGCTGGTTTTCAAATCTGTTTTATCTATCATTCACTTACCACTCCATATTCTATCATATTGTTTATTAAAGTTCTGAATTTATTATTCAATAGAGGTGGGCAACTCGCCTAAAATATATCTTTACTCATTTTTAACCAGCTTCTCGGTATTCACCTATGAATAGCTTTAACCAAACCAACATAAGGGAAGTCTCTCCTTTATTAAATTTGTCTAATCCGCCAGATCTGCGAGAGATATTTTTCTAGTATATTTTACACATAAATTACTCCTGAGCCTTACTTTATAAAAGCTTACGGTACCTAAACATTTACTTTGGAAATTGTATCTCCTATTAAACTGAACATTTTATAATATGGAGCCTATATTTTAATAGTTCTGGATATGAATTAAGATCATTATCAAAAATTGGGACTCATTATGATGAATCCTTTGATAAACTATGACTCTTAGTTTTATTCAATAGAGGGGCTTTAGCCCACTTGTATATGAATTTACATCAAAGGTTTTAGCCAAAACTTAGATCTATCAAAATTATTATGGATGTAATTTTAAAATCTGTCTAATCCGCCAGATTTGCGTGAGATATTTTTTTATATCATTTTGAAGATAATCACTTTCTGAACTTTACTTTATAAAAGTTTACATTACCTAATCATTTACTTTGGAAATTATATTCTCTATTTAAACTGAACATTTTTATGGAGCTATATTTTAATAGTTCTGGATATGAGTTAAAATCATTAGCAAAAATTGGGACTCATTATAACAAATCTTTTGATGGATTATGACTTGTAATTTTATTCAATAGAGGTGGGCTTTAGCCCACTTTATATATAAATTTATACCAAAGGCTTTAGCCAAAACTTAAATATCAGCGTCTGCTTCAAAAGATCAATGAAATTGATCCTTCCTTTGCTTCCCTTAAAACTATACACTGTAAAGAAAGAAACTTTGCGTTAAAATAAAATATTATATCCAATAGGATCCAACTCTAGTGTCTATAATGGGAAATATAAAAACTCAGCTCATACTCATGCTATATACAGTCCTTATACTTATTATCTGTTCAATCTTCCAGATCTGCGAGAGGTATTTTTATATCTAAATATAGAATATAGAATATAGAATATAGAATATAGAATATAGAATATAGAATATAGAATATAGAATATAGAATATAGAATATAGAATATAGAATATAGAATATAGAATATAGAATATAGAATATAGAATATAGAATATAGAATATAGAATATAGAATATAGAATATAGAATATAGAATATAGAATATAGAATATAGAATATAGTTGGATAAAACTCTTTTCTTCCCAGCATTACTTTTGAGTCTCCTTTCCATAGGGCGATATTTTCCCGCACTTCATCCTCCTCTTTTCGCTCTGTCATTCTCATCCATCATATATTTGAGCATAACTCCACTACATTCTTCCCTTATATAAATTCCAATCGTTTCTTGTGGATAAGTTCGTTATGTTTACAATCCATTGCCAATTAGGTTATTACGATGATATTTATCCCCAAGCTTCATGCTATATGAATTTTATGTTAAATAAGTTTGTTTTGTGGTGTATTAAGTTGTTATCTTTGCCCCACTGAAAAACGAGAGTATTCGGTAGCGCAGAAGAGCTTTTAGATAAGCATAAAGATTTAGAACCAGCTTATAGATATGGGAGCTAAAAGATGAACAAAACTTTTTAAAAAAAGAGTTGTGTGAGTTAAAATTTTTTGTATCTTTGCAGTCCGGTTAAACGGAGCGCAGAAGCAGGTAAGATTAAGGGTTTGGATGGGGATTTAAGGTTACTTAAAAAACTTTAAAATTTCTCAGAAAACATTTGGTCGATTAGAAATAAATATTTACTTTTGCAACCGCAAATAAGGAACAGAACGACAGAAAAGCTTCCTTATAACTTGCGGAAAGAAAAAAGATCATTGACATACAATATACAACCAAGTAAGAAAAAACTAAAGCGTAAAATAATACTTTGAGTGGGTCAGGAAAAACATACAATGGAGAGTTTGATCCTGGCTCAGGATGAACGCTAGCGGGAGGCCTAACACATGCAAGCCGAGCGGTATAGATTCTTCGGAATCTAGAGAGCGGCGCACGGGTGCGGAACACGTGTGCAACCTACCTTTATCAGGGGGATAGCCTTTCGAAAGGAAGATTAATACCCCATAATATATTAAGTGGCATCACTTGATATTGAAAACTCCGGTGGATAGAGATGGGCACGCGCAGGATTAGATAGTTGGTAGGGTAACGGCCTACCAAGTCAACGATCCTTAGGGGGCCTGAGAGGGTGATCCCCCACACTGGTACTGAGACACGGACCAGACTCCTACGGGAGGCAGCAGTGAGGAATATTGGACAATGGGTGAGAGCCTGATCCAGCCATCCCGCGTGAAGGACGACGGCCCTATGGGTTGTAAACTTCTTTTGTATAGGGATAAACCTACTCTCGTGAGAGTAGCTGAAGGTACTATACGAATAAGCACCGGCTAACTCCGTGCCAGCAGCCGCGGTAATACGGAGGGTGCAAGCGTTATCCGGATTTATTGGGTTTAAAGGGTCCGTAGGCTGATTTGTAAGTCAGTGGTGAAATCTCACAGCTTAACTGTGAAACTGCCATTGATACTGCAAGTCTTGAGTGTTGTTGAAGTAGCTGGAATAAGTAGTGTAGCGGTGAAATGCATAGATATTACTTAGAACACCAATTGCGAAGGCAGGTTACTAAGCAACAACTGACGCTGATGGACGAAAGCGTGGGGAGCGAACAGGATTAGATACCCTGGTAGTCCACGCCGTAAACGATGCTAACTCGTTTTTGGGGCTTTAAGCTTCAGAGACTAAGCGAAAGTGATAAGTTAGCCACCTGGGGAGTACGTTCGCAAGAATGAAACTCAAAGGAATTGACGGGGGCCCGCACAAGCGGTGGATTATGTGGTTTAATTCGATGATACGCGAGGAACCTTACCAAGGCTTAAATGGGAAATGACAGGTTTAGAAATAGACTTTTCTTCGGACATTTTTCAAGGTGCTGCATGGTTGTCGTCAGCTCGTGCCGTGAGGTGTTAGGTTAAGTCCTGCAACGAGCGCAACCCCTGTCACTAGTTGCCATCATTCAGTTGGGGACTCTAGTGAGACTGCCTACGCAAGTAGAGAGGAAGGTGGGGATGACGTCAAATCATCACGGCCCTTACGCCTTGGGCCACACACGTAATACAATGGCCGGTACAGAGGGCAGCTACACAGCGATGTGATGCAAATCTCGAAAGCCGGTCTCAGTTCGGATTGGAGTCTGCAACTCGACTCTATGAAGCTGGAATCGCTAGTAATCGCGCATCAGCCATGGCGCGGTGAATACGTTCCCGGGCCTTGTACACACCGCCCGTCAAGCCATGGAAGTCTGGGGTACCTGAAGTCGGTGACCGTAACAGGAGCTGCCTAGGGTAAAACAGGTAACTAGGGCTAAGTCGTAACAAGGTAGCCGTACCGGAAGGTGCGGCTGGAACATCTCATTTTAGAGCGTCTATTGACGTTAAACAAAATTAAGTACTTAACTGTACATTGATTCTGCTTAAAGTTTAGGCTTTAGTTTTTTATTTGGTTGCTATATATTATAAAAATACAAAACCCACTAGAAATTAGTATCAGAGGGAGAGAGAGACAAGAGGATAGAGAAAAGAAGGGAGATACAGACGTTTACGTCTTGGTTCTTGGTTCTTTTATCTTTAAGTCTAATGAAGTCTCGTAGCTCAGCTGGTTAGAGCGCTACACTGATAATGTAGAGGTCGGCAGTTCGAGCCTGCCCGAGACTACTAATTAAAAAGACGGGAAGAAGAAAGAGAAAAGAAAAAAGATACGTCTTTGTTCTTTATTCTTTAGTCTCCAAGTCTAACTAGAGGGGGAATTAGCTCAGCTGGCTAGAGCGCCTGCCTTGCACGCAGGAGGTCAAGGGTTCGACTCCCTTATTCTCCACAGTTTTGGAGGTTTGATTTAAAAGTTACGGATGGAGCCAATAACAACATCTGTTCATCAGACTGACAAGAAGACATTAAGATCATTGACATTAACGGTAAAGATATCACAAAGAGATAACCGAGCACTTTCGAGTGCCGAGTTTATAAAAATATCGATAAATGAAAATTTATCAAAAAATACTGAACTAATATAATTATTAGGAAAGAAATCGTTAAGGGCGTATGGCGGATGCCTAGGCTTTCAGAGGCGAAGAAGGACGCGGTAAGCTGCGAAAAGCTGCGGGGATTGGCACACACGAATTGATCCGCAGATGTCCGAATGGGGCAACCCGGCATGTTGAAGACATGTCACTCCGCAAGGAGAGCAAACCCGGAGAACTGAAACATCTAAGTACCCGGAGGAAAAGAAATCGAAGAGATTCCGTAAGTAGCGGCGAGCGAAAGCGGATTAGCCCAAAAGTCTTTATATATTTAATAGAATGTTCTGGAAAGAACAGCCATAGAGGGTGATAGCCCCGTATATGAAAGGTATATTTAGATGATAAATGAGTAGGGCGGGACACGTGAAATCCTGTCTGAATATGGGGGGACCATCCTCCAAGGCTAAATACTCCTGAAAGACCGATAGTGAACAAGTACTGTGAAGGAAAGGTGAAAAGCACTTCGAATAGAAGGGTGAAATAGAACCTGAAACCGTACGCCTACAAGCGGTCGGAGCCCACAAGTTGGGTGACGGCGTGCCTTTTGCATAATGAGCCTACGAGTTAATTTTACTAGCGAGGTTAAGGACTTCAGGTCCGGAGCCGGAGCGAAAGCGAGTCTGAATAGGGCGGTTAGTTAGTAGGATTAGACGCGAAACCTTGTGATCTACCCATGGGCAGGTTGAAGCTCTGGTAACACAGAGTGGAGGACCGAACCGGTTGACGTTGAAAAGTCTTCGGATGACCTGTGGGTAGGGGTGAAAGGCCAATCAAACTGGGAGATAGCTCGTACTCTCCGAAATGCATTTAGGTGCAGCGTCGCAATAAAGTTTATTAGAGGTAGAGCTACTGATTGGATGCGGGGGTTTCACCACCTACCAATTCCTGACAAACTCCGAATGCTAATAAATGTTCTGCGGCAGTGAGGGCATGGGTGCTAAGGTCCATGTCCGAGAGGGAAAGAACCCAGACCAACAGCTAAGGTCCCCAAATCTCTATTAAGTTGAAGCAACGCGGTTGGACTGCATTGACAGCTAGGATGTTGGCTTGGAAGCAGCCATTCATTTAAAGAGTGCGTAACAGCTCACTAGTCGAGCGGTCCGGCATGGATAATAATCGGGCATAAATAGAGTACCGAAGCTATGGATTTATACCTTAGGGGTATATCTGGTAGGAGAGCATTCTGTTTGCGCTGAAGCAGTATCGTGAGGTATTGTGGAGCGGACAGAAAAGAAAATGTAGGCATAAGTAACGATAAAGGGGGCGAGAAACCCCCTCACCGAAAGACTAAGGTTTCCTCAGCCATGCTAATCAGCTGAGGGTTAGTCGGGACCTAACGCGAACCCGAAAGGGGTAGTGGATGGACAATGGGTTAATATTCCCATACTTGCTCACACTAAAAAGGGGACGGAGTGCCGTACTTACTGGAGACTGACGGAATAGTCAAGACCTAGCCTTCGGGCGAAGTTGTTGTAGGGAAAGTGCTTCCAAGAAAAGCCGAAGTGAAGCAACCCGTACCAAAACCGACACAGGTAGTCGAGGAGAGAATCCTAAGGTGCTAGAGTGAATCATGGTTAAGGAACTAGGCAAAATAGTCTCGTAACTTCGGGAGAAGAGACGCCATCAGCAATGGTGGCCGCAGTAAAAAGGCCCAGGCGACTGTTTATCAAAAACACAGGACTCTGCAAAATCGAAAGATGCAGTATAGGGTCTGACACCTGCCCGGTGCTGGAAGGTTAAGGAAGGGCGTTAGCAGCAATGCGAAGCGTTTGACTGAAGCCCCAGTAAACGGCGGCCGTAACTATAACGGTCCTAAGGTAGCGAAATTCCTTGTCGGGTAAGTTCCGACCTGCACGAATGGTGTAACGATCTGGGCACTGTCTCAACCATGAGCTCTGTGAAATTGTAGTCTCGGTGAAGATGCCGAGTACCCGCAATGGGACGAAAAGACCCTGTGAACCTTTACTATAACTTCGTATTGACTTTGAGTAAGTAATGTGTAGGATAGGTGGGAGGCTTTGAAGCAGGCACGCTAGTGTTTGTGGAGCCACTGTTGAAATACCACCCTTTACTTACTTGGAGCCTAACTTCTTTTAGAAGGACATTGCGTGGTGGGTAGTTTGACTGGGGTGGTCGCCTCCAAAAGAGTAACGGAGGCTTTCAAAGGTACCCTCAGCACGCTTGGTAACCGTGCGTAGAGTGTAATGGCATAAGGGTGCTTGACTGTGAGACCTACAAGTCGATCAGGTGCGAAAGCAGGACATAGTGATCCGGTGGTTCCGTATGGAAGGGCCATCGCTCATAGGATAAAAGGTACTCCGGGGATAACAGGCTAGTCTCCCCCAAGAGCTCACATCGACGGGGAGGTTCGGCACCTCGATGTCGGCTCGTCACATCCTGGGGCTGGAGAAGGTCCCAAGGGTTGGGCTGTTCGCCCATTAAAGTGGCACGCGAGCTGGGTTCAGAACGTCGTGAGACAGTTCGGTCTCTATCTATTGCGGGCGTTAGATGTTTGAGAGGGCTTGATTCTAGTACGAGAGGACCGAATTGAACAAACCTCTGGTGTATCAGTTGTTCCGCCAGGAGCACCGCTGAGTAGCTACGTTTGGAAGAGATAAGCACTGAAAGCATATAAGTGCGAAACTCGCCTCAAGATGAGACATCTTTTAAGGGTCGTGGGAGATGACCACGTTGATAGGCTATAGGTGTAAAGGCAGTAATGTCATAGCCGAGTAGTACTAATTACCCGTAGATTTATAGCCTAATAAGGTACTTGGAAGTGCAGAAAGGTTAGCTCTTTGTGAATGTTTTTATCGATAAAAATAATTTACCAATGTAAAAGTTTATCAATGTACCAATGTCAATTGTTACACTGTTATATTCACTACATTGTTACATTAAACCATATTTAGGGTGGTTATAGCGGTGGGGCTCACCTGTTCCCATTCCGAACACAGAAGTTAAGCCCACCAGCGCCGATGGTACTGCGAAAGCGGGAGAGTAGGCCGCCGCCAGTTTTTTATTTAAAAGTCTCATACATATTGTATGAGACTTTTTTTTTGATATATGCACAAAGTTTTTTTTTGCTAAATACTAGATACTAGATACTAGATACTAGATGCTAGATGCGTTGCTTTGTCATTGCGAGGAGCGAAGCTCCGAAGCAATCTCCAACCCTTTACTTCTCCCGCTCTCTTTGTCATCCTGGAAGGGGCTAACTACTCTCGCTAAATACTATTTTATAGTTACATTTACTAATCAACTTTTTTAATTTATTTAGAATCTGCTTAATCCGCCAAATCTGGGAGAGATCATTCGCTATTAATTACCATTTATATATTATAAGCTTGTATTTCCTGATTAAATTTATGTCTTTATTTACTTTTATATTTAAAATTAAATTATTCTTTGTTTTGCTTTGCGTTAAAAAAATCCAAATACAAAAAAATCCTGTTCATTACCTTCTGCTCTTTTATTTTTCCTAAATCCTAAATGTGTTGCCCTGTCATTGCGAGGAGCGAAGATATCTTGTGCTGAGCCTGCCGAAGTAAAGAAATCTAAAATTAAGCCTACGGAAATGATATGATCTCATGCTATATTAGTGTGAGGTCATATTAGTTCAAAGATTTAGCTTGGATAGACGCTAATATTTTTATAAAGATGGCGAGTACCTTAGCCATGAAAGAAGAGGTTACCCTGCAATATGGATTGGCTTTTAGCGTTTCAGTGAGAGGAGTAATAAGAGCGGATAGCAGAAAATAATTCCTAGTAAATAACCAAACTTGGTCATTACTATTTATTGAAATTTTAAAGCACCTTGAATTCATAATTAAGTCAAGTTTTAATGAAGATGAAAATTTTTAATTTAAATTTCACCAAGTGTTGAAAAAATAGTATATTAGAAAAAGCGTAATCCGAAAAGCTTAAAATAGAGTAGGAAATATCAAAAACTATATTAATAAATGAAAAATTTAGTGAAAATTTCAAGAGAGAATTTAAAATCACTTAAAGGAAGTGGGGTTCCTTTATGTCCGGATGATCCGTCATTTGGTATTTGTTATCCTACTGGTTGGCCAAATGGATTGTGTATGACGAGATATCAATGTTGTATTAAAATTGGTTTTAGCGAAGAAATCTGTAAAGAACGTTATGGACTTTAGATTATAAAAAAAACGGTTACCTCATTAAGATAGCCGTTTTCATATTTTATAATATAATTTATCAGACTTGAATAACCCCCAAATTGAACTTCTCTGTAATAGGAGAATGATTTGCAGCTTCAATTCCCATAGAAATCCATTTTCTGGTATCTGTAGGATTGATAATAGCATCAGTCCAAAGTCTTGCAGCTGCATAGGTAGACTCAGTTTGTTTTTTATACTTTTTAGAAATCGTATCTAAAATATCGTTATGTTCTTCTTCAGTAATTTCTTTACCTTGTTTTTTTAAGGTAGACTCTTGAATTTGTGCCAGAACTTTTGCGGCTTGAGACCCACCCATTACGGCAAGATCTGCCCAAGGCCATGCTACAATTAATCTGGGATCATAAGCTTTACCACACATGGCATAGTTTCCTGCACCGTAAGAATTTCCTGTAATAATAGTGAATTTCGGAACAACGGAATTGGATACTGCATTCACCATTTTCGCACCGTCTTTGATGATACCGCCATGCTCAGATTTTGAACCTACCATAAATCCTGTAACATCCTGAAGGAAAACCAATGGGATTTTTCTCTGATTACAGTTAGCGATAAACCTTGTTGATTTATCAGCAGAATCTGAGTAAATCACTCCACCAAACTGCATTTCTCCTTTACCGCTTTTTACAAGCTTTCTCTGGTTAGCTACGATACCTACAGACCATCCATCGATTCTTGCTGTTGCACAAATGATACTTTTCCCGTAATCTGGCTTATATTCTTCATATTCTGAATTATCAACTAAACATTTAATGATCTCATAAGTATCATACTGCTCTGTTCTAGATACAGGAACAATTCCAAAAATATTATCGGGATTTTCCTTTGGAGGGAAACTTTCTATTCTGTCAAAGCCTGCCTTTTCAGTGCTTCCAAGAGATTTCATGATTGTTTTGATCCTATTTAAAGCGTCTTTATCATCCTTTGCCTTATAATCAGTAACACCTGAAATTGAACAGTGTGTTGTAGCTCCTCCAAGAGTTTCATTATCGATACTTTCCCCAATGGCAGCTTTTACAAGATAGCTTCCTGCAAGGAAAATAGATCCGGTTTTATCAACAATCATTGCTTCATCACTCATAATAGGAAGGTAAGCACCACCGGCAACACAGCTACCCATAACAGCCGAGATTTGAATTATTCCCATGGAGCTCATTTTGGCATTATTTCTAAAAATACGTCCGAAATGTTCTTTATCAGGAAAGATCTCATCCTGCATTGGAAGATAAACGCCTGCAGAGTCTACCAGATAAATGATTGGAAGCTTATTTTCCATGGCGATCTCCTGGGCTCTAAGGTTTTTCTTTCCGGTAATAGGAAACCATGCACCCGCTTTTACGGAAGCATCATTAGCAACAACAAGGCATTGTCTTCCGGAAACATATCCCATTACAACGACAACACCTCCGGCTGGACACCCACCATGTTCCGGATACATTTCATAGCCAGCAAATGCACCAATTTCTATAGAATCTGAACCTTTGTCGAGAAGATATTCAACTCTTTCTCTGGCTGTCATTTTTCCTTCGTCACGAAGCTTTTGTAATCTCTTCTCTCCGCCTCCTTTTTTTATTTCAGCCAGCAATTGATTAATATCGGATAATTTTAATCTATTCTGATCTTCCCGTTTGTTGAATTCAAGGTCCATAAAATTTCAATTTTTTACGTCTAAAGATACTATTTTTATAATGAATGTGTAGAAAAGTAAAACACTTGTTTAATATGTTGGTTCTCAGAAAATTGTGATATTTTTAACAGAAAAATATTTTTAAATCAATGATATTTTTTCTAACTTTACTTCAGAGTAAAAGGGATAATTATCCCTGATAAATACTCTAAGTTCCTAGTTTATTTTTTTAATAGTTTATTATTTGAAGGCCCTGAAAGTTGACCAAATTTTCAGGGTTTTTATTGTTCTATGGATCACAATAATTACATTAATGGGGGTTACTCCGAATAATATTTTCTGTATTCTACTATATTAAGAAAAGATGATCCTTTATTTTTTTTGTATTTTTTATAAGGGATAAAACCTAATTTTTCCGGTATCTTTTTACTGGCAATATTTTCTTCATCTACAGGATATAAAATATACTTAAAAGTAAAATGATTCTCTATAAACTGAATAAGGTTTATAATTATTTCTGTACCCAAACCCACACCCTGCACACTTTTTTTCAGCCACAAACCTACTTCTATAGATTCAGAGGTTATATGATGAATACCACAGCAACCCATAAAATTTTCATCTGAATCAACTGCTACCATTACCAAATCAGTATTATTTAACAGTGATTTTTTTGAATGGTCTACAAAACTGAGAACATCATTCATATTACCCTCCGGATTGAAAGGCATATATCTTGTAATTTCTGCTGTAAAATAGGTATTAATGTCATCGGCATAATCCTCTACAATCGGTTTTAATATCAGCCGGTCAGTTTTAATTGTAATATTACTGTTCAGTTTCATTATGGGTTTAATGATTAATATTTTAATTTCCTTTTATCGTTTCAAAGATATTCTTCTAAATAATTACTTTCCATAATTTTTTGTTAAACAATTATTTGTTTTTGTATGATATTTATAAAGCCTATTTGTAGATTTGCATTTAAAAATTTACAGTAGATAAGTTATGCAAAAATTAGCACTTTTCAGGTTGCATTTGATTGTTTTTTTGTGGGGGTTCACTGCAATTTTGGGAAAGCTGATTCAGGCCAATGCCCAGATTCTTGTTTTTTACAGAATGCTATTTGCTGCCATATTTCTGTTTGTATTCATCAGGATTTATAAAAAGGAGAGTATAAAAGTCTCTAAGAAGATCTTTTTTCAGCTGGCAGGAATAGGTTTTGCGATGGCCCTCCATTGGTACTGTTTTTTTTATTCCATTAAAGTCTCAAATGTTTCAATTGCGCTAAGCTGTCTGTCACTTTCCACTTTATTTGCTTCAATATTAGAGCCAATTATATTTAAAAGAAAGATTGATGTATCAGAAGTCGTTATGGGTGCAGTCATTGTTGCATGTATACTACTGATCTTTAAAACAGAATTTCATTTTAAAGAAGGTATTATCTATGGCGTTCTCTGTGCAGTGTTCGGAACTGTTTTTTCTGTTTTTAATGGGAAAATGTTTGGAAAAACAAGCTCTGGAAACATTATTTTTTATGAAATTTTCTGTGGATGGTTCATTTTGATGCTATTTTATGTAGGAACAGGGCATATTTTTGAAATGAATGAAATAAACTATAGAGATTTGGCGTTAATATGCTTGTTAGCAAGTGTTTTTACCGCCTTTCCGATGCTGGAGTCGGTGAAACTAATGAAATATATTTCGCCTTTTACATTAATTTTAACAGTTAATTTAGAACCTGTTTACGGAATTGTACTAGCTTTTTTTATCTTTGGGGATTCAGAAGAGATGAGCCCGATATTTTATATAGCTTCAGGCGTTATGATACTGGCAATCATTGTGAACGGATTATTGAAATCCAGAAAAATAAAAAAACAAAAAACTTTTAACTAAGCATCAATTTTATATGATGAAAAAATATTTTTTACTTGCATTTTTACTGCTGTTTGGGATGTCTCAATCTCAGATTATCAGAAAATATTCCAATGAATTTTTGAATATAGGAGCTGGAGCCAGAGGACTCGCTATGGGAGGAGCTGTAATTTCCAACCAGGATGATGTTTATTCTCCTATGTGGAACCCAGCCGGTTTAATGGCCATAGAACGGGACTGGCAGGGAGCAGCCATGCACGCAGAATATTTTGAATCTATTGCGAAATATGATTACCTGGCCTATGCAAAAGTTTTGGAAGAAGGGGTATTTGGAGTGTCTGTCGTAAGATTAGGGGTAGATAACATCCTTAATACAACACAAATGATTGATGCTGAAGGAAATATTGACTACGATAAAATTACAAAGTTTTCCCAGTCTGACTATGCAGCCATTCTTTCTTACGCTTTTCACCCTGCAGGAAATCCTAAACTTGACGTAGGGGTAAATGCTAAAATTGTGTACAGAAATGTAGGTAAATTTGCCAGTGGCTATGGTTTTGGTTTTGATATCGGAGCGATCTATAAAGCTGATAACGGCTGGAAATTCGGGGGTATGTTGCGTGATGCAACAACTACCGTCAACTTTTGGAGCATCAACCAAAAAGAACTTTCAACAGTGGTAAATGGGGAAGAATTTAACCCGGCACCGAAAGATAAAATGGAACTTACCATGCCCAAACTGAATGCAGGAGCAAGTAAAGTATTCAATATCAACAGTAGCCTGTATGTTTTACCGGAAGCCGGGATCAATGTAGATTTTGCTAAAACAGCGGCTTTAATATCTACAGATTTTGCAAGTATTACACCCTATGCAGGTGCTGAATTGGGCTATCAGAAAATGATTTTTGTAAGACTTGGGGTAAACAGATTCCAGTCTATCACGGATATAGAAGACCTTAAAAGAAAAGTTTCTTTCCAACCGAGTGCCGGTATAGGAATTAAGTACAGAGGCCTTACACTGGATTATGCGATTACCAATTCAGGAATCGGGGGATCTAATTTCTATTCTAATTTTTTCTCTCTTAAATTAGATATGGGGCAATTCAGAAATGATTAATTTTGAAATGTAATTTAAAAACAATGAAAAAGATTTCAGTATTCACTTTAATGCTCGCAGTAACTGCTGTTTTTGGTCAGAAAGTATCAGACTATAAATATATTTCTATTCCGAAGACATTTAAAGACTTTGAGAAAGATTCTTATGACTTAGAGGCGTCCTTAGCTAAAGCTTTAAAATCAAAAGGATATACTGTTATTCAGGAAGGAAAAGATGCCTGGCCAGCAGAAATTGGGCAAAACTCATGCAGCATTGCAAAAGCAAATGTAATAAACAGCAGCAGTTTTCTTAAAAATAAAACTGTACTTGAGTTCAAAGATTGCAATGATAAAGTTGTATTTTCATCAAAAGGAGCCTCAAGTATAAAAGAATACAAAGAAGGATATCAGGATGCTCTTAAACAATCTTTGATTTCTCTTCCGGCTTCAAATCCTATAGCGATTGTAGAAACAGTAAAAGCTACACCTGTAACCACAGAACCTGTTACTAAAAATGATGTTTCTTCATCATCACCTGTTTCAGAAAATAAATCCGGAAAATATTCAAACGGTAAGCTGAATCTTCAAAAAATTCAGGTTGACGCGAATCAGTTTATTTTAGCAGATAGTGGAAGTTCTATACCTTTCGCTGTTTTTAAAACATCATCGAAAAAAGATGTTTTTAGAGTAAAACTTTCAGACGGAAGTTATACCATCGGATATTTTGAAAATGGAAATATCGTTATTGATGTTCCACAGGGTGAAAACGGATATACTAAGGAAATATTTAGCACAAGTAAGTAATAATTACTTTACAAAATATAGAAATAAGCTCTTAATCAAAGAGCTTATTTTTTTACTGTCCGTTAAAAAATTCCCAAATCACCTTGGCCTTACTCTTCCCAAGAATTTCTTCCAGTGTTTCCAGATTGGATTCTTTAATTCTTTTAACTGATTTCAGTTTTGAAAGCAACAGTTCAATTGTTTTTTCGCCAACCCCTGGAATCTCCTCGAGTTCAGATTTTATAGTAGAATTTTTTCTTCTTGTTCTGTGATGCTTTACCCCAAAACGGTGCGCCTCATCACGTACTCTTTGCAGGATCTTTAATGTCTCTGATTTTTTATCGAGATATAAAGGAATAGAATCTTCGGGAAAGAAAATTTCTTCAAGTCTTTTCGCAATTCCGACAATGGTGATTTTACCGTATAAGCCTAATAATCTTAAACTTTTTACAGCAGAAGAAAGCTGGCCTTTTCCACCATCGATAAGAATCAGCTGGGGCAGATCTTCCCCTTCATCAAGCATTCTTTTATAACGACGGTAAATTACTTCTTCCATCGTAGCAAAGTCATTGGCGCCAACTACAGTTTTCGGGTGAAAAATTCTATAATCTGCTTTGCTTGGTCGTCCGTCTTTAAAAACGACACATGCAGAAACAGGATTCGTTCCCTGGATATTCGAGTTATCAAAGCCTTCAATGTGTCTGGGTTCTACCGGCATTCTCAACAGTTTCTGCATTTCAGCCATAATTCTGTTCGTATGTCTTTCCGGATCTACGATCTGTACCTGTTTCAATTTTTCCAAACGGTATTCCTTTGCATTTTTTTCTGACAGCTCCACGATTCTTTTTTTGTCACCAACCTTTGGAACGATCAGCTTTACATTAGGAATTTCTACAGAAAGGTGAAACGGAAGCAGTACTTCTTTAGAATCAGAACTAAACTTTTGTCGGATTTCAATCAGGGCTTCTTCCATAATATCTTCATCACTTTCTTCAAGGATCTTTTTGATCTCTGTAGTAAAACTCTGAATGATATTTCCGTTTCTGATCTTAAAGAAATTCACATAAGCAGCTGTTTCGTCGCTGGTCATTCCAAAAACATCCACATCATCAATATTTGGGTTGACCACTGTATTTTTAGCCTGATAATCTTCTAAGATATCCAGTCTTTCCTTGATGATCTGGGCCTCTTCAAACTTAAGATTTTCGGCATGCTTCATCATTTGATTCACCAGATATTCTTTTGCTTTCCGGAAATCCCCTTTGATAATTCCACGGATAGCATCAATCTTTTCATCATAATCTTCCTTACTTTCCAGATCTTCACATGGGCCTTCACAGTTTTTAATGTGATATTCCAGGCATACTTTATATTTCCCTTCTGCTATTTTAGAAGGGGAAAGATTAAGATTACAGGTCCTGAGCTTATAAATATGCTTAATGGTATCCAATAAAATCTTTGCAGGACGCACTTTGGCATAAGGTCCGTAATATTCAGATCCGTCTTTTACCACATTTCTGGTCAGAAATATCCTCGGAAAACTTTCATTTTTTATGCAGATCCACGGATACGTTTTATCATCCTTCAGTAATACGTTGTAAAATGGGCGGTGTTCTTTGATCAGGTTGTTTTCCAGTAAAAGTGCGTCGTATTCACTGTTAACGATAGTTGTTTCTAAACGGACAATCTTGCCTACCATAATCTTGATACGGTAACCTGGAAGATTTTTGTTGAAGTAGGAGAGAACCCTCTTCTTTAAATGTTTCGCTTTTCCTACATACAGCAATTGATCGTTTTTATCATAATAACGATAAACGCCCGGTTCTGATGGTAAAGTTTTGAGCTGTAATTCTAAAGAAGGATTCATATAACAAAATTACGGAATCCATCCGGGATTTAAAAGAACAAAACTGCAGAGTTTTCTGCAGTTTTAACATGTATGTTTAAATTAGATCCGGGTTCGAGAGTCGGGGCGTTTTAAGGCTTGAGAGTTTTATCTGATGTCTAATATTTGAATCCTATATCTACTCAAAAATTCACCATTCACTTGCAAAGCAAAATTCACGATTGATTCTAGTAATTAATCCGGAATCTGAACTCTTGATTTCCTTTTCCTGACGCTTATCCCGAACTCAGATTGAAATTAAGTTCTATCCGTTATTCATTGAAGTGTATTCACTCACCAGGAAGCTGAAATAATCCCATTCAACAGAGTTCTTAGGATACTTTTTCATAAATTCTGTATTGTCACCGAACAGAAATTCATAGTTATCTTCAAAGTCATCTTTGTGAAGCCACATTACCTTGTCCCCTTTCTTTACATAATAAGATTTGATAACACCGCCGCCAAGCTGAGGAGAACCCATCATAGAAAAACCATTAGTTTCCTTAGCTCTCGGATCATGATATACTGAAATAATATCACTGAATTCAGGATTGATCAGCTGCATCAGGAATTCCTTGTCATCTTTTTTATTTTTTAAAGAAACGGTTTGGTTGACAAAATGTATTCTGCCGCCAGCTGTATTCTTGGTAAGTTTTTTGGTGCCGAAGTTTCTGATGTTGCTCATATATTTCCCGACTTTTGCAATTTTTTCTGCATTGCTGGGGTATACATACATTTCGTTGATCTGTTCAGCATTGAATACTTCATTTTTTTTAGTGATGCTGTCTTTCAAAACAACTTCATAGATTTGTCCTTTTTTAGTTTCAATCTTGCCGCAGAAACCTTTATGGGTTGTTCCGTCTTTTAAAATAATAGTTGATGTTTTTTTCGGAGAAGGTGAATTAAACCCCTCGTTGAAGAGATAAGTTTCCATTTTTTTAATCTCTTCCTTGGAATATTTTACCTTCTGGGCAAAAGTTGCAGTGCCTGCAATACATAATGTAAGCAGTAGAGTTTTAAGTTTCATAGGTTATTGATAATTGTTTTTAATTTAGGAGGTAAAAATAGCAAAATAATCTACGCATAATCAGAAAAACATAGGACTGTGAAATTTAGCTTTTCCAATTATGGTTAAATGTGTAATTTTAAGGAAATTTTTAGAAATGATATACGGTGTAGATGTTTTTACTTTCCATGATGTTCTGGAAATCTGTAAAAAGCCAAATAAAGCTAAACTTAATAAAGCAGCTAAAGAACAGATCCTGAAATCCCAGAAAAATGTTCAGAAAATAGTAGAGTCCGATAGATGTGTTTATGGGATCAATACGGGATTCGGGCCGCTTTGTGATACTAAGATATCGGCTGACGAAACGGCTCAGCTGCAGTATAACCTTATCATTTCTCACGCGGTAGGGGTAGGAAAGCCTATCGACAAGGAATTTTCCAAAATCATGATCATTGCTAAAGTTCATGCCTTATCTAAAGGTTTTTCAGGCGTTTCTCTGGAAGTAATTGAAAGACTGATCCTGATGCTTGAAAAAGATATCATTCCCGTAGTGCCGGAGCAGGGTTCTGTTGGAGCATCCGGAGATTTAGCTCCTCTTGCCCATCTTGTGCTTCCGTTACTAGGACTGGGACAGGTCTGGGAAGGAGATCAGATCTTTGAAACGATGGAAGTTTTAGAAAGACACGATCTTGATCCATTGGTACTAGGTCCAAAAGAAGGTCTTGGACTGATCAACGGGACACAGTTTATTCTGGCTCATGCCATAAAAGGTTTAGAAAAGTTTGAATACTTATTAAACCTTGCAGATATGACAGCAGCAATGAGTATTGAAGCTTACAGAGGTTCCGAAAGTCCGTTTAAAAAAGAGCTTCATGACATCAGACCTTTTGAAGGAAGCAAAAAAGTAGCGGCCAGAATGGTGAAGTTTTTAAAAGGTTCTGAAAATATGAAAGCTCATGAAGACTGCGAGAGAGTTCAGGATCCTTATTCCATGAGATGTGTACCACAGGTGCATGGTGCCAGCAGAAATGCTTTTGAACACCTTAAAATGATGGCTGAAACAGAACTGAATTCAGTGACAGACAACCCGATCGTTCTAAGTGCTGAAGAGTCTATTTCCGGAGGGAATTTCCACGGACAGCTGATGGCACTTCCTTTAGATTATGCGACACTGGCTGTTGCTGAATTGGGAAATATTTCAGATAGAAGAAGTTATTTACTATTAGAAGGGAAATACGGACTTCCAAGATTATTGACAGAAAGCTCAGGACTGAATTCAGGATTCATGATCCCACAATATACTTCTGCAGCATTGGTTACGGAAAATAAGACATTATGCTTCCCGGCATCAGCAGACTCCATTCCTACAAGTCTAGGACAGGAAGATCACGTTTCTATGGGAAGTATTTCCGGTAGAAAATTCAATCAGGTTTTAGGAAATCTGGTAAATATTTTATCAGTAGAACTAATGTTTGCAGCACAGGGACTGGAATTCAGAAGGCCCTCCAAATGTTCCAAGATCATAGAAGAAAACTTTGCCATTATCCGTTCTAAGGTGAAAAAACTGGAAGATGACAGGCTGATCGGAAAAGATATGCTTGCAATTGCTGAACTGATCAATGAAAGAAGGTTTAATGTAGATGCCTAATGATGTTGTTTCAGTTTTGAAGCATTAATAAAAATATTCCAAAAACTACATGTACAGAAGTTTTCAAAACAAATAATTTCAAGCTTCCTCTTAATGGGGAAGCTTTTATCTTTAAACCTTTAAAATATCTTAAATTAATAATACAATGATCCTAAAAAGAACCGACTCCTCAGACATAGATTTCCAAGAGTTAGTAAGACTTCTTGATGCCGATCTCGCTATACGTGATGGGGAAGATCATGAATTTTATCATCAGTTTAATTCAATTGCTACACTTAGAAATTGTGTGATTGCTTACTGGGAAAACGCAGCAGTTGCCTGTGGTGCTTTCAAGGCTTTGTCTGAAGATACCGTAGAAATAAAAAGAATGTATACGGATACACTAAACAGAGGAAAAGGATTGGCTTCTAAAGTATTGGGTGAATTAGAAGCTTGGGCTAAAGAAGAAGGGTATAAAAAATGTGTTTTGGAAACCGGAATCAAGCAACCCGAGGCTATTGCACTGTACGAAAAATGTGGCTATAGAAGAATTCCTAATTATGGACAGTATATCGGTATTGATAATAGTGTTTGTTTTGAGAAAAGCATATAGACTCTTTACAATACAGTGAGGACAATTCATATTCTTGTAATAGTATATTCATTTTTTCTAAGCTTTTAGTTCACTGCAAAGTGTTATATTGTGGTTCCAAACCATAAAATAATAACTATGAAAAAAAGTGCACTTTACGTATTAGCGCTCTTTTTTGTTTTGAATTCATGTACCAGAGATGAATTTCAAAATGAAAATTCCAAAATTGAAAATGTTCAGAGCGATCCTTTGACCGGTAAACAGATCAACGCAGAAATTAACAGCACCATCAAAAACACCGGATCCTTCAACTGGAAAAATGCTTCCGATCATCTGCTCTGGAGTGCAATATTCAGAGGAAACCGAATGGTATCCGTTGGCTTCGGATCTTCACAAGATGATTTTGACAGAAGTCTTTCAACTGACAGCAAATCAATGCAAGCTGCCGTTTTAGATCTGATTAAAGAACATGAAGGAATTGAGCAAGACCGATTTCTGATCTCTTCAGACCAATATTTAAACCAGATCGACATTATTGTAGAAAAAGAAGAAACCATTACTGCGCTGAGAAAGATGAAAACCATCCGGTATGTAGAACCTGGAGATTATCATTATTTTGAAATAGAAAACAGGTCTAACCCAAATTCAAAATCCAGCGGTTCCTCATCAGGCTGTGGGTTTGAAACAACTGCTTTAAATGCAGCAGACTATACCACCACAACGCCTAATGCCAGAATACCATGGGCTTTTTCAAAACATAACATTCCCAATGCATGGAACTACAGCACAGGAGCTGGAGTGACCATCGGACTTATTGATACAGGAGTTTCGCCGGAACAAACCCTGTTGGGGAGCAGTTTTAATTCCGGAGCATCTTCCGGAAGAACGATCAGCAAATTTGGTTCTTATGTCAACGGATCTGCTACAGACGGTCCGGCCGACCAGTGCGGACATGGGACAAAAATGGCTTCCGTAATGACAGCTCCGAAAAATAATGCGGGGCTTCCAGTAGGTGTTGCCTACAATGCTAATCTTATCACTTACCGTGCGGCTTCCAATGTTGTATTGGAAACTTCCAGCGAACAGAACGGAGTAAAAACAGCATTTACAGATCTTGCTAATAATACCAGTGTAAAGATCATTTCAATGTCGATGGGGCATATTTTCTCTGTCGGTAAAATTGAAGATGGGGTAAAATATGCGTATTCTAAAGGAAAATTAATTTTCTGTGCAGGAGGAACTTCTACAAGCTTTACTAATTTCGTAGGCGTGATTTTCCCTGCGAGTATGTCTGAAACACAGGCTGTAACGGGTGTAAAAGAAGGAACCTCTAATCAGAAATGTGATGTCTGCCATTCCGGAAGTCAGATTGATTTTACTTTCCAGATGGAAAGAGCAAACGGAAATACAGTTCCGGTTCTAAGCTATTACAACAATCAGGCAGATTATGTAGGTGGTTCATCAGTGGCTACGGCTGCTACGGCGGGTATCGCAGCTCTTGTCTGGTCTAAAAATCCATCCTGGACGAGAGATCAGGTGCTGAATAAAATGAGACAGTCTGCTACCTATTATCCTACTGTAAATTCAAGCTACGGTTATGGAAATATCAATGTCTTGCAGGCATTACAGTAAGATTTAATTAGAAACTGTAAGGGGAAGGATATCCGGCTCCCATTCTCAATAAAGGGAATATCACAGTCTACCAACTGATCATCAGAGGAGGTATATTTTCAATTTATTTTTTGAAAATTACTTTTGTTGATGATTGATCGGGATTGGAGATATTCCTTTTTTGTGATCCTGCAACTGTAAATGTACTTATCCTATCCTCACACTTGTCATGCTTAAAGATCCGCCAATAAGTTCATCATTGAATAAAGAAAGGCTGTCCGCCTGATCTTTTAAGCCTAATGTATAAATTAACGGTAAATAATGGTCTGGTGTAGGAACTGCATATTGGAGGAATATTCCCTGTTTCTGATAATCTATGATATTTTGAAAATTTCCGTCTACCAGCCAGTTATTTGTCTTTTCTCTTGCTTCTATAGCCCAGTCCCAGCCAGCACCCACTGTATCTATATTTTTCCAGTCGATGAGACGAAGATTATGAACAATATTCCCGCTTCCGATAATCAGAATACCTTTTTCACGGAGCCTATTTAGTCTTTTGGCAAGATCAAAATGATATTGTGGAGGTTTTGTATAATCAATGCTCATCTGGATCACAGGAATATCAGCTTCAGGATACATATGTCTGATCACTGACCATGCACCGTGGTCAAGTCCCCAGTTGTGGTCTTCTTCCACCAGAACAGGAGATAGAAGCTCAACTGTTTCTTTCGCAAGTTCCGGACTTCCCGGAGCAGGATACTGTACATCAAACAAAGCTTTTGGAAAACCGCCAAAATCATGGATCGTTCTCGGCATATCCATCGCAGTGACAAAAGTTCCCTGCGTATACCAGTGTGCGGAAATACACAGAATAGCATTGGGTTTCGGAATTTCCTGCGCTGCTTTTCTGAATCCCTGTACAAACTGGTTTTCTTCAATAGCATTCATCGGTGAGCCGTGCCCGAGAAATAAAACGGGCATTCTTTGGGTATTTCCAAAATTGTTGCTGATGTTTTGCAGATCGTTGAGGTTCATAATATTTGTGTTAAAAGAATAAAGAGCAAAGAAAAAAGATAAGTCTCTTTATTCTTTGCTCTTTGATCCTTGTTGTTTCTTTGAATTTTATGCTTGTTTTACAAACTGTAATTCTCCTGCAATTTTTACTTCATCGCTTACCATTACACCTCCTGCTTCAAGAGCTGCGTTCCAGTTCAATCCGAAATCTTTTCTGTTGATTTTTCCTTCAAAAGAAAACCCTGCTTTTGTATTTCCCCAAGGATCAATATTGATCCCACCAAAGTCTACATCCAAAGTGACAGGTTTGGTAATACCATTGATTGTAAGGTTTCCTGTTACTTTATCATTTAAAGCCTGAGATTCAAAGGTAATAGAAGGATGCTCTTCAGCATTGAAGAATTCACCGGACTTTAAGTGATTGTCTCTGTCTGTGTTATTGGTGAATACAGAATCCGTCTGGATTGTAGCGGTTGTTTTAGCATTCGCAAAAGTATCGTCTTCAGATTCAATTTCAGCATTGAATGTTGTGAAGTTACCTTTAATGTTAGAGATCATCATGTGTTTTACTTTGAAAGTAATTTCACTATGCGTTGGGTCTAGGTTCCATTTTGTTGCCATTGTTCTTGTATTTTTGTTTGTTATTTGTTATTTATATTGCAAATGTAGGGTAGAGAACATATACCAGTCATTGATTTAGGATAAGAAATGAAATAACTCCTATTTTTTTATGTGAATGGTCAATTTTGCTTCGCAAGTTAATCGTGAATTATTAGTCAGGTAAAATTCGCAATTCACTCCTGATTTATATGAATGGTCAATTTTGCTTCGCAAGTGAAATTTCAATTGTGGCCGCTGTAAAACTCACAATTGACAGTTCACAATTCATGGTTTAAACCGGTCAAAAAAACTACCATTAAGTTAAGAATTATTTTTTATCCCTGCATTAATCCTATTTTATCAATGTTTTATTTAACATTTATTAACGGATGATTTTTATTTCTTATTTTTGAGGGATTCAATTTTATACAATGAAATTACATAGATTTTCTTTATTGATGATGGTTTTGGGCAGTTCTGCATTCGCACAGACCCAAAAATTTACAATGGCGGAGGCAGTTAACGGACTCAGAACGAATCTTGCTGTAAAAAATATTTCCCAATTTTCATGGGCTAATGATGGTAAGTCTTATATCCAGGCTGTAAAAGGAGGGTATCTGATCACTGATCTTAAAACTAGTAAACAGGATACGCTTGTATCTTTAACTCAATTGAACAAGTCATTTTCTGATGCAAAGCTGAAAGCTGTTCCGCAGATAAAATTTCTCAGCGGTTCAAACGGTTATTTCAATGCGAATGATAAAATGTTCTGGATAGAAAAATCAGGAACCGACTGGAAAGTGAAAACAACAGCTTCAGTAGATGAAAATGCTTCCAATCTGAAAATGTTTGGGGATAACCAGACGTTTGCTTTTACGGTAAAGAATAATTTATTTGTAAGCAAAAATGGAAAAACAGTTGCTGTTACCAACGACTCTAATGAAAATATAATCAACGGTGGAGCAGCAGTTCACAGAAATGAATTCGGAATTGATACAGGAATTTTCCCGGCTCCCAATTCAGAAGCTGTAGCATTTTACAGAATGGATCAGAGTATGGTGGCAGATTATCCGGTGATCGACTGGTCTGTAACTCCAGCTGTAAACCATAATATCAAATATCCGATGGCTGGACAGAAATCTCATGAAGTCACTCTGGGTGTTTATAATATTAAAAATCAGTCAACAACATTCCTGAAAATTGAAGGTGAAAAAGATCAGTATTTAACAGCTGTTACCTGGAGCCCGGATTCAAAATATATTTTTGTAGGCGTTCTGAACCGCGGACAGAATCACGTAAAAATGAATCAGTATGATGCTGTGACAGGAAATTTAGTGAAAACTTTATTTGAAGAAACCAGCGACAAATATGTTGAGCCTCAGCATCCGCTTACCTTCTTTCCGAATTCCAATACAGACTTTATCTGGCAGAGTCAGAGAACAGGATATAATCACCTGTTCCACTACAGCCTTGAAAAAGGGCTGATTGCCCAGATCACAAAAGGAGACTGGCTGGTTACCGATATTTTAGGCTTTAATGATAAGAAAAAGGAAATTTACTTCACTTCTACGAAAGAAACACCTTTGGAAAAACATTTATATAAGATCAACTGGACCAATTTCAAGATGCAGCGTTTAGACGATGCCGCGGGAGTACATACAGGAGTTTTAAGCAGTGATGGAAATTATCTTTTTGACAGCTACAGCAATGCAGGAACTCCAAGATCTGCTAATATCATCAATACCAATACGGTAAAATCTACCAATATCCTTACTTCCGAAAATACATTGAAAAATTATCAGAGGCCTGAAATTAAAAATGTGGAATTAAAAGCAGATGATGGAACTCCACTTTATGGAAAAATCATTCTTCCGACAGATTTTGATGCCAGCAAAAAATATCCGGTAATCGTTTACCTTTATAACGGACCGCATCTTCAGCTGGTGACCAATACATTCCCGGCATCAGGAAACCTTTGGTACGAATATATGGCTCAAAACGGATACATTATTTTCACAATGGACGGACGAGGTTCTGCCAACCGTGGAATGAAGTTTGAGCAGGCTGTTTTCAGAAACCTGGGAACAACCGAAATGAACGATCAGATGAAAGGGGTAGAGTATTTAAAATCTCTTCCTTATGTAGATGCTCAGAAAATGGGGATTCACGGCTGGAGCTTCGGCGGATTTATGACAACAAGCTTTATGCTTCGTAAGCCTGATGTATTCAAAGTGGGTGTTGCAGGAGGTCCGGTGATCGACTGGAGCATGTATGAGATCATGTATGGCGAAAGATATATGGATACGCCTCAGGAAAATCCTCAGGGATATGCTGCAGCCAATCTTTTGGATAAAGTTCAGAATTTAAAAGGAAAACTGCTGATGATCCATGGTGCTCAGGATGACGTCGTGGTATGGCAGCACTCTATTAAATTTATCAAGTCTGCCGTAGACAATGGAGTTCAGCTGGATTATTTTGTTTATCCCGGACATCCGCACAATGTGATTGGGAAAGACAGAGTTCACCTGATGCAGAAAATAACGGACTACTTTGATGAGTATCTGAAGAAATAATAAAAAAATCCAGCCGAAAGGCTGGATTTTTATTTTTCATAGAAGTTGTTTGTATCATCTATTAATCATAAAATTCTTTGATCACATAAGTGCCGTTATTGATTCTTTTCAGTTCTTTTAATATATAATACCTGTGTAAGAAACCGGTCAAAACGACAATCTTTTTTCCAGGATATTTTTCTGCAATTTTATAAATATTTTGAGCCATGGTATGGTTTCGAAGGTCCCAGAAACCGGACATTAATTTAAAACCATTTCTATAACTTATCTTTTCACCATTTGGCTTTACAACAAATCTGTTGGCAAATTCAGGTCTTGCTTCCACGATCTTTAAAAGTTCAGAATATTGGGCATTCTGTCTTTTTTCAGAGAGCTGATCTGTGGCTGTATTATTAAAATTCTCCGGAGATAATTCTGCAATCTTCATCAGGTCTTTAGTTGTATTGGTAAAACTTTCATAGATCTTCATTTCTGAAGGAGCTAATTGCTTTGCCTTATACAAACTGTCAATCAGTTTCACCGTTAAATTATCCGTAGGAACCATTCCTCTGTCTTTTCTGTATTGATTTCTGCCTTCAAAATCAAAGGGAAATCTTAAAGTTCCCGGATATTTTTTTAGATATGAATTACTTGCCTTAATCTCGTTTTCTGTAATACCAATGCCGCTTTCATATTCTTTCATTCCTTTAGAATCTACTTCATGAAGGATAATGTCCGGCTTTACTTTATCAAGTATGCTGAACAGTATTTTAGGATGATAGTTGGGCACACTGTCATGAATGTTGCCAATGATGCAGATCTCAGTTTTGCTTTGTGAAAAACAGAAGCTGGCCAATAGAAGTAAAAATAGGTTTAAGATATTTTTCATGTCGTAAATTAGAGGAAGTCCCAAATATAGGAAAAATCAGTTCTTAACAAACATCAATGTTTTTGATCATTATCATCCGTAATTTTGTGAATCTAAAATCTAAAAATATGGAATTAGGAATAGGAATGTTTGGTGATCTGGGCTTTGATCAGGCTACCGGAAAATATAAAGATGCGAGAGTAAAGATCCGTGAAATATTGGATCAGGTAAAATTAATGGATGAGGTAGGAATTGATGTTTTTGCAATGGGAGAACACCACCGTCCGGATTATGCAGTTTCGTCACCGGAAATGGTATTGGCGGCGGCTGCAAGTATCACTAAAAATATAAAACTGGCAAGCGGTGTTACGGTTTTAAGCTCTTCAGAGCCCGTAAAAGTATACGAGGACTTTTCAACTTTAGATCTGATATCAGATGGAAGAGCTGAAATATTCGTAGGAAGGGGAAGCTTTATTGAATCATTTCCACTTTACGGATATTCGTTGAATGATTATGAAGAATTATTTGATGAAAAACTGGAATTGCTGCTGAAAATCAATTCAGAAGAAAATGTCACCTGGTCCGGAAAGCTCCGGGCACCGATGCAGAATCAGACAGTCTATCCGAGAGCAAAAAATGATGGTAAACTGTCAATCTGGAGAGCAGTGGGAGGAACTCCACAATCCGTGTTAAGTGCTGCTAAATTAGGAATGCCTTTAGTAGTAGCGATTATAGGAGGAATGCCTGTACAGTTTAAAAATTTAGTAGAATTTTACAAACAGGAATATCAAAAGGCTGGGCATGATGTATCAAAAATGCAGATCGCTATTCACTCTCACACTTTTGTAAGCGATGATCAGGCAGTCGTAGACGGATATTTTAATAACTACAAATCCCAGATGGACAGGATTGGAGCGTCCAGAGGTTGGGCTCCTTACACCAAAATGCAGTATGATGGAGGAAGAGCTAAAGAAGGAGCATTATTCATCGGGAATCCCGCAGAAGTAGCGGATAAAATTGCTTACATGAAAGAAATCTTTGGAATCACAAGGTTTATAGGACATATGGATGTTGGAGATCCGGCTCATGATGTGATGATGAAATCTATTGAATTATTTGGTGACAAAGTGAAACCTGCAATTCAGGATCTATAAAGTGAAACCTCTGCTGAATAATGGCAGAGGTTTTTTACTGTTCTTCCTAAAATTTAATGATTATTAAGTTTATCAGCCTCTCTCGCTTTAAAATCTTCCCGAATTTGTTTTAAACGTGCTTTTCTTTCTATTTCAGCATTTTGTATTTTACGCTTTTTCTGATCAATTTTCTTTTTATGTTTTTTCCGGTTTTCCTCGTTATTTTTGCTCATATTTATTTTCGGAGTGAATCGTTTTTAGATAAAAATACACTCATCAAAAATACTAAAGATTGGGAGTTTGAACAATTTTAGTCGCTAAGTCTGATAAAATATTTTAATTTTACTGCGTTATGGAAGAAAAATCAAAAGATCCTTTACACGGAAAAAGGCTCGATGCCATTCTTGAAGAACTTGTAGAATACTATGAAGGCTTTGAGAAACTTGGCGAGCAGATTAATATAAAATGTTTTACAGACAATCCAAGCATCAAATCCTCTTTGAAATTTTTGCGAAAAACAGATTGGGCCAGAACCAAGGTGGAAAGCCTGTATCTTTATGTATTAAGACAGAAAAAAAAGAACGAAATAAAGAATAGAAAGTAAAAAATAATACTGTTCTGAGATTTTTGTTTAAATGGGTTTCCCTAAACAATCATTTCAAAAATAGTATATTTGTGCCGTTAATCGTGAAGACATCACGGAAAAAAGAAAAGAATATGACAATCGAAAACAATCACGTTGTAGCTGTAAAGTATATACTTCATACAATCGAAGAGGATGGAACTAAGATTCTTGTAGAAGAAACAACAGAGGAAAATCCACTTACATTTTTATTTGGCTTGGGAAGAATGATTCCTAAGTTTGAACAAAATATTGCAGGTTTAAAAGCTGGTGATAAAGCTGCTTTTGTAATTCAGCCGGAAGAAGCTTACGGAGAAAAAGATCCGAATTCAATTACGCAATTGCCGATCGATATGTTTCAGGAATCAGGAATTCCGCCGGTAGGAGCTATTTTGCCTTTATCTGATGGTCAGGGAAATAATTTCCAGGCATTTGTAATTGAGGTAACTCCTGAAGCAGTAATTGCAGACCTTAACCACCCAATGGCTGGGAAAGTTTTAGATTTCCAGGTGGAAATTTTAAATACACGTCCTGCAACAGAAGAAGAATTAGCACATGGTCACGCTCATGGCGTAGATGGCACAGATGCTCACTAAACTATAATAAATGTCCGATTTTTTCGGACATTTTTTTTCTTTATTCCAAAAATTCTCCACTCACATAAAACCAACGGTTTTGAATCATTTTGAATTTTGACAATTCGTGATGGAGCTGCTTATACCCTTCCTCATCAGTATAAAAAGCTTTAAATTCAACTTTGCTGGCCGAAGGTTTATTTACAATTTCCAGTTTAGTCCACTCATTGATTTCTCCCCATTCCTGAAGATCCTCTTTGTTATGAAATTTTCTTTTTGAAGGAAACGTTGTTTCCATCAAATATTCACCATTGGGAATGACAAATGCAGAAAACCGGGAACGCATCAGCGCTTCTGCAGTAGGAGCATGCTTTTCTCCGGTGTGGTAAGGTTTACAGCAGTCTTCATAAGATTTTCCTGAACAGCAGGGACAGTTCATATTTTTAATATTTATTTTCAATCAACAAAAATAAAGATTTTAATAATAGGAACGGCTTCAGCCCGTGACATAAGGAACGCATCAAAAACCATATCTTTAATCAATAGAAATGGGCTTTAGCCCCATTTAACAAACAAATCATCCATCGGCTTTAGCCAAACGTATAAAGAAAGAAGCACCCAATTGGATGCTTCTAATATAATTTATTTTATAAAACCTCTGTTTCTCAATAAAGGCTTGATATCCGGATCATGTCCCGTGAAATCCCTGAATGCCTGATTAAGATCTACAGAATTTCCTACAGAAAGAATATATTTTCTGAAACGGTCACCGTTTTCCCTCGTTAAGCCACCATTACCTTTTATCCATTCCCAAGCATCATTATCAAGGGTTTCAGACCATAGATAAGCATAGTACCCTGCAGAATATCCTCCACCCCAGATGTGCGCAAAATAAGGCGTATGATATCTTGGTGGTACTGTAGCTAAAGTAAATCCGTGGCTGGCTAATGACTGTTTTTCAAAATCCAGAACAGGAATTAGCTGGCTTTCATTGGTTACCGTATGCCAGTCCATATCCAGAGCTGCCGCAGAAACCAATTCTGTCGTCATATATCCCTGGTTGAAAGTGGAAGCTTTTTTAATTTTGTCTACCAATGCCTGAGGAATCGGTTGTTTTGTTTCATAGTGAAGCGCATAATTTTTAAGAACTACAGGATCTAAAGCCCAGTGCTCATTAATTTGCGATGGGAATTCTACGAAATCCCTAGGAACACTTGTTCCTGAAAGCGATGGATATTTCTGGCTTGCAAACATTCCATGGATAGAGTGTCCAAACTCATGGAACATAGTAGAAACATCATCATAGCTGATTAGAGATGGTTTTCCCGGCGCCGGCTTCTGGTAATTATAACAATTAACAATAACTGGTTTTGTTCCTAAAAGATAAGACTGCTCAACGAAATTACTCATCCAGGCACCTCCGTTTTTAGAATCTCTGGTATAGAAATCAAGATAATAGATGGCAATAGATTTTCCGTCGTGGTCAAAAACCTCATAAGTTACCACGTCAGGGTGATAAACAGGAAGATCCGTTCTCTTTTTGAAAGTCAATCCGTAAAACTTTTCAGCAGCATAGAAAACTCCTTTTTCCAAAACAGTAGTTACTTCGAAATAAGGTTTAATCTGGTTTTCATCAAGGTCATATTTTGCTTTTCTTACCTGCTCGGCATAGAAATTCCAGTCCCAAGGCTCTACCTTGAAACCTCCTTTCTGCTGATCAATAAGGTCCTGGATATCTTTTGCTTCACGTTTTGCTGTTTCCACTGCAGGAGTAGCAATTTGATTCATCAGTTTTGTAGCGGCTTCCGGTGTTTTAGCCATCTGATCTTGAAGTTTCCATTCAGCGAAGCTTGTTTTACCTAAGATCTGCGCTTTTTTAAGCCTCAGCTTAGCCAGTTTTTCAATGGTTTCTCTCGTGTCATTTCCGTCACCCTTTTCAGCTCTCAGCCATGATGCTTTGAAAAGCTTTTCTCTTGTAGCTCTGTTTTTCAGGTTTTGAAGTAGAGGCTGCTGGGTTGTATTTTGAAGTGCGAGAAGATATTTTCCAGGCTGTCCTGCCGTTTTAGCATCTGTAGCTGCAGCTTCTATTTCATCCGCAGAAAGTCCATCCAGCTCTTTTGCATCAGAGAAATAGACGCCTCCCTGCTTTCTTGCCTCCAATAATTTATTGGAATATTGAGTAGAAAGCGAAGCCAGTTCCTGGTTGATCTGCTTTAATTTTTCTTTATCTGCTGCAGAAAGATTAGCGCCTGCAATTTCAAAGTTTTGTTTGTAATACTGAACCAGTTTTTTACTTTCAGGATCTAAGCCATCTTCTTTAATAGCCTTGATTCTTTTATATAAATTTTCATTCAGGTACATTTTGTCAGAATGTGCTGCAAAAATCGGAGCATATTCTTCATCTAAAGCCTGAAGGGTAGGGTTTGTATTAGCACTGGTAAGATTAGAAAATACAATAGTAGCTCTTCTTAAAACTTCGCCGCTTTTTTCCAAAGCAACAATAGTGTTTTCAAAAGTAGGCGCTTCAGGATTATTGGCAATTTTCAGGATCTCGGCATCGTGCTGCTTCAGACCAAAATCAAAGGCCGGTTTGAAATGTTCGTTTTTTATTTTATCGAATTCCGGAGCTTCGTACTGAAGCTTGCTTTTCTTCATTAAAGGATTTGAAGATAAAGATGGATCAGGAACAGGAATTTCCTGTTGAGTATCGGTTTTCTTCATAGTAGTACAAGATTGATTAAGTGCTAATGCAGAAATTAATAATACCGATGTAATATTTTTCATAAATTAGTTGTTATTAAAGTATAAAGATATTAAAAACTTAATTTATAAAAGCAGTAAACATGAAATCAATGACCCTTTTTATATTTTCAGCAGTTGCGCTGATGAACTCATGTAATGAAAAGCATGATAAAAATAACGGCGACAATAATGGTGGCTGGGTAAACAATGTGATCGACAAAGAAAGCGGTCCAGTCAAAGAAAAAGTATTTAACGGAGATTTTGATGAAATAGAAGTTTCCCAGGCTATCGGTGCTGAGGTCATCAAGTCTGAAACAGAGAAAGTAGTTATTTCTGCGCCGGAAAATATTATCAATGAAATTCTTGTAGATAACAGCGGTGGTAAACTGCATATCCATTACAAGAAAGGAATCAGAGTAATGAACAGCCATAACGTAAAGGCTAAGATTTATACGAAAGATTTCTCAAAACTCGTTGCCAATTCTGCAGCAAGTATCAGTATAAAAGATAAATTCACACAGGATAAAGTAAGTGTCGATATATCCAGTGCAGCAAGCGTTTCAGGGGATTTGGAAGCCAATGATTTTGATATTTCGGCTGGAAGCAGCAGCAGTTTTAGTGGAAAAGTATGGGCGGTAGATCTTGATATCGAAGCTTCTTCGGCGGCAAGTCTTGATATTTCCGGAAAAACTAAAAATGCAGACATCACTTCCTCATCGGGAAGCAGTATTTCTGCGAAAGGAATCATTGCAGATCATGTGAAAGCTGACGCATCCAGTGGAGCCAGTATTCACATCAGTGCTGTTTCTTCTGTAGATGCGGAAGCTTCGTCAGGTGGAAGTGTAGATATTTCCAAAAAAGGAGAGCTTAAAAATGTAACCAAAAATGAAAGCAGTGGCGGAAGCGTCAATATTCAATAGATTAATTTGGAGTTTCTTCGTTATTTTCTTCATCTACTGAGGATCCTTCCCAATCTCTATTATCAAAATTAAGATTATCATAAGCTAATAATTCCTCCTCTCGTTGGAGGAATTCTTTTGTAGTAAACAGTAGGATCTCATCATCTTCCTTCGCTTTGGCCAATCTCCTGATCGATGCTTTGTCTATAGCCATGAATCTCTGGCCGAGACGTCTGGCCGCATATTTTCTCATTCCGGTCTCATGGAGAACATCTACTGCCATATCTACGGCAGTTCCTAAAGTTTCCCGATAAATATTTTCAATGCCGTTGTTGAGGTAATTGTAGGCATCAATCCTGTTCTTTGCTCTTACAAAAATTCTCACCTTTGGATAATGTTCCCGCACCAGTTCTGCAATGAATTTATTATCATCCGGATCATCGAGGCATAAAACCAGAATTTCAGCATCCTCAATTCCTGCAGCCCTTAAAATGGGAATTCTTGTGGCATCGCCATAATACACTTTAAAACCATAGCTTCTCAGAAGTTTTACCCGGTCAGAGTCCCTATCCAGAACTGTAGCTGATATTTTATTAGCTTTTAAAAGACGGCCTACCGTACTTCCAAAATGCCCAAAACCTACAATAATGATCTTCTTTTGGCTGACATTATTGTCCAGAATATTAAAGTCATTATCTGCATCAGGAATTTCCTTTATGAATTTAGGAGTGATAAACTTGTCGTTAATGATCAGAAGAATAGGCGTGATACACATTGTGATTGCAGTAACGGCCATCATCTGTGCATTGAGTTCAGGACTTAAAAGATAAAGATCCGAAGCATAATTGATCAGAACAAATGCAAATTCTCCTACCTGCGAAAGTGCAAATGCATAAAACAAAGTCTGCGGTGTATCAATCTTAAAAAACTTTCCGATGGCATATAAAACAGCAAATTTTACAGCCAGTACCGCAAAAACGGTAGAAAAGATAAACAGTGGATCCTCCTGGATGATATTAAAATTTATCGTAGAACCTACACTCACAAAGAATACAGCTAATAACAGTCCTTTAAAAGGATTGATCTGTGCTTCCAGTTCATGCCGGAACTCACTGTTGGCAAGCATTACTCCCGCAAGGAAAGCGCCCAGTGCAGGTGACAGTCCGATGGCTACCATCAGTTCCGAAACGCCTATCACCAGGAATAAGGATGAGGCGGTAAGAAGCTCTGTCATTCCAGATTTTGAAACATATCTTAAAAACGGGACAAAGACATATCTTCCTAATAATATCAGAATAGCAACTCCTAAAATTACTGTTCCGGCCTGTAACCATTCCGGAAGCTTCTGGATAATAATTTGAATTTCGTTATTGTGATGACTTGCCTTATAGTTGGCAATAATCGGTAGGATAGCAAGAATAGGGATCACGGCAATGTCCTGAAACAGAAGGGTAGAGAAGGAAGCTTCCCCGGCCATGGTATTAAAGTTATTTTTTTCCTGAAGCGTCTGCAGAACAATTGCAGTAGAAGAAAGCGCAAAACACATTGCAATGGCAACAGCTTTATCTATTCTCCAGCCGGCACTGATAAAAACCAGAAACAACAGTGAAATGGTGAGAAGCATCTGGGTGAGTCCCAGACCCATAATTTTTTTCCGCATCTCCCAGAATTTCCGGGGTTCCAGTTCCAATCCCACCAAAAAAAGCAGCATAATTACCCCAAACTCACTCGCATGCATAATATCATTTACATCATTCCCGGTAAGTTTAAGGACATAAGGTCCAATGATGATTCCTCCCAAAATATACCCGATTACAGAGCTCAGTCCGAATTTTCTAGCCAGCGGAACCATAATAATGGCCACCCCTAGAAAAATTAATGTATTCATTGCTAAGCTGGACTCCATACGCTATTGATTGAGTAATTCTGTAAATTCTTTTTTGTGTAAAATAATATCTTTTTTGCTCAGTTTATTGGCTTCGTAAACGATCTTGATATGTTTGATATTTGCTTTGAAAACCTTTAAAGAAACAATCAGTCCACTGACCAATTCTTCAATGGTATACTGATAAGTTCCATTTTTAGTGAAAGATCTTTCTTTGCCTCCGGTTGTAATCAGAATATAGACCTCTTTACCTTCCAGCGGATTGGTTTCGCCTTCCCGGAGCCAGTCCCTGTCAAAAACTTCATCAATCCATAATCTTAATAGTGGAGGCATTCCAAACCAGATGAGCGGAAACTGGAAAATAAAACGGTCATAATTTCTTAATCTCTTTCTCTCCCTGAATGCTGCAATATGGAAATCCGGATACTCTTCATAAAGATCTCTAAGGGTAAAATGCTGGTGACGGACGTAGAAATTGATGAGCTCCACATTTGAATTAGAGTGCTCTAAATAGGGATGTGCAAAAACTACCAGCGTCTTCTTCATAAACCTGTTTTCAGTAAATATAGCGAAAAAAAATTGGATAAAAGGTAGTTTTTAAGTGGTTTTGTTAATTTTTCAATAAGTAAATTTGAATTTAATGTTTAAATAAAACAAAGAAGTGACTCGATTTTAGCATATTAAATAAAAAACCGGGCTGTTGGCCCGGTTATATTGATTTTTTTATATTTTAAATTACCATCCGCCGGAAGCGCCGCCTCCTCCGAAGCTGCCTCCGCCACCAAAGCCGCCGAATCCACCGCCTCCTCCGGAACTTCCACCACCAAAACCACCACCGCCGAAGCTACCTGGGAATGGAAAGAATCCTCCGGGATAATTTCTGCGTCCTCTTCTGGTAATGATCACATCATCGTCATCATTATTTCCGCCACGTCCGCCGCCTCTGCCGCCAAAAAGGATAGCAATGATGATGAAAATAACAAATGCAATAATAAGGATCTTAAATGCGCTTCCATTGCCGGAAGGAGCTGAGGTTTCTATAGGTTTGAATTTTCCCTGGACGGCCTCCATAATGGCTGAAGTACCACGGTTGATACCTTCATACCATTGTCCCTGCCTGAAATTAGGTGTGACAATATAATCAAGGATTTGTCCGGCTACAGAAGCCGTAAGATACTGTTCCACGGCTCTTCCCTGCTGGATAGACATAGTTCTGTCTTCTGTCGCAATCAGGAAAACAACACCGTTGTCCACCCCCTTTTTTCCGATTCCCCATTTCTCACCGAACATGGTTGCCAGAAAGTTGACGTCTTCACCTTTGGTAGAAGGAATAATGACCACTTCAATCTCTGTGGAGGTAGAATCTGCAAACTTAATAAGCTTATTGTTCAGCTCATCTTTTTGCTGTTGCGTGAGCAGTCCGGCTTCATCAAATACCGGATACAAAACGGCTGGCTTTTGAGGAATCGTGTATTGTGCTGATACAAAAGTGTAAAAGCAGATGAGTAGGAAAGAAAATACTATTTTAAGAGAACGTAATCTCATTAGGAAGCTGATTGGGATTTTCTCCCTTTACGGGAAAATGTTTTTTCAATTCGAGACCGGTTTCCAGAATGCCGCTTTTTAAAGCCTTATAATAGTTTCCTTTGGCAAATTCAGCACTGATATAATCGTGAAGGTGATCCCAATACGACTGCTGCACTTTGTCATGAATTCCGATATCACCAATGATGGTGAGGTATTTCCGTTCAAAATTCACATGGAAAAGCACAGCATTTCTATCGGCAGTTTTATTCATACAGAGTTCTTTGAAAACCTCAAATGCAGTCTGTGCATTATCGTTTTCCGTGTTCGAGTCAATATGTACCCTGATCTCGCCTGTAGAATGATCTTCTGCCGATTGTATCGCTTCCACAAGGGAATTGACCTGCTGATTTGTCAGAAATCGGTTCATTATTTAAATGCTTCAGGTGCTTTTTCTGCACCGGCTTCAGCCTTGAAGAACGGTTTTTCTTTAAAGTTGGTAAAATTCGCCAGAATATTATTCGGGAACGTTTTAATAGAGGTATTGTAATCTTTGGCAGCGTCGTTATAGTAAACTGTTTCGGTTCTGATGCTGTTTTCTATTGCCGTATATTCTCTCTGGAAATTGATATACTGCTGATCTGCTTTTAAATTAGGATAGGATTCTACCACAGCCATTAATCTGCTTAATGATCCGGATAATTCTCCCTGCGCTGCCTGGAATTTTGCCATATCAGCTTCCGTCATATTTGTAGGATCAATATTAATGGAAGTAGCTTTAGAACGGGCTTCCACAACTTTAGTCAATGTTTCCTGTTCAAATTTTGAATAAGATTTAACGGTTCTTTCCAGATTAGGAATAAGATTGGCCCTTTTCTGATAGACTGTTTCTACATTAGACCATTTAGAATTTACATTCTGTTCTTTGGAAACGAAATTATTATAACCGTTTTTCCCCCAGAAGAATATTACGCCTACAATGATTAGCAGTGCAATACCAATAGTTCCTGCGCTCAGGCAGCCTTTATTTTTCATAGTTTATTTTTTTTAATTTTTTGTGCTAATCAAATATACAAATTATGTGCTAATTTTGTAGAAAATTATTAGAATGACAACAATAGTGGTGGCAATGGGAGAGAAAAACGAGATCGGTTTTGAAAATAAACTGCTCTGGCATCTTCCTAAAGACCTGAAACACTTCAAAGATATTACTTCCGGACATCCTATCATCATGGGAAGAAAAACCTATGAAAGCATTGGGAAACCATTGCCTAACCGCACCAATATTGTAATTTCAAGAAAGAAAAACTGGTTTGAGGAAGGAATTCTGATCGTAGGAAGTATAAAAGAAGCGGTAAAGTTTGCAAAAAAAATCGATGAAAATGTATTCATCATCGGGGGCGGCAATATTTATGAGCAGACTATGGAGATCGCAGATAAACTGGAAGTTACTTTGGTGAAAGCCGACCTTGAAGCCGATACTTTCTTTCCGAAGATTGATATGAAAATCTGGAAAAAAACAGCTGAGATCTGCCATGAAAAAGATGAAAAGAATCAGTACGATTTCTGTTTTCAGACGTTTGAAAAATAAAGAGCGAATAGTTATTGGAATTCTATAATCTAACCTCTAGCTTCTAACCTCTAAATTTTCTATCTTTGCACTTCTAAAATTGAATAATGAATAAGTACATAAAAATTGTAATTGCAGCAGTTCTTATCCTTTTAGGACTTTATATGATGATTTTCACAAGAAGTCTGGGCTGGGGAATCGTAGTTTTCCTTCTGGCAGCACTGCCTATTATACTTTTCATCAAAAATGAATACATCCTGCTTGCTTTCTGGCAGCTGAGAAAACAAAATATGGAAAAAGCGGCAAAATGGCTGAACGGTATTACAGATTACAAAGCACAGCTTCATAAATCTCAGTATGGATATTTCCATTATTTACAAGGTTTGACACAGGCGCAGGAACATCCTACAAAAGTAGAGCCTTTAATGAAAAAAGCTTTGGAATACGGACTGAATATGAAGCACGACAGAGCAATGGCAACATTGAATCTTGCTGCGGCAGCTATTTCCAAAGGAAGAAAGCAGGAAGGACAAAAACTTCTTGAAGAAGCAAAAAGATTAGATACTGCCGGAATGATGACAGATCAGATCAAAATGATGAAAGAGCAGTTGAAAATGCCTTCTATGCAGAAGCATATGCACAACCCGAATATGAGACAGAGAGGAAAATTCTTCTAATAAGAACATACCAAACTAAAAAAGCATCTGATTCAGATGCTTTTTTTATGTCATTTACATTACTTCTACATCTCAGAATTATGATCATAACCATAAAATTTAGGGATCTGCCATTGATATTTTACAGCAAGAGTTCTGATCGCAACAATGAGTATGATGGTAAATATCTGTATGAATGTATAGGACAGCGGGATAAATTTAGTCATCAGAAGAAATGCAGATCCGCCGACGATACAGGCCGTAGCATAAATCTCCTTCCTGAAGATCAGCGGAATCCTGTTGAGGAGAATATCCCTGATAATACCTCCGAAACAGCCGGTGATGGTTCCCAGCGCAATACATATAAATGGATGGATGTCAGCATTAAGCCCTTTCTGAACTCCGATAATGGTAAATAATCCCAACCCGAAGCTGTCAAAAATAAATAAGGTTACCTTGAAGTTCTTTTCAATAGATTTGAAGATCATTGCAAATATGCTTGTTCCCAGAATCAATGCGCAGGTTAAAAGATCATGCATCCAGAAAACAGGAATGTCCAGAAGGAGATCCCTTACAGTTCCTCCGCCTACAGAAGTGACAAATGCAATAATCAGCACCCCGAACGGATCAAGGCGTTTCTGCATCGCAGCAAAACTCCCCGACATCGCAAAGGAAATGGTTCCGAGCACCTCTATGGCAAAATTGAACTGTTCGTGCATAATATTTATGAGTAATAGGTAATGGGCAATGAGTAATAAAAATTATGCCATTTAAAGCTGAGATAATCTAAACTTATACTTAGTCATAACCTTTACAAGTTCTTCACATTCTGATTTTAAATAAATAATTTTTTCAGGACTTAGATATTCAAGTTCCTCAATAATCTCAAGCCAAAGTTGAGTCTCATCAATTTCTTCTACAACAATGCAGAGTTTAGCAAATTTTTCCTTTTCAGATCTTGCTCTTGAAACAGCTCTGTAGTTTGCTGCCACTGAAGTAGAAGATCTTATAATTGCTTTCTTATGACCGAAACATCCTCTGAATAAGGTAATGATGAAAGAGATTTAATCACAAGAATGGAAAAATTTTTAGTTCTTTCCCGAAAAACTTGATTGTAATCCATATTTCTCAAATTACTCATTACCTATTACTCACTACTTATCGTTGTACCCTGACGGCCTCCGGAACCAGCAATTCATATTCACCGTCGTGGTTGATGATCTCTCTTACGATACTGCTGCTGATGAAAGATTTTCCGGATGAGGTCAATAGGAATACGGTTTCCAGTTTTTTGTGGGCTAAAGTTCTGTTGGTGTGGGCGATAGCTTTTTCAAATTCAAAATCGGCAGGATTTCTTAAGCCTCTTAGAATGTATTGTGCATCCTTTTCAAAGCAGTAATCTACCGTTAATCCTTCAAAAAAGTCTACTTCCACATTGGGAAATTCGGCCACGGAATTTTGAATGAATTCCATTCTTTTTTCCAGAGGAAACATGTATTTTTTCTGGGAATTCTGCCCGATTGCAATGATCAGTTTGTCAAAAAGCGGAGCCGCTCTTTCGATAATATCATAATGTCCCAGAGTAATAGGATCAAAAGATCCGGGGAAAACAGCAATTTTCATATCCTAGTTGTTTTCGTTTGATTTTTGGTAAAACAGCTCTAAATTTTTTATATCTAGACTGCAGTTATTATTTAGAACCTGATTGGAAGAAAGATTTAAAATCAAATCATTTCTTCCTATTATTTTTGAATTTTTATAAAGCTTCTTGATAGGATGAAAATTAATTGTACTTTCAAAATTTCCACTTTCGTTTTTTTTAATAATTCCGGAAAATAATACAGTATCATCCAGAGAAATCATCTCAAAATAATTGGGTACTGTTTCATTATTAATGATTACATTACTCTTCTTAATATAGTTAAAACATTTTTTTTCGCCTACATAAATGGCATCGGTTGAAAAATTGATGTTTTTCGGTTCCAGACCACTTTTAGGAATACCCAATTCAAGAGTTCTTGTATAATTCTGAGTGAATGCAAGAAAAGGAATTAATAATAAAGCAGAAAATACCCCTTTTCATGCTTTTACTTATTAAGAGCTTTTTCTACTTCGTTTCCACACAAGTCTGTGATAGAGATTCCGTAATGTCTTGCCTGCTGTGGCAAAATACTGGCAGGGGAGAATCCGGGATTGGTATTTATTTCAAGCATATAAGGAATGCCATCCATCAGTATAAATTCACTTCTTGAAAACCCGCTCATACCAAGTGATTTGTAGGCTCTTTTTGAAATTTCTTCCACCCTGATTCTGGTAGCATCATCAATTCTTGCAGGAGTAATTTCCTCTGATGCTCCTTCATATTTAGCCTCGTAATCAAAGAATTCATTGGTAGGAACAATTTCAGTGATTCCTAAAACGATAGCTTCATCTTTGAAATCTACTACCCCTACAGAAACTTCCATTCCGTCCAGAAAACTTTCGATCAGAATTTCATCATCTTCTTTGAAGGCAATTTCTGTAGCTGCGATTAATTCTGACTTATCCTTTACTTTGGAAATGCCAAGAGAAGATCCTGACTGATTGGGTTTAACGAAAACCGGCAGGCCAAGACTTTCAATGATCTCATCCGTATTGATAGCTTCTCCTTTTCGTAAATAAATACTTTTAGCAGAAGGAATACCATATTTTGACAATACTGCCAAGGTGTCTTTTTTATTAAAGGTCAAAGCACTCTGATAAAAGCCACAACCAGTATATTTTTGTCCGATAGCATCCCAGTAGGCCTGAAGAATCCCATTTTCTCCAGGAGTTCCGTGGATGATGTTGAAACAGACATCGAATTGCAGTTTTTCATTATTGTCTAATGTCACCGAAAAATCCCCACGGCTGATTTCATATTTTTTATCATTTTCTCCTAAAAAATACCATTCATCTTTCAGGATGACTACTTTATATACATCATATAGATTTCTGTCCAGCGAATCATAGATCAACTGACCGCTTTTTAAGGAAACCACATATTCGTCTGAATAGCCTCCCATGACAACGGCAACACTTTTTTTGCTCATAACCATTATAGTATCAATTAAGGCAAATTTAATCATTTTATGTAATGCAATAAGGGAAATTCATAAATTTTAAAATTGAAATGAATTGTGTTAAATAAAAGTACATTTAAAATTATTAGCTATATTTGCCGTTATAATTAAAGTATTTTTAAGTATGCTTAAATCACTTTTCAATTGGAAAGTTTTACTGAATTTAGTAGTCGCCATCGGTGTTTTTGTGGGGTTGGTGTGGCTTACTTTCCGCTGGCTGGAATATCATACCAATCACGGTCAGGAAATTCCTGTGCCCAATGTTATCAATAAATCTGTTTACGATGCTGTGAAAATATTGGAAGATACCGGGCTTGAGTATGAAGTAGACAGTGCTGAATATAATCCTAAATATAAGCCTTTCCAGGTTTTAAAGATGCATCCTATCTCCAGTTCTCGTGTAAAACCGGGATCATTGGTAAGAATTGTTGTCAACCCAAGAACATGGGCACCTATTACCGTTCCTGACGTAATCAACAGATATTCGGGATTAGCCTTCCAGAGATTGGATCAGGTGGGTCTTAAGATCGGTGATACGATCTATGAGCCGAGTATTCAGAAAGATGCTCTTTTAAGAGTATTATATAAAGGTAACGCTGTAAATCCTGGAGCACGTCTTCCTCGATTCTCTGTAATCGACGTTGTATTAGGCTCCGGACCTATGAGAAATATTTCTATTCCTAGTGTGGTAGGACTTTCGGTAAAAGAAGCCAGAGTGGTTATTGCAAAAAGTATGTTTGAAGTAGGGCTGGTAGAGCATGAGGATGGCAGCAAGGACGAATCTGATATTATCTATTATCAGGACCCCGCTTCAGGAGATGTGAGAGACCAGGGTATGCAGATCGATCTTTGGGCAAGTAAGAGAACGCCTGCTGAGCTTAGAGCTAAAGTAGAACAGCTGAACTCTATCTACCGTATGAAAGTAGATACTTCACTGCCTCCGGTACATTATGAAGAGGTTCCCACCTATACTGAGCCAAGCTATGCACCGCCTGTGGCACCACCGGTACCTAAAAAAGAAGTTCCGAAATCTGAACCTGTAAAAACAGAGCAGCCTAAAACAAGTGCTGCCACCGGAGCCAAACCTGCCGTATCAGGAATAGAAAAACCTAAAATCACTGCAGCAAGCACTAAACCTGCAGCTTCCGGAAATACGGCTCAACAGCCGGTCCAAAAGCCAAAGGCTAAAAAAGTAGTAGTGGAATAATAACGGTTTATTATATAAAATATAGGCTTCAACTGCAAAATGTTGGGGCCTTTTGCGTAAAAAAGATAAAACAATGGCAGAAGATAACGAAGATTTTTTAGATGATGAATTACTGAATTCCGACAGTATTGATACTATTGATATTGATGAGGAAAATAAAGGATTGTACGAACATCTTAATATCACAGTTGACAAAAACCAAGAGTCAACAAGGATTGATAAGTTCTTAGTAGCATTCAGGCAAAACTCTTCAAGGAATAAGATTTCGCAAAGCTGCAGAGCTGGAAATGTGGTCGTTAACGGAAATGTGGTGAAGCAGAACTACCGTATAAAGCCTGGTGATCAGATCTCAGTATTGCTTGCCCATCCCCCGAGAGAGAATATTATTATCCCACAGGATATCCCTGTTCATATCGTTTACGAAGATGATGATCTGCTGGTGGTAGATAAAGATGCCGGAATGGTTGTGCATCCTGGTCATGGGAACTATGATAAAACGCTGGTGAATGCTTTGGCTTTCCATTTTGAAAAGAACGGATTGAAATCTGATCTGGACAGGGTAGGACTTGTTCACAGAATTGATAAAGATACTTCCGGATTGCTGGTAATCGCTAAAAATGAATATGCACTGAGCTTTTTGGCAAAACAGTTTTTTAACAGAACTACGAAAAGGCTGTACTGGGCTTTTGTATGGGGAAATCCTAAGGAAGATGAGGGCACCATTAAAGGGCATATCGGCAGGCATCCTAAAAACCGGATGCAGATGTCAGTATATGAAGATGGAAGCCATGGAAAGCATGCGGTAACCCATTACAAAGTTTTGGAACGCTTTAAATATATGACCTGGGTAGAATGTAAACTTGAGACCGGAAGGACTCATCAGATCCGGGCACATTTCAAACATATTGGTCATACTTTATTTAATGACGAGAGATATGAGGGAAATGTTCCGCTAAGAGGAGTGAATCTTCCTAAGTATAAGCAGTTTATCAAAAATGTTTTTGAAATTCTCCCTAGGCATGCACTTCACGCCCATACTTTAGGGTTTGTACATCCAACGACTAAGAAGGAATTATATTTTGAGAGCCCAATGCCCAAAGATATGGCGGATGCTGTAAAAAAATGGAGAAATTATTTAGAAAACTAAAAATATATTGAGAATTTTTTTATATTTGTTGAATTGAAATCAAGATTTGTTATGAGAAAACTATATGCTATCGTATGTTTAGCTCTTTTGTCAAATGCATACAAAGCACAAGAATCACTACCATACTATCAGCAGTACCTTTTGGATGGTGAATTCCTGTTCAACCCAGCTCAGTACGGAAAGACCGACTACGTGCAGCTAAATGCTAATTATCACAAACAATTTGACAAGTTCAGCGATTCTCCAAATACGCAGTCTATAGGAATCAACGGGAATATCTTCGACAGAGTGGGAGCAGGGCTCTCTATTTTCAGAGATAGTAACGGACCTATTTCTGCAGGCGGAATCACGGCGGGTGCTTCATACTTTATTCCACTAAGCAGCGAGGGAGAAAGAAAAGATCAATTCTCTTTTGGTACTAGTGTTTCATTTTACAATATGAACTTCGACTATACTTCAGTGAATGTTGAAGATGGTTACGATCCATTATTGATCGGAAAGGAAGGGAATATTTTCATGGCTTATGCCAACTTCGGAGCTGCGGCTACCTATAGAAATATCTTTGCAGGAGTATCTGTAAACGATATCGCACTAAGCAATGATAAGGCTATTGTAAACGGAATTGAGCCTTCACCAATTAAATTTTTCTTAAACTTAGGATACGACTGGCATTTTGCTGATAATATGTATGTAACACCTTCAGCATTAATTAACCTGAACACGAATTCAACAAGAATGATCGACTATAACTTAATGGCGACTTTCTTTAATGATATCAATTCATTCTCTGCCGGAGTAAGCTATAGAACGGTACAGAACAGATTCGACAGCCAACAGCTTCAGGTAGCACCTGTTATTAAAGTAAGATTCAATAAATTCATGATCGGAGCGACCTATAATATCGGAATGTCTGATATTCAAACTTATGGAGGAAACAGCTTCATGATCGGTTTGGGGTATAATTTCGATAACTTTATTAATCATAGAGGATATAGATATTAATCTGATTTAATTTAAATAAATTTGAGCTCTGAAATTTTCAGAGCTTTTTTTATGATATACATTCACATCCCATTCTGCAAACAAAAATGCAGCTACTGCAATTTTCACTTTTCTACGTCCCTTAATTTTAAGGATGAAATGATCCGTGCCATGAAAACCGAGATCATGCTCAGAAAGAATGAGCTGCAGAACAAAAATTTAAAGTCATTGTATTTTGGAGGTGGAACACCGTCTATTCTTTCAGTGGATGAGATCAGTTCTCTGATTGATGAGGTTTTAAAATCTTTCAGTTTTGATAAAGATATTGAGATCACTTTAGAAGCAAATCCTGATGATCTGGATAAGCAATTTTTGAAACAGCTTTCCAATACACCTGTTAACAGGCTTTCTATCGGTACCCAGAGTTTTTTTGAAGAAGATCTTAAGCTGATGAACCGGGCCCATAATGCTTCTGAAGCAGAAAGTTCCATCAAAAGAGCACAGGATTTCGGCTTTGAAAATTTAAGCATCGACCTGATCTATGGTTCACCGACATCCAATCTGGAAATCTGGAAAGAAAATTTAAATAAAACCATCGCCCTTGAAGTACCCCATATTTCATCGTATGCACTTACCGTAGAACCCAAAACGGCTTTGGAAAACTGGATCTCAAAAGGAAAAGTATTAAGCCCTAAAGAAGAAGAACAGAATAAAGAGTTCTATTATCTTTCAGATTTCTTAAAAGATAACGGATTTGATCATTATGAAGTCTCCAATTTTGCAAAACCAGGCTTTTATTCCAGGCATAATTCGTCCTATTGGAAATACAGGGAATACCTGGGAATAGGTCCTTCCGCTCATTCATACAACGGTTTTGATGTCAGAAGCTGGAATGTGGCCAACAATCAGCAGTACATAAAAAAACTGAGTGCGGGAATTCTTGCCAAAGAAGAAGAGATCCTTTCACAGGAAGATCAGTTCAATGAAATGATTATGATTGGCCTTAGAACGATTTGGGGTGCAGATCTTGAAAGTCTTAATCAAAAATTTTCCGAAAGAATTCTTGACCATTTTCAACATGAAATAAAGTCAAAAATAGAGGAAAATATTTTAGTGATCGAAAATAATCATCTCACAATACCCGAAAAACACTGGTTTATGGCTGATGGAATTGCTTCGGACCTGTTTATTGTTTAAGTAAGCCCTAATCGGGATGCTTCAACTTGTTCAACATAATTTTAAATTATACATTAAGTTTAGATATGGTTTCTCGATGTCATGCTGAGCGAAGTCAAAACGTGATATTGTTAAAAATAAAGTCTAATTTGTGATACATTCCGTTTATCAAATAAAGTGTAAAATCAGGAATATAGAATCTAAAAATCTTCGTATTTTTGTATAAAATATCAGCTCACTTGAAAACTAAAAAACAAGATTATTCACATCTTTCGCCAAGCCAGCCGATCGGTATTTTCGACAGCGGGGTGGGAGGGCTTACTGTAGCCAAAGAGATCAAAAGACTTCTGCCTCATGAAGATCTGATTTATTTTGGAGATACCAAACACCTTCCGTACGGTGAGAAATCGAAAGAAGCAATTATAGAATATTCTACCAAGATCACCAATTTTCTGCTTCAGCAGAACTGTAAAGCCATTGTAATAGCATGTAATACGGCCACAGCAAATGCTTTAAACGAAGTAATGCAGGCAGTGAGTGGAAAAGTACCTGTTATAGACGTTATTAATCCGGTAGCTGAAAAAGTAGCGTATGAAATTCATAATAATGTTGGGGTAATTGCAACAAAAGCTACGGTGAATTCAGGACTGTATAAAAAAAGCATTAGGAAACAGAATAAATGGATCAAAGTGGATGAACTGGCTACACCTTTGCTGGTTCCTGCTATTGAGGAAGGTTTTAAGAATCATCCGATTACCCATGCCATCATTTATAATTATTTAAGCAATAGCAAGCTGAAAAATATCGAAACGCTGATTCTTGGCTGTACCCATTATCCATTACTGATCGATGAGATCAAACAGTATTATGGAAACAGAGTGCGTGTCATAGATTCTCCCAATATTGTAGCCAATCATCTAAAGATCATTTTGGATAAATACCACCTTCTGAATGATAATAATCCAAAACCGAATTATCACTTTTACCTTTCCGATCTCACGAAAAACTTTGAAAAGATTTCCAAGAAATTCTTCGGAAAGACCATAGATTTAGAACTAAAAGTATTATAATACAGAAAGCTGTTTCCTGAGAAACAGCTTTTATTTTTATTGGAAATTTCAGGATTATTAGGATTCTAAAATAACCATTTCTCTTTTCAGTCTCCTTTTCGGAGTAGTTTCCGGGTGGTTACTGTCGTTATCAGCTCTCTTTCCTATAGCAACGGCGAAAAGCGTTTCATAAGAATCATTTTTCAAGATTTCACTATACTTATCTGTTTCAATACCTTCCATAGGGGTAGAATCAATTCCCATGGCAGCACAAGCCGACAAGAGGATTCCCAAAGACAGATAAACCTGATGTCCCAACCATGATTTGATTGCAGCTTCTCCATTGGGCTTTACCATGGTTCTGTAATAGCTAACTGAAACTTCGGGAAGATTTTCTTCAATCTGTTTTTCAAAATCTGCGGGATCTTTCAATACCTGGAATACGATCACATGACTGCTTTCCAGTACTTTCTCCTTATTAAAATAAGATGCTTCTGCCAATTGCCCCTTTAGTTCAGGCTTATTCACAAAAATAAAATTCCATGGCTGGCTGTTGATAGAAGAAGGGCTTAAATTAAGGATCTCTTTCAATTCTGTAATCTGTTCTGCACTGATCTTGGCTTGAGGATTATACTTTTTTACCGTATACCTCTTTTTCATTTGGTCTAAAAAATTCATAAATTATTGTACTATCATTTTTATAGTTACAAAAGTAATTTAAGTTTACTACCTTTGCAATAACGGTTAAAAATGATAGTATAAATGTATACAGTAGATAACAAATCTTATCCTTGTTGTACCAGTGTAACCATGAGGTTTATCGGCGGGAAATGGAAAGCAGTCATTTTACACCACTTAATTGATGGTGCCAAAAGATATAATGAATTAAGAAAATCCATTCCTACCATTACGGAAAGGACGTTGAGCTTGCAGCTTAAACAAATGGAGGAGGATGGAATTATAAGTAGAAAGGTTTTTACGGAAAAGCCACCTTTGGTAGTTGAATATGCATTAACGGACTTCGGAAAGACTTTACTTCCGGTACTTGAAGCTATTACCAACTGGGGTATTTCAGCACCTGATTATTCCGTAAAAAAAATAATCAGGAATTAAATTTCCTGATTAACTTCTTTATTCGCTTCGAAAAAACTGAAACTTACATTTCCGTACTTTCGGGTGTCTATTAAATTCGGGTGTTCCAGCTTCATTCTGCTTTGATGTTCTACGATCAGGATGCCATTCTGTTTAACATATTTATTGTTCAGAACCAAAGACAGCAGTTCATAGTATTTCTTCTCTTCCATTTCAAAGGGAGCGTCAGAAAATACAATCTCGAAACTCTTATTATTTCTGAATTTTTTAAGCCAGTCGAAGACATCGCCTCTCTGAACATTGATCTGCTTTGACATATCCAGTTCTGAAGCCGTAGAATTGATAAAACTGGTATGTTTCGGATTCATTTCCACTGAAGTGATATCCTGGCATCCTCTTGAACCGAATTCAAAAGTAATGGAACCGATGCCTGCAAAAAGATCGAGAACGGATATCGACTGCATATCATATTTATTTTCCAGGATGCTGAAAAGCGCTTCCTTCGCAAAATCCGTTGTAGGTCTTACATCAAAATTTTTGGGAGCGGCTATTTTCTTGGCTTTCCATTTACCTGAGATTATTCTGAACATATTTATTTAGTTGTTAGGTCGCAGATTACAGGCGACAGGTCAGTATATTCGGGAATAAGTCCTCTGACCTGCAGCCTGCAACCTAATTAAGTATAAAATTCTTATTGGGAACGTTGTCAAAAACAATTCTCATATTCTTGACGAATTTCTGTAATTCGGAAATAAAAGTTTCATTTTCCGTAGTTTCACCATAAGCGTAAAAATTAGTTTCATTGATTCCAAAACCTATTTTGCTTAGTGTAAACATTACGAAATAAAGAAAATCTACCTCAGAATTCACGTCCAGATTATTGTATAAAATCACCTTCTTGCTATCAATGGCAAAAAATTCACACTGATTGTGATAGAGATTGATATGAATTTCCTTATTATTCTTATTATTAATAGAGTTTAAAAACTTCTCTCCCGAAAAATTAAAATGAACCGGAACCGCCAGCTCTTTTATTTTCCTGTAAAAGTTTTTTGGGAACGTATAATAAAACTGTACACCAAACTTTTTGTTGACAGAAAGCATCAGCTCTTCTTTTTCCTTATTAGCCGGGGCATTGAAAGCAATCAGTTCAAATCCTGCTTCATGTTCCGAAAACCCCTCCGGCATCAGCGTAAAATGATTCAGTGCAGAAATCACGTGGATCTCTTCAAACCTCTGCTTCAGAAGAATTTCATCCAATTTATCTTCTATAAGATTTTCCGGTGTTTCTTCCGTAACGAAATAAGACTTTTCCTCCAGGATGCTTTTGTTCTTTGCAATCTGGCAGATTAATCCGTCTTTGGTAAAAAGTAAATTAAGTACGTTCATATTTCAATTGATGCAAATTTAGTGAAATTCTATCATAACCGCACCCGATTGATGGTGAAGTATTTCCTTATTGTAAAAATCGATATCTGTCTGGCTTTGTAAAACATCCATGACCATTCTCTGAAGCGTACCGTCGCCAATTCCGTGAACGATCTCAAGCCTCTTAAGATGATGCTTTCTGCAGAAATCCAGAACTTCAGTTAGTTTTGCTTTTTGAATGAACAGTCTTTCAAAACTGTCATAATCACTGGGGTTTTTTACAAGGTTTTCAAAGTGAAGATCAAGAACCATGTGATTTTTCTGATGTTTTTTGGAAATAATTTTCTTTGGTTCTGCTTTTTTCACAATCCTGATATTTTCATAAAGATCAGCATTTTTGGGAACCAGTTTCTCTTTCGGATATTGATAGGTAAATCCATATTCGTCCTTAAAAAACAACAATATTTCCGTTCACGGAAGTAATAATCCCGCTTAAATCTTCATCTACTACAGAAACTTGGTCTCCGATCTTCATATCTATTCTTAAAATTAAATTTTCGGCCCCAGTTCAATGATCTCCAGATCCTTAATCTCATCACCTTCCACAACGAAGCGTATCATTGTTCTCATCTTGTGCCATCCCTGTTTACCACATGCACCGGGATTTAGGTGAAGCAAATTGTTTTTCTGGTCAAACATAGCCTTCAGGATATGAGAATGCCCTGAAATAAATAGTTTAGGAGCCTTTGCAGAAATCTCTTTATGGGTTAAAGGCGTATATTTTCCTGGATAACCTCCGATATGGATCATCAGAACCTCAAGATTCTCACAGAAAAAACGGTTCACCTCAGGAAACTCAGCTCGGATCTTCGTATTATCTATATTGCCGTAAACACCTTTTAAAGGCTTTATTTTTTCCAGTTCTTCTATAACTTCTATACTTCCGAAATCACCACAATGCCATATTTCATCAGCCTGAGAAGCATATTCTAAAATACGGTCATCTATATAAGAATGAGAATCGGAAAGGAGGAGAATTTTGGTCATGAAGATCTGATATTTCTGCAAAGTTATGAAAGATTTAAATTTTATTGAATCTTGTAAATCTTAAATAAATAAAACTTAGGTAATAAAACAGGCATCATTGAATATTTATTAAATTTGAAAAAATTAAAAAAATGAAGCAGAAATTTTCTTTTCTACTTTTTCTAGCGGCAGTGGGCCTGTTTAATGCCCAGGTTGAAGAAAAAAAATTGGATGAGCTCATCCAGAATACTTTAAAGACTTTCGATGTGCCGGGAATGTCTGTAGGCATAATAAAAGACGGAAAAGTGATCTATTCCAAAGGTTTCGGGCAGCGTTCTCTTACCACCAAACAGCCAATGGATGATAATACTTTGGTAGGTATTGCATCCAATTCCAAAGGGTTTACCTGTACTGCGCTTGCTATTTTAGCCGATGAAGGAAAGCTGAACTGGGATGATAAAGTTTCAAAATACATCCCTGAATTTCAGATGTATGATCCATACGTTTCGCAAAATATAACCATTAAAGATCTGATTACCCATCGAGCTGGACTGGGACTAGGACAAGGCGATCTGATGTTTTTTCCGGAAGGCGGAAATCTGACTGTGAATGATATTGTTCACAATGTAAGATACCTGAAGCCTGAAAACCCTTTCAGAACAACATTAGACTATAACAATATCATGTTCATCATAGCTGGAGAAGTGATCCACAGGATTTCCGGACTCAGTTGGGCCGAATTTATAGAGCAAAGAATTATGAAACCTGTAGGAATGACTTCAAGTTTTGGAAGCTACAGCAGAGCTAAGGCCGTATCCAATAAGATTGATGCTCATGCTCCGGTAGACGGAAAAGCCATTGCAGTTCCCCATGATTGGAATGAAACCGGAAATGCAGCAGGCGGAATCATGAGTAATATTAAAGATATGACCACTTGGGCAGAATGTCTTTTAAATAATTTCACGACCAAAGACGGTAAGAAACTCGTTTCAGATAAGAATGTTCAGCAGTTATGGAGTCTGCAGATTCCTGATAAAGTTGCCATGAAAAATCCTTATGACACGAGCTTTTACGGCTACGGATTGGGATGGTTCCTAAGCGATGTGAAAGGTCACAAACAAATTCAGCATACCGGCGGTTTGATTGGGACGGTTACCCAGTTTACCCTGATTCCTGATATGAAATTAGGAATTGTTGTACTTACCAACCAGCAGTCCGGTGCCGCTTTCAACACGATTACAAACACTGTAAAAGATTCTTATCTAGGCATGGCAGACAGAAACTGGCTGAAAACCTACGGTGAGAGAATGTCAAAAGTAAACCTAGAATATGACAAGCAGAAAAAAGAAGCTTTCGCTAAATCTGATGCCTTTAAAAAAGATAAAAACCTTCAGCCAAAAGCAGAACAGTTCACCGGAAAATATAATGACCAATGGTTTGGAGATGTTGAAATTGTACAGCAGGGAAATACCTACAGAATTGCATGCAAAAATTCTCCAAGACTGAAAGGGGAACTGCTTCCTTATTCCAATAATTCATTCATCATCAAATGGGACGACAGAAGCTATGATGCCGATGCCTACATCATTTTCGATTATGATGAAACCGGAAAAGCAGCATCTGCAAGATTAAAGCCTATCTCAGATGTTACGGACTTTAGCTTCGATTTCGATGATCTCGATCTGAAAAAAGTAAAATAAGGGAAATAAAAAATATTCAATAGAAACGGGCTTTAGCCCGTTTTTTTTATGCAGGATGTGTAGATTTTAGCTTTTGAAGAGGAACACTATTGAAAGCAATTGCTTTGAATAAGTCTTCTCCTTTTTCTGACATGGAAAAAGGAGCAGGTAAATAATCAGGTAAAAAAGATGAAACTATATTTTCCCTGGCTCATAAAAAAACAGAAGTTTTTTACCGGCACCGTCAAATTCAGACCACGAATTGCAGTCGATTTCAAAACCGGCTACTCCGCAGGTGGGGAAATGAAAAATATCTTCAGAAATTGAATTTGCAAAATTGGAAATTCCGTTGTTATGTGAAAAGAGAGCCACAGAGCTTACGCTGTCATCCAGATCGTAGATTACAGATTCAAAATTCCTTTCTGAAGGATTGTAAAGCTTCTCTTCTGTAGAGACATTCAGCTGATAGGTTTGGTTGAATATTTTACATGTATTTAATGCACGTACTGCCGGACTGGAAACAAACCGGTCAATAGAAATGTTATTGCTTTTCATGAATCTGGACATGTTCATGGCGTCTTCCAATCCCTTGTCTGCCAAGGGTCTGTCGAAGTCCTCTGTTTCTTCCGGCCAGTCGCTTTTCGCATGTCTTACGAGGATGAGTTTCTTCATATTTTCGTTTTTTGGAAGATTAAAATTATAAAAAAAATAATGGAATAAAACATCATTTCCATAAAAAAGCTGCGTTATGAATAAAATCATTAAATTTTACTAAATTTGCACACTTATGGGACAGATCCTTGCAATAGACTATGGAAAGGCACGCTGCGGCATCGCTGCAACAGATGATATGCAGATCATTGCCAGCGGTCTGGACACCATCCAGACTCCGGTTTTGATAGATTTTTTAAAGAAATATTTCATCGAAAATAAAGTGGATGAAGTGGTGGTAGGGCTTCCCATAGATCTGAAAGGAAACGTTTCCGAAGTGGAGACCGATATTTTAAAATTCATTGGAGAATTTCAGAAAGAATTTCCAGGAATTACGGTTCACCGTTTTGATGAAAGATTTACCTCCAAAATGGCTTCATTTTTTATTTCCCAAAGTGGAAAAAGTAAAAAGAAGAGACAGGAAAAGGGGTTGATAGATAAAGTAAGCGCAACGATTATATTGCAGAATTTTTTAGAACAAAGAACAAGATGATTTTACCGATAAGAGCTTTTGGAGATCCTGTTTTGAGAAAAGTAGGAAAAGATATAGACCAAGATTATCCAGGTTTACAGGAACTTATAGATAATATGTTCGAAACCATGTACAGTGCCAACGGCATAGGATTGGCTGCGCCGCAAATCGGGCTGGATCTGCGCCTGTTTGTCATAGATGTGACTCCTCTTGCAGACGACGAAGATTACGAAGATATCAAAGACGAACTGGCTGATTTCAAGAAAGTTTTCATTAATGCAACGATTCTTGAAGAATCCGGCGAAGAATGGAAATTCAATGAAGGATGTCTTTCTATTCCTGATGTAAGAGAAGATGTAAAGAGAAAAGGAACAATCGTTATTGAATATTATGACGAAAATTTTGTAAAACATACAGAAACTTTTTCCGATATTAGAGCCCGCGTAATTCAGCATGAGTATGATCACATTGAAGGAGTTCTTTTCACCGACCATTTAAGCACTTTGAAGAAAAAACTGGTGAAAGGTAAACTGACGAAGATCTCTCAGGGTGAGGTAAGCATTAGCTACAAAATGAGATTTCCAAAGTAATTAAACAAGGATTAAAAAAATAATACACAGCAAAAAGCCTTGAGCCGATTGCAGAATTTACAAAAAATAAAATTATGCTGTTAGAAAAAATAATTTCAATTTCCGGAAAGCCAGGACTTTTCAAATTAGTTTCTCAATTAAGAAACGGTTTCATTATTGAAGATGTTAGTTCCAAGAAAAAAGTAAGTATTGGAAACTCTAGTCAAGTGAGTTTATTAGACAATATTGCTATGTTTACATTTGATAAAGAAGTTCCTTTGTTCGAAGTTTTTGAAAATATTGCTAAGAATTACGATTATAAAGAAGCTATTTCTCACAAATCTTCGGATGATGTTCTGAAGGATTTCATGACGGCTTCTCTTCCTAATTATGATACAGATAGGGTATATGCTTCAGATATTAAGAAGCTGGCTCAATGGTATAATATTCTTCACAAAGCAGGATACATTACTCCTGAAAGCTTCGTAAAAGCAGAACCTGAAACATTAGAGGGAGCAAAAGAAGAAGTAAGCATTGATGCTCCTAAAAAAGCAGCTCCAAAAGCTGAAAAACCTGCCGCTCCAAAAGTAAAAGCGACTTCTGCCGCGAAAGCAGCTCCAAAAAGTACACATACCAAGAAAGGATAATTTATCCCGGATTGTAAAATATAACTCCCTGTCAGAAAGTTCCTGACAGGGAGTTTTTCTATACCCGATTTAAGGCAACTTAGGAGACTGTAGCGTAAAAAAATAAATTCTGTGAACGCTAAAAAAACTACTGTTTGAAGTACGGGATAAATTTAAAACTGAATCAACAATATTAAATCTGTACAATTTCGGAATTTTAGAGAACAGAAATTATTTTTAGTGAAAGATTTCAAGTCTTGGATGTTTCATTTTTGTTTAAAGACAAAAGAACTTTATTAATAAAGATTTACCCTAAATTTGCACTACTTTCAATTCTTAACTTATGAATACCAGACAAGAAAAACTAGAAGCCTTCGGAAGATTGTTAGACATCATGGATGATCTGCGTGAAAAATGTCCGTGGGATCAAAAGCAGACGCTGCAGTCTCTTCGTCATTTAACTTTAGAAGAAACCTATGAACTTTCTGATGCTATACTTCAGGAAGATTTACAGGAAATCAAAAAGGAGCTTGGCGACGTGCTGCTTCATCTTGTTTTTTATTCTAAAATAGGTTCAGAAAAAGAGAGCTTCGATATTGCGGATGTCATCAATTCTCTAAACGAAAAACTGATCTTCCGTCATCCCCATATTTACGGTGATGTAGAAGTGAAGGATGAGGAAGAAGTAAAACAGAACTGGGAAAAGTTAAAGCTGAAGGAAGGCAATACATCTATTTTGGGCGGCGTTCCGAAAAGTCTTCCCAGTTTGGTAAAAGCCTACAGGATTCAGGATAAAGTAAAGGGAATCGGTTTTGAATTTCATGATGCAGAAGATGCCTGGAAAAAAGTAGATGAAGAGATCCGGGAGTTCTATGAGGAAACTGATCCGCATAAAAAAGAGCTGGAACTTGGCGATGTATTTTTTTCACTCATCAATTATGCACGGATTTCAGGACTTAATCCGGATTCTGCGCTGGAAAGAACAAATTTAAAATTCATTTCAAGATTCCAGAAGATGGAAAATCTTGCTGAGAAATCTGATCTGAAGCTGGCTGATCTGTCTCTGGAAGAGATGGATGTACTGTGGGAAAAAGCGAAACTGATGTCATAATATGGAAGCTGAGCGGTCTGAAAATCATAGGTTTCACTATCTCCTGGAATTCAAAAAGACAGAAAGGAAGTGGCATTTTCCGTTTCTTGCAGCACTCTGTATCGGAAGCTGTCTTTTCATAGGCTATTTTTTAGGAAAACCCAATTACGGAAGCCTGTCAAGTTTAGGAGCGCTTACGATTTTATATTCACCTCTGCGCCTATCACCCAGCGGATGATTCACCTGGCGGTATGTGCATTTGGGATGGTTTTTTCTTTTACCATAAGTTTATTTTTTAGCTTTAATGGATATACGGCCGCTTTATCTTTGGGAGTTGTGGCCTTTCTGGCCCATTTTATAACATCCTATTTTAAAATTCCTCCGCCGGGAAATTTTTTCTTTATTATGCTGGCAGCAATGGCAAGTACCTACCAATTTGACCTTGAAATGATTCCGGCAAGGGTAGGACTTGTGGCTATGGGAGCAATTCTGTCTTGTACTCTTGCTTTTCTATATTCTGTTTTTATAGAAAAAGGAGATGTTTTTTCTGTTCCGAGAAGGAGAAGTTTTAAAAAGAGAAGATATACCAAATTTGTAGAAAGCAGTATTATCGGTTTCTTTATGATGCTGACACTGATTGTTGGTCATCTTTTAAAATTTGAAAACACCTATTGGATCTCCATTGCAGCAGTAGCTATTATACAGGGAAGGAATTTTGAGCATGTCCGCCAAAGGAATATGCACCGCATCCTTGGAACCTTTATTGGAATAGGTTTTGCATGGCTCATCCTGCTTTTTGAACCTGCAAAAATAGAAATGATTATCACCATCACCATATTGCAGTTCATTATAGAGCTGCTGATTGTTAGAAATTATGGTTTTGCCGTTATCTTTATAACCCCGCTGACCATTCTTTTGACAGAAACCGGAAGTATGGTTCATCATAACGTAGAAAACCTGATGCATGCGAGACTTCTGGATACCATTATTGGAAGTTTAATCGGACTTGCTGCCGGTTTTTTTCTTCACCATCAGCAGATTATTAATAACTTAGAGAAAAATATACGGTACTCGTATTTTCAGTTTAAAAAATTAAATAAATAGCTATGTTGCGTATCCTTACCCTGTCTGCTTTCCTGTTGTGGAGCTGTAATCCAAAAGCTCAGGACTCCCCAAAAACGGATGATTTAACAGTTGAATTTCCCCTTCCTAAAAAGCTGAAAGAAGTTTCAGGAATTGCTTTATCTCATGATGGAAATATTATCTGGGCTATAGAAGATCAGGGAAATAAAAACATGGTTTACGGATTAAACAGGCAGGGCAAGCAGGTAGCTGATGTTGTGGTAGAAAATGCTGAGAACAATGACTGGGAAGATATTACAAAAGATGCTCAGGGAAATATTTACATTGGGGATTTTGGAAATAATGACAATAACAGACAGAATCTTGCTATTTTAAAGTTAGATTTACAAGATGCTTCCCAGAAAACAACAAAAGCGATCCAGACGACAAAATTTCATTACGAAGGCCAGACAGAATTCCCTCCAAAAAAATCAAACTGGCTGTATGACTGTGAAGCTTTCGTAGAAATGAACGGAAACTTCTATCTCTTCACCAAAAACAGAAGCAAAGGTTTTGACGGAACTTTCCTTGTATTCCAGCTTCCTAATCGGGAAGGGGAGTTTGAAGCCAAATTAATAGGGAAACTTAAGCTTGCAGGGAAGTACAGCGATGCTGCCATCACTTCTGCCGCCATCAACAGTACCAATGATAAGATCGTTCTGCTTACCCATAGAAATATCCATGTTCTTTCTGGATTCACAGCAGATAACTTCAATACGGCAAAAATTGAAAAAGTGCCGTTGAATCATAATTCACAGAAAGAAGCTATTGTTTTCCTGGATGATAAAACCCTGCTGATCGCAGATGAAAAAGATAAGGAAAAAGGAGGGAATGTATATAGATTTGAATTTGACTTCAAAACTAAATAATGACTGCTGCAAAAGCTTAAATCTGACATAAATAAAAACAAGAGGGACAAAAAAATTGTCCCTCTTGTTTTATTAATATAGAATTAAATATAAAAGCGATAGAATTAGAAAGTCATTCCAACACCTGCAGAGATTCTTCCTCCGTCAGAACCATAGAAGTAATTCAGTCTCGCAGAGAACATTTCTACAACGCTCAGCCAGAATCCTGCTCCTACAGACTGATGCCACTTTTTAGAATCCTCACCGTCGTTCCAGACACGTCCGAGATCATATCCGATCAGAACTCCCATATTGGCCGGAACAATGTTATTTCTCACCCTTCCGAAATCCCACCGGATCTCAGAATTATTGGTAAAATAAGATTTCCCTGAGAACCTGTCATTTCTGAAAGCCCTCATTCCGTTATTTCCGCCAATACTCGCTGCCTGGTAGAATTCAAAGTCATTATTGCTGATCCACATTGCATTGCTGGAGTTGGCAAAAACAAAATTTCCTCTTTTATCAATTCTGTGATCTATAGCCAGTCTTCCTTTCAGAGTAAAGAAGTTCTTGTCTGTATTGGAAAGATTGGTTTTCCAGTCTGCATTGACCAGAAACTCAAGTCCTAAAGTAGGAAAAGCTTTATTATCCAGATTTTTGAAACTGAAAGTGTAATTGGCCCCTGCAAACTGCTGGCTTTTGAAAACGTCAGGTCTTACATCGGCAGACTGATCCACAAAGCGGTCACCATTTCTCTGCACCTTATTATCCTCAAACGTCAGCTGGAACTGATGCTGAAGGTTCATCCAGCTTTTTTTAGAGATCGACGGTGCAAAATTGAACTTGGAAATTCTTGCCCTGTTGTATTCTCTTTCCGTATTTTCTTTATCGTATACACTTTCATTAGACAGTCCGAAGAAATTTTCTGCGAATCTTGGAGTAGTGTACGCCGCATCGAGATTGAAATCCCAGCCCGATATTGCTTTTTTGAATATACCTTTATAAGCCGCATTAAATCCGCCTGTAGCCGTATAGAAATTAACTTTAAGGCTATGCTTTTGTGTATAAGGATCACGGATAAAGTTATTCACTGTATAATTAGCCAGAACTCCCAAAATCACACCATCATCCGGGTTGTAATCTGCATTCGGATAGCCGGCAAAGAAATTATATTTCGGATGTTTGTAATTGTACGTATTGATATCATAATCATCAGAAATATTTTTCGTCCCTGAACCGTTGTACGTATTTTTCTGGGATTTAAAATCATAAATCTTTACACTTTTTCCGTCTGCAATATTATAAACATCGTGGTTATAGCCCCCAATAAGTCGTATATTTGTCTTTGGCCTACCTTCTCCTGCAACATCATAAATATCATCATCTTCAAGACCGTAGATCCAAAGTTCTTTCGTTTTTGAATCTTCATAGGTTTTCTCAAAAACCAGCTCAGGATTTTCCTTGTTTTTGTCTAATTTATATTGTTTTACATTCACGGAATGACCGTTTTTTGTAATGACAAACTTGTCCGGATTTACTGTTCCTGCCAGCGAAACCTTTTCCTGGAGTACATTATAATACTGCGCAGCATAATCCTGCAGTTTTGTTTTTCTTATCTTTAATTTTCTCTGAATATCAGCAATCGTTTCATCTTTTACCTCCTTCGGTAGATTAGAGAAAGCTTCGTCAATATCAGCATCCGTCAAATGTTCCTGAATATATTTTGCCTGTTCCGTCCACTCTTCCTGTGTTGCTCCCTTTAAAAAGACAAGATCTAAAGGATAAGGCTCCATATTGATCCACTTTACATTTTTAATCTCTTCCTTAAATGTTTTCATGTGGCGGATGGCCGGAACATTCATGATAATCTTGAAAGTTGCCCCGTCATATTTACTGAAAGCCTGATCTCTGTCTTTCGGGATCGGTTTGTAAACAACCTTATCACCGTCCTGGTATTCTGCCCATTTCCACTGGTCGGAATGTCTGTCCCAGTCACCGATCAGCATATCAAAGATTCTTGCTCTTATGTACGATTCCCGGTCTACGGAATACTTATAATTTTTGGTGAAATTTTTCAGCACATCATCTGTAGAAACAATATCTTTAGCATTGTCCAGTGAAGCCAGCGTTTTAGGATCAGAAGAAAAGCGTTCTTCGATCATGTACATTTCATCCCCGAAATTCTTATTATATTCTCCTAAAGCATACTGCTTTGGAATATAATATAATTTCGGATTACTGTGAAAAATACCGAGCTTATCAGCCATATTTCCTACTGAAAAAGGGGTAAACGGATGATTGGTGGTATAGAAATCCAGCAGGAACTTTTCAGGAAAGGTATTGTTCAGCTCATTCCCGAAAGTGCTTTTTTTGAAAGCCATATTATTCAGAAAACGAACGGCACTCTTCTTCACGCCTCGCATCACAAATTCCTGTCCGTCTGCTGCCTTTAGTCTTAAGCTGTTCGACTGATTTCCTCCGCCTTCTCTGAAAGGGGTAAATCCGCCATTCAGGGAAGTAAGATCTGCCGTTGGTGCCTCAATTGGAATCCCGTAATATTTCCTGTAATGCTCACCCCACAGCCAACGGTAAACAGGTCCTTTTTGGGTAAGCTTTACCGGATAAATACTTGAAGTGGCTGTAGCCGGGAAATCCTTTGGATAATTATTAATAAATGCATCAGGTTTTGAAATCACAGAGATATGCGTCAGCTTTTTCAAACTGTTGTCCTTTGTAGAAAAATACTCCACATCAGTACTTTGGTCTTTTCTTATATTCAAAACGGCAAAGCCGCTGCCTCCATAAGAGAAATCGGTTTTTTCTGCAATAGTGGAAGGATCCGTTTTAGAGCCTGCGCCGCTGATAATCTGCCTGATATTCCTCTCTTCATGATACTGAAGATTGTGATCATGTCCCGAAACAAAAATAATGTTTTCTTTATCCTGAACAATGCTTTTTAACCTGTTGGCCAGATCTGCATAATGCTGGTTATTGATATCCTCAAGACTTGCCCCGGAAGAACTTCTCAGTACATTAATCACACTGGCAACTACAGGAACCGGAACTTTGCTTTTAAGCGGATAAAGATGTGATTTTGCAGAATTGAACCCTGCATGAGTTCCACTGCTGATAATAGGGTGATGCAGGGCAACAATAATTCTTTTATCCTGATTTTTAGTGACAAGATCTTTAAATTCTGTGAAGAAATCTTCACGGGTCTTGATCGGACAGTTTTTATTCACTCCCGGATACTGATCCCAGTTTGTAAGTGCCCATTTCGTATCGATCACAATAAGCTTGATATCTTTTGATAAATTAATATCATCAATACCGCAGGAATTTTTAGGAAGAAAAGCTTTTTTGTCATTGAAGTAAGCCTTTACAAGATCTTCCTGAGCCTTTAATCCATCCAGACCGCTTTTCCAGTCATGATTTCCGGGAATAACCAATGTTTTTCCCTTGAAATTTTTGGTGATGGCAAGCTGATTCTCAAGTTTTTCTTTTGCCAGTGCATAGTCTTTGTCTGATTCCTTTGGCATTCCGTTCGGATAGATATTATCGCCAAGAAAGATCAGCATAGAGTTGCTATCTGCAGAATCCAGTTTATTTTTAAGTAAATTTAAAGTGGTCTGCGCCTGAGGCTCATCAGCATTTCCGGCATCCCCGATCAGGAAAATTTTAAAATCATTATCAGATTTGATGTCGGAATTTTTAACTTCAAATAAGTTTTTACCTTTTTTTACGTTATATGTTGCGCAGGAATAGAGAACTCCGGCAGACAATACTGCCCGAAAGGCAATAGAAGTATTTTTTAAATGAGTTTTAAAGGATAAATTCATAAATTTACATTAACAAAAAATCAGGAATGAGCATTTTACACAAAGCTAAAGATTATGTCGAAATCTTATTCAAAGATAGGTTATCTTCTGTATACTTTTACCATAATTTTATTCACACGACCTATACCGTTAATAAGGCAGAGGAGATCTTGCGAAATACGCCTGTATCTAAAGAAGATCAGGAAAAAGTTCTGCTTGCGCTGTGGTTTCATGATACAGGCTATGTAGAATGTGCCCAGAATCATGAGGAAAGAGGTGTGCAGATTCTTACCGATTTTCTAAAGCAGGAAAATTACTCTGAAACTTATATTGAAGATGTTTCTAAGTTGATTCTGGCGACAAAGATCACTTATGAACCACAGAATCTTCTGGAAAAAATTGTGAAAGATGCGGATTGCAGTCATTTTGCCAGTCACGATTATAATGAAATTTCCGATGCACTGAGAAAAGAATGGGAACTTACCAATGTAAAATGTTTCTCCAATGATGAATGGAATGCAGGAAATCTTGAAATGCTTAAAAACAAGCATCACTATTACACGGATTATGCAAAGGAAAACTGGGAGCCTCTGAAAAAGAAAAACATAAAGAAAATAGAAAAAAAGCTTGAAAAAGAAGAGGATAAAAAAGAAAATTCAGACAATAAGAAAGAACCTAAAGAGACAAAGCCTGACAGAAGTGTAGATACCTTATTCAGGGTAACGCTGAACAATCACACCAGACTGAGCGATATTGCTGACAGTAAGGCGAATATTCTGCTTTCGGTTAACGCTATCATTATTTCAGTCTGTCTTTCCGTGCTGGTTCCTAAGCTGGACACACCTAAAAATGCCCACCTGATCATTCCAAGCTTTATCCTGTTGCTTTCAAGTGTTTTGACAATTATATTTGCGATTTTATCTACAAAACCCAATGTAACGAAAACTAATTTTACGGCTCAGGATATCACAGACAGAAAGGTAAATCTTCTGTTCTTCGGAAACTTCCATCAGATGATGTTCAACGATTATCATAATGCTATGAAAGATCTGATCAAAGACAGAGATTATATCTACGATTCTATGGTGAAAGACCTTTATTTCCTGGGGAAAGTGCTTGACAGAAAATACAAGCTTTTATCTATAACGTATAAGATCTTTATGGCAGGAATTATTATTTCTGTGCTTTCTTTCGCCTATGCTTTTCTTTCGCTTTAATATAAATACATACTAATGATTGTAAGACAGCGGACCAACTGGCTGAAAATGTTGTTTATATGGAGAGGCTCTGTATTGAAGAAAATTGTTGTCCAGTTGGTTGTTATTTTAGTTTTTTCCCTGCTCATCTATTTTTTTAAAGGAAAAATATTTGACTATAAGGTACATCTTAATCCAACTATTTTTACGCTCATCGGTCTTGCGCTGGCTATTTTCATGGGGTTCTGCAATTCTGCAAGCTACGACCGTTTCTGGGAAGGACGTAAGCTGTGGGGATCATTGGTCATCGAAACAAGATCTTTGACAAGACAGATTCTTTCATTAGTGAATGATTCCTCACCCGGTGCTAAAGAAGAAAAAGAAAAAATCATCAAAATGGTTTCCGCATTCTGCTGGTCACTGAATGATCAGCTGAGAGATAAATCCGGGACAGAGCACTTAACCAGACTTCTTTCTCCGGAACATGCGGAGTATTTGAAAGATAAAAAATTTATTCCCAGCATCATTCTCGGTTTTATTGCCGACTGGCTGAAAGAACAGCAGCAGAAAGGAAATATTGATACAATCGTGATGACCTCTATGGATCACCAGCTGAACCAGTTCTCCAATATTTCAGGAGGATGTGAGAGAATTTACAATACGCCTTTACCTTTTGCTTACAGTGTTCTGCTTCACCGCACGGTTTATCTGTACTGTTTCTGGCTGCCGTTTGGATTGGTTGATAGTCTGGACTGGATGATGCCTCTGATCGTTCTCTTAATCAGCTATACTTTTATTGCCCTTGATGCTATTATCCAGGAGATCGGGGAACCGTTTGGGGAGGAGGAAAATGATCTTGCCCTGAATAGCCTATGCAGAACAATTGAATATTCCATTTTTGAGCAGGCGGGAATGCCACAGGGCGAGCTTAAAAAGCCGGATTCTTATTTTATAGATTAAGAGCTAGTTTATTTCTTTTAAAAATTCACTTATTGACATTCCAAGAGCATCAGAAATTCTCATAAGGCTGAGAACGGAAGTATTGATAACGCCTCTTTCTATTCTTGTAATCTGTGAAATTTCTATGTCCAGTATAAAAGCAAGTTCCTTTTGCGTGAGGTTTTTCTGAAGACGCAATTCTTGTAGACGTTCTCCTATTTTCTTTAACCTTATTTGATCCAAATCTTTCACATAACAAAGGTTAGAGTTTATGGTCTATTTTAAATAGGCAAATTTGCCTATTTAAAACATTATTCATACGTTTGTGAAAATTATATATCTTTAACAACTTAATTAACACAAAACCTATGAGAAAAAATTTTATCTTCCGGTTCCTTCCGTTGATAGCAATGGCTGTCAGTCTACAGTCATGTAGGACGAACGAAGATTATCTTTCAGGTAATGAAAAACCTTCTTACTCTAACAAGTTTCAGGTGTTTTCGGTAGCCAATAAAGAATCTGTAAACTACGCTCAAGGGTTTAGAACATTGTTGGAAAACTATGACCAAATTAATGGGACCGGCTACTCGAGAGCTGCATTATTGAAAAAAGGAAGCTTTAATAAAAATGAATCAGAGTATGTAGAATTTAACCTGCATTCTCAGGAGATGCTTCTGGACGATGGTGAGCGATGGGTAATATATCCCATCATAAAAAGCAACCAGGTTGATGGCCTTATGGCTGGTATTCTCAGAAATGAGGAAACAGAAGTAGAATTCAGGAAACTGGACTCTGGACATGCCTATTATGATGAGGTGTACAAAATATTCAGCATTGCCTATACAAAAAACAAACTCAAGCATGGTTTGAACAGCAAAAACGGCTGCGGCTTTGAGGAAGATGATGCCTGCGGCATTCCTGATATTATCATTTCTCCTCCTCCCAAACCAAGGCCTACAGGAGGCGGACCCAAGGGAGGATGCACAGGGTATAATAACTGTTTTGACCCAAGTGTAGGAAGCGGTGGCGGAGGCGGAAGCAATACCCCTACGCCAGAGGCACCACAGAATCCTTGTGAGAAAACAAAAGCTCTACTGGAAAATCAGGAAGTAAATGATGTAGTTGCTGATCTGAAAAATCATATGGCCAGTGGAATAGGTGGAGAAAAAGGATGGAAATTAAACAAAAATGGTCCTCCGACACAAACTACTGAAAATGGACCACATAGTGTTGTAATAGGAGATCCTTCTTTATTAAATGGGGCTTATCATAATCACACAGGAACGAAAGTAGATATATTTTCAGCTACGGATGTTGATACTCTTCTTGAAATAGCCAGATATCAAAATATTGGTAACACTGGAAATGCATTTTCAGGTATGGTTGCACCCAATGGCATACATTATGTAATTCACTTTAATGGAAGACATAGTGATTTGCCAGCATCTGGAGCTTTTAGTGAAGTTGATCTTGAAGTATTAAAAATTAGTCAATACAGAAATCAAATTAAACTTTTGTCAGATACTTCTGGAATTTATTGTAATTCTCAAACAGGAAAACTGAATTCAAAAGGATTAGAAAAACTTTTTATGAATACGTTAAAAGCGATGGGATTGGAAAACAAAATTATCTTGCAAAGAATAGATGATGATGGAATAAAAACAATAAAGCAGAATATTGATGGGACTTTAAATCCAGTTCCATGTATTTAAAATAAAAAATTATTATGAAAAATCTTACTATAAAAAGTTTATTGATATTTTTAGCAATAAACTTTAGCTCTTGTAAAGCACAGCAGGTCTACCCATTAAACACTTATCCTGATGATGTTCAAGCAGGCTCATATTTGAAAGACCTTAATAATGAATTGAACTATTATGTTGGCACATGGCAATCGACATTTAATGGACGAACCACCATTCTTTCTATTACGAAAGATGAACATCACCTCCTTAGGCGTGATTTGACAACAACTTTTTATCAGGATATTTTACTCGTAAAATATATCATTAAAGACTCATCTGGGGTAGTTTTACAAAATAATTCTAATGCCCAGGGTGAATCTGACCGAAATTTTATTACCAGTATATCTATAAAAGATAATACTGTATATCTTTATTATAATGGAACAAATTGTGGTGTTGGCTGGGGAGAAATTCTGTTAAAAAAGATTAATCCTTTAAGCTTGTCATGGTCTTATCACCCTAACAGTAGTGTTTTGACAACTAAAAATTGTCCTGGAAATCCTGACAAAACAATTTACCTGCCAGAAGCTGAGAACTTAATCTTTACAAAGCAATAGTGAAAAATATTTATATAGTTTTAGGAGTATCAATTATGTTGTCTTGCAAATCTCAACAAGTATTACCACAAAATAGTTCAGTAATGAACTCTCCTGCTAATTCATATTTAAAGATTTAAATAATGAGTTATGTGGGAGCTTGGATCGCAAATTTTCAAGATAAATATTACAAAAAAATTGCACAAGCCGTTCGAAATGCTTGGTAAATTATTTTCAAGATCAGTTAATTGTAAGATATGAAATTAAAAATGCAAATGGGAATGCAATCATCTTTGAGTAAAAATTTTGATAATGATGTCAAACTTCTAATTGAAAGTTCTAATACTGAAATGAATGGTAGTTTAGTGAATTTAATATTTGCAGGAGGAAATTGTAGTGTTGGTATTGGAGAAATTATTTTAAAAAAGATGACTACTATACAATTTTCTTGGAATTATTATCCCGAAACGACTAGACGAAATAATATTACTTGTCTTCTAAGTTTAGATTATAATATTTATTTGCCAGAAACTTAAAACTTAGTATTGACAAAACAGTAATTAAATAGTCCAATATCTCAATGGAAAAAAGGTTGATTTTTTTATCCGTAATCTATTTTTGTTTTTATTGTGCAGGACAGGAAATAAAAATTCCTGATAATTTTAGTGGGCATGCTATTCCAAAAGTAGAGTCTGAAGAATGGTTTGTTTTGAACCACTCTGAAGATAGTTATGCTGTGAAAAAAGATAATGACAGATTGGTAGTGGAAAAGACCAGTTATTATAAAAAGAATTCTGAATTAGAAATCGAAGAGGGAAAACTGATTGGAGAAAATAAAGGAGAATGGGAGGAGCATTATACTTTCAGCCCAAAGAAGGTAAAGAAAAAATGATAGAAATAAAATTTGGAAATGTTATTGATATATTCAAATTCCAAAACAAAATTTATTTCACTGAAGGTTCAGGGATTTGGGGAAGTTTATACGAATTAAAAAAAGATTCAGTTTTCACATATGAAAAAATTGAATCCTTTGGGGATGCCTTAGAAGCATTTACTATATTTAATGACACTATTTATCTTGTCTCTCATCATGGTTTTTATAAAGTAGTGAATCAAAAAGCAGTAACCATTTTTAGAAACCAGTTTTGGCGAAATTTATATCCAAATTCTGTAATTGTATTCGATGAAGAAAATATTTTTATTGGTATGCGGAGTGGAATTGCTAAATTAAATCTTATAAAAAACACAGTTAATTTTTATAGAGAAAAAGGATTATAGGTCGTATTACATTTTAGATTGTTAAAAAAATAAAATTCCACTCAAATTTCATGGAAGATAGTAAGCTTAGATTATAACATTATATACCAGAAACTGAAAGCTTAGTATTTATAAAGCAATAGTGAGATAAACCGCTGAAAGGCGGTTTTTTATTTGTAATAGTACAAAATTATAAGATTACGGAATAGTTGTTATTAAACCAAAGAAACCCTCAATGCCAGCAATCCCGTAATTCCCTGAAGGTCTTCCACTTTTAAAAATTCTATATCATTCTGCAGAATTCCTTTTTTCTGAAGCTTATTGATGTATTCCAGGTATTCTTTCTGGTTTTCCATACCGAAATAAACGATGGTGATCTTGCCGGGACAGGTAATCCTTTCTGATGAATCTTTAACGTGTGCTTTATCCAGGCGTTTTTTTACAATTTCATAGTACGAATTGTAAGCACCGTCTACATCGAAACGTTTTTCATCCATTCTGAAGCGGATGTCTATTTTTTCATTGTAAACAAAAATCAAGGAGGCAATATCCAGCCGGATGGGCAGATCTCTTTTGAAATTCTGGAATTCACGCTCCATATTGCACATTGTTTTCAGCTGCCAGTATCTTAATTTATGAACCACTTTTGAAGTATACGGAAGATCCGGTGCAATATTGTGCCCAATGTATAAATTGTGCTCTACACCATCGGATTTGAACCTTTCATAATAATGCGGGAATAGCTCCTGTGCTTTCACCTGGCCTTCATCCAGCATATCAGCCAGCTTCCGGTTGACGAGGGTTATAGAATCATCCAGGCCTTTTTCTGTTGGCATAAAATAAATCGGTCTGGGTAAAAATCTGTAAAAAGTAATCTTTGATCTTATTTTTTATTTCCTTGTCTGCTTTCATTTCCAGTTTTCCCTGCAGGTAAGGATGTATTTCTTCTCTCAGCAGCCTTTGAAGGCGTTGCTCCGTGTCTGCTTTGATCTCGTTGTTCAGCTCGTTTTCAAAAACATCCAGCGCCAGAAGATATTTCTCTGAATCTGAATTGATCATTGTGAAAATGTCATGAAGGCTATCGAGCTGTTGGTTAATATCTTCCAGCATCAGATTAAAACGCTTATCTGAAGAGGAACGGATATCTGAGAACCCAAACAGAGGTGTCAGGTTTTTGAAGGAGATCTGTTTCAGTGTGTACATTTTTTTTCCCAGCGAAGCATTGAAATATTTTTCGGCTTCATTTCTGAATTTCCATACCACACTGTCATGGATGGAGGTGTATTCACGCTGGATAATGGCTTCTATCTGATAGTTTTTTTCAAAGCTGAACCTATTTAGGGAAAAAAGGATCATATCAGTGAAAAACTCCATTTTTTTCAGCTTTAAACCATTGAAACTGTTGGCTTGTGGAGATGTAAACTCCATAATAGCCAGAAGCTCATTGTCTTTCATGATAGGAATCACCATGAAGCTGTTGATATTGTTGTCTCTTAAAATACTAAAAGAAGGTAGGCTTTTAACATTTTCCTCCAGTTTATTGACATTGGAGATAACAATCGGTTTGGAGTTGTGATTTAAATTGGTAAAAGTATTTTTCCGGGTTTCTTCATCAAATGCATTGATCCAGAAATCCAGAACGTGATGGGTGAAAACATTTTCGTATATCGGAAGTCTGCCGAGTTTCTGATCTTTTTTATCGAAAAGCATAAGCCCGAAATTAAGTTCCGGGACATCGAAATAAGATTTGAAAATTTCAACAAGATTTTCATCCGGGCTCAAATCCTCCGGATCAATTTCTATCATGCTCGATTTCAGATCAGAAAGCGCCACTTCAGAAGTACAGTCTACAAGAGAAACAATAGTGAAACCTTTTAAAATCCATGATTTTGAAGGAAAATATTTTTTCCACAGTTTAAAATCGTCCAGATTTTCAAGCAGCATATCCAGCACATCATCAGACGGAATTTTTGCCTCTTCAGTAGGGTAAACCTCTATAAAGTCTGAATTGACCGTAATTTTATAATGTTTCATGATTCCCAGCCTGTTTGGGATATCATAATAGAGAGGCATGGTGCTTTTGATATCTCTTTTGAAATAAGTCTGAAGAATAAGGCAGCAGCAGAATACATAAAATTCATCGTCCCCGATATTTCTCAGCTCTATTTCAAAATCCTTTCCGGCATCTTTAAGTATGCTTTTAAATCTTTCGGTATAATTGAAAGTAGTTTTGGAAAGCGGAACACTGGCCGCTTTGATTTCATTGTGTGTAAGACCGGTAGGGAAGAGGTCTGCAAGAATCTGCCTGATGAGGTCTTCATGTTTTTCGAGAAGAGTTTCATCCAGGAATCCGTCTCGTAGCTCAGGAAATTTTTTTGTCCTTTCAATTAAAGATTCAGCATAATTAACCCTATACTCCAAACGGTCGTTGTACCGGATATGTTCCAGTACATCCAAATACTTTTTGAATGATATGAGAACCTGAAATGGAGCGTCTTTTTTATAAAGATTGGCCAAGAGCTGAATTTTAAAGTAAAGTTATGAAAAAAAGGCCACTTCCCAATCTGCTGTAAATTGGTGAAAACTATATTTTACATACCTTTACTTACTTTTCTTAAACAAAATCCGGTAAAAGATAAAACATTATCTGTTACTTCTTTTCTTTTTAAAATATTCTGCAGTTTTGTGAAAAAGATTAGGATAAAATTCTGATGTTCCGATCTTTAATTCTTTGGTTACCGGAAACAGAAATTTCATTAGCGGTACGCTAAATATGATAGCAACAGCCGCGACAAGCATTTGGTAATTGCCCACATCTGTTTTGTCTTTGCTTACATAAAAAACAATTGCAGCAATGACTGATGAAGTCAATAAAGTGATAAAGATTTTCTTCATGGTGGTCAATGTTATTCAAATTTAGCAGTTTCCCAGCATATTTAAATAAGAATTTGGTTTTTTGCTTTTATTTTGTGATGGTTTAAATATTGGACATATTTGTCTTGATGCAAAGCTTTATGATAGATAATGTTTAGACTAAGAATACAAAGAAAAAATCAATCTTTGATTGATGCAGCACCTTTAATCCGCGACTTTATCATTCTTGCATAACCTTTAAGTGTAAAAGGGTTTTAATTTATGACTTTGTGATAAAAAATAAGCATCAATACGTTGATAAAATTAACCATAAAAAAGCACAACCAAAATAGTTGTGCTTGTATATTTTATATTGGGATTTTTATAATCCGAACTGTCTTGCAAACAGATCAGGGAAAACTCCTAATATGATAATTGATGCAATGACAAATACTGCTACAATATTGTAAGTAAGGGTTACTTTTTCTGATGATTTAAATGTAGAATCTTTAAAGAAGAACATTGAAATAATTAGTCTTAAGTAGTAAGCGATAGATACTGCTGAACCTAATACAGCTACCAATACTAAGAAAACTCCATGCGTAGAATTCATCGCTTGGGAGAATAAAGCAAATTTCCCCATGAAACCAGCGGTTAACGGAACTCCTGCCATTGAAAGCATAGAGATTGCAGCCACTGTCGCTAATAGGGGTTCAGACTTTGCCAATCCTCTGAAAGCTCCGAAAGAAGTTTCTCTCTTTAATTTTTCTACGTAAATCAGGCACATGAAAACACCTACCGTTGATAGTGCATAAGCAAATAAATAGAAGGCTAAGTTATAGGTAGAAAGGCTTGTCATTCCAAAGAATACCAATCCAATGTATCCTGCATGTGAAACGGAAGAGTAGGCTAACATTCTTTTTGCATTGGTTTGGGCAAGACCCATAACGTTGGCTAAAAGTAATGTGATGATCAGGAATACTCCGAAAACATTGATCCACTGTTCAGTCACTCCTCCAAATCCGATGGTCATTAATCTGAATAGGGCAAAGAATCCTGAGATCTTTACTACACTCGCCATAAATGCTGTAATCAGTGAAGGGGAACCTGCATACACATCAGGACTCCACATATGGAAAGGAGCTAATGCTACTTTGAATGCCAGTGCACAAAGGATAAGCAGAACTCCCAAAATGAACATAACGTCTTTAGGATTTTTAACTCCAAAATCCTGGATTTTATATAAATCGAAACTTCCTGTACTTCCGTAGATAAATGCAATTCCGAACAGTAAGAAACCTGTTGCGAAGGCGCCCATCAGAAAATATTTGATTGAAGCTTCGTTTGATCTTAAATCAGTTTTGTTGGCTCCTGCCATTACGTATAACGGGATGGACAGAATTTCTACCCCTAAGAAAAGCGTTACCATATTCTGGTATCCGAAAAGGGTAATTCCACCGCAAAGCGCCAAAAAGCATCAGTGCATATAATTCTGACTGGTGGCTTCTGTGGTTGCTGAATGCAAAACCTCCCAGGAAGAATAACAATAAGGTGGTTACAATAGATATTTTGGTGAATAACGCAGTATTTGCAGTGTATTCATACATGTGTCTGTACTTTTCAAAGAAAGCACATTCGGGTAAGAAACTTACATATAATGCGATGATCAATCCTAAAATCCCAATGTATCTTGCGAATTTTCCCTGTTCGAAAACTCCTGAAAATAACGCAATAACTGCTGTTAGGAAAACAATAATTAAAACACTCATAATATAGATTTGAGAGGTGAGACATGAGAGACGAGACTAAATTTCTGATTCCTCATTTCCGGATCTCTTAATTTTTTAATTTTTAAATCTTTTAATCTTCTGGTTAGCTACCCATCGCTGTGTAGATAAATGTCAGCGAACTATTCACCATATCGATAATCGGCTGTGGGAAAATACCCAAGACGATTACAAAAACGGCTAAACTTGCCAATACTGAGAATTCTACAGCGGATAGGTCTTTTGCGGTACTTAAAACAGCTTCGTCTCCTTCCCCAAACATTGCTCTTCCGTAGAATCTCAATAGGTAAACGGCACAAAGAATGATGGTAAGACCAGCGATCACGGCTGCCAATCCGTTAAAGTCATAGACTGATTTCAACAGAATAAATTCCCCAATGAACCCATTAGTCAATGGAACTCCCATTGAACCTAGTATAATGATCAGGAACAACACGGCAAATTTCGGAGCCACTTTCGCTAAACCTCCCATTTGTCTGATGTCTCTTGATTTAAATCTCTTGTATAAAATATCACAACAATAGAATAATCCAACTACATTGATACCGTGTGCAAAAGTTTGCACCAATGCACCTTCAGCTCCTTCAATATTGAATGTTCCTCTTAAGGTAATTACTGCAGAAGAGAAGATCCCCGCTACCATTAATCCTACGTGAGAGAAAGAAGAATACGCAATGATTCTTTTCATATCAGTCTGGATGATGGCAATTAATGCACCATGAACAATTCCTACAATGGCAAGGATAATGACAATCTGCCCCGAAATTCCTGCAATTGGAATTGGAGTGATCGGAAGTAAATAACGGATAACACCGTACACTGCCATCTTCAGCATGATCCCTGATAAAAGCATGGACCCCTGAGTAGGAGAATAGGTATACGTATCCGGCTGCCATGTATGGAATGGAAATACCGGTAATTTCACTGCAAATGCAAAGAAGATAAACCAGAATACCACCGTCTGCTGTACTTCGTTAAGCTGAGCATTGTATAAGTCTGTTAAAGCGAATGATGCAGAGTGGTTGTACACATAGATCAATCCGGCTAACATAAATAATGACCCAACGAATGTATAAACGAAGAATTTGGTAGTGAATTCAAATCTTTTATTTTCCTGGCCCCAAAGTCCGGCAATAAACCAGATCGGAATCAGGGTTACTTCCCAGAAAATGTAGAATAATAATCCGTCTAAAGAAGTGAACACCCCTACAAGACCAAATTGCATCAGCAGGATCAGACCATAGAATGTATTTCTGTAGTTTACATTTTCGTTGAAAGAAGATAAAATAATGATTGGCGTCAAGATATTGGTCAACAATAATAGAAGCAGACTCATTCCGTCAATTCCGAAATGAAGTGAGCTTTTAATAAACTGTGACCAGGGATAATTGATCTCGTGCTGCAATACACTGTCTACCGTCGGATTAAAATCAAAATCCGCTGCAATGTAGAAAGTAATAAGCATTTGGATCAATGCAATTCCTAGCGCCAAGTATTTGCTGGATTTATTTTTCCATGCAAAAACTAATCCCGAACCTACAAGAGGTAATAGTAATAATGTTAATAATAAACCCGACATTATTGTAATATAAAGTTAACAATCAGTATAATTCCCACTGCTAAAGACATGATAAGAATATAAGTCTCTACATTTCCGTTCTGGATACGCTTCATGGCTTTTCCGCTGTCTTCAGCGCCTTCGCCAACGAAGTCTACAAAACGGTCTAAGATCCCTTTATCAAACATCTTTCCTCCGCGTCCTAATCCTTCAACAGTTTTTACAATCAATGCATTGTAAAGTTCGTCTACATATAGTTTTTTAGCAGAAAGCTTTTCCCATCCGGTGTAGCTCTCTTCTGCCAGTGCCATCTTTTTCTTTTTCACGTAAGTGTTTTTTACAATAAACCATACGGAGAAGAACATCAGCACTGTGGCTGCTAATAATATCATTTCAGTTCCGAAAGGCACTCCCGAAAGAGTAGCTTCCATCTGTTTAAAGCTTTCTTCGGTAAGAACCGGCTTCAACCATTCCATTAATTTTGCATAATGACCATGTCCGATGAAGTGAGGAAGGTTGATTAAACCTCCAAGCACAGAAAGGATAGCCAATACGATCAATGGTAAAGTCATGCTTTTTGGACTTTCATGTAAATGGTGTTTCTGATCTTCTGTCCCTCTGAAATTCTCCGTGGAATGTCAAATAGTACAGTCTGAACATATATGTTGCTGTAATAGCCGCTAAAATGAATAAAAATACCCAATAGATTGGATTTTTAGCGAAAGCTGCTACTAAAATTTCGTCTTTAGAGATCATCCCTGATAATAAAGGGAAACCTGATATTGCTAACGTTCCGATAAGGAAAGTTGCATGAGTTATTGGAATGTATTTTTTCAGCCCCCCCATGAAACGCATATCCTGTTCGTTACTCATGGCGTGGATCACAGAACCTGCACCTAAGAATAATAAAGCCTTAAAGAATGCGTGCGTCATTACGTGGAACATCGCTGTTGTATAAGCTCCCAATCCTAAAGCAATGAACATAAATCCAAGCTGTGAAACGGTAGAGTAGGCCAATACTTTTTTGATATCGTTCTGACGAAGTGCATAGAATCCTGCCAAAGCAGCGGTTAAGAATCCGATGAATAAAATTCCTCCCTGAACGGTAGGTGCTAAAGTGAATAAGAAGTTTGATCTTACCACTAAATAGATCCCTGCTGTTACCATTGTAGCTGCGTGGATCAACGCTGATACAGGAGTTGGTCCGGCCATTGCATCCGGTAACCATGTATATAAAGGAACCTGAGCCGATTTACCGGTAGCTCCGATAAATAAACTGGCTGTAATAAAGATAATTACTGTTCCGTCTAATTCAAATTTTGAAGCGTTCTGTGCTACGGTAAGGTAATCTACTGCATTGGTCTGAGAAGCGATCATGAAGATCCCGATCAGTAAGGCAAGGTCACCAATTCTGTTCATGATGAAAGCTTTTCTTGCTGCTTTACCATATTCTTCATTGGTATACCAGAATCCAATTAGTAAATAAGAACAAAGACCAACTCCTTCCCATCCGATGAACAGGATCAGGTAATTGCTTCCCATCACTAAAAGTAGCATAGAGAAGATGAAAAGATTCAAATAAGTAAAAAACTTATAGAAGCCTTTGTCGTGGCTCATATATCCGATAGAATATAAATGGATAAGAGAACCGATACCTGTAATGATCATCACCATCATTAATGAAAGCTGATCAATCTGGAATCCGACATTAATCTGGATCCCGTTTACTGTAAACCACTCAAAAGCTTTTACGATGATAGGCTGACTTTCAGAATCCATGTTCATGAAAATGCTTACAGCGATGCAGAATGATCCGAAAACCATTGCTGTAGCCAGAGAGCCTACCAATATTTTTGGAAGATTTTTCCCGAATAAACCGTTAATAAGAAACCCTAAAAGTGGTAAAAGTACTATTGCATACACTAAATTTTCCATTCCTTATCCTCTTAATTTATTAAATATACTAACATCTACAGAACGGGTATTTCTATACAGCATAGCAATAATTGCCAGACCTACCGCTACTTCAGCGGCGGCTACCACCATAATGAAGAAAACTAAAAGCTGTCCGTCTCCGTTTCCTTTATACGCTGAAAAAGCAGCCAATAAAAGGTTTACAGAATTCAGCATAAGCTCTACACAGCCCAAAATAACAATAGCGTTTTTTCTCAACAATACTCCCAATACTCCCAAACAGAATAATACTGAAGAAAGGATGATAAAATAGTTAAGAGGGACGCTTTGTATAAATGTATTTACTTCTCCCATAATTTTATAAATCTTTTTTACCGATTAATACCGCACCTACAATACCAGCCAAAATAAGGATGGAGGCAAGCTCAAACGGTAAAACATATTCGTTAAACAAAAGTCTCCCCAGATTTTTCGTAAGACCAACGCCTCTGTCTACATTTTCAACAACAATGTGATTGTCCTTAACACCTTTGAATACGCCTAAAACTCCAATTAACAGAAGACCTGCTGTAAAAACTCCGACAAATTTTAAAGTATTGCCCTTCTTACTTTCGTCTTCCTTATTAAGGTTAAGCATCATCAGGATATATAAGAACAATACCATGATCGCTCCGGCATACACTATAATCTGAATGATCGCAAGGAACTGTGCATTCAGAAGAATGTACATCCCGGCAATTGAAAACATCGTAACAATTAATGACAAAATAGCATAGAGAGGATTTCTTGCAAATACAAAATAAACTGCACTAGCCACTGCTAAAAACGCCACCAAGAAAAATAAAAACTGATCCATTATTTTACCGCATTTTTTTGTTTCTCGGATTGTCTTGTCGTAATGTCAATCCTTTCATTTATTTTTTCAACCAATTTATCTTTTCCATAGATGAAAGATCCTCTGTTGGTTTCTACATCTACCAATCTGTCTGTAAGATAGATCGCAGATTTAGGACAAGCCTCTTCACACATCCCGCAGAAAATACATCTCAGCATATTGATTTCGTATACTGATGCATATTTTTCTTCTCTGTAAAGTCCTTTTTCCTCTTTTGTTCTTTCTGCAGCCGTCATGGTAATGGCTTCTGCAGGACAGGCCACAGCACAAAGTCCGCAAGCCGTACATCTTTCTCTGCCTTCTTCGTCTCTTTTCAGAACGTGCTGACCTCTCCAGATGGTAGTTCTCGGTTTCTGTACTTCCGGATATGAATATACTGCGGGAGCACCTTTTATAACGGTTCTTACAGCATGCTTAAACGTAATCCCCATTCCTGTAAAAATGGCAGGAAGGTAGATCTTTTCAGCAAGGGTCATTTCTTTGTTGGAAACAACTTTTGATCTGTTCGTAAGTTTCATTTAATTATGGATGTTAGATGTTAGACATTAGATTTTAGACTAATCTTGCCTGTTATCTTAATTAATTTTAATTTTTAATTTCCAAATGCTAAAATTACAGCTCCTGTAATCAGCAGGTTTACCAATGCCATTGGGATCAGAGTTTTCCATCCTAAGTGCATCAATTGGTCATATCTAAATCTTGGAAGCGTCCATCTGATCCACATAAAGATCAGAATTCCGATTACCGTTTTTGTTAAAAATGCTACGATACTCAAGATTCCTGCAATGTTTTCACCCCAGTGCTGAGTTACCCATTCAATTCCCGGATAGTTGTACCCACCAAAGAAAAGAACGACCATGAAAGCATTGGAGATAAACATGTTTACATATTCACCGAACATGTATAAACCTAATTTCATGGATGAATATTCTGTAGAATATCCTGTTACCAGTTCAGATTCACATTCAGGTAAATCGAAAGGATGTCTGTTGGTTTCTGCCAAAGCAGCAACAAAGAATACCAGGAAAGCAATCGGCTGGTAGAAAATATTCCAGTTCAGTCCGGAAACCCATGGAATAACTCCCCAAAGCTTTCCTGTAGTCTGGCTTTCTGTAATTTCTTTTAAATCTAAACTTCCCGTCATCATGATGATAGAAAGTAAAGCCAATCCCATCGCCAATTCGTAAGAGATCATCTGGGAAGAAGCACGGATAGCTCCTAATAATGAATATTTGTTATTGGAAGCCCAACCTCCGATCATAATTCCGTATACACCGATTGAAGCCATTCCGATGATGAAAAGTACTCCAACATCAATATTTGCTACTTGTAAATCATAAGAAACTCCACCGAAATTCAAAGTTTTACCCCAAGGAATAACTGCTCCCGTGATCAATGAAATAAACATGACCAAAGCCGGCCCTAATACGAAAAGAAACTTTTCAGCATTGGCAGGGGTAAAATCTTCCTTAAAGAAAAACTTTCCACCATCGGCCAGTGGCTGCAGCAATCCGAAAGGTCCAGCTCTGTTGGGACCAATTCTATCCTGCATGATAGAGGCAACTTTTCTTTCTGCCCAGGTAGAGTAGGCGGCTATCGTAAGAGACAGCAGGAAAAGTGCCAGTACAAGTATAAGTTTAAATGTTAGTAAATCCATTCTGAATTTTAGATTTTAGATTTTAGATTATAGATTGTGAATTTAAAATCTATAATTTAAAATTTATAATTTGTTATAATTTTTCGTCTTTTTCACTGATTTCTTTGGCCATAGGATTGTCTAATACTCTTAGCTCATCCTTAGGTTTTTCGTAGTGGTTCAATGAAATTACCGAATGTCTGTCGATATGTCTAGGACCTTCAATATTCCAGTCAGAAAGTTCTTTTCTTTCAAAACGGCAGGTATCGCAGATGAATTCTTCCACTTCACCCCACTGGTCTTTTCTGGCAGTAACTCTTACAATTTCGTCACCTTTCATCCAAACTACGGCTTTTCCTGAACATTTATCACATTTACAAGAAGCATTCATTGGTTTTGTGAACCAAACTCTGCTTGCGAAACGGGAAGTTCTGTCTGTTAATGCTCCAACCGGGCAAACATCAATAATGTTTCCGATGAAGTCATTATCCAAAGCTTTATTTAAATAGGTAGAAATTTCAGCGTGATCTCCTCTGAAAAGAATTCCGTGTTCTCTTTCACCTGTTAACTGGTTTGCTGCCAATACACATCTTGCACAAAGGATACAACGGTTCATATTCAGCTTGATATTAGGACCAAGATCGTCTGCTTCGTAAGTGTTTCTTTCAAATTCAGTTCTGGTTTCAAGGTTTCCGTGTTCATACCCAAGATCCTGAAGGTGGCATTCACCAGCCTGGTCACAAATAGGACAGTCCAGAGGGTGGTTTACCAATAGGAATTCGGTAACGGCTTTTCTGCCTTCCTGAGCTTTTTCGGAAGAAAGATTCTTCACCTCCATACCGTCCATCACGTTAGTTCTGCAACTCGCAACTAATTTTGGCATAGGGCGCGGATCTGCTTCGGATCCTTTTGAAACTTCAACCAAGCAAGTTCTACATCTCCCTCCACTGGTTTCCAATTTGCTGTAATAGCACATTGCAGGAGGTACAGATTTTCCACCGATTTGTCTGGCAGCTTCCAAAATAGAAGTCCCAGGCAAGACTTCAGTGGTCTGTCCGTCTATAGTTATTTTGAATTTTTTAACCTCTTCGCTCATATTCTATGCTTTCGCTTATGCTTTTAAGGCGTTAAGCTATATTTTAATTATACTTCTTCGTGTTAAATGTATATCCCACTCCTGCAAGGACTTGTCCGAAAACAAAATCCTGACGGGCTTTATCCGGCTTGTTATTTAATGTGGTTTTAATATCCCACATATTGATATATCCTGCTTTTGCCTCTGCTCTGATCATCCAGTTTTTCCAGAAAACCAGGTTAAGGCTGGATCTAAGATCGGTTCCCATTCCAGCAACGTGGAAACGGTCGCTTCTTTCATTCCCGAAAAGTTTGATATTACTTTTAGGAAACATTACTCCGATTCCCGCTCCATAAGACCATACTAAATCTATATTTTTCCTATGAATAAGGTTTTTATATTTCTCAAGACCTAAATTCTCATAATTAAGTCCGTCTGTATGCTCGAAAGTAAGGAACTCGGTGTCTGCTAAATTAACCTGTCCGTTATGAACCATCGCTGCATATTTAGGATCTGAAATTGTTCCTGAAAAATCAACCGTCTGGTCCTGTTTCATCACATATTTCATATGATCTATTCCTAAAACCAAGGCTAAATTATCTTTTATAAAATATCCTATTCTGAAATTGTACTGCGTTACGGTAAACCAGCTTGGATCGATATAAACGATTCCGAACTTCGTAGGTTTATCTCTGGCCTGTACATTATTCAACTGAAAATCATATCCGTTTCCGGTAAAATGAATGTCAGAATTGCTGAAAGCTCCTCTGTTCCATCCGTAAAAAACGAAGACCTGACCTTTTTTACTTAATGGTAATGGTTTTTCTTTCTTTTCAGCTTTGTATGGAGTGACCTCCAGTTTATATTCTTTATTTAATGTATCTTTTTTTACTTGCCCAAAAGCAATAAACCCCGACATCATTAAGCCGACAACCAATAACTTCTTCATTATTTTTTTAGCTAAGCATTTTTTTCAACAGCAGGAATTGGATCTGCATAATGTGCCAATCCATAATTTTGTGTCTGAGATAATTCAGGATTTTTTACATGCCATTCGAACTCGTCTCTAAAGTGACGGATTGCTGCTGCAACGGGCCACGCCGCTGCATCTCCTAATGGACAGATGGTATTTCCTTCAATTTTTCTCTGTATATCCCAAAGAAGGTCGATGTCTTCCATTTTTCCTTCCCCTTTTTCTATCTTCTTCAGGATTTTGTACATCCATCCCGTTCCTTCACGGCAAGGTGTACACTGTCCACAACTCTCGTGATGATAAAATCTCGCTAAAGTCATAGTATGTTCCACGATACACTGGTCTTCATCTAAAACGATAAAACCTCCTGAGCCCATCATCGTTCCGGTAGCAAAACCACCATCAGCTAATGATTCATAGTTCATGTATCTTGGCTCTCCGTTTACAGTTCTCAATAATAAATTAGCAGGAACAATCGGAACAGAGCTTCCTCCCGGAATACAAGCTTTTAATTTTTTTCCGTCTTTAATTCCACCACAATATTCATCAGAGTAAATGAATTCTTCAACCGTAATGGTCATATCGATTTCATACACTCCTGGTTTGTTGATGTTTCCACAGGCAGAAATTAATTTTGTACCTGTAGATCTTCCTACTCCGATTTTAGCGTATTCAGCTCCTGTAATATCAATAATTGGAACGATGGCTGCGATAGATTCCACGTTATTTACCACTGTTGGCCTTTCCCAAAGTCCTTTTACAGCCGGGAATGGTGGTTTTAATCTTGGGTTTCCTCTTTTACCTTCAAGGGATTCAAGCAATGCGGTTTCTTCACCACAAATATAGGCTCCACCACCTCTCTGAACGTAAATTTCACAGTCGAAGCCCGTTCCCATGATATTTTTGCCTAAAAATCCTGCTGCTTTGGCTTCTTCAATCGCTTCTTCTAAAATATCAGGAATCCATGAATATTCTCCACGGATGTAGATATAGGAAACATTTGAACCTAAGCAGAAAGATGAGATCAGCATTCCTTCGATCAGTAAATGAGGAAGAAATTCCATCAGATATCTGTCCTTGAAAGTTCCCGGCTCAGATTCATCAGCATTTACGACAAGGTGTCTTGGCACGCCTTCCGGTTTTGCCAGAAAGCTCCATTTCATTCCTGTCGGGAATCCTGCTCCACCACGTCCACGAAGTCCTGAAGCTTTTACTTCTTCAAGAATTTCGTCAGGGGTCATTTTCAAGGCTTTTTCAGCTGCGGTGTAACCTCCCTGTTTACGGTAGGTTTCAAAGTAACGAATGCCTTCTATATGTGCGTCTTTAAGTAAAAGTTTTTTACTCATGTTATTTTCTTGTTGCAATTGGCTTTTGGCTTTTTGCATTTATTATTAAAACTTAAGTTGACTTAAAATCTAAAATGTAAAATTTTAAATTTTTATTAATCTACAGCAACCTGTCCTTGTCTGCAAAGATCAAGGATTTCGTCTACTTTTTCTATCGTTAAATTTTCGTGAAAGAATTTTCCAAGCTGCAGCATGGGTGCGTATCCGCAAGCTCCAAGACATTCGGCAGGCTTTAGGGTAAACATTCCGTCTTCGGTAGTTTCCCCGTCTTTAATGTTCAGTTTAGTTCTGATATGGTCAAGGATCTTCTCGCTTCCGCAAACCATACAAGGCCCGGTTCTGCATACTTCCAAAACATATTTACCAACCGGCTTCATATTGAACATGGTATAAAAAGTGGCTACTTCATATACTTCAATTGGCTTAATACTTAATAATTCAGCAACATAATCCATCACAGGAACGTCTAACCATCCTCCGAATTCTTTCTGTGCCAAGTGGAGTACAGGAAGAAGGGCAGACTTTTGTCTTCCCTCAGGATATCTTGCGATAATTTTGTGTACCTGTGCTAAACTTTCCGGTTTAAAAGCTATTGTTTCGCTCATATTTAAAGATTTTAGATTTTAGATTCTAGATTTTAGATGAAAAATCATAGTCTAAAAATCTTATCATTTTTTTTATTTATATTGAACACTTATTTTAGATTAATTTAAAATCTATAATCTAAAATTTATAATTTCAATTATGCGTCTAATTCTCCCGCAATAATATTCATACTACACATCGTAACGATCGCGTCTGAAATTACAGAACCTGTGATCATTTCAGGGTATGCCTGATAGTAGATGAAGCATGGTCTTCTGAAGTGAAGTCTGTAAGGGCTTCTTCCACCGTCACTCACCAGATAGAATCCTAATTCTCCGTTTCCTCCTTCTACAGCGTGGTATACTTCTCCTTTAGGTACCTCTGTTTCTCCCATTACAATTTTGAAATGGTAGATCAGCGCTTCCATCTTCTTGTAAACATCTGCCTTTTCAGGAAGATAGAAATCAGGAACATCCGCATGGAATGGACCTTCCGGAAGATTGTCGTATGCCTGGTTGATAATTTTAAGAGATTCCCAGATTTCCTGCTGACGGACCATGAAACGGTCGTAAGTGTCACCTGCAGTTCCTACCGGAATAATGAAATCGAAATCTTCGTAAGAAGAATAAGGCTGTGCCACTCTCACATCATAATCTACTCCTGACGCACGTAGATTCGGACCTGTAAAACCATAGCTTAATGCTCTCTCTGCAGAAATAGCTCCTGCTCCGATGGTTCTGTCCATAAAGATTCTGTTTCTTTCCAGTAAAGTACCGAATTCTTTAAATCTGGCAGGGAAAGTTTTTAAGAAGTCTTTTAATAACTCATGGAATTTCGGAGTGAAATCTCTTTCAAATCCTCCGATTCTTCCCATATTCGTTGTCATTCTTGCTCCACAGATTTGCTCGTACATGTCGTAAATACGTTCTCTTTCGATGAACATATAGGTAAGACCTGTAATAGCTCCTGCATCCATTCCGGTTACCCCGTTACAGATCAGGTGGTCACCGATTCTGGCTAATTCCATCAAAATAACACGCATATAATCAACACGTTTTGGAACTTTAATACCAATCAGTTTTTCAACCGTCATGTGCCAACCAAGGTTATTGATAGGTGCAGAACAGTAATTCATACGGTCAGTAAGGGTAGTGATCTGAGAATAATTCCTTCTTTCAGAAATTTTTTCAAATGCTCTGTGAATATATCCTACGGTTTGCTCTGCGTGAAGGATTCTTTCTCCATCCATCGTTAAGATATTCTGGAAGATCCCGTGGGTAGCAGGGTGAGTAGGTCCTAAATTGAGGGTATACAACTGTCCGTCAATCTGCTCCTTACTTTCGTATTGGTTAAGTATATTAGATAATGAGTTATCTTTCATAATATATAATTGATAATCGATAAGCGATAATTGATCATGAACCAATCATCATTAATCATTTATATTCTTTTTATCTTCCGAACATATTATCGTCCTTATCTGTTCTGGTACCATCTTCAAGACGATATTCTTTCAGCATAGGATGGTATCCCAGATCTTCCATATTCAGGATAGGTCTCAGATCAGGATGTCCTTTAAATTTAATTCCGTAGAAATCATAGGTCTCTCTTTCCATCCAGTTGGCTCCGGCATATAATTCCACAAGGGAATCAACTTCGATATTTTCTCTGGACATAAAGATTTTTAGACGCAATCTGAAATTGGCCATCATATTGTGCAGGTGATATATTACACCTATTTCCTTATCCGGAAACTCAGGGTAATGAATCCCGCAGATATCGGTAAGGAAATTGAATTCCAAAGATGAATCTTTCAAATAGTGAATGATTTTTTTGATATCATCTTTCTTCACTTCAATTGTCAGCATTCCATAAGGTTCTGAACTTGAAATGACAGATTCCGGAAATTCTCTTGTGATGGCTTCTAATACAAATTCGTTTGTCATTTCCCTTAGTTGCTTATATTGTAAGAATCTAGTAATTTCTGGTATTCAGGCATATCTCTTCTTCTGATGCTTTCGCTTTCTGAAAGAGCCTGAACCTGCATTACGCCTTCAATGATCTGCTCCGGTCTTGGAGGACATCCGGGAACATACACGTCCACCGGAATAATTTTATCAATTCCCTGTAAAACAGAGTACGTGTCAAAAATACCACCGCTGGAAGCACAGGCTCCAACAGCAACCACCCATTTTGGCTCTGCCATCTGAGTGTAAACTTCTTTTAGGACAGGTCCTAATTTTTTAGATATCGTTCCGCAAACCATCAACATATCTGCCTGTCTTGGTGAGAAAGAATTTCTTTCCATACCAAATCTTGAAGCGTCATATGTAGGGTTCAGGGTCGCCATAAACTCGATACCACAACAAGAGGTTGCAAATGGTAACGGCCAAAGTGAAAACTTTCTGGCCATCCCGATTACACTGCTCAGTTTCGTTGCGAAAAAACCTTCTCCTTCAAATCCCTCGGGAGCTGGTGCATCTGTTCTTATTACTGGTTTGTTATCTGACATTTGATTGATTTAAGATTTTAATTTAGATTCTAAATTGGTGTTAATGTTAACTTAACTCTAATTTTCTTGATCTAAAATTGTCATTTAAAATTTCTATTCTTTATTTATCCCAATCTAATGCGCCACGCTTCCAAACATAGAAAAACGCCATGAAAAAGATTGCGACAAACATAAGTACGGCCAGGAATCCTTCTACTCCGAATTCTCTGAAATTAACCGCATATGGGTAAAAAAATACGATTTCAATATCGAATAGTACGAACAATACCGCAGTCAGGAAGTATTTAATAGAAAACGGTGTTCTCGCATTTCCTTCTACTGGAACTCCACATTCCCAGCTTTGGTTCTTTACAGAATTTCCTTTTTTCTGTTTTGGCCCTAAAAAATGTGCTCCAAGCAGAGAAACCGCTACGAATGCTATCGCAACACCTGCCTGTAATAGGATTGGAATATAACTTTCAGGTAAATTCATTTTTGCATTATTATCTCAATTTGCAAATTTAGCGAATAAACAAGAAAGCATGAAATTAATAAGCTTAAAAGTGGGATGAAAATAGGGAAAAGTGGTAATTTAGAATGAATAAAAATAGTCCTTATTTCTTCATTTTTTTAAGGAGAGCGTAGGCCATGAAGGCAATATATCCAAAAAGAACACTAGCTAAGATTATGTTAACTGCTGTATTTGTCCTGTCATCTTCCATCTGGAAAAAGAAGTTATAAGCAATAAATGCTGTAATCAGAACAGCGAAAACTATAAGATGTGGTTTCATGAGTTGTTGGATACATGTTACGGATTGAAAATTTCGGGGTAGGAATTCGAGGTGTAAAGTATGAGTTATTAGTTTCCGGTTTAAAATAAGTCACTAATAACTCATCATTTTATCAATGATCATTGATCATTAACGAATAGGTTCTTCTTCTTTTGTGATTTACCGGATTGTAGTCCTGCCACAGAACCTGAACACTTTTATTTTCTTCCAGTTCAGGATTGGTTTCGGCGAAATCAATTCCCATGCTGGTAAAACGTACAAAGATTTCTTTAAATATGATGGCTGTTACACCACGTCTCTGATATTCAGGATGAATGCCGATCAGGTAAAAATTCGCACGGTCATTTTTCTTTCCTGCCTGTAAAAAGTGCCACCATCCGAAAGGAAAAAGTTTTCCTTTTGATTTTTGTAAAGCCTTTGAATAGGAAGGCATTGTGATGGCAAAGGAAACCAGTTCGTTATTTTCGTCTACTACACAGATCACATAATTTTTGTCTATAAAAGGAAAGTATTTTTCTCTGTAGGTCTGGATCTGTTCGTCTGAAATAGGAGTGTAGGTAGAAAGATGTTTATAGGTTTCATCAAGCAGCTTAAACATAGGTTCTACAAATGGAAGGATCTCCTGTTTAGATTTGAAATTGAGAACTTTAAGCTTGTATTTCTGGGCAATCAGTCCGCTAAACTTTTCCACTTTTTCAGGTAAAATTTTTGGAAAATTCATTTCATATTCTACCCATTCTTTTTCCTTAGTGAGTCCAAGTTCTTCCAGATGTTTAGGATAATATTCATGATTGTAGATTCCGATCATCGTTGCCAGCTTATCAAAGCCCATTGTTAGCATTCCTGCTTTATCAAGATTAGTAAAGCCCATTGGTCCTTCAATCTTATCTATTTTATGTTCTTTGGCGTAATCTATTACTTTTTGGATGAGTGCTTTTGAAACTGCCTTATCATCAATGAAATCAATCCATCCAAATCGTACTTTTCTGATGCCCAGTTCTTGTTCTTCTTTATGATTGATGATCACGGCGATCCTTCCCACCACTTTATTGTCTTTTAAAGCCAGAAACTGTTTGGATTCTGAATAATTTAAGGCCGGATTTTCTTTGGCATCCCAAATTTTGAATTCATCTTTTATAAAAGAAGGAACGTAATAAGGATTGTTTTTATAGAGATCCATCGGAAACCTTACGAATTGTTTTAATTCGTTTGCGTTTTTCACTTCAATAACGGAAACGTCTGACATATTTAAAGGGTAATTAGAGAACAAATATAAATAATAAAATGTAATACTTTGGCACAGTTTTTACATCAATATGGGTAAATTCAAACACAAAAATCTAAATACAATGATGGGTTATTATATCATTATCGGTATCTCGATGCTCGTCAGCTGGTGGGTTTCGTCCAAGCTGAAATCGAAATTCGAATACTACTCCAATGTACATCTCAGAAACGGACTTTCGGGAAAGGAAGTTGCAGAAAAAATGCTGAGAGACAACGGGATCAATGATGTACAGGTTATTTCAGTTCCGGGACAGTTGACAGACCATTACAATCCGGCAGACAAAACAGTTAATCTTTCTGAAGGAGTTTATATGCAGAGAAATGCGGCAGCGGCAGCAGTAGCAGCTCATGAATGCGGCCATGCAGTACAGCATGCTGTAGGCTATTCAATGTTGAACCTGCGTTCAAAACTGGTTCCTGTTGTTAATATAAGTTCTAATCTGATGCAATTTGTCCTCATTGCCGGTATTGGTGTGATGGCAGCAACAAGATCCATTGATAATCCCAACGGAAACACTGCAGTTCTGGCGATAGGGGTAGCGATGTTTGCAATGACAACTCTTTTTGCATTTGTAACGCTTCCGGTAGAATATGACGCGAGTAACAGAGCGATGAAATGGCTTAAAGATACGGGAACGGTAACGCAAGAAGAGTTTGCAGGTGTACAGGATAGCCTGAAATGGGCGGCAAGAACATATGTCGTAGCGGCTATTGGATCTCTTGCACAGCTACTTTACTGGGCTTCTTTATTACTTGGCAGCAGAAGGAATTAATCTTTAAATTCAAATGAAACATATTGCATCTCGGATAATTTATCTGAGATGCTTTCTTTTTGGGCTAACTTCAAAGAAGCAGTCAGTATACAATTTTCGTTGGCATCAAAATTCAAAACTTTGGCGTCAAATTTAGAGAGCAATGTAAAAATGATATTTTGCTGATTGAAATTGAAATGAATCTCCATTTCTGCTTCAAGTTCTCTGGTAATAATCTTAGCTTCTTCAAGAGTGATTTTCGCACATTCTTTATACGCTTTTACAAGACCAGAAACACCGAGTTTAGTTCCGCCATAATAACGGACCGAAATAACAAGAACATTGGTAATCTCATGGGCTAAAAGCTGGTTGTAGATCGGAAGCCCGGCACTTCCTGATGGTTCTCCATCATCATTTGCGCGGTAATTTTCACCTTCAATACCCATTCTGAATGCATAGCAGTGATGAGTAGCCTTTGGATGTTCTGTCCTGACTTTTTCCAATGCTTCCTTCAGTTCTTTTTCATTATTGACAGGAAAGGCAAATCCGATGAACTTGCTCCCTTTTTCTTTTAATAAAGTGTTTTCTATGGGTTTTTCTATGGTTTTAAATTCGAACATTCCTCTCTGTAATTAATGTTGCAAATTTAAGCTTTAGTATTTATTATTGAAAAATAAGATAGAAAAAAGAGCACATACAGTGCCCCTTTTTTTAAACGCAAATTGATTTGAAATCTCCTTCAAGCCAAGCTGGTGGACAACTCATGTCGAAGGGTTTTGGACAGCATTCTGCCTGTAGTTGCGGTGGATAGAATGTACAGCATTTGGCAGGAGTAACTCCACCACCAACGATTCTTCTTAAATTTTGTCTTGTAATTCTTTTTTTGTTTTTCATAGAATTTTTTTTGCAAGACTAATATATATAAATTATTTCATTGAGTTGTGATAAAGAGAAAATATTTTTGATTTTTTAAAAACAGTAAGTCTTTATTACACTTTTTTTGCTTGGCTCATATTTCAAAAATGTATACAGGTTATTTTGAATAATCTTCTTCAGGGCTTGTAATACCTTTTCCATATAGTATCAAAATAATATGAGGGCAGCTATTGAAATCTAAAAAAATAAATTAAATTATCAGAATACTTTTCTATTTTGTCTATAATATAAGTAAATTCAGGAGCTTGTGTACCATTTTCCAATTTCAGTCCATCATTTTTAATGACAATCGCTTCATCCCAAAGTCCGTTGTCAATAAACTGTTGTAGAGTATATTTCCCTCCCTCGATAATAATGGATTGTATTTGTTCTTTATAAAGTGTGGCCATCAGATCAGGCAGGAAGTTTTCTTTTTCTATTTTGATAAATTTGATATTATTTTCCGTTTCTTCTTTGACAGAATTGATGACCAATGTTTGGGCTTCATCATTGTAAATTTTAAAATCTCCAGGAACTTTTAACTCGAAATCTATAAGAATTCTTATTGGATTTACGCCTTCAGCATTTCTTACCGTTAAACCCGGATTATCATTTATGGCAGTCTGGGTTCCTACTAAAATGGCATGTTCATCAGCTCTTAACTGATGTACAAACTGATTGACTAAAGAGTTGGAAATTGCTGTTGGTTTAAAGTCTTTATCCATAAACCCATCTCCTGATTCTGCCCATTTCAGAATGATATAGGGTCTTTTCTTTTCGTGATAGGTGAAAAACCTTTTATTCAATTCGATGCATTCTTGTTCCAATATTCCGGAAACGACTTCAATACCGGCATCCTGAATAATCTTCTTTCCTTTTCCATTCACTTTGTCATGAGAATCCATGGCACCAATTACTACTTTTTTGAAGCCGAGTTCTTTAATTTTTAAAGCACAGGGCGGTGTTTTGCCATAATGTGCACAGGGCTCTAAAGAAACATAGATCGTAGACTCCGGAATGAGATCTTTATTTTCTACAGAATTGATTGCATTAATTTCTGCGTGGGGCTGCCCGGCTTTGTGGTGATATCCTTCCCCGATGATGTTCCCGTTATGAACGATCACACTTCCTACAAGAGGGTTGGGATAAGTCTTACCCAGGGCTTTTTGGGCGAGCTCAATGCATCTTTTGATATATAATTCGTCGTTGCTCATAAAGTAAAAGAAAAAGCGAAGCCAAATTTCTTTGCTCCGCCTGTTTGTATTTTTAATATTTCTTATTCTCCAGCGATGATACTGTGGAGATTTTGTTTCAAGGTTTCCAAATGAGCCTTTTTATCATCAATCATATTGAAAGTGTCTCGCAGAAGAGGGTTTTCTCTTGAAGGCTTATTAAAGAATGCCAGGTTATTTTCAAGTTTTACAATTTCTGCTTCAAGGTCGGAGATTTGGCTCTTAATCTTTCTTGCTTTATCTGTCAACTGGTTTTCAGTTAGTCCTTCTTCTTTAAGCTCCAGCTCATTGATTTTATTCAATTTAAGCTTTTCTCTAAGAGTTCTGTTGAATTCGGTATTGATCGAAATTTTATCTCTCGGTACCTTTCCAATATTATTCCAGGCTGTTTTTATGGCTTCAATTCTTTCTACACTTCCTTCATCATTAGAAACGGTTTTTAGATCTTCAAGAATTTCTTTTTTGTGCTTGTAATTTTCTTTCCAGTTGTCGTTGGAAGTATTGTTTTTCTCTCTGTAATTATTAAAGAACGTATTACATGCATCACGGAATTCATCCCAGATTTTATTGGTCATGCTTTTGGGAACATGTCCGATCTTTTTCCAGTCTTCCTGAAGCTTTTTGAATAACGGAACGGTAATATCCCATTCCTCGTTATTCATATTGTCCTGAGCAGTGTGGATTAGTTTTAATTTTTCTTCCAGATTGGTCTGCTGAGAGCCTTTCAGAGATTTATAATAATTATTTTTAGTTGTATTGAAAGCCCTTAGCGTTATTTTAAAATCATTCCAGTTCTGGTTGGAAAGTTTTCTTGGAACGCTTCCTGTTTTTAGGAATTCAGTGCGGAGATCTTCCACTCTTTTGATGGAATTCTGCCAGTACCCATGATTAGGGGTTTCTGAAGGCTCGGATAATTTTTTGATCTCAGCGATGATCTGGTTTTTCTTTTCCAGATTGTCGTTTTGCTCTCCTTCAATAGCTGCCGAAAGTTCAGACTTTCTTTCGTGAATTTTGTTTGAGATTTCTTTGAACTCTTCCCACGTTTTTTCACGGAATTCTTCAGCTACCGGCTCAGCTTCTTCTTTCCAAAGTTTATGAAGATACTGAAGCTCATTTAAAGCTTTCTGAATTACAGGCTCGCTTTCCAGTTCTTTGGCACGGGCAATAATATGTTGTCTTTTTTCTAAATTGTGGCTGAATTCCTGCTCCAGAAATTCCTTATTCAGATCCAGCATCTGATAAAACTGGTTCAAATGGTGAAAATAATTATTATTTAGAATCTTGAACTCAGATTTTGCAACCTGTCCGGCATTTGACCATTCTTCCTTAATCTCACGAATGGATTTGAAAAGATTAGTTCCTGGTTCAGAATTAGTGTACAGGTTTTTAAGTCTTTCTATAATATTCTGACGGTGGTCAAGATTTTTCTTCTGTTCTTCATCCTGAGACTTCTGGTAAGTATCATGTTTTTCTCTGAAAATATTGATAAGAGCAGATAGCTTTGACTGTGAAGGATGCTCATAGCTGAAATTTTCAGGAGCATTTCCACCTTCTGTATACTCATGTTTTTTGTCTTCCACTTCATCATGAATGTAGTGACTTGCTTTTTCTTTTAGCTGATTGAATCTTTTGAAATTTTCACCAGCATTGGCCGTGTTGATGATTTTTTCCATTTCTTTCAAAGCATCAGCCAGCGAAATGTCATCAGCATGTTCCTCTTCCAGGTGTTCTACTTCATGATCATGAGGCATTTCATCGTGAACTGTGGGCGTTTCTGATGTTTCCTCCTGAGATACTTCATTAGAATTTTTATTTTCTTCGTTTTCAGAAAGATTGTTTTCTGTAGTCATAGCAAATCTTTTATGTGAGTGGCGTTAAAATCCTTTTGTATATAGCTGTAAAGCCAATTAAGGTACTAATTTAGGTTATTTTTTTTGAAAATTCCAAATTTCCCAAGCTTTTTCTGCTTGCTGTTCAAGCATGTAATATCCGTTCACGGTTTTGGCTCCTTTTTGTGATGCCCTGATAATGAACTGAGTATAGTTTGGGTTGTAGATCAGGTCAATAATCAGGTGTTCTGCAGTGATCCCATCAAAAGGAAATTCAAGGCAGTCTTCTATATTCGGGAATGTACCTACAGGAGTACACTGGATGATGATCTTATGATCACGAACCGTTTCACTGTCAAGATTATTAAAATTAATCTCTGAATTCCTGGAAACTGTAATGGACGGAATTCCATGTTTATCCATAATATATTTCACTGCTTTTGCTGCACCTCCGTTTCCTAAGATCAGGGCTTTGTCCTGATGCGTTTTTTTATGGAGTAAAAATGTTTTTTCAAAACCGAAAGCATCTGTGTTATAGCCCGTCTTTTTACCATCCTGAATCAGAACACAGTTGACGGCACCAATTTTTTCAGCTTCATCACTTAAGTCATCAAGATAATCAATGATCTTTTCTTTATAAGGAATGGTCACATTGAACCCTAAAAGTTCCGGGTCTGCCAGGAGATTTTCTACTTCATTAATTTCATTGAGGTCAAAAATGGTATAGGTGAAGTCTTTAAGCATGAGCTTCTGAAACTTGTCTTCAAAGAATTTTTTGGAAAAGGAATAGGAAATATTCTTGCCTATCAATCCTAATTTTTTATTGGAATCCATACTGTCAAAAATAAAAAAAAGACCGAATAAATCGGTCTTTGTTAACAAATATTTTTAATGACTTATTCTACAATGAATTTTGTAGAGAAACGGTCAGTCTTTAAGATATAATTTCCTTTAGTAAGACCTTTAAGGTTGATTTTATTAGAATTTTTAAAAGGATTGGCAATAGTTTCAATCAATTTACCGGAAAGATCATAGATCTCAGCTTTTGAGACTTTGCTTAAATTTTCACCTTTTACAAATAATTCATTATTTTTTACCGGGTTAGGATAAACGGAGAATTCAGATTTGTCTTTTTTTACCTCCCAAGTTCCTAATGAACCGGAGCATGTCCATGTAAGGTCATCTAATGCCACTCTGTTCCCAGTTTGTGGTAATGGGTTGATGATTTTAATCACCACGTTTCCGCTGACATTAATATTTTCAATGGTGGTAGTGGTCTGTGTTGTACTGAAAGGAATGGTTCCTACGGTAACATCGTTGATCTGAACCGTAAGATTTCCGGCAGTTCCTGAATATTTCAGCTGAGTAGTCAAGGTTAAATTCTGAATTCCTCCTGAAATTGATGAACTTGTTAAGTTTCCGTTTCTGATTGTAATTGCTTTTCCGTTAATGGTCTCGTCTATTCTTGCATCTGTTGCAATCCATGTTATGCCATTATTTGTCCATGTTCTGGTAGCATAAGCCGGAGTAGTGGATGTAGGAATATTAGTGAAATTTTCTGTTCCACAGCTGGTGTTTCCAGGCTGTCCTGCCAATGTAGTTCCATTTGCATTGTTACTTGGAGGAGAAGCGTTTCCTGACGCATCTTTAGCAATCACATAGAAAGTATAGGTTGTAGACGGAGATAGTCCTGGAATAGTTGCTGTAGTTCCTGCAACCGTAGTTTTCAATACTCCGTTAACATATACATCATAGCCTGCAATACCAATATTATCTGTAGCAGCAGTCCAGCTAAGAGATATTGTATTAGAAGTAGGGTTCTGAGTGATTAGGTTAGTTGCAGCTGTTGGAGCTTCTGTATCTAAAACCGGTGTCCCCCAGATCTGGTTTGCATAAGCTGGATTATCAATAAATGGATTTCTGTTTCCCTGGTAGGTGTAAGAGGCATTGTTTCTAGCTATTTCTTCAGCAGATACCGGGTCTGTCATATGCCATGCCAAAAGCTGGTTAAGTTCCCATGGCTGAAGACCTGGGAAAGTAGACCCTCCAAGCATATTTCCAGAACTGAATCCCGGAAGTTCAGCTTCATATCTTGTTACGAAATAAAAAATCATTCTGGCTACATCACCTTTAAATGCGTCAATCGGCTCAAATACAGTTCCCGAATACCCTGCAGACACAGAATTTCCAAGTTTAGACTGGTTCGCAGAAGTATAAGAAGGAACTCCTACTTTTCCAAAAGGATAATTTGATCTCATACCATTCACTTTTCCATCTGTAGGACGGATAAAATGAATATCTGCCACCATTGGGTGAGCTTGATTGAATAAACTTTGAGGTACGATATGTTCTCTGTTGTAGCAATCTCCTTCATTAGAGTATGTGCCACATTGGTTGGTTGTTAATATAAAAGTATATGGATCTGGTCCGTTGGGATTTTCAGAATAGATGTCCAGGATTTTACCGTCATTTTCGTAAAAATAATCGCGGTCTGTCGTTGCGTACCCTGTCCAAAGGCCACCATAGCCATTGTCAATGTGTCCTTGAGTAATTATGGTTTTAAGTGCAGTCTTAAGCGGAGCACCCGTTAAACCTGCAGCTGGAGTGTAATATCCGGCAGGAGCCTGTGCTGATGCGAAAATTGCAAAACTCAGCAGAAAAAAGGATAAAATTTGTTTCATTTCAAAAAAATTGGGCCGTAAAGGTACAAAAAATTGAAAATGAAGCTGATTTATTTTAGATATGCTATATTAATTTTTGGTAATATAGTCTTTGCTGATTTTTGAGAAAAACCACGAAATGGCAATTCCGAAAACTGAAGCGGTAAGCGCTACAATAAGGTAGTTTTTTCCTACAATTTTCACAGGGAAAGGCAGGATTTCATTAGCTCTGAAGAATTCTGTATAAAGCTGGAAATAGCAAAGTACAGTTCCCAATATTAATCCTGAGATAACCCCTGAAATTACAATAAGGATCCCGGTATAAAAATAAGTCATTCTCAGATGGCGCAGAGGGAATCCAAGTGAAATAAGAGATTTTGCCTGTTCTTTCTTGTCTATCTGGAGAATAATAATAGCTCCGGCAAGGTTAAAGGTTGTGATGAAGATTACCAATGCAAAAATCAGATAAATAAACATCTTTTCGGTATTGATCATCTTCCAGAAAGCTGCATTTTCTTCTTCCTTGGTTTTTATTTCAATATTTTTACCCAGGGAAGTCAAAAGATTCTGTTTTACAGCATCAGCATTTTCCGGATTTTTTAATTTGATTACGATCTGATATGCTGATTTCTTTGGAAGGCTCAACAATTCTTCTGTAAGTTCGATAGGAGCAATGATATAACTGTCTAACTGTTCTTTTCCGGGAAATACTCCAGTCACCAAAAAATCTTTTTTATTATAAATATCTTCTTCTTTATTAATGATGCCTATTCCTGGTTTTGGCATGAACATCGTAGCATAGCTGCTGCTGGAATCTATAGGAATGGACAGCCTGTTGTGCAGATTGGTTTCCATCAATACCTCATTGGAATATTTGAAACTTGGATAAGTTCCGTAGAATACATCCTTATTAATAGGGTTGACCTTAATATAAGCAGAATCTACGCCTCTTAAATAAGCAATATCACCTTTGCCCTTATAATTGACATATAATTTTTCCTCAATCACACGGGAAAAGCTGGTGATCGCCTTGTTGTTTTTTAAAACAGAAGTAACTTTATCGAGGTCTTTAATTGTTTTTCCTGAAGTGCTTTTGATTGTAAGATCTGCATGAAGATTGGAAATAAGATCCTTATTAAGGGTCTCAAGTCCGGAGAATACTGAAATGATGACGAACATTGCAGTCACAGCAACCATCATGGCACCTACCGAAAGCCACGTAATAAACGTAACAGCGGTACTGCCTTTTTTAGCCAAAAGGTATCTGGATGCTATGTAAAATGCAATATTCTTCAAGATCTATAAAACCGGATTGTCACCTTCGCCTCTTAGCTCTCTTTCCAGTTTTTCAACATCATCAAGAGCAGTGTCTAAGTAAAAGTTTAATTGAGGAATGATACGTACCTGTTTTGCCATTTTCTGGCCGATAAAATTTCTGTACTGTGCTTTATTTTCTTCAATTTCTTTCATCACTGCAGTACGAAATTCCTGTGGGAAAATGCTTAAATAAATTTTAGCAATACCAAGGTCTGCAGAAATTTTTACATCTGAAACGGATACTAATACACTTTGCTTGCTTTCTGAAGCCTGTTTGCGGAAAAGCTCTGCGAAGTCTTCCTGAATGATCTGTGCTACTTTTCTTTGTCTGTTACTTTCCATAAGTTGTGCAAATTTAGTACTTTTGTTTGAATTGATACCTTCGAAATTAGCTCCGGTATCAAATTTACGATTTAATTATATTCTATTAGTATATATGAAGCTAGAACATATCGGTATCGCCGTAAAATCTTTAGGAATTTCTGATGAACTTTTCACTAAATTATTAGGTGAAGAATCTTATAAAAAAGAAAGTGTGGAAAGGGAAGGGGTTGTGACCTCTTTTTATCAAACAGGAGAAAGCAAAATTGAGCTGTTAGAAGCCAGTAATCCCGAAAGTCCCATCTCAAAATTTATCGATAAAAAGGGTGAAGGCATCCATCATCTGGCATTTGGCGTAGAAAATATCCTTGAAGAGATCGAAAGATTAAAAAAAGAAGGATTTCAGTTTATCTCAGAAGAACCGAAAGAAGGTGCTGATAACAAATTAGTTGTCTTCCTGCATCCAAAATCTACAAATGGGGTACTGGTAGAACTTTGTCAAGAAAAGCAATAAAAAGTTTTGTAGTGAAAGAAATTTTGCTATTTTTGCAATCACAAAATTTAACCAAGTTTTGAGGTCCTATAGCTCAGTTGGTTAGAGCACCTGACTCATAATCAGGTGGTCCCTGGTTCGAGCCCAGGTGGGACCACTTTTAAATTCAAGCACTTACAGAAATGTAGGTGCTTTTGTTTTGTAATGGGGTCAAGGTATAGGTCAAGTTTAAGAGTAAACACAAGTAAACAAATAATCTTTATTTAACTGCGGAAATAATGTCCATTACTTTCAAAATAATCAAACATTATTATAACACGACACGTTTTGTCGCTTTGCAGTGGTAGATTTGCTATAACAATAAACCAAACATATATAATGACAAAAAAAGTAAAAATAATTCAACATGTATTGAAAATTACATTAAATTCGTAAAAACAACACAAATATGAAAAAACTCTACATGAGTGCATTTACAATGTGCACAATCTTGAGCTATGCTCAGGATGTGGTTTGGCAAAAGGATATTAAATCCAGTACACAGGATTTTTTAAGCCATGTGACCACAACCATTGATCAGCAGTATCTTATTACAGGAAGTAGTATTCAAGCTTCTAAACTCTCTACGGGAAACAAACAAAACAACGGCTACGACATGCACTTGGTCAAACTGAACCAACAGGGTCAGGAAGTATGGGAAAAATTCTTTGTTGGAAATAACCATGATTTTTTATCTGCAACTGTTGGGACACAAGATGGTGGATTTGCCGTAGTAGGTACTTCTTATTCTGGTAAATCATTAGATAAAAAAGAAGAATCCAAAGGTGGATCTGATTTTTGGTTGATCAGATTAAACGAATTCGGAGACCAGCTTTGGCAAAAAACTTTAGGATCAACATCCGATGAAGAAGCAAGATCAGTAATTCAAACTACAGACCTGGGATTCTTTGTAGCTGGAAATGTTCAAAATTCGGATAAAGGTTACGGCTCAAAAGATGTTTTGATTATAAAACTTGACAAAGACGGAAAAGAACTCTCTCAGTTAATCTTAGGCGGAAAAGGATTAGATGAAGTAGAGACGATGATTCCTACTAAAGACGGTGGTGCATTGTTAGGGATCTATTCCAGAAGCAACTTGGGAGGTTCAAAGAAAACTGAAAACTTTGGCGAAGGGGATTACTGGATCATTAAACTTAACAAAGATGGAAAAGTTGAATGGGAAAAGAATTTTGGTGGTAAACAAGATGATCATTTGAGAACATTAGTACTGACTTCGACTGGCTATGTTATTGGTGGTGAAAGCCGTTCAGAAAGATCAGGAAATAAAACCGTTGGTATTGAAGAAGGAACCGATTTGTGGCTCATTTCATTGAACGAAAGAGGTGATGAAATCTGGCAGAAGTCTTACAATTTTGGAAACCGTGACATTCTGATGGGAGCGAGTGTTATTCAGAGCCAGGATTCAAGATCCAAGAACCAAGACGTGACCAAAGGAATTTTGTTAGGTGGTTATACTCAAGCAGAAGGTCGTATAGAAACAGACGATGAAACTTTCTGGATGCTGTATCTGGATCAGAATGGCAATGAGCAATGGAGAAAACACGTAAAAGGAGAATCCAGAAAGAGAGAGGAAAGGCTTTCAGATATCAAGCTGAACAGGGATGGTTCTATTATTCTGGCAGGAACCAGTGCCGAAGAACTTGGCAAAGAGAACTGGAAGATTGTAAAGCTGGGAGATAAACAGCTTGATCAGCTGATTGAGAAACAAAACATTAAAATCTATCCGAATCCGGTCTCAGATTATGCTTATGTAGAAATAGGGTTTGATTTTAAAGAAGCAGACATTATCCTTTATGATATGGGAGGAAGACAGCTTCAGAGTCTCAAGACTAAGAATAAAGTGACGAAAATTAATACCCAGAATTTGATTCAGGGAGCTTATCTAATTACGATAAAAACGGATATAAACAAAACAGCAAGCGCAAAGTTGATTAAAAAATAATCTGAAATGAAAAAAAATATTATCATATGTCTTTTGCTATTATGTAATTGGCTATACTCGCAAAATCAAATGAAAGATTCTTATTTAGGATTTACACCAAAAACGCCTGATATAAGTTCGCTAGGAAAATATATTGATAAACCAATATCATTATCTAGTGGTTCGGTAAATGTTTCAGTCCCTATTTATACTTTACCTATTAATAGTAATATATCAATTCCTATTAACTTACAGTATAATACACAAGGAATAAAAGTAAGCGAAGTAGCTAGTTCCGTGGGACAAGGATGGAATTTGTCACCAATAGGAACGGTCACCAGAAGCACTAGAGGCAAAAGAGATAATTATAATGATTCACCATTTTACCTTCAGTCTATTGCGTCCGCCAAAAATAGTTTAATGAACAATTCAACGGGTGTAAATACTGATGTTTGGCTAGACCAAAATGCTGAAAATGTTGATTTGGAACCAGATGAATTTAATGTTTCATTATTCAATATGAATTTTAAATTCTTCTATGATTTCTCATCAAATAAGTTTGTGTCAACACCTTTAAATAATATTAAGATCATTCCAACTCTGAACAATTATGGGAATATAGTTGACTTCAAAATTATTGATGGGTCTGGAAATACTTATTTTTTTGGAAAATCAGATGATAATGACAGTAGATTTGAGGTTATTGAAGAGGTTTCAAGTACAAGTATTAGTAATGATAGTGCATTTTCAAGTGGTACAGATCCACAATTTAATACATGGTTATTGGTGAAAATTACTACAAATGATAATAAGACAGTGAGATTTTATTATGATGACAATTCTATTTCAGCTCCAGATTTAACGAAACAGGATGTTTACCTAACTTCTCAATATAAATATTTTGTCAATAATTTTGATTTTTTTAATGGAAAATATGATGTGGTTTCCTGGTCAAGTGGAAATCCTGTTGTAATAGGTAATAAATATCCAATATCATCCGAAATTGCTAAAACTAAAGATGGAAAAGTATATAACGTTTACAGTGCACCAGCAACATTAGATAAGATTATAAAAAGAATTGTATATGAAAATACAGAGATAGAATTTATTAAATCTACAATAGCTAGAAAAGATTTTAATTCTTATTCATTAGATAAAATTAAAATTAAAGATAATAATAATTTAGTAAAGACTTATCAACTTAATCAGGGATATTTCAATGCGGAATTCCCAACTCCCCTGAATGATTTTTCAAGAAGTAATAATTATATTTTCACACCCAACTTTGATAGAGCTATTCCGAGATTAAAATTAAACGGGGTATCTGAATATGATAAAAACAACCAGTTAATCAGTAAACATAATTTTGAATATTTTCCAGGACAATTGCCAAGTCGCCTTAGTTTTGCACAGGATTTCTTTGGTTATTACAATGGTCACACTGAAAATACTGAACTTATTCCTAATATCAATTTTAAGTATGCGAATAGTGTAAAATTGGCAGGTACAGCAAACAGAGCCGTAAGAGAGGACTATTCAAAAATTGGTATGCTGAAGAAAATTATCTACCCTACAGGGGGCTCTACAGAATTTGATTATGAAAATCACACCTACCAGGCAATTAACGATATTAATGAAGTTGTGATCGGAAATTTATTTTCAATGGAGACGAAATATGTGTTTTTCGCCAGCGAACAAGCAGCAGATCCTAATACAGGAGAACAGCTTCCTCCAGAAATGAATTATGAGATGAACTGGGAGTTTGAAGAAGACACCTCTGTCGATTTAAATACGCAGATTGAGCAGGTTTTTGATGAAAATCATGGAACCAATAATTCTTATAATATTATCATATATAGAAAAGTAAATGGAAATTGGCAAATCTTTACTTTAATGAGCCATACCATTGATAAAACAGCTGTTTTTCCTAAAGGAGAATATCTTTTGACTGCTCATCGAGATGTACTTACTGTAAATGAAGGAGGTCTGTTTGATAGCGCAGGGGGCTTTACGTTAATGATGTCTTTTCTAGGTCCAATAAGGAATGATCAACAACCAAACACTAATCCTGAAAATATACAAAACGCAGGAGGATTAAGAATAAAATCTATTGTCCAGAAAGAAAATAATGTAGAACTTTTACAAACTGAATATTCTTACAATGAAACGGTTGGTGAAAAAGTGTATTCTACAGGGATATTATATGGCTATCCATTATTAGTTACAGAAAACTTCTATGAAGGAATAAATAAGTTTTATGGAGTAATTGATTATCCGTTTAGGAACTCATCTAGCAGTAATATAATTTATGGACAGGTTACCGAGACATCTGTTGATCAGCAGAACAATAAAAAAATAAAGAAAGAGTATTTTTTTGAGAATAATGTTCCTTTGGAAGCTATTGATATTGCTACTATAGAACATAGAACAAGAACACCATATATGGGATGGAAACTTGGAAATCTTAAAAAGGCTTTATCTTACAAACAAAATGATAATGGCAGTTATATATTAATTCAAAAGGATACTATTATTTATGACCGAAGGAATTTGTTCTTAAATGAAAATTTTGGAGTAAGGATTGAGCCTAGAGACAGAGTTTTATTGTCAACATTTGGAGCTACAAATCCAGATGACTATATTTACAAGACTGATTATAAATTTGAGTATTATCCATTATTCTCTGACTTTAGTTTTGAAAGCAAAAAAAAGGTAACGGAGTTATTTGAAAATAAGACACTTATTACATCTGTAGATAATATTTATTCTAACCCTCATTACCAGCTATCCAATAAAAAAACAACTTTTCCAGATAACTCTTTAAGCGAGATAAGTTACGCGTATGCATCTGAAAAAAGTAATCAATTGATGATCAGTAAAAATTTGGTAGAAATTCCTTTAGAAACCTCTACAACCCAAACACTTGGAACCAGTACAAAAACACTGTCAAGAACTGAGACTATTTATCCAAAAACGGTTGCGGAAATTACCAACAACAGTTCCTCTCTGGTCCTTCCATTGTCTGTACTTTCCTATGATATTCAAAATAATATGCTTTCTACCGAAGTTACTTACGACAAATATGATTCCAAAGGTAACCTTCAGCAATACACCACAAAAGATGGTATTTCAACAACAGTTATTTGGGGTTACAATCAGTCCCAGCCTATTGCTAAAATAGAAGGAGCAAAATTATCAGATATCTCACAAACGTTGATAGACAGTATCGTTAACGCATCTACTAATGATGCCCAGCTGGGTACTGATACCTCAGAGCAGTCTTTAATTTCAGCTTTGGATATTTTCAGAAATAACTCTGCATTATCAAACTATCAGATCAGTACCTATACTTACGACCCATTAATCGGAGTTAGAAGCATTACCCCGCCTTCCGGCATCAGGGAAATGTATGTTTATGACACAGCTAATCGATTAAAGGAAGTGAAACAGCTGAGTAAAGATGCTGCAGGAAATCCTGTATACAAAATAGTTAAAGAATATAAATACAACTATAAAAACTAAACACAAACATGAAAAAAATAATCATTCCTATTGGTCTTCTGCTGATCACCCATTCAGCATATGCCCAGCTTACCCAGGAAGAAAACTATATCCAGTCTAAAACCTATTTGGACTACAATGGGACAACACCTACCAAGATCTCAGAAACCGTTCAGTATTTTGATGGCTTAGGAAGACCTAAACAAATTGTAGGTGTAAAAGCATCACCATTAGGAAGAGATGTTGTAAATCATATCGAATATGACGGATTCGGAAGACAAACTAAAGATTTTTTACCTATCCCACAATCTTCAACACAAAATGGAGCTATTTTTCCTACACCACTAGGTAATGCACCAGCTATTTATGGGGGAGAAAAAATCTATGCGGAAAAGGTTTTGGAAAACTCTCCATTGGACAGGATCCAGCAGCAGATTCAAGTTGGAACAGCCTGGGCAAATAAGCCCGTAACCTTTCAGTACGATACCAATGCCCAATATGAAGTCTATAAATTTACAACCAATACCTCCTGGGTAAATAATGCCACATCATCTGCTTTAGTTCTGGAATATTTTCCGCCAAACCAATTATACAAGAATACAGTAACTGATGAAGATGGTAATATCACTATAGAATTCAAAAATGGGCAAGGGCAGGTTATTCTGATAAGAAAGATTAATGATGGAGGGAATATAGATACTTATTATGTCTATAATGAGTATAACCAGCTCGCATTTGTTATTCCTCCCAAAGCATTACAGGGGCCTATTACAGACACAGTATTGAACGACTTATGTTACCAGTACCGCTATGATGGCAGAGGCCGTTTAGTAGAAAAGAAGCTTCCAGGCAAAGGCTGGGAATATATGGTGTATGACAAAGCCGACAGGCTGATCCTTACCCAGGATGCTGTAATGGATCCACAGAATAAATGGCTCTTGACTAAGTATGATCAGTTCGGAAGAGTAATTCTTACGGGAACTATTACAGGAGGTGAAAGAGCAGATTTACAAGATTTAATTAAAGACCTGGTCATTACCGAATCTAGGCATGCAACGGGTTTCGCTAAAAGTGGAATGGCGATTTATTATACCAATAATTACTTCCCTTCAGATATCCAATCTATGTTGAGTGTCAATTATTACGACACTTATCCAAATTACAGCTTCAATCCTTCTTTTCCCACCACACTCATAGGGGGTGAAGTTCCTTTGAGTGATAACCCCTCCACTGATGGAAGAAGCACAAAAAGCCTTCCTGTAATGAGTTTGGTTAAAAACATTGAAAATGACAACTGGACAAGGAATTATACCTATTATGACAAAAAAGGAAGGGTGATTGGTACTCATTCCATTAATCATTTGGGAGGATACACCAGGTCAGAAACCCAATTGGACTTTGCAGGCCTTTCTTTACAAAACATAACCTCACATTTACGAAAAGCAGGTGAAACAGGAATTACGGTAAAAGAACGTTTCGTATATGATAATGGAAACAGGCTGAAGGAGCATTACCATCAGGTAGACAGCAATCCAGAAATACTACTGACTAAAAACAGCTATAATGAACTCTCTCAACTGGTCAATAAGGAGGTAGGAAACAATCTTCAAAGTATTGATTATGCTTACAACATCAGAGGTTGGATGACAGATGTTAATAAAGATCAGATGACTGTTCCCAATTTGGGAGGGAAATTATTTTCATATAAAATCAAGTACAATCAAAAGAATGGTCTCACGAATCCTGATCCTATTTTATTTGCAGGAAAAGACGTAAAACCAAAATACAATGGAAATATTGCAGAAGTAGATTGGAGAGCTGTTGAATCTCTGGGAGCCAACCCACCCATAGATCCCAAAAGGTATGGTTATGCCTATGATAATCTAAACAGATTGACGGCAGGATATTATCAGAACCCGAGTAATCCAGGAAGCAAAGAAAATACAGAATCATTGGATTATGATGTAAATGGGAACATTACCAATCTTTACAGAACTTCTGTCATTGAAAATAATAATACTACTGCTACTGTAATTGACAAACTGGCTTATACCTATGTGGGAAATCAAGCGATAAAGATCAAGGATAACAGTAATAACAAAACGGGCTATGAAGGCACCGCAGGTTATCCTATTGAATATGATGCCAATGGAAATATGACCTCCATGCAGGATAAGCAGATCTCAGAGATTAGATACAACCATTTAAATCTTCCTCATGAAATGACTATAGATTTTGGTACTGCTGGTAAAGTTATAAGTAATATGTATAGTGCAGATGGTACAAAGCTGGAAAAAACCGCTGTAAACAGTGTTGCAGGATATAATACCGTTACGACCACTACAGAAAAGACGGATTATCTGGATGGTTTTCAGTATTACAAAAAAGAAATTATTACCTCAGGTGGAGATCCTGGTGGAGAAATTGAAATGATGACAGCAAGAGCCATGGAACCTCAGGCATTTTCCTTGATACAGCCTATCGACCCAACTATTGATCCTCCAATTGGAGGCGGAGGAATCATTCTTAAAAGCTCTGATTTACAATTTTTCTCAACTTCTGAAGGATTTTATGATTATCAGAAAAATCAATATATTTACCAATATAAAGATCACTTAGGAAATGTAAGGGTAAGTTATACAAGGAATAACACTACTGGAGGTGTTGAAATAACAGATGCCAATGACTACTATCCATTTGGAATGAATCACCTGAAGACAGGGAATGCTTATTTTGGGGCAGGTAGTTATAGAAATTACAAGTTTCAGGAACAAGAGTTGCAAGAGACTGGTTTCTATTCATTTAAGTGGCGAAACTATATGCCGGATGTTGGGAGGTTTTTTAACATAGACCCTTTGGCTGAAAAATATACTCATAATAGTACTTATGCTTTTTCTGAAAATAGAGTTATTGATGCAAGAGAACTTGAAGGATTAGAAGCTGAGGTAATTAATAAATCGACAAGGAATACACCTGTGTCTAATGATGTATCTGGTTATCCTGTAAACACCCCTGCAAAAATTCAATTAACTGCAAATGTTGTACAAGGATCTTTTACCAATGAACAAGTAGAACAAAAACTTTCAACTGTAGAAAATAATTTTAAAAAAGATGGAATTAATCTTACAATTATTCAAGACAATAGTGCTACATATAAAATTGATATGACATATCCAGGAGAATCTGTAACAATAGTAAATGATAATGGTACTACTAGGACAGGAACTGTTCTCGGAGACGCACCCCTTGGAGATCCTATTACTGCAACTGTGAAGGCAAAGGATGGAAATACGGATACAATTACACACGAAATTGGTCATACGTTTGGTTCAGATCACATATGGGAGCCAAACTCAGGGGTTGAAAATACTCCTGCCAATATTAACAATAGGATGAATTCATATGAAAACCCGACTTCTTCAATGAAAGGATTAGGTACAGAATTTAATAAAAATCAGATACAGAAAATGGAAGAAACTGTTAAAGCTAACTCATTTAGATTACCTCAAAATAAAAAATAATGAAAACAGTATTTTTTTTAATAATGGTTTTACTGACCAACAATAGTTGCTCCGCACAAAATAATATTGATTTTTATTATCAAGATAAAACGAAAGCAACAGTAACAGATAGTGCCGCTTATAAATCTTATTTGGAGAATATTCCAAAAGAGTTTCTTAGAAAAGATGACGAAGTCTTATTATCTTTTAATAATGCGGCTTTTATTGATGATGTTATTACTATCAATGGTAAAAGTTATAATTTTGAAAACTATACCTGTGGATATACACAAATCAGAGTTCCTAAAAGAGATGGAAAGATTAAAATTACATCTAAGAAAAAAGATGAGATGGATTTTAAGCTGAAAAAGGGAATTGATTATATTATTATAAATGGAAATTTTGATAATAAATGGAGTGTTACATTTTCAGAATTTTTTCCAACTATGGAATGCTTATAAAATTACAAGTATCAAGGACAGGAATTACAAGAAATTGGATTTTATAGCTTCAAATGGAGAAACTATATGCCAGATGTTGGAAGGTTCTTCAATATAGATCCTCTATCAGAAAAATATGCTTACCAATCGCATTATAATTTCTCTGAAAACAGAGTTATTGATGCAAAAGAATTGGAGGGACTTGAAGCTGTAAAAATAAATGATGGAACAAAAAATCTGATAATTACAGTTAAAGGATGGCAAGGAGGAAATCCAGATCCTGGAAAAACACAAACAAAATATTATGATAAAACTAGTTTTGTTGGAGCGTTACAAAAAGCATTTGGTAGCCGTAGTGATACTCAAGTTGCAGTTTTTGATGGATCAATGAATTCTAGAACACCTAATGATATTTCAACATCTATTAAAGATTTTAGAGAAACAAGTCCTGATGGAAAGTTGATTTTGGCAGGGCATAGTTTAGGAGCTGATAACATTGTTAACGTTGTCAATGATAATCAAAATATAAAAGTAGATAAAACTATAACAATAGATATCTCAGAACCTCTTGGAAAAGCTGATAATCAACTATCTAAAAATGTTAATTCAGCTGATAATTATTATCAAGACAATATATTTTCAGTTGGTGGTACAAAAATAGAAAAGGTAAAAGGAAATAATGATACACTGATTAACAACACTCTGGTTCCTAATACTACACATACAACAATTGACAATAATAAAAATGTTAACGATCAAATAATAAAAGATGTCCAAAAAGTTATTTCCCAAAAAGTTAGTTTATTTTTCACAAATATTGTCGCTTGTGGTAACTGCTGTTTTCTTTATTACTTATGAATATAATATGGCAGTGAAAACGATATTCTCAATTTGTATAGTATTAAATTTAGTATCAATGATTTTGATAATAAAATCTAAGTTTAAATTATTTAAGTCCAAGTCTTTAAATATCTTTTTTTTATTACTGCAATCTTATTTTCACTATTAATGATAATTACAATGATTCTACTTTATATGCTAACAGATACATCAAGCTAAATATGTGGCTAATGTCCTCGCTAAGCAAAATCTATGAAAATTTGAGCTAAAAAAATAAACCACTGCAATCTTCGGTGGTTTACAATTCAAAATACCATTTAGGAAATACAAGGTTAACTTTTACCAAAAATAGCGCAGGAGTTCTTGAATTAGTTGATAACAATGATTACTATCCATTTGGAATGAATCATCTGAAAACTGGGAATGCTTATTTTGGGCAGGGAACTTATAAAAACTACAAGTATAATGGAAAAGAATTGCAGGAAACAGGAATGTATGATTATGGAGCGAGGATGTATATGTCGGATATTGGGAGATGGGGTGTTATCGATCCTCTAGCAGAACAATATCGTAGATGGTCACCATATAATTATGTAATGAACAATCCAATTAATTTTATTGATCCTGATGGTCGTGGTACAGAAAGCACGCATACAGATAAATTTGGAAATGTTGTTGCGGTTTATAATGATGGTGATTTAGGTGTTTACCGTCATGATGGTAATGCTAAAGAAACCCAACAGGAGCTTAATCAAAATTATTCTAAAGAAAATACTTCGGGAGGTGGAGAAAGAATGGGAAGAACACTTGTTTGGAACTCATTTACAAAGTTTGATAAAAAGGGAGAAACTCAACCAGCAGGTAAAATAAATTTTGGGTCTTTCCAAGCAAGAGATTGGCTTAATAATTTTAGTGATGCAATCTCTAAAGATACTGAAGCCAATGGAGGGTTTGTAGCAAGGATGAATTATGCTGTTAATGGTGGCGGAGGCGATAAATATGATTATAAGACGCAAAATGGAGGCGGTTTATACGCTGGTTCACAAATAGCAGAAGGAGTATACGTTTCAGCCAGAGATGTTGGAAATTTTGCAGCAGGTAGGGCAGCTGCAATAACAGGACAAGATAAAATGGATTTCATGCTGAATGCAGGAGGGTTTAATATATCGGGGAATAGTAAACTAGGGCTTATATTTAACAATTCACACTGGAAAAGTGAAGCCCAAAAAGCAGGCTTTCCAGCATATGGAGAACATTTTAACTCCAATCTATTTCAGCGTTTAGGTTATGAAAATGTAACGACAGCTCAAGGAATAATTAAAAAAAGCAAAATAATATGGGGAGACAAAAAAATAAAAAATATCTGTCTGCTTTTACCATTATTGCTATCTATTATAGCATGTGGACATCCTGATTTCGATAAATTTGAAGGCACTGGTTTTTCTTATCAAATAAGTGCTGGTAAAACAGATATAGTACGTCTTAGATTTACTACTGATGAAGGAGCTCCTTCAATTCAGCTTTTTGACACAAAGGGAAGGCTTAAAGAAGAAGCTACTATTGCCCCAAGTTGGCCATTTGGGATGACTGCAATGAAAAATGATACCATACTAATGACCTATGTTGTTGGGGAGCGTGATCTTAATATATTTTTACGTTGGTTCAAAAAAGAGAAAGGCAAATACCATCCTACTCATATAGGCAATTATTCGATCCGCTATAACTATGAAATACAAAATGCATTTTTTATGGATCAAGATTCAGTACAGGTAGATTCATTGTATATTGATAAGAACACACAGATGATGTCTTTATTTTTAAAACAGAAATTAATTGTTAAAAAACCGATGTGTTTGTTTACGGTTGAGTCTTCAAATATATCGCTTTACGATCCATCAAGTAGCTCAAATATACCCTATACATTTGTAGACAATAAGAATATTGTTGAGGAGTATCTTAAAAAAGTTCTTGCTTTGTATAATTAATTTACTTTCCAATGTTGGCTATCTACCAACCATGTTACCAATAAAATATAGCGTTGAAAATCAACGCTATATTTTAATATTCAAAATGGAATTTAAAGTTTTAAAATGATATCTTGGAAGTTGAATAAAAGAAATTGAAAATAGGTAATTCAAAATATTGACAGTTATACAAGATGCTTCAAAAAGGTTGGCAGGTACTGTATTTACAATTCACAAAGATCATTTGAGAAATTATGAAGCAAGCTTTATATGACAGATTTAAGAAGACCCCTTACTCATAATCAGGTGGTCCCTGGTTCGAGCCCAGGTGGGACCACAAAAAACCGTAATACTCCAATAAAGTATTGCGGTTTTTTATTTTCTATCAAGTAATATTTTAACTTTTCATATTCAGTCTTTCCTCCTGAAGATCAAGTAAACGAAGGTGTTTTCTGATGATCTCTTCATCTAGTAAAAGTTCTTCGCGGTTTTTATTAATAAGCCATATTCTTTGAGTTTCGAGAATGTCAATATAAATATTCCGGTATTCCGTGTAATTAATAATGATCTCTGAACTGCTCAATTGTTTCTCGTATTTCTCTAATTGATCTTTCAATGCAGGAAAGCTTTCTATTTTGTGAGCATAATCGCTACGAATTTTATCAACTGCCACTTGAGCAAGACTGTTCTGAATGTCATAATCAATTTCCTTTTCGCTTCTCACAAAATCACGGTCTATGGGTGGGAATTTTTTTAATAAAAAAGGAAGCGTAAGCCCTTGGACAAGCAATGTTAAAAGAATCACGATAAATGTGATAAAAAGAACCAGATTTCTTTGTGGGAAAGGAGTTCCGTCGTCTAAAGTCAGGGGAATAGAAAGTGCTGCAGCTAAGGAGACTACACCTCTCATTCCGGTCCAGCCAATAATCATGGGCGTTTTCCATCCAGGAGATTGTGCATCTGCAACGGTGATGAAATTTCTCATAATTAAGGTCGTAACCACCGCTGCATAGCCTGCGAAAATTCTTACAATCACTAAAACTGCAGTAACTGCAACTCCATAACCTATTGCTGTATAAATATCGGTGTCACCTAAACCGGAAACAATCTCGGGAAGATCTAAGCCAATGAGCATGAAAACAATCCCATTGAGTAAAAAACAAAAACTCTCCCAAACTGTTACCGTACGTATTCTGGAGGCGCTGCTCAAAAAATCGTGGCTACGATAAGAAAGAAATAAGCCGCCACTTACCACTGCCAAAACTCCGGAAGCATGAAGCTGCTCTGCTGCCAGATACATCGAAAAGGGCGCAATAAAAGTGAGTAAAATGTCTGTGTTTGAATCGGTAGGTAAAATCTTGTGCATTTTCAGAAAAATATACGCGATTAGAAGTCCGATTCCTACGCCACCAATGCACATCCATACAAAACTTCCGGCTGCTTCGTGCCATACAAACTGTCCGGTTGCTGCAGCAATCATCGCAAACCGGAAAATAATTAAGGAAGAAGCATCATTCAGCAAACTTTCGCCTTCAAGAATGGAAGCCAGTCTTTTGGGTACTTTTACAAATTTCAGAATCGCTCCGGCACTTACCGCATCGGGTGGAGAAACAATTCCACCCAATAAAAAACCTAGCGCTAAAGAAAACCCCGGGATAAAATAATTAGCGAAAACGGCAACCGATAATGCGGTGAAAAATACAACGACGAAAGCAAAACTGAAGATTATCCTGCGCCACCGCCAAAGTTCTTTCCATGAGGTTGACCAGGCTGCTTCATACAATAAGGGTGGTAGAAAAATGATAAATATTAATTCTGGTTCTATTTTTATGGGTGGTACGCCTGGAATAAAACTTATTAAAAGACCCGCCAACACAAGCAAAACAGGATAGGCAACCTGAATTTTCTTAGCCAGCATAATAAGTAGGGTGATGAGCAGAACCAAAAAAAGATAGAATTCGAAATTTTCTAACATGTGTAAATTTTACATAAATATATAGTAAATTTTTAGAAATATATTGAGCGAATTTAAACTTAAGCAGACTCTAAATGTTGTTATAAAGCTTATATAAAATGGGACAATAAATTTGGATTGTTTCTATTTTGAAAAAACGTAAATCAAAAATAGATTTATCCGGTGGAGATGTCGACGGCAGCCATATAAATTTATGTTAAGGCCCAGGAATTAGGGATAATGGTAATATTACTACTATAAAATAAACTCAGATACAAGTAATTAAAATTATTAACTTTGTAGCTCTCAGGGTGATTATCACTGAAAATGTTTTACGATTACCATCAAACAAAAATAAGATGTCAATAACAAATGAACAGGAATTAGCAGGAATGCAAAAAGCAAGTGAAGCTGTTGCGTATACCTTAAAGGAGATGATTAATTATGCTCAGGCCGGCATGACAACAAAAGATCTTGATGAATATGGGGCTAAAATATTATCAGACTTCGGGGCCAAATCTGCGCCTCATCTTACCTATGGTTTTCCGGGGTGGACCTGTATAAGTGTGGATAATGAATTCTGTCACGGTATTCCTACAGAAAAAAGGATTTTAAAAGAAGGCGATCTTATCAATATCGATGTTTCTGCAGAGCTTAATGGATTCTGGGCAGATAACGGAGGTTCCTTTATTATCGGAAAAGATATCAACCAGCATCAGAAATTGGTAGATGCTTCCAAAGATATTTTACAAAAAGCCATCAACAATATAAAAGGAGGCGTTAAAATAGCCGATATCGGATTTCTTATGGAAACCGAAGCTAAAAAAAGAGGCTTTAAAGTCATTAAAAACCTTGCCGGTCACGGGATTGGTAGAAGCCTGCATGAGCAGCCGGATGAATTAATGAATTACAGAAACCGTTATGATTCCAGACGCTTCAAAAAAAATTCTGTAGTGGCCATTGAAACATTCATTTCCACAACATCAGATATTGCAGTGGAATTAAATGATGGCTGGACGATGGTTGGAAACAAAGGCGGTTATATGGCACAACACGAACATACCATTGTAGTAACAGACGGAAAACCAATTATTTTGACTCAGATGAATGAAATTCTGAACTAAAATTAAGATTAATATCAATATAAAAGCCACTCACAGTCATGTAAGTGGCTTTTCATTTTTAAGGCATTCTTATAAAGGCAGTGTATAATCACATTTTGGATCATTGCCGATTTCAACACCCGGAATCACTTCGCCACCCGGGCAATACTGATTACATGCATTCCATATTTTGGTACTGTTAATGTAACAGAAACAATTGCATGGATAAGCCGGAATGGGCCCAGCTCCGTAAACTTCCTTTAAATGGTGTCTTCCGATTTTCTTTAAATCTTTCATAATGAATATTGTTTTGGTTGGTTGAGTGAAGTTAATAAAAAATTATAAATGGATTCTGAAATATTTACATAAGTAATTCATAATCATATATTAACCAAAAAAATAATTACTATTTTCCTCCACCGCTATTCTTTTCTACATCAGTTTTTGTGTTGTCTTTTACTTTCTGGTTTCCAAAACGCTTCACGAAAGAAAGTGAAAATCCGTACCAATCCGATCTCGTAGAACTTCTGATCGTTCCTCCCTGGCTGAAGGTGGTATTGTCAAAAGTAGGTCTGCTGAAAATATTCATCAGCTGAAGGCTTACTTCCATCTGTGTTTTAGGGAATATTTTGGTTGCGGAGATATTGTGGAAAACATTCGTTTTATTTGCATAGGAATTTCCATTATTTTGGTTAGAAAGTTCCACCCACGCACTCAGATTAATATTTTTGTTAAAAAGATTGGTATAGGAAAGATTGGCTGAAGCACCCATATAGCTGATGTAATCTTTACCTTCTAGTTTGTTTACTGCATTAAAATCACTATTATCAATATAGTACCATCCGGCTCCAACATTCACATTCAATTTATTTTTGAGAAAAGTCTGGTTTGTATTGGCAAAAAGATAATACTTCTGTACTTTCCCGTTTAAGTTAGCAGGTAAAGTAACATTTCTGCCGTCTTCCTCTGCAAAAGAAGTCCAGTAATCCTTGTCCGTATACATATATCTCGCTGAAATAAAATACTTTTTCAGAATTCCGAACTTCATATAAAGCCTGTGGCTTGGATTCGGCTCCAGATCCATATTTCCGCGTGAATACGTTCCATCATTCGTGGGCACCAGAAAAGGATTGAATTCCGAATACCACGGACGCCAAAGGTTACGGTTGTAGGTCAAACTCAGATCATATTTATCCGAAAAAGAATATTTTACCAACAAATTAGGAAGCAGTGTACTGTAAGAATCCTTTCTTTCCGTACCCGCTACATCCTGCCTCATTTTAAAATCAATATGTTCATAACGGACTCCAACTCTTGTTTCCAGCTTCTCAAAAAATGTTTTACTGTAGTTCACATACAATGAATTGATATTATCCTCGTAATGGAAAACATCATTCGTACGGAGGTTATCAGCATTATTTCCTGACAGATTATTAGGAATCACATTATTATTGAAATCCATTTTCCCACCCACTTCAAAATTTCCGCCTTTTCCAAGCGGTTGGGTATAATCTACTTTTATATAATAGTTACGGGTCTGTTCGTGAGAATTCACGCCAAGCAGTCTTAAGTCCGGAGAAATGTTGGATGTCTTTAAAAATTCATTGATATTTTCCTGAGAATTGTAATTGGTACCTAAATTCACATCCAATATCCTGTTTTTTTCCTTATCATAATACTTATAAAATACATTGGTTCCCAACGTACGGTAATGTCCTGTGGCATCCTGGTCCTGGTGATAAGAATCGAAAAGCACATCATTCTTCGATCTGAGGAAATCAGAATCAGACGTTGTGGTACTTTTACTTTGGTAATATTCCAGAATAAGTCCTATGTTGTTTTTATCATTCAGTTCATATTCGGAAGTAGAAGAAAAAGAAGGGCTTAGATTTCTGCTTATATTATCATTCTTGGTTTGGGTCACGTCATTATCTTTGTATAATGAATTGATATAAAAGCTTTTCTGTGCCCATGTATTGTCGCTGTAACTTCCGACCAGGGTTTGTGTGAAATTTTTCTTATGATAATTCAGGTTAAGATTCGTATACTGTGAATTCTTCGTATTCTGCCTGTTGTTAAAAGTTACGCTGCCTTTCATTCCTTCGTCGTCCCTCTTTTTCAGGACAATATTAATCACTGATCCTGCTGTTTCATAGCGTGATGAGGGACTTGTGATTACCTCAATTTTCATCAGGTTGTCGGCAGGAATGGTTTTCAGGTACTCCTTTAATTCCTTACCGGTAAATACCGATTTTCTATCATTGATGTAAACCGTCACCGATTCTCCTTCAGCTTTTATCGCATCATTATTATCAATACTTACCAGAGGAGTCATTCTAAGAACATCCCAAGTCGTATTCCCGGCAAGAATAGCACTGTTGGCTACATTAAATACCGTCCGGTCCACTTTAGACTCTACTGTCGGTTTTCTAGCCGTTAAAGTCACACCTTCAATCTGGTTTTCCTTCTGCTTGATCGTGTCAGTTTTTACTTGTGCAAAACTTAAAGTTCCTATTAGTAAAACCGCTGAAGATATAATTTTTTTCATTCAAAGTGATATTTCACCAATAAGACAGTTATTGCAGCATCTTTGTTACATCCTTTTTTGAAAAAAAAGAAAATATTTTAAAGAAGTGATTGTACTATTTAAAAATTTATCTTCTGCTCCTATTATAATTTATTTTCATTTTTTTTGCCCTTAAATAAGTATTTTATTAATTGAATTAGCTTTAAAGATACATCTGTGGGGCATATAAAGTAAAATGCATCATTTATTCGTCCATTGATATAAATAAGAAACCTAATTCTTATATTTATTATTCTGATACCTCTTTTAATTAAAGATTCAGAACTTAAAAAAAACGGAATGAATTTAAAGAAGCAAATGGGACAGTTTCCCAATGAGAAAAGAAAAACCTATTTCCATACACTCTTCAACTATACCGATGGAAAATTTCAAAATATACTTCCAACTCCGGCATTGCTGGAGGGCGAGAGCATGACCAAATTGCTTCTGCAGGCTTTATGTAAAGTACAAAATGCAACTCCAAAATCTCCTGTTCCGTTTGTGATAACTGATCTTAAAAATCTCAAGCCCGAAGAAAATGCTCTTGTATGGTTTGGTCACAGTTCTTATTTCATTCAAATTGATGGTAAAAGATTTCTGGTAGATCCTGTCTTTAGTGGTAATGCTTCACCAATGCCCGGCTTCATAAAAGCTTTTCCTGGCTCAGATCACTATAAGCCAGAAGATATGCCGGACATAGACTTTCTTTTGATTTCCCATGATCATTGGGATCATTTGGATTACAAAACTGTTCAGAATCTGCAAACCAAAGTAGGAAAAGTAATATGTGGATTGGGAACTGGACAACATTTTGAATACTGGGGTTGGAATCCGGAGAAAGTAATTGAAAAAAACTGGTGGGAAAGCATTGACTTGTCAGATGGTTTTAACATCACACTAACGCCCGCAAGGCATTTTTCAGGAAGACTCCTGAATAGAAATATCTCACTTTGGACTTCCTTTGTCCTTCAAACACCCTCCAAAAAACTGTTTCTTGGCGGCGACAGCGGTTATGGAAACCATTTTACTGAGATCGGAGAGAAATACGGCCCTTTTGATCTTGCCGTAATGGAATGCGGGCAGTACAATGAAAAATGGCCTTACATCCACAGTCTTCCCGAACAGATCATTCAGGAAGTAAAGGAACTAAGAGCTCAAAACTTTATTCCTGTTCATCATTCAAAATTTAAATTAGCCCAGCATCCGTGGTTTGAACCTCTGGAACTTGTTTCAAAATATGCAGAAGAGAACAATATACCCGTTACCCATCCGATGATTGGGGAAAAAGTAGATCTTGACCGGTTGGGCAAAGTAACATGGAAAAAATGGTGGCAAGAGCTGATGTAAAGAAAAAGTTGAAATAAGTATCCCAATAAATTAAAGAGCCTGCCAAATCCGGGCAGGCTTTTACATCTAAGATCATCTACTTAAAAATATTTTATGGTTCTTTGTGATCCACTTGGGTATGGATAATATCATAATACACTGAAGGATTTCCAGCATCGGGGATGATTCTGTAGGTAAATTCAGAACTGTTCAGCGTAAGAATATCAACGGTTCTGGTGAAAAGTACATTTCCGTTCGCGTCCAGAGCAGTGATTGTTCTCTTTTTTCCGTCCGGAGAAATCGACCATGTTCCCTGAGATCTTAGTACATTGTTCAGTCCGTAAATTGTAAAAGTACCATTCGCTTTAAAATAAGAATATCCAACAAAACCGGAAACACTTGGATCCGTTAAGGCTACCGGATTTCCACTGCTGTTTTTAGCACCTGTCGTTTCCCATGGGCTAGAAGCTAAAGTAAGCTGGCCATTAGCAGATTCGGCATGAGCCGTTTTGGTATGGACAATATCGTAATAAACGGAAGAATCACTTGGATTGGTGTAAATCCTGTAAGTGAATTCATTACTGTTGAGAACAAGAATATCTACAGCCCGTGTAAATATAGTGGTTCCATCAGGATTCAATGCCGTAATGGTTCTGGTTTTCCCCTGAGGATCTACAGACCAGGTTCCTCTTGATCGTAAAACTTCATTCAGTCCATAAATAACAAAAGTTCCGTCAGCTTTAAAATAAGCAAAGCCTACAAACCCGTTTACGCTGGCATCGTTGAGGTTTACAGCCTGGCCGTCCTTATCTTTTGCGGCTGTAGTTTCCCAGGGAGTAGAAGAGAGAATTTGTGAGGGAGTGACCTGCTCCACAACAATGTCATCATCATTATCGGAACATGATATAAAAGCAGTTGGCAAAAGCATTACTGTAAACAGGTAACATAATTTTTTCAATGTATTCATAATCAATATTTTTATTCACTGCAAACATATCTCTTATGAAAATCAAAACGTTGTACGAAATATCTCTTTTGTTGTAGAATGTATAACTCCACATTTCAGATGTTGATAAATTAATATGAATTCGGGATAAGATGGGTATGTGGTCATAATGAGGTAAGGAAGTCTGAAGATGGAAGATGGAAGTTTTTGAAGATCAAAAGCAGAACTGTAACCTGGCTCTACCCATTTTTTTAAACAACTTCATTAAATTTTATAGTAATTATTAAAAATTAGTGTTTAAAAGTACTTCCAGCCTCCCTCTTCCAGCTTCCCGCTCTTGTAGAAAACCTCAAGTTAAATTTAAAATCACAGGGAGTTCAGAAGCAGATTCCTGTCATTATATCCGCTTAAAAAACTATTTTTGAGTATGAATAACAGAAACCGTGGAAAAAACACCGGTGATGATGTGATTTTCGGTTCACAGAAACAGGTTGATAAGCTTAAAATGGCGGTTCAGGACATGATGTATTTATTGAGCAGAGGTTACGCAGAGAAAGCTTCTTCTGAACTCGTGGGAAACAGATACAAGCTTAAAACACGTCAGATTCAGGCATTGCGCGGAGTTTCCGCATCTGAACAGCAGATACAGCATAGAAAAGATAAACAGCTGGAAGTTTCGGATCTGAAAAACAAAATCCTGTATCTGGATGGTTTTAATGTATTGATTTTAATGGAAAGCTTACTTTCCGGTGCTTATATTTTTGAAGGAGCGGACGGATGTTTCCGGGATCTTTCGGGTGTTCACGGAACCTATAAAAGAGTCAACCAAACCCAGACAGCGATAGGACTTGTTGCAGCATTTTTTCAAAAAGCTGAGGTACAGAAATTGATCTGGATTTTCGATAAGCCGGTCTCCAACAGCGGACGGATTAAAAAGATTGTCCTTGATTTTGCAGAGGAAAACAAACTGAACTGGGAAGCAGAGCTGGAGTTCAATCCGGATAAGTTTTTAGCAGAAAATTCTGAAATTGCAGTGTCTTCAGATGCCTTGATTCTGGATCACTGCCCAAAATGGTTCAATCTCATTGCGTATCTGATCAGAGAAGAAAACCTGGAAGTTAATCTCATCAAAATGGCTTAAAATGAATTTATTTACGTTCTGTATTCCGTTTATTTCAAACCTCTGGAAAGAAAAATACCAGACTATTCTTACTGAAGAACATCTGCGGGCTATGGAAAACAATATCAGAAAATTTCAGAATAATATGCTGGAATGGGAGCTTCCCTATTTTAATGAAGAAATAAAGCCAGACCGGACGACAAGTTTTAAACTGTTCATCGATGTGCTCCAAAACAATGACTCCGATGAGATAAAAGCATCACAACTTGAAAATATTCCGTTTGAGCATTGGCTGAATATTCTGGGGCAGCGTCTGACTTCTGCCAGCGTCCGGGATGAAAATGCTGTTCCGCCTTTAAAAGGGACATTAATCGAAGCTTGCATGAAACCTTTTAACAACGAAATTACCATTGCTCAAAGAGCCTGGGAAAAACATATCGGAAGAATGGATGATGAATTTTGGGGTGAGATCAAGGGAAACAATATGCAGAAACAGGAAAAAGTAATGGAAAAGATTTTTTACATCCTGGATAACAGATCCTGGTGGAATGTTTTCTATCATTACAAACATGAACTTGTTTTTGAAGTCAGGGAAAAAGAAGGTCATGGGATCCGGTGGAGTCACGGCGGGAAACAGCTGATCGGTTTTCTTGAAAAATTTATCAACGACTAGAATATAATTTTCACTGCGTAAAAATATTGCGTACTGAGCAGAATCGCCGGAACGAACCGTCTTTCCTTCCGTATGTTGCACAAACGATTGCTCACTGGAAAAAAATAAGTATTTCCGAAGTGGTGGATAAAACCACGAAAACCGCCAGAAATTTTTTCAAACTATAAAAAGAGCTCTACTCATAAAGTAAAGCTCTTTTTTTATGGTGAAACTGCAAAAACTGCAGCTTAACTTCTTTTTGATTAAAGACTTTTTATTGCTGATTCCAAAGCCAGTTCCATCATAGGTTTAAGGGCTTTTTCTCTTTCGTCAGCAGAAATTTTTTCGTGGGTAGGAATAATATCAGTTACCGTAAGAATCGTCGCTGCATTTTTCCCTAAATGCTGTGCATTAGCAAATAACCCGAACGCTTCCATTTCTACAGCAGGGCAGTTGTATTTCGTCGCAATTGCTGGAACATTAGGATCTTTTCTGTAGAAAATATCGCTACTGTGTACATTGATCGCTTTAGTCGCTAAAGAAAGCTCCTGAGCAGTTTCATTGATCGTTCCAAAAATATTTCCCTGGTGAGGAAGAATTTCATCTTCAATTTCCCATGCATATTTTGCATATGTACTTTCGCTGGCTGCGTTTTCAATATTTAAAATATCAAAAAGCTTAAGGTCTGTGGTATAAGCTCCGCACGTCCCAATTCTGATGATAGTATCTACGTCATACTCCGTAAATAATTCAAAAGAATAGATCCCGATGCTCGGAAAGCCCATTCCACTGGCTCCTACAGTGATCTCTTTTCCTTTGTAAAGACCCGTATAATAAAAGATTCCTCTTGTTTTGCTTACCAGTTTAGCATTTTCCAAATAGTTTTCAGCAATATATTGTGCACGAAGTGGATCCCCCGGCTGCAATACTACTTTAGCAATTTCTCCTTTTTTTGCACTGATGTGAATACTCATAATGTTATTTTGAAGGGACAAAGATAGCAACTTTTAGATTGAAATAGCCCAAGGATTTATTATTCAATGCCATAAGTTTTCCGCACACAAATTCCCATCCTCCGGAGGTATGGCAGATCAGAGATTTGACGGGTGGTCAAAAAATCCCAACATAAAAAACATACACAATCATCTTGAATTCTCAGTAGAACACAAGCAAATCCTGCTTATGATTGCCAATACAGTTTCAAAATAGAATAACACAGAAGAAGTACAGGCAGTATCTCCTTCTTACTTTAGCAAAAATTAAAGATATTAATTGTAATGAAAATTGAACATATCGCTTTTTGGGTAAAAGATCTGGAAAAGATGAAAGAATTTTACCAGAAATATTTTGGAGCCGTTTCCAATGAGAAATACCATAATCCCTTAAAACATTTTCAGTCCTATTTTTTAAGTTTTGATAACGGATGCCGTCTGGAAATCATGACTAAACCTGATATTAAGGAAAGTGGAAATACTTATGATTCACAGCGGTACGGGATCATTCATCTTGCTTTTTCCACAGAAAGTAAAGAAAAAGTAGACAGACTCACGGAAACTCTAAGAAAAGAAGGTTACACAATTGCCGCAGAACCACGTACAACAGGCGATGGCTATTACGAAAGTGTCATTTTGGATCCCGAAAACAATATTATAGAAATTACAGATTGATCTTAATGAGTAAAGATTCTTTTCCTGTTTTCAGCGCGCGTCGAAGACGCGCGCTGAAAACAGGAACCTTAAACATCCATTATACAATCATCTGCAGCATTGACCGATATTCGAGTGCAAAAAAATAATTCAATAGTTTCCAATTAAGCTAATCAACCCATTTGTGAATTATTCACAACAAATGTTATTTAAAACAATCAAACACCTGTAGAAAAATTTTATTCTCACAGAAATAGTTTTATTTTTGTTAGACTATGGAAACCAGGTCACCATTTTTAGATACCCTGTTTCTGCTTCGGAAAAGCGGAACGGTCACTGTTTTTTCAAATCTACATGAGATATCAAAAAAAGAAGAACAGGAAGCCGGAGATTATTTTGAAACAGAATTTGAAAAAGAGAGACTGGAGTTCTTGTCCGGAGATATCCATTGTAACAAAGAAGCTGCAGTTTGGGCGGCAAAAGTCCTTTATTTCAGCACGCAACTCTATCTGATCAGGAAAAATACAGCCAAAGATCTGGATAAACTTATTCCTAAACTTAAAACAACTCCTGATATTTCTTCCATTTTGTCTGCGGATCTTTCATTAAGATTCCTGCCGCAGATCATCCCATTACTGCAAACTGCAGATCCGGAAGATCCTTTGGTTAAAATATTGGAAGAGATTCTTTCACAGTTTCATTATTCCGGGATCGGGTATCAGCTTGATCTGGAAAAGGTCAACTGGGAAAAAGACTTGAAAGACAGGACCTACCGAAAACTGTATCTCGAAAGGATTGTAGAAAAGAAAGCCTATGAACTGGCAGAAATTCCTTATATTAATCAACTGCTTATTGCAGAATTTGGACTTCACAAGAATGCATTTTGGAAAGAACTAAAAATAATAATAACCAATGACTCAAAATATTACAAAACTTAACACCGTTCTTAATTACGTAAAAGATACATTCGTTGGAAAAAATAATGTAGTAGATCTGCTGGGAATATGCCTCCTTGCAAGAGAAAATGCATTTTTATACGGACCTCCCGGAACGGCAAAATCCGCTATCGTGAGAACCCTTTCTAAAACGATGAAAGATGGTAGAAACTTTGAATATTTATTAACCCGTTTCACAGAACCGAATGAGATATTTGGTCCTTTTGATATAAGAAAGCTAAAAGAAGGGGAACTTCTCACCAATACCGAAGGTATGATGCCCGAAGCTTCACTGGTTTTCCTGGACGAGATTTTCAATGCCAATTCTGCCATTCTGAATTCACTTCTGACAGCTCTCAACGAAAAGATTTTCAAAAGAGGAAAAGAAACAAAACATTTACCGGCCTTGATGTTTGTTGGAGCCAGTAATGTCCTTCCCGAAGATGAGGCTCTTAATGCATTATTCGATCGTTTTTTGGTTAGGATCAATGTTGATTATGTAAATCCTGAGCTGCTTCAGCAAGTGCTTATTGCCGGAAGGAAGCTGGAAAATGAAATGACAACAAATATTCCCGAAATTCATGCAGAAGAGATAAGAGAACTTCAGAATCTATGTAAAACAGTAGATTTGAGACCCATTTACGAGGTGTATTTAAATACCATTATCAGTTTAAGAAATACAGGAATTGCTATTTCAGACCGTAGAGCCGTAAAGCTTCAGAACCTGATTGCCGCAAGTGCCCTGATCTGCGGAAGAAATGAAGCCGTACTTTCCGATCTTTGGGTACTGAAACACATCTGGGATACCGAAGAGCAGATTGAGATCCTGGAAGGCATCATCAACAGAACCATTGAGAAAGATGATCACCCGAAATCACATCCACAGGCGATGCAGAACAAAACTCCGAACCCGGAGGAAGTGATGAAAGATGTAAAAATTCTTGTAGAGAAATGGAACAGCGGAATGCTGAGTTTTGAAGAACAGAATGTGATCAAAGATAAATTGAGATACCTGCAAACCCGTTGCGACTGGATCAGAAATCCCGAGCAGAAACAGTATATTCAGCAAGAAATTGAAAGCTTATGGCAGAAAATCCTTCAAACAGTGTAAAAGAATTCTGGGCAGAACTTCCCCGGGCTGATGAAGATTTTCTGGGTGCTATCCGGGACTGGAAAAATGTACAGATCGCAGTGGATGATGATACGGTGTGGCTGAAAGGCATCACTGAGGAACAAGCGGTATCTGCAGATATCCAGCAGCTCCCTAATTTTATACTATACGAATTGCGTGATGGACTTTTGTTCAGAAAAGAAGCATTGGTGCCGAGCAAAAAAATGAGAACGGCCTTACTTTGGTCTTCCATCGATAAAGCTTTACCTCTTACTTTTCCAGCCTCCAATCAAAACTATTTTGGGATCAGTGAAAAAGTTCAGGTAAGATTACAACCTGGAAGTGAAGAATATCCGGTAGTAGCATTGTTGAGTGCAATGAAAGAAATTAAAAACAGTATTCCGATACAGCCAAAATTTAAGCTTGAAAAGATTGAATGGGCGGTTATAAGTGATAAAGCTCTGTTTCTGGGAACACCGCTGTTAAGTTTACCCGGAAAAACCTATTGGACAAAAAACGGACATCTTCTGCCTGCAGGTTTTGATTTTGAATTTAAAAATTTAAGCTCCATTTTGCAGCAGAAATATAACGGGAAATTGGATCAATGGCTGTTATGGAACGAACACGGAACTTATCTTCCTATCAGAAAAGAAGACTTCCGGGAACTGTCTGTAAGCTCATTCCGGCTCACTGAAAAAACAAGAGAATGGATTTAAACGAATATTTCCAGTCCTATGAAAATTACTTTTGGGAATGGCAGACCGATGAGGATATTGCCGGCGATTCCGGGTACCACGATCATAATCTCATCTCCATTCCGGGTGTTGGGGCTATAGCCTACAGGCCTTATGTGATGGAGATCCTCAAAGAGCTTCAGCCACAGGGATGGCCTCCATTTGGAGCATTGCTGATGGTTTTGTATGCCATGCAGGAAGGCTATACAGATTTTTCAGGCTCTCTGAAACATGCCGCAAGCTTTCACAGCATTGGTAATTTTGATTTTACCGCTGAAAAGAGCATTGAGTTTCTTGAAAAAATTAAATCATTAAATAAACTATATAAACAGGGGCAAAACAGGATCATACTGTTACAGACCCTTTTTAAAGATATACATAACAGAATAGCCGCCAATAGGGCAGAACTGATTCTAACCGTTTACTACAAAAGACCCCAGACGCTTGCCTCAAGTGCTGAAAAAAAATATGCAGGACCTTCTGCCATCAACAGGGATCTGAGCACCCTTACCCTTCTGAATGAAAAATTTCCGACCGTCCAGTCTATTATTGATGCAATGAAAGATCACATAGATGAGCCGGAACTGGATGATGAAATGATGGAAGAAGAAACAACCGTGGAAACTGATAAGGACTTTATCCAGCAGCTGATTGAAGAACCGAAAACGTTTCAGGTAGGAAGCCTTATCAAAAGAATCTGGAGTGGACTGAGAATTCCCATGCGACATCTTTCTCCAGGAGAACAGCCCATCGGAGGGATTTCTGATATGGCGAATAAAGGGGACCTCCACAGAATGCTCCTTTCAGAATTTGCCAATGAAGATGAAGTTTTCATGAATCGTGTGGCCAATAATGAAGCATTGTACATTCAAAGGGAAATACCACCGGAGGAAAATATTTTTGAACGGATCATCTTAATAGATACTTCTCTGAGGAACTGGGGAACGCCTAAAGTAATGGCCTTTGCATCCGCTTTAGCAGTGATCAGGCACCCGAAAGCCCATTCCGAATGTAAAGTTTTTGCTTTGGGACAGGCTGGAATACCCATATCTCTTGACAAACCGGAAGATATTATTGAAAATCTGAACCAGGTAAGTCCGGTTTTAGAGGTTTCAGAAGCTTTAGTGAAATTTTTTAACGAAGAACATACGGAAAAGGATCTTGAAGTGTTCTTCATCACCCATCAGGAAAACCTTACTGATGAAAAGATCAGAAAAGTGATCCATGAAAACAGGGATCGACTGAAATTCCTGATCACCACTTCATCTGATGGCGAACTGAATTTTTACAAGCATCATAAAGGAACAAGAAAACATATTCAGAAGATAAGGCTTCCACTACAGGAATTGTGGGCCAATCCGCCACAGCGTAAGCAAAAGGCTGAGAATATCAATGGCAAAAAGACAGATCTTCCACAGAACTATCCCATCCTGTTCCCCACACCATCCAACACGATTGCCCAGTTTTTATATGAAGGTGAGTTCTACATTTTAAGTTCAAAAAAACAATTGCTGAAAACCTATCTTTCAGATAATTATTACGACAGGAATTCTTATGATTATTATAAAACCTATCATGGCTGTGAAGCTCTGATAGAAGATATTTCTGTAAAACCCAGAGGACAGTTTGCCTTGGCTAGAAATAAGCAGCAGCATTTTATTTTATGTCAGTATCAGCCCGATAAAAAATTAATTTCAAAGCTTAATCTCAATACAAAAGAATACTCCGAGCAAAATGTTACCGGACTCAATATTCCCAACTCTTATCATCTGATTTATTTTGGCAGAAGTTTTTATCTGCATCAGCCTACGAATTCTTCCCTTTATAAAATCAATTTAGAGGGGAATGTATCTGTAGAATCCGTTTTTAATGATGATCTTGAAATTGATAAAAACGTTGTAAAAGCAGAGACGGAAGTTGCTAAACTGAATCGCAGTGGGATGAAAATAATCAGTAATTTCAACAGGATCGGAATTAATGAAAATAATAACCTCGTTATTTCCGGGAATGAACTCTGCAGCCTGTACGAGAACACATTAAACCTCTATAGAAATAGGGTTGAGGTTAAAATCCTTGCAGAGCAGAACAAAAATAAATTTACATTCCAGGACGGAAGTGAAATCATTACGGATTCCCGCGGAATGCTTACCTTTAAAAGCAGCAGTACCAGCATTCCCACCTTTTATATTCCTTCCACAGAATATGGTTTTCTGGCATTATCTACCGGCTCGGAATATGGCGGCTCGGAATATTACCTTCCCAAACAGAATTTATTGAGGGTGAAAACCATGGAGGAAATGTATTCACAGTATTTAACAGCATTTATAGATCAGATCCTGGATTATGGAGCTTAGAATTAAACCTTTTCCGAAAAATACTTATCCCAAAAAAGGCCTTTTAATCAAAGATCCTTCACCAGCGGTATGGCTCCATGAAATGGAAATATTGGGGATAGATCTTAACAAAGTAAAATCCTATGCTGTTCCGGCAAATGAGCCCAACATACTCTACGGCTGCCTGCTTGTATTCTACGATGAAGCTCCAAAAGAAATTGGAAGAAATGCTTATTTTCAATGTATTGATGATAAGTTTTTTATTCCTGAAAACACCCTGTTTTATCCCAAGATCAATCCGGAGGATTGGAAGCCTATAGATTCCAGGTTTGTGATTATGCACCCGGAATTCGGACTGGTGAGGTTGTCGGAGGAAATAGACTGGCTTTCTGTGGTTCAGGAACCTGAAATAAGCTCAGAATCTGTCAGAAAACCCTCAAACGGAGTAAAAATTCCTCAGCATATTGAAAGCTTCATTGTTGATATGGACGATGAAAAGATTCTGCAAGCTCTCCAACAGCCACAAAGCGAAGAAGAATGGATGAAAAATCTCCCGTTTGATCTTAAAAAGGTGATGGCCGGGAATAAAAAAGAAATTGAAAAATATTTAAAATATATAGAGAAATATCCTGACAGAGCAGTAGAGCTCGGTGTACCGCTAGATACGTTGGGGACTTCACGGGGAGAAGGCTTTGGAAACTTTACTTTCGGAGACAGTTGGCTGAGTTTATTATTTGGCGGATCAGAAAATAAAAAAGAAACCGCCGGAGCCAGAAATTTCCGCAGAGTATTCTGGGCTGTTGTTGGGATTGCTATACTCTTGAAAATCTTTATGCCTTCGGACAAAGATAAGGCTCAGAAAGAAGATTTTATTGTATCCTCCGGAAATATCATGAACGGTACTGAAAAATCATCTGCAGATATGCTCGCTTACCAGTCCGGGGTTACTGATATTGATATAAAAATTGATTCTATCTACGGAAGAGACAGAAGAAAACTGATCACTGAACACCAGAAAGCAAACAGCGTTCGCAATTCTAACAATGAAAACAGCTATAATGAATATTTAAAAAAAAGAGGAAGACCAATTAATGATATTCAAAAGGATATTTCCTCCCTTAACGGTAACATTGATCGATCGAAAGATTCCCTGAAAATAATTTACACCAAAAAGATTACAAAACATCTCGCACAGCAAGAAGAAAGCCTTAAACGCAATATTTCAGACTCCCTGAAACAATATACCAAAGGACAACCGGTTAATGGTGAAGTGGTAAAGTTTATTTTAAAGAAAAAGCAGGTTCTGATCGCAGATTCTCTGGGCCGGCTTTATGGTACCCTGAATATGACAGATCTTCCACCGTCACCGATTAAAGATTCAAAATTAGGAACTATGGACACAAATGCGAGTTCATATGAGAAAAAAACTTCCGTTTCAGACATCCTTTATATGGTGATATTTATGTTCGGGGCCATTGGGATTTATTCCTTCATATTCAGAAAAAAATCATTGAATCTTGGTGGCGATAATGTACCGTTTTGGGTGAAAATTTTTCTGGCAGCAATTTTAGTGGCTATGCTCGTATATCTGTTTTATCCGTTGATCAGAATGTTCGGCTACAACTGGTTCGTTTGGGTTCTGGTGATCGGTGTAATTCTTGTTCTTTACCGTCTTTTCAGCGAAGACAAAACTATTTTAAACAGCGAAGATGATGAATAAGCAGAAATTTATAGAAAAATTCCTGATGGCATTTATGATCCTTGCCGTCTTTAAGATCATTGGGATTGCAGCGCAGCTCTTCCATGAAAGTTTTTGGAGTGTTGTAGGAACTTTAGCAATTTTCCTTGTTGTTGCCTTTATTATCATGATCGTCATTACTGCTTTAAAAGATAAAGAACAGAACAGGAACAATTCCGGAAAAAGAGGCTCTGGCGGTGGAAATTTTTATCTCGAAACTTCTTTATTCGACAGGATCCGAAGCAAATATGAAGAGCTTGCCGAAAAATACATTGCCGAAAAAGATTATAAAAGGGCAGCAAAAGTGTATATGAACCTTCTTCAGGATAATTTCCGGGGCGCAAGAACACTTGAAGCTGGAGGGTTTTACAATGAGGCAGCAGCCATTTATCTTAAAAAATTAAACAATAAGACAGAAGCGGCGTCCTGCTACGAAAAAGCAAAACAGTACAAAAAAGCCATCGATCTGTACAAAGAAATGCAGCAGAAAGAGAAAGTAGGAGATCTTTACAAGGAACTCAATGACCTTAATAATGCCCACGAATACTATCAGATGGTCGCAGATGATTACACGGCAAATAATCAAATGGTAAAAGCCTCATTGGTTTACAGCAAAAAGATGGAAAAACCTGAAGAAGCGCAAAGAGTCCTGCTGAAAGGCTGGGATGAAGATAAAGACGCTTTCAACTGTCTGAATAATTATTTTGCCAACGTTTTTGATGTTAAAAAACTGGAGACAGAAATTCAAAAGTTGTATGCCAAAACACCTTCCTATAAAAAAGCAATCTACCTGGAAGCTATGAAGCATGAGTTTAAAAAAGATCCTAAACTACAGCCTGTGGTCCGCAATATTGCTTACGAAATTATCGCAGAAAAAGTAGCAACACGTTCCGATATCATTAATGATCTGAAATATTTCAATCCTGAAGACAGTGTAATTCTGAAAGATATTTCAAGATATAGAACGGGAAGAAATAAGATGCTCAGAAATTAAAAGTACCAAAATATCTTATCCGGGAAAGTGTCGATTTGAGGCATTCGAAGCCACCTCTCTTAAAACCGTGGGCTCTGTTTTTATTCCCCTGTTCAGTGAAGAAATGTCTTAGTTCTATCATTAAAAAACAATTTTTTATATCTTTGCGCCAGAAAATTATGACACTACAAAGAGCACATATCAATGTAAATCTATGCGATAGCCCTTCAATAAAAGGATTATTCGGATACGAATGGATGATATGGAATGAGGCGAAATGTGCTTGCTTTGAAAATTATTTACAATAAACCCGTAAGAATTTAAACAAAATACCGCAGAAACGCCTCGATAGCTCGAGGCGTTTCTTGTGTTTTAGTCCATAAATTATTTAGAATGAAAAAAAATAACCGTAAAAACAAAAATTTTTTAATTAACAATGACCATTTAATACGATAAATAAGAGTGATAAGTAACCCGATGAGAGACAGTCATTTAGGTATTTAAGAGATCCGCAGGATATTGCGGATGGTTATTCTTTATGCTAAAAATGTGATATAACATGTTGATTATCAAATATTTAATTCAAAAATAAATTTGCAGATTAAAAAATTTCATACTTACTTTGCAACCGAAAATTGAAAGCAACAGGTTTTCAGGATTCAAAAACTTTTAAATAACAAGAATATAATGAAACAATTACATAACATATCTGATCAGTATTCAAGACTAGACGGACAGGGGCCGAAAGGATATGCATGTATTCTGGATAGTGAATTTATTGATAAAAGGTGCTTATATACGTAGGTCTCAGTGATCTGATACGTCAAAATATATACAGCACCTCCCGAAAAGAGGTGCTTTTTTTATGGTTTCTTTAGCTTATTTGGTAAAGCGTCGGTCTGTGGCACCGGAGAACAGGGTTCGATTCCCGAAGATACCCAAAGTAAATAGGAATGGTGAATCGTGTTTACTGTGAATGGTCAATTGTCAATTTGCTTTGCTTGTCAATTTTAAATTCACTATTGACAATTGACCATTCACATAAAAAAAACAATCTCATAGCTCAATTGGTCAGAGCACCGGTCTTTTAAACCGTGGGCTGAAGGTTCAATTCCTTCTGGGATTACAAAATAGTTCTGTAGCTCAACTGGATAGAGCGTTGGTTTTCTAAACCGAAGGTTAGAGGTTCGATTCCTCTCAGAATTACAAAAAGGTCTATTGAGGTAAAGGCTAACCTGCCCGACTGTCTCTTGGGTACTGCGGGTTCGATTCCCGCATAGACCGCAAAGGTTCACAGGAAAAATTAAGTTCCGGCTGTCTCCCGGAAAGAAATTGGAAACTGAACCTGAAAACTGGAAAGATAACGGTGGTTGTTTACCCGTCTTGGACGCGGGAGGTCGCAAGTTCGAATCTTGCTTTCCAGACAAGTTTTGCCAAGGGCAAAAGTGAATGGTGAATAGTGAATTTTGCTTCGCAAGTGAATTAAAAGAAAAATTGACAGTACAACGGATTGACCATTCACAAACAGAAAACAATTTCGTAGCTCAAGTGGTTAGAGCATCGGTCTGATACGCCGGAGATTGAAGGTTCGAGTCCTTCCGGAATTACAAAAGATGAAAAAGTGAATAGTCAATGCTGAATTCTGTTTAGCAGGTGAATTTAAAAATTGACAGTAAAACGGATTGACCATTCACCATTCACATAAAAAAATGATTTCGTAGCTCAATGGTAGAGCACCGGTCTGTTAAACCGGAAGTTGAAAGTTCGAGTCTTTCCGGAATCGCAGATAACTAAAATGTTAATTGTTTCAAAAGAGAAGAAATAAGGTGTGTCAAGAGCAGAAGATCTTTACGCCAAATATGGAAAATACCGACAGCCTTTTTCTTTTTTATTAGAAGCTAGATATTAGAGGTGTAAACTCTCTATCAATCATCAATCATCAATTATCATTTATATCACATCTGATGGTTCGCCGAAGTGGAAGAGTCGGGGCGGTCTGCAAAACCGCTGTGAAAACTGAGTGGGTTTGAATCCCATAGCCATCTCAAATAACTAAAATGAGATTAGTTCCGGAGAAAAAGTAAAAGTTTGTCGAGCGCAGAAGTTCTTATATCAAACAAAAAATTAAGACAGGCTTTGTTTTTCTTCAAATAGAAATTAGAGATTAGAAATTACTTATTACTAATCGATTATTACTCATCATATTTAGAAGCTCGCCGGAGTTGGAGAGCCGGGGCAGACTGTAAATCTGTTGCTTTATTGCTGAGTAGGTTCGAATCCTACCGCTTCCACAAAAACCGCTGGTAATGTAATGGCAGCATGCAGGAAAAGTACTCTTGTTGTTCAGGTTCGATTCCTGGTCAGTTGTTTTATAATGCTCTATTCGTCTAATGGTGAGGACGTCTGCCTTTCGAGCAGATGATAAGGGTTCGATTCCCTTATAGAGTACAGACGTGAATGGTCAAAAGTCAATTGTGAATTATAATACCATGAAAGTTCAGATTGAGAAGTAAAATTGATCCACTGATCATTCACGGAAAAACAGGGAAGAGAAAAGTTTGTCGAGCGCAGAAGATCTTAAAAACACAAACTACAGGCATAGTTTTATAGGTACAAACCTTCTCCGACCTTTAATAATCAGTAATGAGTAATTGTGGGGAATGATGAGAGATCAATGGTGAATGGTCAGTAAGTCAGTTTTTAAAATTACTAATTACCAATTAATCATCACTAATAAAATTGCGGGAGTGGCGGAACTGGCAGACGCACTTGATTTAGGCTCAAGATATTGGGGGTTCGAATCCCTTTTCCCGTACAGAACATAAATGATAATAAGGCTATTTTGGGATTATTCATTACGAATTACTCATAAACAAGGGATCAGTGGTGTAGAAGGTCTGCACATTTGTCTGAAAAGCAAAAGGGAACCGTTCAATTCGGTTTTGATCCACAAAAAATGATTCATAGTGTAATTGGTCAGCACACAAGACTTTGACTCTTGTTGTTCAGGTTCGAGTCCTGATGAATCAACAAAACTACTCTGATAGTGTAATGGTAGCAGCTCAGTCTCCAAAACTGATGGTATTGGTTCGAGTCCAGTTCAGAGTGCAAAAAAGTGAATCGTCAATGTGAATTTTACTTAGTAAGTAAATTAAATTGGCAGTAAAACGAATTGACAATTCACTATTCACAAATAATATTTAAACAGAATTTTAAAACATGTAAAAAAATGGAAACGCAACAAGAAGTATGGCAGAATATGAAAGGAATTTTTTTCCGGAAACCTATCACACAGCTGGTAGAAGAAGCCATCATCCGCGAACAGGCTAACGGTCACCGCCTGAAAGTATGTGTAGGCTCAGACTCTCACGTGTATGGCGACGCTATCAATTATGCAACAGCAGTAGTATTTGTTCGGGAGGGAAAAGGAGCGTTTACCTTTATCAGAAAAGAAAGACAAATACAGAAGATCAGTATCAAAGAACGAATGCTGAATGAAGTCAACAGATCCGTAGAAATCGCGTACGCTATCTGTGCTATTCTGGATGCCTATGGTGTGGAAATGGAGGTACACGCAGACATTAATACCGACCCTGATTTCAAATCAAATACAGCATTGAAAGATGCGATGGGCTATATTCTGGGAATGGGCTATGTATTTAAAGCAAAGCCTTACGCATTCGCAAGCACCAATTGTGCTGATATGATGGTTTAATAAATAAAGATTGTATTCACAGGCTTTCGGGGCTTAAAAAATAACAGGATGGAAATCACCAAAAGATTATTATTTCTGGATGATATAAGATACCCGATTGAGGCGTATCATTATACCAAACAGGATATTTTCCTCAGAAAAGACTGGCATATTGTTCGCAATTACGAGCAGTTTGTCAACCGGATTATGGAAAAAGGACTTCCGGAACTCATTTCTTTTGACCATGATCTGGCAGATGTACATTATCTGAAACCTAATTCAGAGGACTACACTGAAAAAACAGGCTATGACTGTGCCAAATGGCTGATAGAATATTGTATGGATAATTATTTGGATCTCCCAAAATTCTATTGTCATTCTATGAATCCGGTGGGCAAGAAGAATATTCTAAGCCTTTTGGAAAATTTTAAACAACTGTAATCAACATTTTTAGATCAGCGCAAAAAGATTGTGTTCTTACTTTTTTTACTTTGTATAATCATAATATCAAAGATTACTGAAAGAAAGAAGCTGAAGATGATTGATTGAAAGGGAGGGAAATATTCCAGGCCTTTTGGAAAACGATAAAAATTGTAATGGATATTTTTAGATTAATTCAGGATATAAAAACGCATTTGAAACTCAGTTTTGATGAGGTGGACAAGTGGTTTGAAAAAGATGAAAAAACATTGAATGCTCTGCCCGCCAATGGGGGCTGGACGGTTCAACAGATTTTGGAACATATTTATCTTGCCAACTTTTATTTGCTCATTCTCATTGAAAAAGGATCAAAAAAAGCAATGCGGAATTATCTTGAGCTTGATCTGAATTCCAAAATAAAAAATTACAGTTTCGATAATGAAATATTTGAAAAAGTAGGGGAGCACGGTGTTTTTGAATGGATTAGACCTGAACATATGGAGCAGAAAGGAGAATTAAGTCTGAATGAAATAAGGAATTTAATGAGTCAGCAGTATGATCAGTGTTTAAGTTATTTAGACCTGATGAAAAATGGCGAAGGTCTCCTCTGTGAAACAACAATGACAGTGAATGGACTGGGAAAAATCAATGGGTATGAATACATTTATTTCCTTTCACTTCACGCTCAGCGACACCTTACTCAAATGAAAAAAAATAAATCAGAAACTATTAAAAACTAAAAAAATGATTTTCAAAACATATAACTCTATAGAAAACGCTTACCAAACCTGCGTGATCGATCAGATCAGGTTGCAGGGTTTTGGGGATGAGATTTTCATTGTGCAGGAAAAGGTTCACGGTGCCAATCTCTTTCTTTACCGATGGAAAGGAAATTAAAATTGCGAAGAGAACCGCATTTATTGAAAAGGATGAAAAATTTTACAACGCACACCTTATTTTAGAACGTTACAGAAAAAATGTAATTGATTTGTTCCAAAAAGTGAAAACCATTCACCCGGAATTAGAAACAGTAGTGATCTACGGTGAACTATTCGGAGGTGGCTACAAACATACAGAAGTAGAACCTGTAAAAGATGCTATCAAAGTACAAAAAGGTATTGAATACGCGCCTCATAACGAATTCTATGGATTCGATATTAAGTTGAACGGTACTACTTATTTGGACACTGATGTGGTGAATCATATTTTTGAGGAAACCGGATTTTTCTACGCAAAGGTTTTATTCCAGGGTAGTTTGGAAGATGCTTTGAGATTCCCGAATGTATTTGACTCTAAAATTCCGGCTTGGCTTGGCTTACCCGAAATGGAGAACAATATGTGCGAAGGAACGATTGTCAAAACTTTGAAAACCAGATATTTTGGAAACGGCGCCAGAGTCATTCTTAAAAACAAGAATGATAAGTGGGTCGAAAGATCTAAAATGGTTAAAAAAGACCGTAAAGACGTCCAAAAACCGGCAGATTTTTTAGAAAATGCTCAGAATATCTGGGAAGAAATTCAAAGGTATGCTACAGTCAACAGGTTGCATAATGTGGTGAGCAAGGTGGGAGAATTTGAACCCAAAATGATAGGCAAGATCATAGGTCTTTTTGCTCAGGATATTTTGGAAGACTTTGGAAAAGATTTTCCGGATGCTTTCACTTCAGTGGAAAAAGACGAACAAAAAAGAATCAACAAAAAGTTGAATACTTTAGTGATTGATTTTATAAAAGAAGAGTTGATGACTCTTAAAGTTTAGTTTCGGTATATTTTTACCGGAACTTTTTTATGTTTAAAAACTAATACAATGATACAGGCAGAAATAAAAAGTCTTTTGAGAGAAGACATCAGCATATTAATAAAAATTGCAAATACAGGAAAACATTATTTGTGTGACTGCGGTGAGGCAAGCTTGCTTACCGTAAAAGAAATACAGTCCGTTTCAGCGGTGTTCATCAGTCATACACACATTGACCATTTTTCAAATTTTGACGGAATTTTCAGACATCAGATTGGTGGCGGAGAAAGAGTTGTCATCTGCGGCCCGAAAAATATCCATCATCAGATTGAAGCGAGATTAAAATCTTACACATGGAACCTGATCGATGAAAAAGCCATTGAATATGAAATCCGCGAAATCGTTTCCCCTGAAGAAATTAATGTTTATATCCTCCGTCCACCGCACTGGAACCTGGAACTGATCAAGACGCAGAATTTTCTTTTTGAAGATGATCAGGTAAAAGTAGAGTTTGCCATTCTTGATCATAAAACAGATTCCATTGCGTATCTGTTTAAAGAAAAGGATTCAGTCACCTTTCATGAAGAGGCTTCCGGCTTCGGAAAAGGAAAATGGATCAGCGAACTGAAAATGGCTTTTGAAAATAATGATGAGGATAAGGAAATTGATATTGAGGGAACCGCTTACAAAGCATCTGATCTGTTTTATTTACTGACCAGAAATCAAGGTTACAGGCTTGGGGTAATCATGGATCATGCGGCAGATCAGGAAAATTATGAAAAGATGAAAGCGGTGTTCAGTGAGGCAGATCTCGTATATATCGAAAGTTTTTATAAAGATTCTGATCAGGAGTTTGCGAAGCTTAATTATCACAGCTTTGCTTCTGCATCAGGACAGATCATGAAAGAATGTCAGGTGAAGAAAGCTATTCCCATTCATTTTTCAAGACGATATACGGAAACTGATGTTATTGAAATTGAAACTGCTTTTTATAAAGCACTTCACGAAAATTAATTAAAAATTTAAACTACAAAAGAATTGATTTTCTTAAACACAAATACCAATAATAATCTTCACAAATAAGCATAATCATCTGTGCAAATCCGTGTAATCCGTGGTTAAAAAAATGTAGTAAAAATTAAACAAACAAATTATTAAAAAAATGAAAACAACAGAAAATATATTAATTATAGACCTCGAAGCCACCTGCTGGAACGACAGACCGCCCAGAGGCCAGGAAAGCGAGATCATCGAAATTGGTGTGTGCATCATGAATGCAGCAACCGGCAAGATCTCCAAAAATGAAGGCATTTTAGTGAAACCACAGTATTCAAAGGTGAGTCCTTTCTGTTCGGAACTGACTTCCATTACACAAAATATGTTGGATGATGAAGGCATCATGCTGGAAGATGCTCTAGATATCCTTAGGGCAGAATACGATTCTGAGGACCTGACATGGGCAAGCTATGGCAACTATGATCTGAATATGTTGCAAAACCAAGCCAGAAGATTCAATGTGGATTATCCTTTGAGTGATGACCATATCAATGTGAAAACATTGTTCGGGCAGCTGCATCCTACGGTAAGAAAAAGTGTAGGCATGAGCAGAGCTTTAGGTGAGTTAAATCTTAAGCTGGAAGGTACACATCATAGAGGAGTGGATGATGCGAAGAATATTGCGAAGATCTTGCATTGGTGCCTTCAAAAAGCATAATTAGAAGTGAATAATTCGGCTCTAAAATCGTATATTTAAGTTTATTTCGAATTTAAATTATGATTGAAAAACTTAATATTTTAGAGCACATCAGAAAACGTCCCGGAATGTATATCGGTGCTTTAAATCACTACGGTTATCAGGAATTGCTAAGTTATTTAATTGAAGATTTTATAAAATTTTGGTATCTATGAGATAACTTTTTTACTCAAAAAGAAGAATCAATTAACAATAGAAGTTTCTGGTATCAAAACTTTTCTTCCTTTTTTAGATGCTTTGAAACATCTTCATGATTATAAAAACGAAAATTTTTATTTATCACTGGCAGGAATTGTTGCTTTATCTAAATACACAAGGATTGAGATTAATGGTGTACTTGCTTTTAGATCTGAAAAAGGAAATCCCGAAGTTTTAGAAGATGTTCAGGATGCCGACTTTAATAGAATAAAAATTGAATTTATACCAGATAAAGAAATTTTTCAAGATGTAATTTTAAATTATGATTTACTCAATAATTTATTGAGACGATTTTCATTTTTAAACAGTCAATTAAAAATTAAAAGTATCGATCAGTCCAAAAATGAAAAACAAATTAATATTTTCCATTACCCAAAAGGCTTGTCCGAAATAATTGATTACGAATTGGAGAAAATTTTTTTTTATTATTCATCAGTTTTTAAACTGAACTTTGAGAAAAAGACGGAGTTTTCCTATTCACTTGCCCTGGCATTTGTAAGTAGTTATTGGGTAAAACCTAAATTAAAAATATATGCGAACTATAAAGAAACAGTTTTAGGAGGCTCATTACTGGATGGAATTTTTCAAGGTCTTAAGAAATTTTTAAATGAAGAATCTTCAAAAAGAAGCCTGAAATTAAGTATTAAAACTGTAAAACTTCAAAAACATCTTTTTCTTTATGCTTCAGTAACAGGTGAGTTAACCTATTTAGGCGCAACAAGATGGAAGTTAGGAACTCCAGAAGTTCAAACTGAAATTAAAGAATTTGTTTATCAGGAATTGAAATTATATTTTGCGGATAAAGATTCTCAAGTTTCCGGAATTTTGGATATTTTACAGGAGGACATATAAGAGGGATCTCTTTCTTAAGGAAGTTTTATTATAAACTTTATCAGACAACGCAAGGCGGTTTCATATTTTGAAACTGTCTTTTTTATTTTTTATCAAATTTTATTTTCTACGCAGAATGATTGCGTAATATACCTTTTACTTTGCATTATCAAAATGAAACAGCACTGAAATTTGGAAAACAGATTTCAGTTAAAATATCAGGCAAGGCAGATTGTGTGTTTCTGTATAACACCATTGCAGAAGAATTTGTTGAAAAACATTGTTTTCGTTCTGTTCAGCTTGGTCCGAAGGTTTGAGGAGTTAACCAAAAAACTTCTACCATTAGCTATTGTACGGAGGTTCGAATCCTTCTGTTTCCTTCAGGGAAATATAACTCAGTCAGGTTAGAGTAAATAGTTTTTTTGCGAAGGTTCGACTCCTTCTCTCAATTAGATTGAGATAGCTCAGGCGGTTAGAGCACTACACTTCCCATGTAGTTGAAGATAGACTGAAAATCTATTTTTTACAGAGTTTTTAATGTTTTTCTTTAAAAACATTCCTATAGAGAAAACCTGAGTTTTTTCAGTTGTTGAATCAACATTTTTGAAAAAGCCAGTAAGAAAGATTTTTTCTGAAAGTGAAATTCAGTTGAAGAATACCCCAATTGAACGGAATTTTCTGGTAAGGACGGTTTTCCGCGTGAGCGATGGTAACGGATATCCTTTTTTGTACGCAAAAAAGATAGCAGTGAACGTAGCGACCCGGGTTGTTGCTTTCAGCGGTGGCCTGGGACACGCCCAAGATCTTACGGATTGGAAAAGAAGTTTAAGAAACAGTATTTTGAAATGATTGGAGCTTTTTGAAACTCCTTTGCTTCCGCCATTTTTTGGAAGAAAGAAACTCGGTTTCTCTTTTTAATTGGAAATAATAATCCTTAAAATATAATAAAATGATAAAAAATGTACATATTAAAGCCTACCAAATGGGTTTGGTCTTCAAAAACCGAAACTTAATTGAAGTTCTCAAAGAAGGTAATCATTATCTCTTCGGAAATAAATCGGTCACGATCTATGAGATGAAATCAAGGTTTGAAACCGGTGAAGATTTACCGATTCTGTTGAAAAATGAAATCCTGAAAAACCTTTTGGAAACGGTAGAAGTGAAAGACGGAGAAATTATTTTAGTTCATGAAAACGGAACTTTTAAAGATGTTTTAACAGTTGGACAATATGCGTTCTGGAAAGGAATGGTCAACAGAAAATTTCAGAAAGTCGACTTAACAAAGATTGAAATCCCGGAAGAAATTTCTAAAACAATCCTGGAAAATATAAAGGTGAAAAGCTTTGTAAGAAAGTTTCTTGTGCCTCATCACTATAAAGGTTTATTGTTAATTGACGGAAAATTAACTCATATATTGGAAAGTGGTATTTATTCCTTCTGGAACAATGATATTTCAGTTGAGGTTAAATTAATCGATCCCAACTTTGAAATAAAATCCCAATTTGGAACGCATGAAAATGTAGCTGCTTTACTAAAAAATGAAACCCTGAAAAACCTTTTGAAAATCGTGGAGGTAAAAGATGGTGAAATCCTTTTGATGTATGAAAACAGTACTTTAAAAGATGTTCTGAACGTTGGGCAATATGCATTCTGGATGGATATTACAGAAAGAGCTTTCCAGAAAGTGGATTTAACGAAAGTTGAAATCACTGAGGATATCCCGAATACCATCCTGGAAAATGCAAGGCTGAGACATTATGTAAGAAAATTTGTCGTACCGAATCAGTATAAAGGACTATTGATCATTGGCGGTAGATTGTTGAACACTCTGGAAGCGGGAACCTACAGTTTTTGGAATAATGAAATTTCCATCGATGTCAACACGGTTGATATGCGAATGCAGCAAATGGAAATTGCAGGACAGGAGCTTTTGACTAAGGATAAAGCGATGCTAAGAATCAATTTTTATGTGAGTTTTCAGGTACAGAGTATCGAAAAAGCACTGATGGAAAATAAAGAATATGATAAGCAATTATATATTCTGATGCAACTGGCATTGCGTGAGTTTGTAGGAGCTTTGACATTGGATGAACTGTTGCTTAAAAAAGATTCCGTAGGAAAAGAAATTCTTGAGAATCTGGGTGAAAAAGCCGGTGATTTAGGAATCAGAGCTTTTGATGCGGGTATCCGTGATGTGATTTTAACCGGTGAAATGAAGGAAATTATGAATCAGGTTTTGATCGCTGAGAAAAAAGCTCAGGCCAACAGCATTACGCGTCGTGAAGAAACGGCTTCCACAAGAAGTTTGCTGAATACCGCAAAACTGATGGAAGAAAATGAAGTTTTATGGAAGCTGAAAGAAATGGAATATATGGAAAAAATCGCAGAAAAGATTGGTGATATTACCGTTTCCGGAAACAGCAACATCGTTTCCCAGCTGAAAGAGATTTTCACAAAATAAAAAAGAATAAGGATCATAACATGGCAGGCATTAAGGTCTGCCATATTTATTTAGATATTAATCAGAGTAAGATTAGCAGAATATAAAAACAGAATAAATCCTGATTTAGAACAGTCTGAGAGTAAGGATTTTCATGATCATATTAATAATCATTTTTCCAGAATAATTTAGAGGAAAAGGCATTTTAACTTTTATTCTGAAATACCTGCAGAACTGCTCCTGAAAGCATAATTTTTTGTTAAAAAATTTGCTTTATGGGGGATAATTAATTGAAAGTCAATCGATTTTTATTATTTTAGTCCCCAATATTGGAATTATGTTTATTGAGGATAAATTGAAGAGGATTTATTTAGACTACAAGATCAAGGAAATTATACCTTTTCCTATAAAGCCGGCCCAAAAAAAGACAGAGTCTGCAGTCATTTTAAAGAGATATTTAAAGAAAGACTGTGGCCATGGCTACATTTCCATGTTTAGTGGTATGACTGACCCTAAAACCATCTCTGGTACAGCTTTTGAAGCGCTAATTCATAAGATAATTCCGGATAATTTTGACACTAAGGCAGTAGGAATAATGATCCGTCAAAAAATCAGTTTCGGAATTCTTCCGGTCAAAAGACTCAAAAGAAGGCTAAGCAATATAGGTCTGAATACCAGTTACAACCGGGCTTTAAAAAAACTAGTACTATCCATCCTTTTAACAATAGGTCAGCCTGTTTTTAATTTTAAAAAAGGCTAAAGATCTATGTTGAGCTGCTTGCTCTTAATCAGTCCTAAACTGATCATGCTGTAGCCAGGAGGTTAAATGAATGGAAAAACAATAATAACCTGAAAAATTAGTATCAAATTAAAAACAAATGAAAGAAAGACTTTATGAGATCCTTAATGAGGAAAGAAAACATGAAATTATTCCTTTTCTGAAGCAGCTTACAGCAGAAGAAAAGAAAACCCTGATTCCTACCATAAAAAAGCTGGACAGAGAGATCAGTAAGGTCGTAATGACTAAAAATTCATATCATACTGCCGGTTCTGCAGACCAGCATTCTATTATTGATATCGCATCATTTGTCTGTATGGATCAGAAGCATTACGGTAAAAATTACTGGAGCCTTTTCAGAGACAAGGAACAGGCAAGCACCATCCTGGAATGGGGATGTCCATACTGGTTCTCAGATTTTATCAATGACTCCATTGATGCGGAATTTACAGCTTTTGATTATCACGACATTTTAGACTGGACAGCGAAAGGGTATGTACAGCCCAGACCTGAGCTTCTTGGATATCACCTAAGCCATCAGCCATCCGATCTCGAAAAATATCCGGAAACACTGGAAACACACTTTTGGTACTTGTGTGAATTTCCTTCAAAATCACTTCCTTTTACCAGAGAATGGATGCCTTTGGTTCAAAAGCTGATTGCAGATGATAAAATTGAGAGAAAAAGATTCCTGAAAGAATGTCTTTTGGCAGCGAATAGAAATTTTAATAAAAATGTGACAGGATGGTTTATGGATGCATTCAATGTTCTTAAACCTTCTGATGAAGAACTTATCATGCTTCAGGATCACTTGATGGCAGGGCTTGCGTCTGTACAGTCAAAAGCGGTCAATACAATACTAGCTCACCTGAAGAAAATAGTTCCTGATCCTCAATTTTAAAACCAGTGAATATTCACATTTCCTTCCTAATCTCTTGAGTTCAGAGGTAAAAACAGTTGTGGCAGCCAGCCTGGCCGTAACGGAAAAGATCTTTCAGAAAAAGAAAAAAGACACAGAAAATCTCGGAATGGCTTTGAGTGCGGCATTTGTAAGCAAAGACGAAAGTATACAGAACAAGGCGGCGAAAATCATTCAGAAGTATATTCCTGTTTCAGAAGAAATGAAGGAAGCACTGTCTGATTACTCAGATAATATTCTGACTAATATCAGACCTATGCTGTCTTCTTATATTGAAGATAAACAATCGGAACTTGATATTGTTAAGCCTGAAAAACTAGAGCTTATTAGTGAAGAAAGTCTCTTGCATGGGCCGGAAAGCTTTGAAGACCTGATGTTTTTCCTTCCACAGGCCATAGAAAATCCAGGAACTTACTATTACGATCTGGCATTAGCGGGGCTTGTCCGTTTTGCTGATAAAGCCGATGATGAATCTGTTAAACTTTTTGAACCTGTATTTCAAAAAGCCTGTAAAACCATAATGAAATGGGAAGCGCATCAATTCAATATGTTATTGTGCAATCTTATCATTAATTATGGGCTTTCACTGTTAGAAAAATTTCCTGTTCAGCTTAAGAATGTGGAGAAGATATATAAAAAGACCAGAGAGGATGAAGCTACAAAGGAATCTTATTTCAATTATCATAAAAAACTGGAAGCTACTGAAGATATCTATGCCGGAGGCTTGGCTATGGAGCCGTTCAAGCATATTGCTGTACTTGTTTTTAATAAAATAATTTCAGGAGATAAAATCCCGTTGCTGTCTACAGTAACCCATGAGCCATGCTGGATAAACCCTGAAGTTTTGATTGAACGATTTGAAATATACCAGAACGAAAACAGAATACCTGATGATCTTGATGTGCAGCTTGCTTTACAACGCTGTTCCCTGGAAAGAACTTCAGATATTCTTAAGCTGGCCGAAAAAAAATTAAAAGGCGAATATAAAGATCTTCTTCTTTTCTTTTTTGATAAAAATGCAGCTCCAAAAGGAATATTTGAACATCCGTCATGGTGGATGACAGCTGGAATTACCCGATCCCCGGAAAGAGTCTTTGAAGAATTTAAAAGCTTCGGCTACAATACCATTCCAAAAGAATTTTTGACCGGTATTTATGATTGGAAAACGATTGACAGTAAAAAGAACTCCTATTATCCTGTTGAGCTCAATATTTTCATCCCTGTATATCATTTTGAAAAGAGAAAAGATCACCTCTTTTTAGAATATTTTATAGCAGAACAAAAACATTTTTCCGAAATTCCGTGCTTCATCTGGAGTTTTCCCAATACCCTGGGAAATATATTGGCAAAGATTGTTAAAAACTGTCTCTTCTACTCCGGAATAGCAGAGGTTTATGAAAGAAACCTTGTCCTGAATACAGCTCAGGCTCTGCATCAGATGAAAAAGCCCCTGGATGCTATGGGATATCTCTTTCTGGGGGAACCATCCTTCTTGATGGGGACAAAGTTATTCGTGGAACAGCAGCTGAAATATGGCTGGAGCATGTTTCTTATAAAGTAATGGATAATGCACGTCTGGGACAGGTAATAGGCCTGCATGAGAAGCTGGAGTGGGCACCTGTCAAAAGATTTACAGATCTTGTACAGCATCAGATGCTCAATGTCAGTAAGGATCATAATTTAGCGCTGGAGCAGCTTCTTACCCACATGCTGCTCCAGATGGAAAATCCTGTTACCAATCTTAAAAAGATATTAGATATTTATCATGAAGTTTTGGCCCTAAACCAGTCAGAAGCTGATAAAAACTTAAAAGAAAAACTGAACATCTGGAAGGAAAATTCCAGTCTGAAAAAAATCTGCAATCTTCTTCTAAAAAAATAAATTATGGAAGATATGCTAATTTACAATTATCAGAGACCATCGTCTTTGATAAAAAAAGATGCATCTGAAGAATTATTTCTGTCCAGGTACAGTGAAATTCAGAAGAATGCTGATGCTCCCTGTTTTTTCTGGGGCGATGTGAGGCAGCCGTTTATATTGGCACGGTGCCTCATCACACTTTCAAATATTGTGAAATCCAGTTTCAATATGTCTCCGTTTCAGTTGGCATTGCTTAAAGATCCTATTGCTACTGCAGGAAACAACAGGCTTCGTTTTGAGGGGTTTTCCCATTGTGCAGGAGTGTACGCAAGAGTAGATGTGTTACCTGACGGACTTCATGGTGAGTTCCTGGAAAATGGAACTACGAATGTAGATTTTAATCAGCCGATGATTACTGCGTTGGGAAGCATTCGGTCCAATGAGAAAATAATGCTTTCTGTGGGAGAAAAAGAAGTAGGACTTTACAAAGAAGAAGAAAAAATCGTGGAAAGAAAAGTTCCGCTGCCTGTAAAATGGATCAAAGGACTTAGTACCGTTCAGATTTATCTTTCTGAATCAGAAAAAAGGCTCTGCTTCAATAAAATTCAGACTCAGCAGCTGTTCAGGGGAATACCGAAAGGCATTGTGAAATCAGATTATTATTTGATTATCAGAGGAAATAAACCGATGTTTTCACCCGTAAAATCGGCAGATGCCGTATGTATTGGAGGGCTTCACAGACTGAGACTTCTGGAATCTCTTTTACCTTATATTGATCAGATGCAGGTATTTTCGCATGTTGATATGCAGTCTACCACGTGGCAGTTGTATATGGGAAACATAAGATTCAGCTTTTCATTGTCAAGGGAAAGTTGGAGAGGCTTTTCCGGAGAGGGAGCTGTTTTAGACAGCCTGATCGATGATATTTCCGATGAATGGATTGATGCACTGGATAAATATGCTTATGCGAATCAGTCTTTTAATCCTTTCACTTTTGCTGTGGAGGAAAATATAAGTCTTAAAACAACAGATAACCTTACAGGAAGACTGGCTGCCATGGGACTTTTAGGCTACGATCTTGATGATCATGGATTTTTCTACCGAAGATTGCCTTTTAAACTTAACCGGATTATCGGATTGAATCCAAGGATGAAAAATGCAGAAAAGCTTATTGCAGAACGAAAGGTGGAGATCTTAAATAAAAGTTTAGCCAGAACAGAAGCCAGAGTAGAAGGAACCGGAGTACATCATACTGTAATTATCGATAATGGTAAAGAGCGCTGTACCTGTGAATGGTTCAGTAAATACCAGGGCGAAAGAGGACCTTGCAAACATGTTCTTGCCGTAAAGAAATTAGTACATACTTAATAAAAAAGGACAGCTTGAAAATAAGTCTGTCCTTTTTATTTATTGATGTTTCATCCATTCTTCGTAAGAAATAACACCCAGTTCGGGTTTTCCTTCACCTTCAAGGATAGAAATAAACTCAAGTTGATTGCCGTCCGGATCATTGAAATAAATAGCCAGAGCAGGCATCCATGCAAAAACCATAGGCTCATCTATGCCGTCTTTCAGGAAGTTATAAGGCTTCAGATCTTTGTTTTTCAAAAAATCTACGGAATAATTTAAAATATCTTCTTTGCTGCTGGAGAAAGCAAAATGTCTTGGCTGCAGATTTTCTTTTTGTTCCCACAATCCCAGCATAAAATCTTTGCCTTCACCGATCCACAAAAATGCAATGGGACGTTTCTCATCCATATGAGCCAGTTTCAATCCCAATACTTCTGTATAAAACCGGATGGAATTTTCTAAACTGCTTACCTGAACATGGGTTTCATATAATCCTTTGATCATAATTTATTTCTTAATTGTTACAAAACTAAGCAACATCATCTGCATCATGTGGATTTACTGATTCCTTTAACAGAAATGAATGATAGAAAGTTTTTATGTAAAAGATAAGATAAAAGTCTTACCGTTAAAGATCAATAGGAGCGGGCTTTAGCCCGCTTACAAGATGTATGGCATTGATCAGGCTTTAGCCAAAACTATACACTTAAACACAAACAACACAATATTTTCTAAAAATAACACAATTATCCGTGTACATCTGTGAAATCTATGGTTAAAAAATACCCTTCAAAGTCTTCCAATACGGATAAAATAAAAAAATAAATATTTCTTCAACATAAAAAAATAAAAAATCCGATAAAAATTATCTACGCAAAAAGAATGCGTAATACTGTTTTTACTTTGCATCAGAAATAAGAGAGGAAAGACGACTCAAGAAATGTTTAACAAAAACAGTAACTCATGAAATTTAATTTTTTAAACAAAGAAAAGAATACCGTAATGAACTACGAAGGTGCAAAGGCATTTACCATGACACCTGCTGAAGAATTATACAGTGCTGTTGTTACAACAGGATTATCCAGAACTTCTTATGAAAAAGGGAGCGATAGGTTGGTAAGAATTCAGTCTCTGATTAAAAAAAACGATCCGGAATTCGTAGCAAAGCTGGCGGTGTATGCAAGGAAAGATATGTACTTGCGTTCCATTCCATTGGTATTGACTGCCGAATTGGCAAAACAAACCTCCGGTACAGACTTAATCAGCAGAACGGTTGATGGTGTTATCCATAGAGCGGATGAGATCACTGAACTTTTGGCGTACTATCAAACGACGAATGAAAGAACAGAAATGAAAAAACTGAACAGACTTTCAAAGCAAATCCAGAAAGGTCTTGCGAAGTCTTTCAATAAATTTGATGAATATCAGTTTGCAAAATACAACAGAAAGGCAGAAGTAACACTTAGGGATGCATTGTTTCTGGTTCACCCAAAAGCAAAAGATAGAAATCAACAGGCTGTTTTTAATAAAATTGTGGGTGATACTTTGGAAACTCCCTACACGTGGGAAGTTGAACTTTCTGTATTAGGTCAGACCAAGTTTGCAGATGAAGCTGAAAAAAAGCTGGCTTTTAAAAATAAGTGGGAAGAATTGATCCTGAGCAATAAGCTGGGGTATATGGCGACGCTGAGAAACCTGCGAAATATTTTGGACTCAGAAGTTTCCTCTGGTGTGATGGCTAAAGTCTGCAGCTATTTATCTAATGAAAAAGCGGTCATCAATTCAAAGCAGCTTCCGTTCAGATTTTTAGCGGCTTACAGAGAATTGAAGGCTATGAAATCACCTTATCTGTCATCTGTTTTAGAAGCATTGGAAGATGCGGTGATGGTGAGTGCGAAAAATATCAAAGGTTTTGGTTTTGACACTTCGGTGGTGATCGCCGCAGATGTTTCAGGTTCTATGCAACAGCCTGTTTCTCCTAAAAGTAAAGTATTGCGTTACGATATCGGATTATTGATGTCTATGATTTTGCAGTCACAATGTAAAAATGTGATCACGGGTATCTTCGGCGATCACTGGCTAAGAGTTTCTATGCCTAAAAGCGGTATTTTGAGAAACGTCAATGCATTTTACAAACGTGAAGGTGAAGTAGGGTATTCTACCAACGGTTATCTGGTGATTCAAGATTTGATCGGAAAGCGAGAAAAGATAGATAAGATCATGTTGTTTACCGACACACAGTTGTGGAACAGCAAAAATGCCAAGTATTCATATGAAGATTCCTGGAATCGGTATAAAAAAATAGCTCCCGAAGCGAAATTATATATATTTGATTTAGCGGGTTACGGAAACCAGCCATTGGATGTGAGAAAAAATGACGTATATCTTATTGCAGGTTGGTCAGATAAGGTTTTCGATGTGTTGAATGCCGTGGAAGACAGAAAGTCTGCTGTACAATTAATTAAAAAAGTGGTGCTGTAAAAGGCACTGCTTTTTTAAAATAAACCGTCATTTGTAAATAACTAAATTAATATCAGGATTATGAATACAAGTTTTAATGAGTCTGCAAATAAGTCAATTACGAGTTTTACAAATCAATTAGATGTTTTTCAAAAGACGAATAGTTTAATTGAATACATTAAAACACATCTTAAAGTTATTGAAGATGACCTTGATTTTGATGTGTTTGATTTAGTAAAAAAATTAAATGATATTAGCTCATTAGTTAATATCGCTAATCTTGATTTAACAGTTATAAGTAAGATGTTATATGGTGCTTCAAATAACTGGGAAAAAATATTTCTGATTAAAAATGCTTATTTAACGATTTTTGAAACATTTAAAACGTATGATAAACACAGAAAATTTCTTAATGATGTTTCTACAATCACTTATCCGTTTTTAAAAGAGGAATTAAGGGAAGTAAATAATCTGATAAAGAAATTCAAAAATAAGTATAAATATGAAAGTGAAATGAGTGTTATTAGAAACAATATAAGTGGACATGTCAGTGATAATGTTGAATTATATTATAATACGATTATTAAGTTTGATGCTAATGAAACAGCTTTAATGATTGTTAGTTTCTTAGAAATAACTTTGAATCTTCAAAATTTTCTAACAACAATTTTATTGCAAGAACAGTTGAAAAAACATACTGAAGATATAATAGAAAAGACAAGATTGGAAATATCTGATTTGAAGAAAATTAATTCGTTAAAAAATTTGCAGAAGAGGCCATGAGAAAAAAACAAAACTATATATTAGTATTTAAAAATTCAAATAAAAATAAACTGCGTAAAAAGAATGCGCACTTCTAAAATAACTTTGCATTGTTATTTATCCAGTGCCGTAAAGAAAAAACTTTCTTCGACTTTTCATTGAACATCGTCTTTTCGCCAGATGCCTGGTAAAAACAGAACAATGCTGTACAAGTGAAAAGATAAAATATTTAAAATAAGTAACCATGAAAATGTATAAACCTTGTCTTAAAGGAACTGTGTATTGAGGTTAATTCTCAATAGACATGAAAAAATTCAAAACATTAAAACAATCTTTCGGGATCAATGAATACGAACTCATTGATTTTCCAAAGAAAATTTCCGGAATACAGATCTCAAGATTAAAGTATGGAAATAAAATGGGCTGTTCGTATTGCTTTCCGCATGGTATTGAAACGGTGAATTCATATCAGGAAAATTACCAGAGAAACTGGAAAAAATACAGAAAAACCCGTTGGAAAAATACAAAGCAGGTGCCGTAAAACAGAATTGCTTCGTTGGGTGACAGCAATACAGGTTCGAATCCTGTTCTGGAAACAGATGGCGTAAGGGTATCGCTCTGTCGTAAGTTTCTGTTTGGCCAAATGCCCTGATTACAAATAATCAAGTGTCGTTTTAGGATCATACTTCGGGATTTAGAAACATTGGGTCGCAGGTTCGAATCCTGCCTTTTCCCTCGAAAAGGAGAGGTAGCTCAGCTGGTAGAGCAAATGCACGGAAGATCCTTTCAATATTACCTTGATTTAAAAATAAAAAGCCAAGTGTCGGTTTGGAATCCTACTTCTATTGTTAAACGTTTAGGTCGCAGGTTCGATCCCTGCCTTCCCTGTTGTAAACGGGATTGTAGCTCAGCAGGTAGAGCAAAACGCAGAAAAGATTCTTTCATTATAACCTTGGCTACAATAAAAGAGTGCTGTAGAAAAGGCTTACTTCGAGTCGGAAAATTAGACCTGAAAATCTAAGAAAAATGCAATATACCTGAATAACAGTAAGGAGAAAGGTGCATGTCTGTCTTTTCGCCTTTTGCCTCTTTTTAATTAAAAAAATAAGCAAGTGCCGTAGAATAGTGTTACTTCGTTCATCACGACAGGGTCGCAGGTTCGAGTCCTGCCTCTTCCACTAAAAAAACACAGTCTGTCATAGGAAGAGTAGCTCAGTTGGTTAGAGCACGACTACACACTTTCAGCTGTTGCCTTGTTTTAATATAAAAGTGTCGTAAAGGAAAGTTACATCGTCACACATTTTGGGAAGAATAGTGAAGTCGGTCATTCCGGCAAGGCTATCCGGTTCGAATCCGGAAACGACAGCCCCTTACTTTTTTTGATCATTACCTTTTACAAAATGCCGGCGAATTATTCGCCGGCATTGCTTGCTTGTTCTATTTCCTCTTCGAAAGTCTTCTTCCAGTTCATAATCGTTGTTCTGCTGATCTTATATTTTCTGGACATATAACTCGTAGAAAAACCATGTTTTTGCTGATACTGCAAAAGCTTCAGCATTGTTTTCTTATCGTAAGTTTTGAGTTTCTGATTATTGATCTGGCTTTCCTTGGATTGCTCAAAAATCTTTTCATTAAAATTCAAGATATCTTCAGTCGTATTTAGCTTTCCCAGGAGTTCTTTGATCTTTGGATCCTTCAGTTTTTCCGGATGTTCAAGCTTCAGCATATCATAATATATCTTCTTGTAATTGGGACGCATAATAGGTTCTGTTATCCGTTAGTATTATCATTATTTTTCTGAATCCATCGGTGGAGCGTGCTTTTTGGAATGGAATATTCCTTAATAACTTCGCCATACGTCATTTCACCCGACAGAATCCTCTTCATAATAAAATCTTTGATCTCCTGGGTATAAATATTCTTTCTGAAATAGGGGATCTTATCTGATTTCTTCTGATTCTTGTTGACTGCAGAAGGTGGAGCATACAGGATAAGATGTGAGCTGTAAAGTCTGAAAAAATCATATTCCAGGAGTTTGCTCCATCTCAAAAGCAGTTCCGTATCTATAGATTTACTATTGTAGACATTGTCAATAAACCCTTCGTCCTTATTTAGAAAATTACAAATCCTATCCATTGGTATCTCATTCTCATCTACCATCTCCTTGATAAACTTTCCTATATGAATTTCTTTATATAACATTATTAATTGGGTACTATTTCTTGTTAAATCATGAATTGTATAAATAGGCAATAAACATCCTTACAGTCAGCAACGAGTCGTTTGAAAATATAGACGCTAAGAAGATTCCAGCGAAAGTAAGAGAGGGAATGATAAGATGAATGCCATACTCAGTATCTGTACGGCGGGGATTATGGATGGTCCACCAATGAATTGGTTTCTGGCTATGGATATTCTAAGAATATGCAGATACTTATTTACCATTCCACAGTATTCTTATTCAACTACTTAATTGCACCTCTTTCATGTCTCATACTTCTTTTCTGCTCTCCAGTACAAATAATATAACCTATTTAAGCTCCTTCATGCAGTTTTATTCGTGATACTTATTATTAATTTTTTTCACAGATCATGATATTCTGTGAATTTTAATTAATATCTATTTGTTTTTTTCAAATTTAAATAAAAATTGGAATCTTACCCCAAAAAACATATAAAAAATATCTATATAAATAAATTTTAATGAAAATTAACATATTAAATGCTCGAAAGTGTGAATTATTTTTTTTGTTAAGGTTCGTAAAAACACATAAAATACTAATTGTATAGCATTCTTCAAGTATATACCTTTGCAGTTCAATGAAAAATACCATAAGCTTATTCGATTTTTCGAAAAAAATAAATTATAAAAACGAACTTCTGGCTGGTTTTACAGTTGCCATGACCATGATTCCCGAATCTCTTTCCTTTGCAATTTTGGCGGGTCTTTCCCCACTCACCGGGCTGTATGCAGCCTTTATGATGGGACTTGTTACAGCAGTTTTAGGTGGGCGTCCGGGGATGGTTTCCGGTGGAGCAGGAGCTACCATTGTCGTATTGATTGCCCTGATAAAATCTCACGGGATAGAATATCTTTTTGCGGCTGTTGCCTTGGGCGGAATTTTCCAGATGCTGGTAGGCATTTTTAAGCTGGGGAAATTTGTAAGGCTTATTCCACAACCCGTCATGTATGGTTTTTTAAATGGTCTCGCGATCATTATTTTCATGGCCCAGGTAGAGCAGTTTAAAATAACAGACAGTTCTGGAATTTCCAGCTGGCTCCAAGGAGTTCCTTTATATATTATGGTTGGGCTCACGGCACTTACCATTGCTATCGTTTACTTTTTTCCAAAAATCACTAAAGCCGTTCCTGCATCTTTAGTCGCAATTATTATCGTGTTTGCTGTGGTTTTAGGTTTTAATATTCCTACTAAAACAGTGGCTGACATTGCCCATATCAGCGGAAGTCTTCCAAGTTTCCATATTCCTCAGATTCCTTTTACATTAGAAACATTGCAGATTATTTTTCCTTATGCAATTGTAATGGCAGGAGTGGGTCTTATAGAATCTCTTTTGACACTTTCCATGGTAGATGAGATCACTAATTCAAAAGGAAATGCGAACAAAGAATCTGTAGCTCAGGGAATTGCCAATATCACCAATGGGTTTTTCGGAGGAATGGGTGGATGCGCTATGGTAGCACAAACCCTCGTTAATCTCAATGCAGGCTCAAGAGCAAGACTGTCAGGAATTATTGCTTCCCTTATGATTCTTCTTATCATCCTGTTTGGTGCTCCTTTTATTGAAAGAATACCGATGGCTGCATTAGTTGGCGTTATGATGATGGTCGCTATAAGTACATTTCAGTGGGTTTCCATCCGTATTGTTAACAAAATGCCCAAATCCGATATTTTTGTTGGAATTACAGTAGCGCTGATTACCGTTATCCTTCATAATCTTGCGCTTGCGGTGGTGGTGGGTGTTATTATCGCAGCTCTTGTATTTGCATGGGATAATGCCAAAAGAATCCGCGCAAAAAAATCTATCGATGAAAACGGCATAAAATATTACGAAATATATGGGCCATTATTTTTTGGTTCAGCAACTGCTTTTACAGATAAGTTTGACCCCATCAATGATCCTGATGAAGTGGTTGTGGATTTCAGGGAAAGCAGGATCGTTGATATGAGTGCTATTGATGCCCTAGATAAATTGTCTAAGAAATACAGCCAGCAAAATAAAAAATTATACCTGCGCCACCTCAGTGAAGACTGCCGGAAAATGCTCAAAAACGCAGAAGCAGTTATTGAAGTCAATATTCAGGAAGATCCTACCTATAAAGTAATGCCGGAGAAGTAGGGGATTTAAGATTGAAAGATTTAAAAAATTTAAATATTAAAAGATTTACAGTCTGTCATCTGAGAAATCTGTGAGAGATAAGAATAACATTAATTTGTCAAAGAAAGCAAGAAGAAAGCCACCACGAAAGAAATCAGCGTTATCTGCTCAATCAGCGAGAAATAAAAAAGCATTCATATATTAGAAAAAGAAAGCGGTCGCAAAAAGAAATCTACAGCAAAAAATTCACAATTAACCATTCATATTTCACCAATAATAACCAAACAAGGACTGTAAATCAATTTACAGCCCTCGTTTTTTAGGTTATTAATGTATTGAAAATGAAATCAGGCACCAAAGCATAGTGCGATAATTTCATGCTGATTGAAGCTCTTCCACTCGTCAGCGTTCTCAGATCGGAAATATACCCGAACGTTGAGGACAAAGGAACTTCAGCCGTGAAAATTTTTCTTCCTGATCTTTCATCAATGGATGAAATAATTCCCCTTCTCCGGTTAATATCAGCAGTTACAGCACCTGTGTATTCTTCAATACTCTGGATCTCAACCTGCATGATGGGTTCCAAAAGCTTAGGACTGCATGATAAAGCAGCCGCTCTGAATCCGTCTCTCGCAGCATTTTCAAAATCAAATGCGCCAGAATCCTGAGGATGGAAAGAACCGTCCAGAAGTCTGATCTTCATACTTTCCAAAGGATAACCTTTTAAGGGCCCGTTTTCCATAGCTTCTCTAAAACCTTTTTCTACGGAAGGAATAAATTCACCCGGAATCACGCCTCCTTTGATCAGGTTGATGAATTCCAATCCGGGTTCATTATTTTCTCTTGGCCCGATTTCAAAAGTGATATCGGCAAACTGTCCGCTTCCGCCATTCTGCTTCGAAAGTTTTTCCCTGTGAGTCCTGGTTTCCGTTAAAATCTCACGGTAAGACACTTTAGGTTTCCCCTGATTGACTTCTATACCATGATTCAGGCGGATCTTTTCCAGAGTGACCTCAAGGTGAAGCTCGCCCAGACCGCTCAACAAAGTTTCTCCGGTCTGCCGGTCTCTTTCCACGACTAAAGAAGGATCCTCTTCCTGAATTTTAGCCAGCACCAAACCGAAAGATTTCTCATCACTATTCGTTTTAGGCTCAATCGAAACTCTGATCACAGGAGCCGGAATGGTAATCGCTTCCAGAAGGACAGGTTTCTCAACTGCGGATAAAGAATCTCCGGTTTTGGCATCCTTAATTCCTGTTAAAGCCACAATATCACCCGCTTTTCCTTCCTCTATCGATAACGTTTTGTCAGACTGCATCTTCAGAATTCTCGATATTCTGAAACTTTCTCCTGTTCTTACATTCAGAACCGTATCGCCGGATTTTATCGTACCGTAATACAGACGGAGCATGGCCAGTCTTCCCACATGTTTATCGATTAGGACTTTAAAAACAAGACCTGAAAAAGATTCTGTTTCATTTCTTGCCAATTCTACAGCTTCTTCTGTCTCGGGATCTTTACCCTGGATAGCAGGAAGTTGATCCGGTGCCGGAAAATAGGTAACTATTGCATCCAAAAGAGGCTGTACCCCTTTGTTTTTAAAGGCAGAACCACAAAGAACAGGAACCGCGGCTCCGGATCTGCAGACTTTCTGCAAAGCTTCAGTGATCATTTCCTCGGGAATGCTGTTTTCAGGATTCATGTAAACCTCAAAGAACGTTTCATCGTATTCCGCGAGGGTTTCCATTAATTTCATCCTGTATTCATCGGCATCCGCTTTGTGATCCTCAGGAATTTCCTTTTCAATAATGGTTTCTCCGTTTTCATCCATCCAGTACAAAGCTTTCTGTCTGATTAAATCAATCACTCCTTCAAACTGGTCTTCAGCTCCGATCGGGATTTGAAGTGCCATAGGAACTGCATTAAGCTTCGTTTCAATCTCCTTAAGAACGGCGAAGAAATCGGCTCCAATTCTGTCCATTTTATTGATGAAGCAAATCTTTGAAATTCTATGTTTTTCAGCCTGGAACCAAACATTTTCGGTTTGCGGCTGAACCCCTGAAGAGGCACAAAACACAGCCACAACGCTATCCAGAACCCTTAAAGACCGCTCGACTTCCACTGCGAAATCGATGTGTCCGGGAGTATCAATGATATTAATGTTATAAACCGTTTCCTCTTTCTTCCATTGTGTGGAAACTGCTGCAGATGAAATGGTAATTCCCCTGCTTTTCTCCTGGATATCTTTATCCATTGTGGTATTTCCATCGTCTACATTTCCGATCTTATGAATGAGGCCTGTGTAATAAAGAAGCCTTTCCGTTAAAGTGGTTTTTCCTGCATCTACATGCGCTATGATTCCTATATTTCTTGTGTTATATTTCATTTTGCTGAATTTAAATTGTTGATTTTTGAGAATACGGGTTTGGTATTCTCCTCGTTTTGAGGTCTGAAATAAGGCAGCAAAAAAGACCCATCTGAACAGATAGGTCTTCAATATATTTTTAGTAATAAAAGATCTAGGAACTATTCAGATAAATATTGATTGCTGCCAGAGTACACAGCTCTCACAGGGTTACTTAAAGTTATTATATTTATCATTGTTGTTGACATTATTGATTTTTAATCGGTTGCAAAATTAAATAAATTTTTGAATTATCAAAATTATTTTTGGTTAATTGAATTTAAACAAAGCATTAAGCCCAAACATAAATGTAGAAAAATAAGTAAAAATTCATAAAAATTTCTTAAAACAGAGAAGTACATTAGGCATTTATGAGAAAAATTTTATCTTTGGGAAGAATAGCCAAATTAAACACTTGTTGATGATTAATAATTAAATCTTTTTCAAGAAGCTAAATAAAACTTTTAACTTAAAACTATTGAAAACAGATATTGACATTCACAACCACTGTCATTTTTCCTTTGACTTGTGGCTCACCTTAATAAAATCTCACCCTGAATTCAAGCAAAAAAGAGTTGAGCTGTTCACCTCGTTTTTTGATGTAGATAAACCTATTGATAAGATTGCGAAAACCGTAAAATACTACGATGATCTCTGCAATACGATCAATGAAGTGACAGGAGGAAATATTGATACTTTTGAAATTTATTTAATGATCTTAGGATCATTGGATGTTGATATAAGACAGATAAATAATGAGAAGCTTGAGGGGTTTTATTTGAAAAGTGAAGAACTTTTTTTAGAATATAAGCCAGTTGTCATTTTTGAAAATATAAAAGAGTTTTTTGATCATATCAAAAATCAGGGAAAAACGGTGAATGTTTTAAGCAATACAGGATTTATCAAAGGAAGAACGATGCGGAAATTTCTGATTCAGGAAGAGCTGGATCAATACATAGATTTCCACATTTATTCTGATGAAATCAATATTTCCAAACCAAATCCTCTTATTTTTCAGGAAGTAAAAAACAACCTTAAAGACCAGGATCTTCCGATGCACCGGATCCTGCATGTTGGAGATAATCCGGTAGCAGATTATAAAGGGGCAAAAGACTTTGGCTTCAGTGCACACCTACTTAAACACTAATATTTATATGAATAAAAGATACAGCTTACACCACATTCATTCTGCAGATGAGTTCAGTTTCTCACCTGCAGAATACAGCTATTTTAAGTATGGCGATAAGTCGTATGCCGAAAAGTTTGCTAAAGAATTATTCAGCGGATTTATCGCAGAACATGCAGATCTTTTAAACACTGAAAAAGAGATCGTGGTTCTTCCAAGCCCGTATATGGCCATTCCTACGGCTTCTAATTTTTTATGTTTTTTCTTTAAAAAGCATCTGGATTTGTACCTCTTTCAGAAAGGAATGAGATCCAGTATTTTATCAAAGATCAACCGTAAACATACTTATATTACGGATTATGGAAACCTTAATTTTGAAGACCGTAAAAATCTGATTGCCAATGATACGTATTATATCGATAAGGATTTTTTACGGGGGAAACTTTGTATTTTTATAGATGATATAAAAATTACGGGAAGCCATGAATATACGGTGAACAGAATTTTGAACGAATATAAAGTAGAGGCAGATTTTATGTTCCTCTATTATGCGGAACTGATGAACTTTGACATTGATCCGAAGATTGAAAACCATTTCAATTATTATGCCGTGAAAAATGTAAAACACGTCGCAGAGGTAATGGGAAAGTCCAGTTTTGAATTTAATACAAGGATCGTGAAATATATTTTAGGCCTGGATTCAAGTAATTTTGACTATCTTACGTCTAAAGTAAAAAAGGAGCAGATGGACCTGCTTCTGGAGCTGGCAATCAGCAACAATTATCATTTAATAAAAGAATACGAAAATAACATCAATACTTTAACGCAAACGGAACTATATTATGGCTATTAACTTACAAAAAGGACAGAGAGAAAACATTAACGCACCTAAATTCACTGTAGGTTTAGGATGGGATATCAATAATACTTCTACAGGTACGGCATTTGACCTTGATGCATCTTTATTTTTGCTGGGCGATGACAAAAAATTAGTTTCAGACAATCACTTTATTTTCTATAATAATTTAGAATCTCCGGACAAATCTGTGATCCACACAGGAGACAATCTTACGGGTGAAGGTTCAGGGGATGATGAGCAGATCAAGATTGATCTTACAAAAATAGATTCAGCAATTCAGGAAATTACAGTAGTGGTAACCATCCACGATGCTGATGCAAGAAAGCAGAACTTCGGACAGGTAAGAAATTCTTTCATCAGAATTTTCAATACGGATACCAACGAAGAAATCCTGAAATATGAATTAGACGAGGATTTCTCTATTGAAACTGCTGTGGAATTCGGAAGAATCTACAACAGAAATGGAGAATGGAAATTTGAAGCTGTTGGGGCAGGACAGAGAGATGGCCTTGACAAATTCGTATCAATTTATCAAAAGTAATTATGGACAATCAGGAAAACCAACCAATAGATCCAATGGGATCCATTGAACCTCTTAAAACATTTGAGCCTGCTCCGATGGCGCCACCAAGTCAGCCTGTACAAAATACAGCACCGGCAGTTCTTGTGGACAAAGAAGGAAATGTAAATCTGACTCAGCTACAGGTAGAAGAACGTAAAAAATACGAGACTCTTGCCAATTCTATCGATGAGACCAATCCTGGTTCTATCGTGAATTATGGAGCAGAGCTTCAGAAAACTTTATCCAACCAGAGTGACAGTTTCTTAGGAAATGTAAGAAGATCCAACTCAGGAGAAGTGGGAGTACTTATTAATGATCTTTTAGTAGAATTGAACTATGTAGATGTTGATGAACTTCAGCAGAACAAAGTCAAAAGCTTTCTGAGTAAGATCCCGTTCATGAAAAAGGTCATGACGCAGGTGGAAAATCTGTTCGCAAAATATGATAAGATCATCAACAATATCGAGCAGATCGCTCATAAAGTAAATGCAGGGATCATCACTTCTACCAAAGATAATGCGGTTCTGCAAACTATTTTTGAAAGCAATGTGAATTCCATCAAAGCAATTGAAGAACTCGTGATTGCAGGAAATGTAAGAATGGAAAGAGCTGCCGGAGAATTGGCCCAAATGGAAGCCGATCCGCAGAATTATCAGGATTATCAGATCGCTGACAAAAGAGATTTCATCGCAAGATTAGACAGAAGAATGGCTGATCTTAAAGTGGTACGTATCATCATGATGCAGTCGCTTCCACAGATCAGGCTGGTACAGAACAATAACGTTTCTATTGCTGAAAAAGCACAGACCATCCTTACCACAACACTTCCGGTTTGGAAAAATCAACTTTCACTAGCTGTTGCGATGTACAGACAGCAGCAGAATATTGAAATCCAGCAGAAGGTATCTTCCACTACAGAAGCAATTCTGAAGAAAAATGCAGAACGTTTGGGTCAGAATTCTGTGAATGTAGCCAGAGCGAACGAACAGACCATCGTCTCTGTAGAAACATTGAGAGAAACAACTTCTATGTTGATCAACACCTTGAATGAAGTGAAACAGATCCAAAAGCAGGGTGCTGAAGGAAGAAGAAAACTGGATCAGGATCTTCAGACACTGGAACATGAATTAAAAGCAAACGTCAGAGGTTAAATAAGAGTATTCCACGGTGGGAGATGATGCAGCAACCATAATGTCTCAGAGCAGAAGAAGATTAACAAAGCTTAAACTTCTTGCTAATTTCTTTGAACATATTGCAATTATATCTATTTACATTAAAACAGATATTATTCACAATTTATTTCAGGAAAATAAAACTCTGGACTACAATAAGCTGGAACTTTTCCACCTGCAGTATACCGACAGCCTCATTGAACTTCTCACCAAAATAAAGCGGCAGAAGGAAAATGATATGCTGGCTGTCATTAACGAAATTGAGGTCAACAGCAAATATATTGAAGGTTTTGAAGAAAGACGCGTAGACAGTTTTCAGACCGACCGGAAGATGTACAGCGGTATATTTTCCCAGCATCTGAAAATGCTTTACAAAGACCTTACCGAAGATATTTTTACGGCAGACTGGAACAATGTGCTGTATTTCCATAAAAAATACGGCCAGGAATTCTATAGAACCAATGTGGATGAGGAACAGCTGAAATCCCAGCCCTTTCCCGCCTATCAGTATAGAGATTATGCGATAGAAAGGAAGCTGTTGGGCAGACTGAATATCCAGAGCTTTAAAGTACGGTTTGTCTGTGGTTATCTGATCGGGACAAATGAGTATGAACTTTTTAAAGTATTTCAGTTGGATGATCATTTTGTTTTCAGCATTGATGAAAAAAAACTCTACCTGTTTAATGGCGATCTTGAAAAACTTGATGTTTCCGAGAATCAGTCTAACCAGAGTTCGATTATCAATCAGTTGAAAAATAAAAATGAACTGCTGGAAAATTCTATGAATGAAAAGAAAAGAACGATTCCGGCAGAAGTAGAAAACGTGCTGAAAGATTATCTTAAAAACCTTGAAAATATAGATATTATGAGTAAGATATTCGATTTTGACGAAGAAACAAATATCCTGCGCGCAATGCTTAATTTAAATCTGAATAATAACTAATACGGAATTTGATGGGTAAATAGGCTGATAAGCACATTTATCTAAAATAAATAACAAACTAAACATACAAAGATGGCTATTAACTTACAAAAAGGTCAAAGAATCAACCTGAAAAAGGAAAACGGTGCTGAGCTTACCCAAGCTTGTATAGGAATCAATTGGGGAGCAATCGAGAAAAAAGGACTTTTCGGAACCAAAAAAGAAGCAGTAGACTTAGATGGAAGCTGTATTTTATTTGATTCAAACAAAACGCTTACAGAAGTAATCTATTTCGGAAACCTGAAATCAAGAAACGGTTCTGTAAAACACAGCGGTGATGACCTTACCGGAGATGTGAATGGAGATGATGGATTAGACAATGAAGTGATCACAGTAGATTTCAGTCAGCTGGAACCGAATGTAGAGCACGTTGCATTGGTACTGAACAGCTACCAGGGACAGGATTTCGGAACCATTCCTTTTGCTTCTATCCGTATCTATGAAGGAACGCCTACGAATGTAAGAGAGGTTTTCGCTAAATATGATATTGCCAACGATGCTTCTTTCAAAGGACACGTTGCCATGGTAATGGGTGTTTTCTACAAAAGAAACGGTGAATGGAAGTTCAATGCGATTGGAGATCCTACTTCAGACAGAAAATTGGAGCAAACGATTCAGACCGTTCAGGCCAATTATTTATAATCAATAGATAATCAATAAGAATGAGCTTTGGTTCATTCAGAAAAAATGAATAGTTTTACAGGACTGAGCGAAAACTTATTTATAAAATTGATATCAGAATAAAATCATTAAAAATTAGCAATATTTGTGCATATCGTACATCTATTGCTTTTATCATATAATAACATAAACTGAAGTGGAACATCACAGTATTTTAGAATTGCACCCTGGCTTGGTGTGGGGATTTGCGGTAACGGTCGTTATCATGCTGCTCCTGGATTTAGGAGTATTCAACAAAAAAAGCCATGAAGTATCATCCAAAGAAGCTACCATCTGGTCTATCGTATGGATTTCATTATCCATGATATTTTCAGGAGTAGTGTATTGGGTTTTCAATACAGACGGAAGTCCTGAAAGCCATGCCGTGGCCGTAGAGAAATTTACGCAGTATCAGGCCGCCTACTGGATTGAAAAGGCCCTTTCTGTGGATAACTTATTCGTATTTATCCTTGTTTTCGGGTTCTTTAAAGTTCCGAAATACCTTCATCACAAAGTTCTCTTCTGGGGAATTATCGGAGCCCTGATCTTCAGAGCAATATTTATCTTTGCCGGAGTAGGATTGATTAACCTGACCTACCTTCCTGAAATGAATATCTTTGGAAAAGCAGTTCAGATCAACGTAGTAATGGCTCTATTTGGTCTTTTCCTTGTGTATGCCGGGATTAAATCCTGGGGTGATGGCGATGGTGATGATGACGAAGACTATAGTGATACGGCAGGAGCAAGACTAATCAAAAGTTTCTGGAAAGTTTCCGATAATTATGATGGTGATAAATTCTTCACGATCCAAAACGGGATCAAGATGGCAACACCACTTTTAGTTGTAGTGGGAGTTATTGAATTTACTGACGTTCTTTTCGCAGTAGACTCAATTCCGGCGATCTTTGCGATCTCTAATGATCCGTTCATCCTTTATACATCGAACATTTTCGCCATCTTAGGATTAAGATCATTATATTTCCTATTGGCGAATTTCATTCACATGTTCAGCAAACTTCCTTATGGACTGGCGATTATCCTGTCATTTATTGGGGTTAAAATGCTGATCGCACCGTGGATTCATATTTCATCTCCGGTTTCATTAGGAATTGTAGGAGGGGTATTGGTAATCTCCGTTCTTGCTTCTATTATCTTCCCTGAAAAAGAAGATGACGAAAAAGAAACATTAGAAAAATAGTAAATATTTTTTATTGAAATACAAGCTCCTGAAGTCTATTCTTCAGGAGCTTTTTTATCTAAGTCCACTTATATCCTTTCCAGACTCCAGCTTCGTAATATTAATTTTTAACTTAATGTCAGATTATTGATCATTCATAATTTTTACCGTGCAGCAGTTTATTAATCTTCTTTCTCGTCTGCATAGAAACCTTATACGCTTCATCTCGCAGCCTCTGTATCTTTCCAACAGGCTGGAAAAAAACGTTGCTTTCAAATGGATTAAATGACAATAGCTCAATATTGCAGTCCCGGGAATCCAGAAGTTGGCCTTTATTTATTTTCACTTCCCCAATCTTTAGGTAAGGGGAATCTTTCCACTCCACATTAAGCTTATTAATAGGCTGATCTTTGAGATTATAACAAAACTGAATAAGTACATCAGCAGTATAATCATGCCCCTGAAAATAGTTTTTTACACTGTCTTTCATTTTTGATTTTATGCCGAAATTTTTATCTACAGATTTCGGTGTCAACTTTATCTTAATCATGTTATCCCCCAAGCGGTAAGCGCCTACAGAATGATAGTCAAATGACAGAATAAAATCATTCCTTTTACCCAATAGCTTAAGTATATTCCGGGCAAAAGATAAGGTGCAAACAGACGGAATTGTTTTTACAGCTTGGGCTGCCAGAGAAAAGAAGCTGCTCCATTTTTTAATGTAAAATCTATTGACAGCAGTAAATAGTTTCAAAAAATGAGAAACCGAATTCATGGGGAATAAAGGGAAGTTCACCAGTGGAAAATTGGCGATCAGTCCGCCGTTCTCACCTTTTACTTTTACTGCAAATCCGTAAGCAGGAATATCTTTTCCTGTGTTCTTAATTTTCAGGTTCGCATTGGAAAGTCTGATGGTCAGATCAAATTTGTCCCTGTCAAAAAACGGCAGAAGTTCCTCAGGAATATTTTTGTCGATTAAAAATGTACCGGTAGCTGCAGCATAGGTTTTTGCGTGGGCATTTCTGGTCGCATAATTGACATCACTTATCGAAGATGATTGTTCAACGAAATCTGCAATCGTTTTTTTATTGATTTCCAGAAGTGCTTTTTCCTCCTCATTAAGCTCATCAAATTTCTTATTATATTTTAGTGGTTGTGGCATTTAGTTTTTAAATTCAATTATAACGCCAAGTTTTTGAATCTGTGTTAACATAATATTAAAATTATTTGAATTTTGAGAAAGAGAAAGCAGTTTGAAAAAATAGTGTGATAGAGGAAGAAGGAAGTTGTTGTCAGTCTGTACATTAGCAGAAAGAATGGAGGAGGTTGGTTGGAAGATAGAGGAACTTCTGGTTTATCCATTAACCAAAAGGCCTGTAAATATATTTTTCTTAATTTTACATTAAACCCGCAACTAAAACCTTGTATCCCGTAACTGATACCACCTCTATAACTTCCATCCTCCGGGTCTCATCCTTCATCTTCTCAAAAACCCCTATCTTTGTAAAAAATATCAACAATGGGAGTAGCAGATATGTTATTTAAAAAGAAAAAGGAACTTGCAGAAAAGAACCTTAACGACGGTAAGGAATACATGGAGGAATATGGTAAAAGAGAAAGTGTTGTACAGCTGCCAAGCGGCTTGCAATATGAGATCATTACCGAAGGCGATGGTGCACAGCCGGGACCTAAATCCACAGTGAAATGCCATTACCACGGAACTACCATTTCAGGAAAAATTTTTGACAGCTCTGTAAAAAGAGGAACACCGGCATCATTCCCCTTAAACAAAGTCATTAAAGGATGGACGGAAGCTCTTCAGCTCATGTCTGTTGGAAGTAAATGGAGACTGATCATCCCTCCGCACTTGGCGTATGGAAATGAGCAGATCAGCAAAGAAATAGGACCTAATTCTACCCTTGTTTTTGAAGTGGAATTGCTGGATATAAAATAAGCAAGCTTAAAAATAGCTTAAAAATTTACCTGGATTCGGGTAAATTTTTTTATTTGTACTATATTCGTATGGATTAATTACAGAAGAAATAGCTTAAAATATATTGTTTTTCGTTTAAGGTTTTTAAAGAATATACAGCCCGCAGTTTTACAGTGTTAAATTTTATCGGAAATAAAATCCTTGCGCCTTTGTGATTAACCAACCCCATCACACAAAGAAAATATAAACTGAATGAAAAAACTCTTTTACCTTTTGGCAGTATTCAGCCTGATGGCTTCGTGTGTTTCCAAAAAGAATCAGGTCATAAAGCAGAATATCCTGACCCTGAAAGACAGTTATTGTAAAGCACCTTTTAAATATAACTACAGCAACAGGATCCCATCCTATAATTCTGATTCTATTTTGGCGGCCAATAAAGAACTGCAGGGAATGTTTTCTGATCAGAGCATCCTTATTTTGAATGCTTTGGATAATCTGGATGAGGTTCATCAGATTATTGATCTTAAAAAAGATTCTTCCATTGCTGCACAGGTCAAAGTATTACAGCTTAAAACAAAAATCAACAGTAAGATTACTATCGCCCTTACCGAACTGGATGCCGTTGCTGCGGAATTCGACTGTGAGGGTGAAAGGGTAGCGCAGATCGGCAATTATGTGGATAACCTCAATGATTCAAAAAATAACAAACTGATTCTGCTTTCCATTGTAACTGGAGCAGCTGCATCTGTGGCCGGAGGAATCATCAGTGACGGAGGCTGGAGCAATGCCGTTGACATCAGTGGGGGAGTCCTGGGAGCAGGCTTCGGGCTTGCAACCCTTAATCCAAAAGGAAAAAAAGTAGAATTTATTCATCAGAGAAACCTGTTGAGAGACATCTGGAGAGAAAAGCTGGAATCTCCGAATTTTCCGCCATTCATCTGGTATATGTATACAGAGAAAAAGTTTTCCAATAAAGAAAAACATTCCATTATCAGCAGTATGAAAGAAAGGTGGCTTCATTACCAGTTCGATGATGTTAAAGCCGCCGCCGACCAGTCCGTTATTTTCAGTGATGGAGGCTTTTACAGGGCGGATGATCTTCATAACCGTGCCGCCATGCTCAATCAGATGCAATCAGCAACGAGAACGATCAATCAGAACATCAATTACCTGTTGTTGGATTTGGATAAATTAATCCTTTAAGAAAAATTTAACTGTAATAATATTTGTTACAATTAAAAATTTGTATATCTTTGCCCTGTAATTAAAATGAACAATACAAGATTTGCTACGGCAATACATATTATGACCTTATTGGCAAAAAGTCCTCAGGAGTGGCTCACTTCTGAATGGATGGCCGGCAGCATCAATGTAAATGCGGTGATTGTAAGGAAGGAATTGAGTGTATTAAGAGAAGCAGGTCTCATTGCCAGCAGACAGGGAAAAGAGGGTGGAAGCCAGCTTGCAAAAAATGCTGACCAAATCACGATCTCCGAAATTTACAGAGCCGTGAAAAATACAGAAGTGTTAGGGAAGAAAAATCAAAATCCTAATCCGGCCTGTAGTGTGGGCAAAGAGATCAATGTTCATTTAAATACATTGTTTGAAGAAACAAATGAATTGGTTATCAGTTTTTTAGGGAATAAATCTCTGAAAGAATTTTCTGAACAGTTCGGGTAAAATTTTTTACCCTTAAATGTAACAATATTTATTACAATTTAATTTTAAAATAAAATATTATGAAAAAAGTAGCAGTAATTGGCGCAACAGGTTTTGTAGGAACCCAAATCGTAAATGAATTAGCAGGAAGAGGATACGCTGTGGAAGCTTTAGTAAGAGATGCGTCTAAAGTGGAATCAAAAGAAAATGTAACTGCCAGAAGTGTTGATGTAAACAATACGGACGAGCTGGCAGAAGCTCTGAAAGGAAGTGATGCCGTAATCAGTGCTTTCAACGCAGGATGGACGAACCCAAATCTTTATAATGATTTTCTGAACGGTTCCATTAATATTGAAAAAGGAGTAGAAAAATCAGGCGTAAAAAGACTGATAGTAGTGGGGGGAGCCGGAAGTCTTTATACACCGGATAATGTACAGATTGTAGATACACCTGATTTCCCTGAAGCTTACAAACCGGGAGCAACAGCAGCCAGAGATTATCTAAACAAGATCAAAGAAAACAATACACTGGACTGGACATTTTTCAGCCCTGCCATTGAAATGAACCAGGCGAATGTAGGAGAAAGAACAGGAAAATACAGAACATCTTTGGAAACTCCGGTTTTTGATGAAAACGGAAGAAGCCGTCTTTCGGTAGAAGATGTAGCCGCAGTTTTTGGTAGACGAACTGGAGCAGAATAACCACATCCGTGAACGTTTTACAGCAGCTTATTAATTCCATTAAAAAAATATACAATGTTAAGAAAGAAATTATTATCACTCGTTATATTGCTTGGTTTTACAAGCATTATGCTGGCGGGAAACTTAAAGATTAAAGTCTACAATCCAGGTTCAAAAGCCATCTTTCCTATTACCTCCACCATTATTTACGGCGATAAAGATGCTGTGTTGATTGATGCCCAGTTTCAAAAGCAATATGCAGAACAGCTGGTAAAGGAAATTAAAGCAACAGGGAAAAATCTGAAAACAGTTTTTATTTCCCACAGCGATCCTGATTTTTATTTTGGCCTTGATGTGATTAAAAAGGCATTCCCAAATGCAAAAATTATTTCAACCGCTCAAACCGCTTACCTGATATCGGCTTCTAAAGATGATAAAATGTCGGTATGGAAACCACAGCTTAAAGAAGATGCTCCCTCAGAGATCGTTGTTCCCGAAGCAGCCAACATTATTCCTGACCTGGAAGGAAATAAGATCGAAATAAAGCAAAACCCGGAAGATCCGGCTCACAGTTTTGTCTGGATTCCATCTTTAAAGACAGTAGCTGGAGGTATTTCTGTCTCCGTAGACTCACATATCTGGATGGCAGATACCCAGAATATTCAAGCAATTGATCAGTGGATAGGACAAATTGATGCAATGAAAGCATTGAAACCTGAACAGGTAGTTCCTTCACACTTTGCAAAGCTTTCCCTGTCTCCTCAATCTCTGGATTTCGTTAAAAACTATCTCGAAAACTATAAAAAAGCAGTCAATGAAAACAAAACATCTTCTGTCGTTGTAGATTTTATGATTAAAAAATACCCTGATCTTCACGGAAAAGATGAGCTGGGAATGGGAGCAAAAGTTTTCTTCGGAGAAATGGCGTGGGATCTGAAATCACCTTATCCTGCCATAGGACACAAAGTAGAAGTTGATTTTGGAACGTTGAAATTTATTCTGGATTTCAAAGACAATAAAGAAATGTCCTTCACAGGGGTTTCCGAAAATGTAAAAGGCAATACGGATACCGTACAATATACTGCTGTAGAAGTAGCAAAGAATGTCTTTATGGTCTACTGGCATGAACCTAAACTGGGTTCCAATGTTACCCATATCCAGGATTATAACAAAAATATAATCTATACCAATATTGCAGAAACCAACGGATCATTCACCCATCTGAAAGGAACTTTAAAAATTCTGAAATAATAAATAGAAAACTGCTGTCACAAGACGGCAGTTTTAATGAAAAGTATAACGGAATGAATCATCTGCTTTATCAAAATCAATTTGTTGATTTCATCTTTGCCTCCTTAAAATCTACAGTGTAGAAATAAAACTTTGCCTTAAAAAATCTCTCGCTGATTGAGCTGATGACACAGATCTTTATTTGAACCATTAAGAAAATCATGTGCTTTTTAAGCAATGACAGCTTATAGCATCACCTTGATATTCTTAAAAATTTAATAAGTTTAATGGTTTAGAACATTAGATATTCTTTTCAAAGTAAGCATAAAAATGGCTGTCAAATAGACAGCCATTTTTATTATAAATTCATAAACAATTTCGGATTGACCGGCGTATTGTTTTTGTGTACTTCGTAGTGAAGATGTGGTCCCGTAGAACGTCCCGAGTTTCCGGATTTGGCGATAACCTGTCCTACCTTTACTTTATCATTTACTTTTGAAACAAGCTGTGATAAGTGGCCGTAAAGAGTAGCCAGTCCGTTTCCGTGAGAAACAATGACACAGTTTCCATAACCTCCTTTCTGGCCGGAGAATATAACGGTTCCCGCGGCGGCAGCTCTCACATCTGAACCGAATGCAACAGCAATGTCCAAGCCTTTGTGAAACTGCATCTGGTCAGCTTCAGCAGGCGGATTATTCTTTTCCATAGGAACTTTAGCAGTGGTAGTACCGGCAACCGCTTTCGTAGATGCAGCAGCAGGTGAAGCTGCCGGAGCAGAAGGAGCCGCTTTTGGTGTTACCATAACCTTTACTTCCCTTTTATTACCGTAGCTGTCCGTTAATTCAATGATTTTCTCAACAGGTTCTACCTTTACTTCCGGTTTTGGAGCAGCAGCCACCACCGGTTTCGATTCTGTTGCTGCGCCTGCTTTTACAGAAGCAAATACAGTTTTAAAAGGAATTGGATTTTTTCGGATGCCAAAATTAGAAGATATATAGCCGTCGGTTGGCATTCCCAACGGAACCTGCATTAGTTTTTGCTGGAGATTCATTAAATACTGGCTGTATCGGTTGGCCTGCTTGGCAAGATATACAGAATTTGAAATACTGTCTTTACTCAGGATCATCACTTTTTCGTTGGCGATGTCTTTAGATCTCAGGAATGAGTTAAGTTCTGATACGGTTTGATCTACCAAAGTAAGATCCGTTTTCATTTTTAAATAGTCTACACTGTCTTTTTCAGTGTTTATTTTCACAAGATTCACTTCATAATTTTTGTCATCCTTTTCAGAAAATAATTTGGCAATCAGGATAGCCTGTACAAAAACTACTAGTAAAAGTCCCCCGAGGAGAAAATTCACGTTCTTCTTGCTCATTAGAAATTTTTTCATGTTTCTTCTCTTAGTATTTACAAAACGGTTTTAAGCGTGCAAATTTAATTAAAAATAAACTTTAACGGATATTTTTAAATAAAACTTAGTTTTTTCTGTATTTAACGTGTAATTAGATATTTAATTGTGTTTGAGTGTTAATTTTTTCAGAAAATGGCTTTTATCATAGGGATGAAGACTGCTGTCCGTCTTTGTTTTAATATATTTGCAGTTCACATTTCAATTATGGCGAAAAAGAAAATAATTTCAGAATCTTCTCATCCGAAAAAAAATAAAAAAGAGATTTCTGTAGGAGTAGTAGGAAGCGGAAGTTTTGCAACCGCTATTGTAAAAATGCTTGTTGAAAACTGCAAATCTGTGCACTGGTGTGTAAGAAGTGAGTTCGTAAAAGGAGCCATTGAGCTCCGCGGACACAATCCGTCTTACCTGACAGCAGTGAATTTTAATCTTAAAAGTCTAAAGCTAACAACTGATATTAACGAACTGGTGAGTGCCTGCGATGTGATCGTACTGGCGACCCCTTCCATTTATCTTTCCGATACAATGGATAAAATGACTTGTGAATACGGTGACAAGATCTTTGTTTCCGCTATCAAAGGGATTATTCCTAAAGTAAATGATGTGGTAGCCCATTATTTAAGGGATGAATTTAAAATTGGTTTCAGAAATCAGGCTGTTATTGCAGGACCGTGTCATGCGGAGGAAGTAGCGATGGAAAGACTTTCTTACCTTACGGTAGCTGCAGTAGAAGATGAAACCGCCGAGAAGCTGGAAGGAATATTCAGTTCAGACTTTATTAAAGTACATTCCAGTAAAGATATCTTAGGTAATGAATACAGCGCGATCCTTAAAAATATTTTTGCAATAGGAGCGGGAATAGCAAGCGGATTGGGCTACGGAGATAACTTCACTGCCGTTTTTGTGTCCAATGCAATCCGTGAAATGGAAATCTTCCTGGAAGCCGTATATGAAGCACCAAGAGATGTGAATGAAAGTGCTTACCTGGGTGACCTTCTGGTAACTGCATATTCTCTTTTCTCAAGGAACCGAAGCTTAGGAAACCTTATCGGAAAAGGCTATACCGTAAAATCTGCAATCCAATCGATGAACATGGTAGCAGAAGGATATTATGCTGCCGATTCTATCTATAAAACAGCGAAGCAGAAAAACCTTAAACTGCCGATCATTGATACAATTTATGCTATTCTTTACGAAGGCAAGAATGCAGAAAAACAGTTTAAAAAACTGACAGCGAAATTGAACTAAAACGACTTGAAAATTGTAAACTAGAATATAAACATCAGCAAATTTGCTGATGTTTTTTATTGGATATCTTTAAAAAAATACAGCTTTGTTGATTTTTAGTTCAGATATTCAAACAATTTATGTATTCATAAAATGAAAGCATTGTCTGCGTTATATTTGATACTTATTTGCAATTAGCAAGAATTAGTTTCATTTCAAACTTACCATATGATAATATTCCAAAAGATTCCATTTTGTAACTTAGGTAAATGAAAAAGATAGGATTTTTATCGTTTGGACATTGGGGGAACCAGCCTTCGTATGACACCAAAACAGCAAGTGATACTCTATTACAATCCATAGATTTGGCGGTGGCTGCAGAAGAAATAGGGATTGACGGAGCATACTTTCGAGTGCATCATTTCGCTAGTCAGTTAGCTTCACCGTTTCCTTTGTTGGCGGCTATTGGTGCCAAAACCAAAAAAATTGAAATCGGAACAGGTGTAATTGATATGCGGTATGAAAACCCATTATATATGGTAGAAAATGCTGGCGCTGCAGATTTGATTTCCGAAGGTAGGTTACAATTGGGAATTAGTAGAGGTTCGCCTGAACAAGTCGTTGATGGCTGGCGATATTTCGGATATGATTTGGAAGAAGGTCAAACGGATATAGATATGGGGCGTCTTAAAGGTTTAGAGTTTTTTGATTTGTTAAGAGGAGAAGGTTTTGCCCAGCCCAGCCCCAATCCGATGTTTCCTAATCCACCCGGATTATTGAGGATAGAGCCCCATTCTGAAGGATTACGTGACCGCATTTGGTGGGGTTCTGCTTCGGATGCTACCGCAATCTGGGCAGGGGAAATTGGTATGAATCTACAAAGTTCCACCTTAAAATTTGACGAAAGTGGAAAGCCTTTCCATATTCAGCAAGCCGAACAAATTCGCTTATATAAAGAAGCTTATAAAAAAGCGGGACATACCCGAAAACCAAGAGTTTCTGTGAGCCGATCCATTTTTGCCATAGTCAATGATCAAGACAGATATTATTTCGGACAGGAAGCAGATAGAACGGATAAAATAGGTATTTTAGAAGGGAATCAACGTGCTGTTTTCGGAAGAAGTTATGCTGCTGAACCAGAACAACTAATTCAAGAATTGGCACAAGACGAAGCGATTCAGGAAGCAGATACTGTATTGTTGACAATTCCCAATACATTGGGAGTTGATTACAATGTACATGTACTTGAATCCATTTTTAAATATGTTGCTCCTGAATTGGGCTGGCGTTAAAAAAGGTGAAATGGCAGGAAAAATTTGGTATAAAACAAAAATTGCCGTTATTGGAGCTGGGCAAGCCGGACTTTCTACCGCATATCATCTCAAGAAAATGGGATTGGAAATCGGTCAAGATTTTATTATTTTAGATGATGCACCTTCTGCAGGTGGTGCATGGCAATCCCGTTGGGATTCATTGACCTTGAGTACAGTAAATCGCATTCATGATTTGCCAGGAATGTCTTTCGAAGAAACTATTCAAGGAGATGAAACTGAAGTCCGGGCTAATGTTGCTGTTCCGCATTATTATGATTTGTACGAGAAAAACTTTGGATTGCAGGTCTATCGACCCGTGAAAGTTGAGAAAGTGAGCTTGGATGGAGAAAGGTTCTATATTGATACATCGTCTGTTTCATTTTCTGCATTAGGGATTATCAATGCTACAGGAACTTGGGAAAATCCTTACATTCCGGAGTATCCAGGTGCTGAACTTTTTAAGGGTGAACAACTACATACCCGAAATTTTAAAAATGCTGAATATTTCAAAGGAAAGCATGTAATCATTGTTGGTGGTGGCATTTCTGCTATTCAATTGCTTGATCAAATTTCAAAAATAACCACCACTACCTGGGTCACACGAAGACCTCCGAGCTTTCGTGAAGGACCGTTTGATGATATGGCAGGGAGTTTGGCTGTTGCTATGGTTGACGAACGAGTGAGAAATGGATTATTGCCAACGTCAGTTGTTTCGGTAACAGGATTACCTGTTACTGATGAAATTAAAAGTATGGAAAAAAGAGGTGTTCTTAAACGATTTCCGATGTTTAGCGAAATCACTGAAGAAGGTGTTAAATGGGAAGATGGAAAGCAGGAAAAAGCTGATGTCATTCTTTGGAATACGGGTTTTCGATGGTCTATGTCCCATTTAGATGCTGTTTTACCTAAGGAAGAAGGAGGTGGTATCATCATGTCTGGAAGACTGGCAACCGAAGTTTTAAAAGAACCGAGAATTCATTTGGTAGGTTATGGACCCTCTGCTTCCACTATTGGAGCAAACAGAGCTGGAAGTGCAGCAGTAAGGGAATTGGTTAGAACTCTAGGGATTATAAAATAGATTACATCTACATATGAATCTATCAAATCTCATTTTAATGGCTAAAACTGATTGGTTTAGATTGATACTTTCGATTGTATTTTTTTGTCAAATCCGAAACTTTTTTTAATCTAAAAAATAACGTGTTAAAATCGTTAAACCCAACCTTACTTATAAAACTTTTCCCGAAATTTGAAATAAAATTTAGAATTATGCCACAATCGCTTATAAGCAGAACACCGAAACCAAAATATGACGTTGTACTGATAGGCGGCGGAATCATGAGCGCCACTTTAGCAACACTGCTTCACGAATTTGATCCCAACCTTGAGATCGCTATATTTGAAAGGCTTGGCAGGTTTGCAAAGGAAAGTACTGCAGCCTGGAACAATGCGGGAACGGGGCATTCTGCTTTTTGTGAACTTAATTATACCCCTGAAAAACCGGATGGAACCATTGATATCACCAAAGCGGAAAGTATTGCAGAACAGTTTGAAATGTCAAAACAGTTCTGGTCCTATCTTGTGACCAAAGGATATGTTAAAGATCCTAAAGAATTTATCAATTCCTGTCCGCACATGAGCCTGGTATTTGGTGAAAAAGATGCCGAGTTTCTTAGAAAGCGTCATGAGAAAATGGCAGATTCTGTTCTGTTTTCCGGTATGGAATATTCTACAGACCATGAAAAGCTTAAAGAATGGATTCCTTTGGTGATGAGCAAAAGAAATCAGTCTGAAGTGATGGCAGCGACCAAAATGGATCTTGGGACAGACGTTAACTTCGGAACTTTAACCAGAAAAATGGGAAGACACCTGCTGGAAGATTCCAATGTAGAAGTGTTCCTGTACCATGAGGTAAAGGATATTGATCCAAGGGAAGACGGTAAATGGGAAATGAAAGTAAAAGACAGGATCCACAACCATAAACAGGAAGTCGTTGCTGATTTTGTATTCATTGGCGCCGGAGGATATGCACTTCCATTGCTGGACAGCTCAGACATTAAAGAAAGTGAAGGTTACGGAGGCTTTCCTGTTTCCGGACAATGGTTGGTAAGCCATAACCAGGAACTGGTTGAAAAGCATCATGCAAAAGTGTACACCCAGGCAACAGTGGATGCTCCGCCTATGTCTGTTCCTCACCTGGACCTTAGAATTATTGATGGTAAAAAAGCGCTTCTTTTCGGACCTTTTGCCGGATTTTCTACAAAATTCCTGAGAGAAGGAAGTTATCTTGACCTGCCTGAAAGTGTGAATACAAAAAACCTGAAATCCTTATTCGGAGCCTGGTGGCATAATATTCCTCTGACCAAGTATCTGATTCAGCAGGTAGCTATGACCAAATCCCAAAGAATACAGCACCTTAGAGAATTTATCAAAGATGCCAATGAAGAAGACTGGGAACTGAAAGTAGCCGGACAGAGAGTACAGATCATCAAGAAGGATGAGAAAGATGGCGGAAAACTGGAATTCGGAACCGAAGTGGTGGTAAATAAAAGCGGAACTATTGCTTCCTTATTGGGTGCCTCCCCAGGTGCCTCCACTGCAGTGTATGCAATGCTGAATGTTCTTGAAAAATGCTTCCCTGAAAAATTAAATGGTGAATGGAAAGATAAAGTTTTGGAAATGATTCCTTCTTACGGCCAGAAATTAGCCCATAATCCTGAGCTTACAGAGAAAGTAAGAAATTATACCAAAGAAAAACTAGAATTAGAATATTAAAAAATGAATGGTGAATAGTCAATTGGCAATCTCTAAACAGGATTTAAAACTCACTATTCACTTGCGAAGCAAATCCACAATTGATTATTCACCATTCACAATTGACATTATAAAAGTTGGAAGAAACAGTTGTAAAACCCATTATTGTAAAAGAACTCCTGGAATCTCTTCAAACCAAAGTAGAAGAGGAAAAACAGGTGATTGTACACTGCTGTTTTCCGGCATCACCATTTCTGGGGAACCTGATCAGGATCTGGAATTCCACTTACCTTATCGATAATCAGTCTGAGCATAAAAGCAGTCTCATCCATGCTGAAAATATTACGATCTATCCCAACTGGACACCTATTCCGTTTATGAAGGATTTTTGGTTTACCCTTATATTTTCAGGACTTCCAAGAGACTGTAAAAGCTTCGACCTTAAAGAAGTGATTCCTGAAGAAGGAGGTTTCTTTGTCGAATCTATTAAAAGAAATTCTTTAGATGTGTATCGTGTGAAAATCTCAGAATCTTATTATTAATGAAAGCCAGAGAACAAAAGCTGGAACTTATTATAGCATGGGCAGAAAACAATCCGGATATCCGTACGGTGCTGCTCACCAGCTCACTTGTTAATCCTTATGCTCCCGTAGATGATTTCAGCGACCTTGATATAGAACTGGTCTTTGAAAACATGCATAAGTATGTAGCTGACAAGACATGGATCGATCTTTTTGGCGACCCCATTTCAATGATAGAAGAGGACGACCGTAGTTTCGATGGAAAAAACGCCATGAAAATGGTATTGTATTCCGATCACGTCAAAGTTGATTTTAAACTCTATCAAAAAGAAGAATTTCTGAAAGAAACTCAGGAAGAAATACTTCCTGAAGATTGGGATGTCGGCTATAAAGTTCTGATTGATAAAGACAATCTTACTAAAGATCTGAAACCACCGTCCTACCAGTCCATTATGATCCAAAAGCCATCAGAAAAGAAATTTCAGCAATTGATGAACGATTTCTGGTGGGACACAACTTATGTTGTAAAGTGCCTTAAACGCGAAGACCTGTTTTATGCTAAATTCATGTCCGAAAATATGAAAACAGATTATCTTGTGCCTCTCATCGAATGGTATATTGCCAGTCTTCATGATTGGAAAAATATCACAACCAATAAGCATGGCCGCCTTTTCAAGAAATACCTTTCTCCGGAACTTTGGATAAAGGCAGAAGCTACTTTCTCAGGAAGTAATATTGAAGACAATTGGAATGCTTTGTATGCTTCTGCGGATCTTGTACATGAGCTTGGAACAGCGTTAGCGGATAAACTCACATTTAAATATCCTCAGAAACATGAAAATGATATCCGCAAATATCTGGATGAGGTAAGAGCAATGTATTAAAACTAAGCAAATTCGTTCTGCCTGATCAGATTTTCAATGCAGTATTCTGCAATGGCTGTGATTGTAACAAATGGATTTACACCAATAGTTCCCGGAATTAAAGAACCATCCAGAACATAGAGATTGTCATGATCGTTTAATTTCCCATATTCATTGGTTGCTTTACCCAGAACACAGCCTCCGAGAGGATGATAGCAGACATCCGCTCCAAACCCGTTGTTAAATAAGAAATGGCTTCTTGTACCGCCATTCGCCCTGTTCATCTTTTTTATAAAATAGTCTGCATTTTCCCTCATTTTTGAAGTATTGCTTTCATCCCAGTCCAGCCTGAGCTTTTGGGCATTCACGTCATATGCCACTTCACCCTTTTTATCAACCCTGTTGATCAGCAAATACAGTGCTGTTGCTACATCCATTCCCATAGGAAGCGGAGCGATCTCTGTGAAAAAAGGATGCTCCTGATCATCCCAGTTATCGATACCGCCTACAGGAATGGTAGATTGTTTGGCGCCTGTCCCGCCTGATAAAGGTTTCACCCAGTTTCTGCCGGTCATGAAATTACCGTTGTTCCCCCAGTTTTTCCCTATCTGCTCGTGAACCGGCAAATTATTAACCGCATTAGAATGCAGCAGCAATTGTAATGTTCCCATAGTTCCGGCAGCAAGGATCAGTTTTTTACAATTGAATATCTTATCGGAAACTGTTGCTCCGGTAGTGTCGATCTGCCGGACATTTAAAGTATACGTTTTGTCATCGTTAAGCTTAATATTTTCAACAGAGTGGAGATCAAGGATCTCAAGATTCCCTGTTTTCAAAGCTTTTTTGAGATACGTTTTATCAAGACTGTTTTTGCCATGATTATTTCCGTAGATTACTTCCGTATTAAGGGCAGAGCGGGGAACTTCATTTTTGTACTCTTTCTCCATGTACTGGAAATCATAAACGTTCGGGACCCTAATTGTTTTAAATCCTGCTTTATGAGCTTCCGCTTCGCCTACCTGCGTAAATTTATAATAGGGACAGTCTTTTAAAAACTGCTCATCAATAACGTTTACCTTCAATTCTTTGTGTACCAGAGGAAAATAACGATCATAAAATTGATCAGCATTCAGATCGGGAAAAATTTCCTTAAAATAGCTTTCTTTTGGTGTAACAGCCATTCCGCCATTGACCAGAGAACCTCCGCCTACACCTCTACCCATCCAGATATTGATGTTTTCAAAATCTATCCTGTCCAGCGTTCCCGTAAAAGGAGTCAGAGAGAAAATATTCATAAACGGAGCGATTGTCTTCTTTTTCAGCCATGCAGCACTTTTACCTGGCTTCAGCATACTGGAGAAAGGAAGTCCCGATTTTTCCCAGTTAAGACCCATTTCCAGCATAATCACTTTCTTTCCCGCTTCACAAAGCCGAAGAGCAGAAACTGCTCCACCATATCCGCTACCAATAATAATGATGGGAGCATCAATTATTTTTTCTTCATGTCTGTCATTTTTGAGCTGCATTGCCTGAAACAGATCAGTGCTAAGAAAATAAAAACCTGATATTGCAAGAATACCCGTTTTAATGAATTTTTTTCTATCCATGTGTTCTGGTAGTCAAAAAATATGCTAAATAAGCAGCTATCCTGATTATTTAAAATACATTGTGCTTTTTATTACAATTTTAACTTTTCAAACCATTGAAAATCCTTAGTTTTACTTATAATTTGAATCATAAATGAAAAAATATATCATCATACTTCTGCTGTTCCCTTTTTTTGCTTTTACCCAAAAAATGGTTTCTCCCGAAGTAATGGAAGTTAAAAAGTTTCAGGAAGAACTGAATGCTGAGTATCTGAATCCAAAGGAAACTCCTTTACGGGGAGAAAATTTCAAGAATTTTAAAGAACATCCTTTCTTTCCACTTGATTTAAAATATAAGGTCACTGCAAAACTGGTTAAAACTAAAAATGCCCAACCTTTTGAACTTCCTACCTCTTCCGGAAAAACAAAATCTTATCGGGAATATGGTAAGGCGACATTTGAGTTGAATGGTAAACCTTATACCCTTACTTTATATCAAAGTCTTGATCTGATCAAACAGAAAAAATACAGAGACCATCTTTTTCTTCCTTTCCGTGACGCTACCAATGGAAATGAAACCTATGGCGGTGGAAAATATATGGATTTGAAAACTCCAAAAGGAAATACCATTATTCTGGATTTCAACAAATCATATCAGCCTTACTGTGCGTATAATGCTTACGACTACAACTGTCCCGTAGTTCCCGAGGAAAATAAACTCCCTATTGAGATCAGGGCAGGGGTAATGTATCAGGATATTTACCATCATTAACATATGATTTCCTTAGCATTTTTTAAGAAGGAAGACTTTTTCGGGGTTAATTATACTCTGGATGAAGAACAGAAACAGTATACTTCAACTGCTGAAAAGGCGCTTCAGAGGATCAAAGACAAAAATGATTCCAAAGCTTTTGCGGTTACCGTTTTTGAGGATAAAAAGCCTGCCGGATTTTTTGTGCTTGATTTTGGTGATGACAAATTTGAGCTTACAGATAATAAAAACTCAGTTCTGTTGAGATCTTTATCTGTAAATCCTGAATTACAGGGAAAAGGAATTGGAAAAGCGGCCATGCAGAAAGCAGATGATTTTGTGAAGCTAAATTTTCCGCAATGTGATGAAATTGTTCTTGCCGTCAACCATAAGAATCATTCCGCTTATCATGTTTACCTGAAAACAGGATATATCAAGCATGAGAAGACAATAATAGGGAGAAGCGGTCCTCAGTATGTGATGAGTAAAAAATTTTAAGAAAAATTTAAATTTAAAATTTCCTTCCTGCTGAATTCTTTCCATAACTTTGAGTTAACATCAAATAATAAAATATGGAAATATCACTTCGTAATCAGGTAGCTGTAGTTACAGGAGCCTCCAGTGGAATAGGTTCGGGAATTGCAAAATGTCTTGCTGCTGCAGGAGCAACAGTTATTGTCAATCACTCCTCAGAAAGGTCTACAGATGAGGCACAGGCCGTTTTAAAAGAAATTACAGATTCCGGAGGAAAAGGTATTACCTATCAATGTGATGTTTCCAAAGAAGATCAGGTCATCAAAATGTTTCAGGATACCGTGTCACAGTTTGGAACTGTAGATATCCTGATCAATAATGCCGGGATCCAAAAAGATTCAAAATTTACTGAAATGACCATCGATCAGTGGAACGCTGTGATAGGAGTGAATCTTACCGGACAGTTTCTCTGCGCAAGAGAAGCCATTAAAGAATTTTTACGAAGAGGGATCGACACAACACGTTCCATTGCCTGTGGAAAGATTATCCATATCAGTTCTGTACACGAAATTATTCCATGGGCCGGACATGCCAATTATGCATCCAGCAAAGGCGCTATCAGAATGCTGATGCAGACGCTGGCTCAGGAATATGGAGCTAATAAAATTCGTGTCAATTCCATTTGTCCGGGTGCTATCCAGACACCAATCAATAAAGACGCCTGGAGTACTCCTGAAGCTTTGAATTCATTGCTTACCCTGATTCCGTATAATAGGATTGGGCAGCCACAGGATATCGGAAACTTAGCAGTTTTTCTGGCCAGTGATCTTGCAGACTACATTACAGGAACCAGCATTTTTGTGGATGGCGGAATGACCACTTTTGAAAGCTTCTCTACAGGAGGATAAGTGGTGTGCGGGTTTTAAGGCTTCCAAGTTAATGTTGAGTTTCGGTATGTAGAGTTGGAGTGTTATAAGGTTGGAGAGTTGTAGAGCTGAAAGCTGTATCCGGAAATAATTAAACGAATGACAAATACCTGATGGTTGAGGTTTCCGAAGCCATTACTGGCAACCTCCCGAACATCTGAGATTCGATATCATTAATACATTGTACATTAATACATTATACATCAAAGAACACATGTCCGAAAAAGAACGACTTTCAGATATTTCATGGAAAAAATGGGGTCCATATGTCAGCAACCGGGAATGGGGGCTTGTCCGTGAAGATTATAGCGAAAATGGAGATGCTTGGAATTACACCACCCATGACACCGCTGAAGCCAAAGCTTACCGTTGGGGTGAAGAAGGCATTTGTGGGATTTGCGATGATCTCCAGAAGCTCGTTTTTTCTATAGGATTCTGGAACAGAAAAGATAAGATGGTGAAAGAGCGGTTCTTTGGTCTCACCAACGGACAGGGAAACCACGGCGAAGATGTCAAGGAATATTTTTACTATCTGGATTCCACACCTACGCATTCTTACATGAAGATGCTGTATAAATATCCGCAGAATGCTTTTCCTTACGAGGAACTTTTAAAAACCAATGCCCAAAGAAGCAAGAATGAAGCTGAATATGAGCTTATCGATACCGGAATCTTTGACCAAAATGAATATTTTGACATCTTTATAGAATATGCCAAAAAAAGCGAACATGATATTCTGGTTAAATTAACAATTATCAATAAATCTGAAAAAGAGGCTCCTCTTGTCATACTTCCGACTGTATGGTTCAGAAATACCTGGAATTGGGGCTATGATGACTATAAGCCTGAACTGGACAGTGAAGACGCAGAGCACATCACGGTAAGGCATAAAGATCTTGAAATTAAAAATATATATGCAAAACAGTCTCTAAAAACACTGTTCTGTAATAACGAAACTAATACTGAAAAGCTCTATCAATCAGCTAATGAATCAAGATATTGTAAAAATGGGATCAATGATTTTGTTATTAATGGCAACTCACAAGCCGTAAATCCTAAAGGAACCGGAACCAAAGCTTCTTTTTTTATTGATGAAACCTTAAAAGCAGGAGAATCAAAAATTTTTGAATTCAGAATTACAGACAAAGATCTGAAAGGCCCGTTTGCTGATTTTGATGAGACTTTTGTACTGAGAAAAAAGGAAGCGGATGATTTTTATGCTGAAATTCAAAATGGGATAAAATCAGAAGATGAAAAAATGGTTCAGCGGCAAGCGTTTGCGGGAATGCTTTGGAATAAAATGTTTTACCATTACAATGTAGAAAAATGGCTCAAAGGTGATCCTGCCGAAATGCCACCTCCGAAATCCCGGGAAAATATCAGAAATTACGACTGGAAACATCTCAACAATGAGCATATCATTTCAATGCCTGATAAATGGGAATATCCCTGGTATGCGACATGGGATTTAGCATTTCATACCATCAGTTTTTCACTCATAGACCCTGATTTTGCAAAATATCAGCTAAAACTTTTCCTGTTTGAGTGGTATATGCATCCCAACGGGCAGCTTCCTGCTTATGAATGGAATTTCAGTGATGTAAATCCTCCTGTTCATGCATGGGCTGTATTCAGAGTCTTTAAGATTGATGAGTATATTAAAGGAAAACCGGATATTCAGTTTTTAGAAAGTGCTTTTCAAAAGTTGCTCATGAATTTTACCTGGTGGGTAAATAAAAAAGACAGTAATGGCAATAATATTTTTGAAGGAGGCTTTTTAGGGCTTGATAATATTGGCGTTTTTGACCGAAATACCACACTTCCGAACGGAGAACAGCTGGAACAGTCTGATGGAACAAGCTGGATGGCCATGTTTGCCCTGAATATGATGAGAATAGCTCTAGAACTGGCGCTTTATAACAATGTTTATGAGGAAATGGCGATGAAATTCTTTGAACATTTTCTTTCCATAGCGAACTCACTGGATAATATGGGAGATGAGAACTTCAGTCTTTGGGATGAGGAAGATGAATTTTTCTATGATGCGATTAATTCCAATGACGGAAATCATATGTATTTAAGATTAAGAACCATTGTGGGACTGATCCCAATGTTTGCCGTTGAGGTTATTGATGATGAAATGATCGAAAAGCTGCCTAATTTTAAGAAAAGAATGAAATGGGTTCTTGAAAATAAACCTGAATTAGCCTCTCTTGTATCAAGATGGGAAGTGAAAGGGCAGGATTCTAAACATCTCCTTTCACTGCTTCGCGGGCATCGTTTGAAAAGACTTTTAAAAAGAATGCTGAATCCTGAAGAATTTTTAAGCGACTACGGAATTCGGGCATTATCTAAAGAATATGAAAAGAATCCTTATACTTTAAACTTAAACGGAATAGATTACAATGTAAAGTATACACCGGCAGAAAGTGACAGCGGACTTTTTGGAGGAAACAGCAACTGGCGCGGACCGATCTGGTTTCCCATCAACTTTCTTATCATTGAAAGCCTTCAGCGGTTTTTCTTCTACTACAGTCCCGATTTTTTAGTAGAATATCCTACCGGAAGCGGAAACTTTTCTAATCTGGATCAGATTGCAGATGCTTTAAGCAAAAGATTATCCACAATCTTTTTAAAGGACGAAAAAGGGAGACGTCCTGTAAATGGGCAATACGAGAGATTTCAAACCGATCCTGATTTTAAGGATTATATTTTATTCTATGAATACTTTCACGGCGACAACGGGAGAGGGGTAGGAGCTTCACACCAAACAGGATGGACAGGTCTGATCGCAAAAATTTTACAACCAAGATTTTCAAAAAAAGAAATTGCAGAATCCGAAACGGAAATGCCAGGAGAAGCGAAGCATAAATAAGCTGGCAGCCAGAGGAGGTGTTGGGAGTTAGTTTTGAACCGAATAATTTCTCTCAATTATTATAACAATTACTCAAAAATCTGCTGAATCACTTCCAACGAGGCAGGTATTTTAAAATCTGTAATATGATAATGATAGTATACGAGAAGGCTGTCCAGGAAATCCTTACGCTGTGAAGAGTGAATTTTTGTTGTATAAAGATCTTGCGAAGAAACAGCTGTTTTCCATAGAGCAGATATATCTTCCGTGAACAATTGGTGTGCTGGAAGAGAAGAGAACATTCCTGTTTCTGGATCTAAATATTTTCCGTCATTGACCAATGGAGCAACTCCCTGAATTTTTAATACTGTAATTAAAAAAAGCAGGTGACATTGGTAGTTTTTGCTTGTCAGTTCATTGACAAACTCATCAATACTGTAGAAGAGAACCGGGTTTTTGTTTTCATGCCTCAAAACCTGGTTCAGGAAATCTGAAATAAAGAATATCACAGTATTCGCTTTGATATCCATATAGGTATCATGACTTTTTACCAGCTCAAATTTTGATACTGAAGGTATTCCGTTACCTCTTGTGGGATTAATGGTAAAACTGAGCATGCTTAAAGGCTGAAGCAGAGCTTTCTTTTTATTTCTTTTAGAATAGATACCCTTTACGAAATAGGTCTGAAAGCCTTCCTCTTCTGTAAAACAATGCAAAACTGCATCATTTTCGCCATATTTTATGAATGATAATAAAAATCCGTTTTGTAAATTCATTAATTAACCACAGCTATTTTTGCGGTAGCCTTATCTGATCCGTCTTCATTAGTCATCAATACGAAATAAATACCTGAAGCCACTCTGTTACCTTTCATATTATTAAGGTCCCATTCATAATAACCACCTCTGGCTACAGCAGAGTGTATTACATTTCCTGCTGCATCAGTGATTCTGATATTTGTTTTTTCCGCAAGTCCTTTAATGGTCACTTTTCCTTTAAAGTTGGAATAAACTACAGGATTAGGATAGGCCACTACGTTTCCGAAGTTGGCATTGACATCTCCAACATCTCCCTGGTAAGCTACAATGCCATTAAATGTGACAAAGTAAACTTTCCCTGTTTTTCTATCTACTTTAATATCGGTGACGGAATTGGTTGGAAGAGGTGAATTTTCTTTCGTAAAGTGCTTGATGGTCTTCTGGCCATCAGAGGAAAGGTAATATACGCCGCCGCCATCTATAGATAGCCATTTATAGTCTCCTGCATCTACTTCTATTTGCAGAACCTGAGCATCCCTGAAAAGCTCCTCTCCAATTCCGCCTTGTTCTATAATGATTGGCTCCACTTTTGGATCTGGATCTTTGATTGTAGCAGCTGCATTGGTCATTATCCTTAGGCCGCTGTCTGTACCTATCCAAGCATCTCCGGATTTATCAAAAGCTACAGAAAGTGTTCCTCTTGAATTTCCTGCAAGCCCATTAGCGTCACTTAATATATAGTCTGTGTCGTCAGAAAGGTTTGTGGCATTTTTATAATCGTATGTGACAAAATTATTGGTTCTTGGAGTAGGAATCCAAAGCATATTTTCATGATAGATTGGTTTTTGAATACCATCACTTGTTATCCCAAACTTTTTGATGACAAAATCATCAGCTGCTCTGTCATAAATACCTATTGAAGGACTTCCGTAGTTGAAACCGAAAGAAACAAACAGATTATTCTGAGGATCACTTGCAAAACCTACCGGACGGTGTGAATAATCACCGGGAGATCCTAAATTATAACTCTTAACGAAATCAAAATCTTTAGTGCCTGAATTGTATTTCATTTTATAGACTCCTTGAGCAGTTATCGTATAATTTGTGAAAAATAACTCGCTGTTGTCTGCCGGATTAAACACGGCATCCATTACATTGATTGGAGCGGTAGTTGTTGAAAAGAAAGAAGGACGCATCCATTCAGTGCCATTAAAATAATAGAAACCTGGTTTTTTAGGATTTTGAGCAGGTTGATTATATCTGTTTTCTCTTGACCCTGCTGAAACCAGCATCTGATTATTATCATACAGATTAATACTACTGGAAGAATTTGAATAGGGACCTGATGGCTTGTAAGTAGTACCACTTTCTTCTTTTATTCCGGATAATATGGTTCCTCCATATATTTTTCCACTAACGGTAATCGCAGTGTTGCAGTCTTCTCCTAAACTTACTGCCCCTGTAGATATTCCGTTTAAACCAAATGTATAGATTCTGTTGTCTGTTACTACGATACTGTTTGGTGTTAAAACAATATCCTGAATGTTCCCAAAAGCTGCAGGAAGCGGTGTTCCTGTTCCATTGTTGTAGATGAATGCAGAGGTTGCAGAAGAATAAATAAGAGATGAAGCTTCTGAATCAATATGTTTGAAAGATCCGGGTATTTCTGTTGTCCATGTAGAGAATACAGGAAATGTAGTGTTCATTTCGTGGGTTTTCAGACCGGTATTGGTTACAGAATACACCTTATTACCTAAAATAGTCGCTTCATTACTTGCTTCGTATACTCCGCCCGTAGTAAAGAATGCAGAATCTCCGAATTCTTTTTTATTTAAATTAAATATGGAAACTCCATAACCTACAGAAATTACAGCCTGATTCCCTGTAATGGAAATATGATTAATTTTTTTACTTCCATTATAACCCGTTGCAATAGGAATATCAACAATATATTTGATCTCCTGTGGGGTCACGACATCCATAGAACCATTCTCATAACCTATCACAGCTATTTTGGTCTGTGGATCATAATCGAAGGCAGATATGCTGATATCATGGAGACCGTTGGCTTTTGACAGCTTTGTAATCTCTCCTGTTGAGATTGTATAGTAGAATATCCCGTTTTCTGTGGCAGCGATTATTTTCCCATTGTCTTCCTTCATGGCTAAGACATTATTGTAGGAAAAAAGATCCGTCCATTTTTTTGATGAAATGACCTGCGCATTCGTGAACTGCAGGGATGCTAAAATACCAAGAGAAATTAAAGAGAGTTTTTTCATATTATGCGGTTATACTGCTGTCTATTGCCTGGTTATTCCAGGAAATATGCTTTACGTTTTTATTTGCGTCGAAGTAAAAATCTATTCTGCCCAGAAGAAGACCCGCCCATCCGACTTGATTTACCAGAACATTTTTACCCTGTCTGTTGGTGAAGGTTTGAGGTTCAGGTAAGAAAGTATGGGTATGCCCACCTAAGATAATATCAATATTTTCCGTTTTGGCAGCCAGAATTTTATCACTTATTTTATTAGGTTCGTCTTTGTAATCGTAGCCGATATGAGAAAGGCAGATCACAAGATCACATTTTTGTTCGTTTTTCAGGAAATTGGAATAATGCTGTGCCACATCTACAGGATCTGAGTATACAGTTTCTCCGTATTGTTTTTTACCGACAAGACCGTCCAGCTGGATACCCACTCCAAAAATTCCTACTTTTATTCCGTTTTTGTTAAAAATCTTATACTGTGACGTTTTTCCGTCCAGTACTGTATTTTTGAAATCGTAATTTGAGCAGATAAAAGGGAACTTCGCATTCGGTAGTACCTTTAAGAACCCGTCCAGGCTGTTATCAAAATCGTGGTTTCCCATCGTTGAAGCATCATATTTCATCATGGACATTAATTTAAACTCCAGTTCACCTCCAAAAAAGTTGAAATAAGGAGTTCCCTGGAAGATATCACCGGAATCAAGAAGCAGAACATTGCTTTCCTGATTTCTTATCTGTTGAATTAAACTTGCCCTTCTTGCAAAACCGCCCTGATTGGGATTTTTGGTGTAGCTGGCATCAAAAGGCTCAATTCTGCTATGCTGATCATTGGTATGAAGGATCGTCAGTTTATTTGCGGATTTAAAAGGATTGAATTTCAATTCTTCCGCCATCATCATATTGGGAGCTAAAGCTGCTGCTAAAGACCCACCACCTATTACTTTTAAAAAACTTTTTCTATCCATTATTTCTTACCGATAAAATTTAAACGAATGTCTGTACTGGGAACTACTTCTGAAGTTTTCTTGAAATATTCTATGAAAAGATCTCTTAATCTTATTCCTGTAGAGATTGATTCTCCTTTGGAAAAGAACTTCATATTATCTCCGCCCAGCGCCAGATAATCTGAAGTAGCAATATAATAATCCTGAGTTGGAACTACAGGCTTTCCATTAATCAGGGATTGGGTAAGCTGCCCGTTATTCGTTTCAATATATAAATGAGAGACCGGGTTGTTTACCTGTGTTTTTGCATAATAATCAAAAAGCCCCTGAAGATCTGCTCCTTTCATTTTTACAATGATTACTTCATTTTCAAAAGGCATTACTTCAAAGACACTTTTCAAAAGAATATCTCCACTTCCGATCGTAGTACGGATTCCTCCGATATTGATCAGAGCAGCATCTACATTTTTCTGAAGATTCTTTTTCGTCCACACATCAGCTCCTTCAAAGGTGTAGTCAGCCAAAAGATTACCCAGATTGCTGTTATCTCCTTGCTTTGTAAGATCTATGCTGGTATGTGAGATCTTCTGATTCATCTCCTTGTCCAGTTTCTGCTTATAAGGTTCAATAACTTTTACAAACGCCTCATCATTCTTTAGCTCGTTATTAATAGAAATATTTTTCTGCGTCTTTACATCCGCCAGCTGCAGCGTTGAAGCTGTTTTGCAGGCAGTAAGTGTAGCCAGAGCAATTCCTAGTAACAAGAATTTATTTTTCATATGTTGCAAATTAATTTTTTTTAAAGGTCATATGTAATCGCTGGTACTTATGGTAATTTTATAATAACTAAGGTCATGGCGATGTCATAATATCTTTTAGTATATGCAAATATAATTATATGTATAATAAAACATTATTATTTATTATAAATTCTTACTGTAAATTATTAAATTTGACAAAAATAATTCTAACAGATGAGCATTTTAAAAGGAGTAGGTGTTGCGTTAGTAACGCCCTTTAATGAAGATTTATCCGTAGATTTCGAGAGTTTAACAAAACTTGTTGAATATAATATCGAAAACGGAACCAATTATTTAGTTGTTTTGGGAACTACAGCAGAAGCTGCAACGCTTTCTGATGAGGAAAAGAAACAGGTAATTGAGCATATCATTAAGGTTAATAATAAACGTCTTCCTTTAGTTTTGGGAATAGGTGGCAATAATACTCTTGAAGTCAAGAAACAGATAGAAGAAGCAGATCTTTCTGCGTTCGATGCAGTACTTTCCGTATCTCCATATTATAATAAGCCTAATCAGGAAGGACTTTATCAGCACTATAAAATGCTGGCTTCTACAGGAAAAAAAATCATTATTTACAACGTTCCATCCAGAACAGGGCAGAACGTTGAGGCAGATACTACCATCCGTCTGGCCAATGAATTTCCAAACCTATTCATGATTAAAGAAGCAGCTCCGAACATTCTTCAGTATTTCGATATCTTAAGAAAGAAACCTGAAGGTTTTTCATTGGTTTCCGGAGATGATGAATATACACTTCCTGTAACTTTAGCAGGTGGAAACGGAGTAATTTCTGTGATTGGACAAGGATATCCAAAAGAGTTTTCTACCATGGTTCAATTGGCTTTTGATGGAAAAGTAAAAGAAGCCTACGAAATTCACAATAAGTTAGTAGAGATCACAAGACTTATTTTTGCAGAAGGTAACCCTTGCGGAATTAAGGTAATCCTGGCTGAAAAAGGAATCATTAAAAATTACCTGAGACTTCCTTTAGTTAAAGCTTCAGAAGGGCTGCATGCTAAGATAAAAGCTGAAATGGCGAATATTTAAAAATGTGAATTGCAAGTTTTCACTTCGCAAGTGAATAGTGAATTTTTTATATTAATTTAAAACTCACTAATAACAATTCACAATTGAAATAACAATAACAAAGGTGAAAAGTTCTGGCTTTTCACTTTTTTTAATCATAAAAATCATGAAATTAATAAAAGCAACAGAAAAAGACATTCCTCTTATCCAGGATCTGGCGAAAAGATCATGGGAAAATGCGTATGCTGAAATACTTTCTGCAGAACAGATGGAGTATATGCTTTCAGAAATGTATTCCGAAGCGGAGATTGGCAACCATCTTCAGAATAAAAATTATCATTATTATCTGATTCAGGACGAAGGAAATGGTTCCTATGAAGGATTTATTGGATATGAATGTAATTATGAAGAGGGAACAACCAAGCTTCACCGGATTTATTTAGTTCCGGAAAGTAAAGGAAAAGGTTTTGGAAAAGAAGCACTTCGGTTCCTGAATCAGAAAGTCACTGAAAATGGTAACAACAGGATCATTTTGAATGTTAATAAGTATAATGCTGCCAGAAACTTTTATGAATCCCAAGGATATACCGTTTATGGAGAGGGTGTTTTTGATATAGGCCAGGGATATGTAATGGATGATTTTCTTATGGAATTCTTAATTCACGAATAATTGACTTAAAATTCTGTAACAATATATTATAATTCTATAACATGGGATGTTTCTTTTTGATCCATCTTTGTGTCAGAACCAAATCACTTTCAATAATACATTCATATGCTTGGTTTAGAGCTATTGCAGCTTTTTATCAGTATATTTTTTTCATCCTTAGTGTTTAATTCCTGTATTCAATAATGCAGGAGTTTTTTGTTTTTTTTATATTATGTTAAAAAAATATATACTATTTCACTTTTAAATGAAATAAATTATTATATTTACTTCAAATTTTGACACACTTATATTAGGATGAAAATGTATGTAAAATTTGATTTCAATGCGCTCTGTAAGAAAGTATTGGATGAAAAACTCAAAGAGCATGGACTGAAATACCGCCTGCTGAACTTCGGGGAAGTGGAATTCTTTGAACCTATAACCCAAGAGCAGCATAGTCTTTTTAAGAAGAATCTTGAAGATTATGGCATAGAGATTATTGAAAGCCAGAAAACGGCTTTAGTGCAGAAAATAAAGGATGCTATCGTAGAACTTGTTTTTTCTGAAAATGCTGTTCCCGTAAAAGCATCTATTTATATTGCAGAAAAGCTGAATCACAGTTACGGGTATCTTTCCAACCTTTTTTCAGAGGTTGCTTTTACCTCTATAGAAAACTTTATTATTCTGCAGAAGATTGAATATGCAAAAGAGCTGATCATCAACAATAAGCAGAGCCTTACAGAGATTGCTCATAAGCTGAATTATTCAAGTGTAGCCCATTTGAGTACTCAATTTAAAAATACAACCGGGATCACACCTTCTCAGTTTCTGAAGATCATTACCAAAAGAAGGAAGATCCAAAGTATGCTTATTAATTCTGAAATGCTGTATGAATAAGGAATACCTGAATGTAATAGTGGCAGATGATGATGAAGGGACTATCATTTTCTTTAAAAGCATATTCAAGAGCTTAAAAATAGGGGTAAAATCCCAGTGTTTCTTAAATGGCAAAGAACTTATAGAATATCTGGACAGCAATGAAGCTATTATTCCGGAATTGATTTTAATTAATTATAATATTCACGGAAAAAGCTCTGCGGATTTATTGAACGAAATAAAAGCTGATCCCAGATTCAGTAATATGGTAATTGCAGTATATGCTGATCAGATTTCTGAAAATGAAATAGAGGAAATCCTGGTGAATGGAGCTCATATTTTTATGAAAAAACCTGAGACGTATGAAGGACTGAAAAAGTCACTTACAGAAATTATTACAATAAACTGGCAGTATCATACCTCCGGATTCAATAAAGATAATTTCATCATGAAAGTGTGATGAATAAAGGTTATTAGAGTTTTTATATTTTAAAAGAGCACTGATATTCAATACATACTATTCACTTAAAGGTGAAAATTGTATAACTAATAATTAAAATCATATAAGGAAAGATCCATGTAATATCAGCAATTTTGTAAACGAAACATTGCAACACAAATTCGTTATATAAAAAAGCAATGGATGATAAGAGAATAGATTATTTCAACAGAAATTAAGTATATAAATCACAATGTTAGTTTTAACAAAATGAATTATGTTTATTTCCAATTATAAAGCATAGAAGATCTTTAAACAAAACGGTACAATCATGAAAACTTAAAAAAGGTGAAGGGCATTTATTCGTTTCATTCCCACTCCCTTCAACTTTAACAGTTAGTTTTTATAATAAGCAAGTTGGAAAAATAATTCATTTTGTTTTTATAATTTATTTTAATAGTCAGGGCTGAAAAATTCAAATAGTATATAAATATTTTCACACCAAATCACAAGATATTAGTTCTTGCTATTAAAATAAATTATTTTAAACAGACCAAAAGTAATTTCTTCTAAATAACAGTTTTATAAGGGGGCCGCGGAAAGATTTTTCTTTTCGCGGTTTTTTTATGAGATTTTGCTCCATTTATTTTTTCCCTTGTAGTACCTCAGATAATAATTTTTGATGATCAGATTATCCGGATTTAGAAGATGCGGATCTGTTTCCAGGATTTTATCAACCGTATTTTTTGTGGTTTTGATAATGGCAGAATCATTCACAAGATCCAGCCTTTTAAAATCTACCACTCCGCTCTGTTGCGTTCCCAGAATATCTCCCGGGCCTCTGAGCTGCATATCCACCTCAGAAATTTTAAAGCCATCATTGGTTTCCGTCATTGTTCTGATGCGGATTCTGCTCTCCTTCGATAATTTATCAGAAGTCATAAGAATACAGTAACTCTGCTCTGCACCTCTTCCTACACGGCCACGCAGCTGGTGAAGCTGGGAAAGCCCGAACCTTTCCGAACTTTCTATTACCATGACAGAAGCATTGGGTACATTTACACCTACTTCAATTACAGTAGTAGCTACCATGATCTCTGCTTCTCCTGATGCAAAATAATTCATAGCAATATCTTTTTCTGCAGGTTTCATTTTCCCGTGAAGCATAGAGACATTGTAGTCTGAAAATGCATTCATGACATGCTCGAGACCTTCCATCAGGTTTTTGTAATCTAAAGTTTCAGATTCCTCGATCAGGGGATATACAAAGTAAACCTGCCTCCCTTTTTTAATCTCATTCCTGCAGAAATTATAGACATAAGTTCTGTCTTTTTCCCGTCTGTGAGCAGTGACGATAGGTTTTCTTCCTACAGGCATTTCATCAATAACAGAAACATCAAGATCCGAATAAAAGCTCATTGCCAGCGTCCTTGGAATAGGAGTAGCGGTCATCACCAGAATATGTGGAGGAATTTTATTCTTTGCCCATAATTTGGCCCTCTGTGCAACCCCAAATCTATGCTGCTCATCAATAATGGCTAGTCCAAGATTTTTAAACTTTACCTTATCTTCAAGAACTGCGTGTGTCCCTATCAATATAGAAAGTGTCCCATTTTCCAGTTCTTCATGAATGATCTTTCTTTCTGAAGTTTTGCTTGAACCCGTTAAAAGACGCACATTGATATCTGTTGCAGCTAAAAGATCTTTTATACCGTTAAAATGCTGTTGGGCAAGAATTTCTGTAGGCGCCATTATACAGCTCTGAAAACCGTTATCCATTGCAATCAGCATGGTAAGTAGAGCCACCATTGTTTTTCCGGATCCTACATCGCCCTGTAGAAGCCTGTTCATCTGAATAGGTCTCTTCATGTCAATACGGATCTCTTTTAAAACCCGCTTCTGGGCACCGGTAAGATCAAAAGGAATATGATGATTATAAAAATCATTGAAATGATGACCCACAATTGGAAATGGATTTCCTGGTGAATGGGTTTTGTGATGAAGTTTTTTCAGGGCATATCCCAGCTGAAAAAAGAATGATTCTTCAAACTTCAGCCTGTTGTCGGCTTTTTCATAATGCATCATATCCTTTGGGAAATGAATGTTTAAAAAAGTATGTTGCCTCGATAAAAACTTAAATGCTTTCATCAGATAATCCGGAAAATTTTCTTCAATAAGATTCGGAATTTCTTTACATATATTTCTTAAAACAATTTGAAAAAACCTTTGATTCAGTCCTCTTTTAGTTAGCTTTTCCGAACTTGGATAGATGGGTTTCAAACGGTTGTCACCCTCTTTGTTTTCCTCTCCTTCTATTTCGGGGTGCGGCATAGAAAACTGACGGTTAAAAACATTGATCTTACCGAAAATATAAACTTCACGGTTAATCGGTATCTGTTCCTTAAGCCATTTTGAATACTGGAACCACACGAGATCCATCGATCCGGTATCATCATTGAACTTTGCCGAAAGTCTTTTCGTTTTCCCGGTTTGGATTTCCTGTACTTGTGTGATTCTTCCTTTCAGCTGTATTTCAACACTGCTTTCCTCGAGCTGAGAAATTTTAAATACCTTACTCTTATCCAGATAACGGATAGGGTAGAAGTTCAGAAGGTCGTCAACGGTTGAAAGACCCAACACATTTTTGATGAGTTTGGCTCTATCAGGACCAATTCCTTTTACGTATTCTATAGAAGTTTCTAAAGTCACTTTTTAAAAATGAGCCCTAATTTCGGGAAAATAGACTGAAGATTAAAATTTTTTTTAAAAATATTGATCCTAAGAAGCAAAAAGCAGCTTTCAATTTTGAAAGCTGCTGTATCGTTTTAATCTTTGATCTTAGATTTGAACTTTTTCTGATAATCTTCCCATTGTTCCCTTGAACGGATCTTTTTAAAGAGGTCTTTAGAGATAAATTCTAAATAAGGCTCAAGTTCCTTTGCAGACAATTCTCCTTGCAGGATAGTGATTGGACCTCCTTTTTCATCTAAAAAAACAGTGCTGGGAACTGCACCTACATTCATATACTGAGTAAATTCGTGGAGCGAATTTTTGCCCTTTTTATGTTCAGTATTTTCATTGGAAAAGGTTCTTCCAAAAACATCTATTGTCTTTTTTTCTTCAGCATTAAACTTTACAGGATAAAAATTTTCATTTAAGATCTGGGCAATCACATCGTGGCCATATGTTTTTTTATCCATGATCTTGCATGGGCCACACCAATCTGCATAAAAATCGATCAGGATCTTTTTTGGATTTTCTTTTTGAGCTTTTAAGGCTTCTTCAATCGTCATCCACTTGACCTGGGCAAAACTAAATGTGACTAAAAGTAGAAGGAATATGCTTATAATTTTCTTCATAATTTGATATTTACGTAAAAATAAGCATAATCTTGCTTACTTTATTTTACCTCCTGCATTAATTTTTTCACAAACGGAGATATCAAAATTAATACCACACCGGCAATTACCGCATATAATCCCAATTGTTTATATCCATCAGTATAAGTGATTAAAGCATCATAGTTTGTAGAGCCTTCTTTTGCGGTGGCTAGTCCGGCTCCAATAATTCCGGCAACATACTGTCCGTAAGCTGAGGCCAGGAACCACATTCCCATCATCATTCCCTGAAGATTCTTCGTGGAAAGCTTTGTCATAATCGATAGCCCAATCGGTGACAGACATAGTTCTCCAAGGGTGATAATCAATAATGCCAATGTGAAGAAGTTCAACGATGTTACGCCCTGAAGGTCAGCAAAGAGCCTGGTTGCAAATAAAACATAGTACCCAATTCCAAGGAAAATAAATCCTAAACCGAATTTAACGATGGTATTTGGTTCAATTTTTCTTTTGTTCAGCCATATCCAAAGAAGACCGATCAGAGGGGCAAGGAAAATAATGAAAAATGCACCTCCTGAGTTGTTTACCCCATTTGGATCTAATCCCAGAAGGTCTTTATTTAAGTTTTTAGCAGCGAAAATACTTAAAGAACCACCGCTTTGTTCATAAATTCCCCAGAATATAATAGAGAAAATAATGAAAACCAGGGCCGCCCAAAGTTTTTTACGCTCTGAGGCAGTTACTTTAGACATCTCATAAAACAGATAGATCAGCGTCAAAGGGCCGATAACCCACATAAAATAATCTGTATATTCCGTTTTGGCTACCATCTTCATGATAATCGGAACAAAAACCAGTGATAAAACATACACTCCATATTCTTTCCATTTTGAAATAGGAGCAGCTTTTACTTCTGCTAAAGGATGTCCTGGCTGAAGACCTATTGTCCCCAGGCTTCTTTGAGTAAATACAAAATTGATAAGGCTAATGACCATTACTATTGCAGCTAGTCCGAAAGCAACATTCCATCGCATTGCTTCTGGAATAATATTACCTAACACTTCTCCTTTTCCAATAGCAATACATAGATAACCACCTAGTAAAGCTCCCAGATTGATCCCTGCATAAAATAGAGAAAAACCGGCATCTGCCCTTGAGTCGTTCGGCTTGTAAAGCTGTCCTACCATAGATGAGATATTGGGTTTAAAGAAACCTGTTCCCACTACGGTAAATGCAATTCCAAGGAAAAAGAATTTATGGGGATCGGTGGCCAGAATTAAACTTCCCACAATCATTAAAAGTCCACCCCAAAAGAGAGATTTTCTAAATCCAAGAATTTTATCGGCAAAAAGCCCACCGATAAAGGTGAAGGCATAAACAAATGCCTGGGTGGCTCCATATTGGAGATTGGCTTCTTTTTCATGGAAATTAAGCTGGGAGATCATAAAGAAAACCAGCATTCCGCGCATTCCGTAGAAACAGAAACGTTCCCACATTTCAGAGAAAAACAGGCTCCAGATCTGTCTGGGATATTTTCCTTTGAAATTTTGTATTTCATCTAGAGTTAAGCTCATAATTGTATATGATAATTTTAATTAGGGTTTTTATTGTTTTGATCCAGCTCGAAACGGATTCTGTCCTGATCAATGATTTCTTTTAATTCTTCTTCTTTTGGAAGGTATAGCAGATATTTGCTGGCAAACAGATTGTTTTTGTCGTTCAGAACGGAATATTTTACAATGGTCTCGTCTTTTTCTGAACAGAGTAGAATTCCAATGGTAGGATTATCGCCTTCGCCACGTTTCAGATCATCATACATTCGTACATACATATCAATCTGTCCGATGTCCTGATGGGAAAGTTCGCCTGTTTTAAGATCAATAATGACAAAGCATTTAAGTATATAATTGTAAAAAACAAGGTCGATATAAAAGTCTGAAGTATCGGTAGAAATATGCTGCTGCCTGGCCACAAAAGCAAATCCTTTTCCAAATTCCAAAAGAAACTTCTGAATATGATCGATAATGGCGGTTTCAATTTCTTTTTCAGAAAATTTTTGATCCGGTGTTAATCCTAAGAATTCAAAAATATAAGGGTCTTTTAAAACACTGTGAATATTTTCTACTGGAGATTTTTTGTGTTCTAAAACTCTTTCGTAGGCAAGTGAATTGATCTGTCTTTTTAGATCCCTGTAATTCCAGTTATTCTGAATGGCTTCATTGATGTAATAGTTTGTTTTATCAATATGATCAAGCCTTATCAGCAATCTGTAATGTGTCCAACTCAATTCGTGACGCACTGCGTCACATATTGGAAATACCTTATAAAAAGAGCGCATATTTCGAAGGTTGCTTTCATCAAAGCCCTTTCCAAACTCCAGAGAAAGTTTTTTAGAAAGATTTTTTAAGGTTTGCTTTCCATATTCAGCACGTTCTTTTCCCTGCTGCTCATCTTCTACGATCAGTTTTCCAATCTGCCAGTAGGTGAGCAGTAAAGTAGAATTCGCTATCCGAAACACTTTTTCGCGCGACTGCCTAATAATTTCCTTTACGGATTGAAATAAAGAATCTTCGGAAATTTCCATCATACGAAAATAAAAAAAACCTCCGACTTAGCAGAGGTTTTGTTGTATTTTATTGATGCGGTTATTTTACACCGTGCATCATTTTCTTTAAAATTGGAGAAATTAGCGCCAGAATAACTGCTGCGATACCACAAAGTACTACGAATACCATAAAGAATTCGAATAAGTTGTGGATCTCAAATCCTGCAAATGTAGGATTTTGTATTGGTAACTGAGCTTTCTCAAACGCTGCCGCCTGATCAGCAGTCAGTGTTACTTTTTTATCTAAAACGTCCTGAAGATTTACTCCAATTTCCTGTGCTTTAGTAAATTTATCACCTGTAGCCGGGATAAGAGCTCCCAACGAACCTGCCAACGCATAACCTGCAGCATTGGAAATAAAGAATACACCATATAATAAAGAAGCGAATCTTTTTGGAGCCAATTTACCTACCAATGATAAACCAATCGGAGATAAACAAAGTTCACCACAAGTCTGGATAAAATAAAGAAGCATTAACCATTTGATAGCTAGTAATCCTGAATTTCCAAGATCTTTTACGTTGTGTGCAATGATAAAGTAAGAAAGAGCGATCAATGCTAATCCCATGGCCTGTTTGAAAGGAGATACCGGTTCTTTTCCTTTTGCTCTCAATTTATCCCATGTTAAACTGAATGGAACCGCTAACAGAACAACGAAAATACCGTTGAAGATCTGAACCATTGAAGGGGGCATATTCCACCCAAAAATGTTTCTGTCTGTCTGGTTATCTGCAATAAACGTTAATGAAGATCCTGCCTGCTCGAAAGCTGCCCAGAAGAAAATAATAAAGAAGGATACTATATAGATTACCCAGATTCTCTGTCTTTCAATCTTGTTCTCCGCAGAACTCATGATCAGGAAGGCTAAGGCAATACCGGCTGCATAAATGAAAGGATAAATAATTCCTTTAATCAGCTGACCCATTTCTACCGCTTTAAACCCGAATTCTCCTACGAGCAAATATCTGAAAGCGAAAAATAGAACGATAAAAATTAATCCGGTAATCCCTAATGATGTTCCTGAAAATTTTGCGGTCTGAGTTTCACCTTCTTCAAAGTCTGCACTGGTATTGTTTTTTGGTAATCCACCGATAGGTCTTCCTTCCGGCGTTACCACATATTTATTTTTAAGAATAAAGAATGTTATTGTTCCAACGACCATTGCAATTGAAGCTGCTAAAAATCCCCATTTGAAAGCAAAAATATCTCTTACTCCTGTAGTGGCATCTTTCACATCTCCTACATAAGGGCAGATAAACTGTCCAAGGAATGCTCCAATGTTGATCCCCATATAGAAAATGGTAAAAGCAGAGTCCAGTTTGGATTTCTCCTGCTTAGGATAAAGGCTACCCACCATTGAGGAAATATTAGGCTTAAAAAATCCATTACCAAAAATGATAACGAATAAAGCCAGCCACATGATCATTTTAGAACTGCCAAGATCGGCAGAGAAAGTAGAGGCGCTGATAAACAGTAGAAACTGGCCGATAGCCATTAAAGATCCACCAATTAGGATGGCATTCCTATTTCCGATATATTTATCTGCAATGAAACCTCCCAAAAGAGGAGTTAAATAACATAAAGCTAAAAATCCACCGTAAATGATTGCCGCATCAGCTTCTTTTATTAATAAGGAATTTACCATGAAGAGCGTCAGAAGGGCTCTCATCCCATAAAAGTTGAAACGCTCCCACATTTCTGTTCCGAAAAGAACCCACAGCCCCTTTGGATGCCTTGAATTCTTATTCTCTACAAATTCATCCGGTTTCGGACTTAATGCTTCAATATTATCCATTCTATTGTTAATTTTTGTTAAGACTGACAAATATAGTTTTTTTTGAGTTTTTGGCAAGGTTTTAATTTTATATTTAAATAAAAAAGCTACAGAGTGATTCTGTAGCTTGATATTCTTTATGATAATCAGGATTAGTGTCCCTTTTCCTTCATAATTTTGTTTAGCCTTTTTAACATAGAAAGTCCTAAAAGTGTTGCAAATATTAACAATGCAAAGTTGACAAGGAAGTAATTCATCTTGTTATCGTAGCTGTACCAGGTACTTGCCAGAATTCCTGAAAGCTTGTTTCCTACAGAGTTGGCCAGGAAAAATCCTCCCATCATCAATGCTGTAATTCTAGCCGGTGAAAGTTTAGATACAAAGGAGAGTCCCATTGGTGAAAGACATAATTCTCCGACCGTAATTACCCCATAACCGGCAACCAGCCATAATGGAGATACTTTTACAGCACCGTTGTCTCCAGCCATAACCGCAAGAACCATTACAAGACATGATAATCCGGATATAAATAATCCCAAAACAATTTTTGTAGGCGTTAACGGTTCTTTTCCTTTTCTTCTTAATAAAGCCCAGAATCCTACAACTAACGGTGTAAGGGCAATTACCCAAAACGGATTGATAGACTGAAATAATTCTGTATTGTATAAATAAACTTTAGACTCAGGATTTTTCTCTAAAGCTGCACGCTGCTCTGGCGTAATATTTTTGAAATAAATATCTTTTCCGTTTTCTTTAATGCTCTTTCCATCTTTATCTTTTTGAGACTGGAACTGATTGTCATATACCGGAACTTCTTTGTCTTCATAACTTTTTCCTTCCACCATATAAATATCTTCAAGTGGCTTTTCCAAAGAAGCGGGAACACTTCTGTCCGTATAATAATTGGCCCATCTTGTAAGTGCCGTACCATTCTGTTTGAAAACTGCCCAAAAGAACATACTGATCAGGAATACTGAAAGCAAGGCTCCGATAGAAGGCTTTTCTTCCGGTTTTGCTTTAAAGTAAAGCGAAGCATAAAAGTAAATCACAGGAACACAGGCGAAAATAAAGGCATCCGTACTGTCGCTTCCGAAAATATTTCCCGGGATAAACCATCCTATAGCTCCAACGGCAATGGCAGGGAGGAAAACTTTAATTAAAATTTCAGAAAGTTTTGTGTCACCTTCCTGTACAGGCTTCATCTGTGCAGCGTGGATGTAATGTTTTCTTCCGATGGTAAAAATGACCATCCCAATCAGCATCCCAACTCCTGCAGTAATGAAGGCTTCACCCCATCCGAATTTATTACGCATGAAAGCGGCAATAATATTACAGATAAATGCCCCGATATTGATTCCCATATAGAAAATATTATATCCGGAGTCTTTATTAGCTTTGTAAGGCTCTTCAGAATAGAGGTTTCCTAACAATGTAGAAATGGTAGGCTTAAAAAAACCGTTTCCAATAATGATCAGTGCCAATGAACCATAAAAAAGTGGAAGATCCTTGAAAACTCCCATCCCGATATACCCTGCGGCCATCAGGATTCCGCCCAGATAAATAGATTTGATATATCCTAAAACCCTGTCAGCCAAAAATCCTCCAAGGAAAGGTGTTAAATAGGTCAAAGCGATATATGTTCCGAAAATGTCATCAGCAGTTTTGTCCGGAAGTCCAAGACCACCTTTCATTCCGGTAGGCTCGATGACGTAAAGCACAAAGATTCCAAGAATCAGATAGTACCCGAAACGCTCCCACATTTCTGTGAAAAAGAGGAAGGGCAGGCCTTTAGGATGTTTAGTCTTCATATAATCAATTTTCAAATTTCCCAAAAATAAGTTTTTAATTTCAATTGATAAAATAAATAATACAGCTGGAAATGATTAATGAAATAAATAAAAATCCCCTTCAGACTTGAAAGGGATTATATTTTTACTTAATTATAAATTTGAGGAGGGGGTACCGGAACTTGTTCATTTCTTTTCCACTGCTCAGCTTTTGAAAGTCCATTGATTAGTTTTTCAATCTCTTCCTTATTTTTTTTAAACTGATTACTATAAGTAGATCCAGTAATACGGCAATAGCCGTAGCTCGTAAGAAAATAATTTTCCAGATAGTCAAAATGATTACCGTCTATTTTTTTTGAATAGTCAATATGAAACATAGGTAAATTATTCACATTTCTATATTCTGTCTTCTTTAAAGTAGAATGATTAGGAAAGTTTAAAATAGATCCTATAGCTTCATTTTTAATGGCTTCAATATTCTCTTTTTTTGAATTTATACAAAAAAAAGAACCGTAAACATTTAATTCATCATATCTTACAAATGTATATTCAGGAAAATCAAGATGTTCATTTTCATAAATATCCCATTTCTTTTTGTCTATATATACACCACCATCAGCCCGTTGACTTCTTACCAAAGAGTCTGCAGATGCTGCTTTTGAAAGTTTTTGATGATTTACGGAAATATTTTCAAAAGCCTCCCGATCTTTATTATCGGCGTATTTCCACGTTTTATCTTTATAAAGAATAAGTTTTGCTCCGTTTTCAGTAATGGCAGTTGTTTGTGAAAGATTGAATTCATCATTGATTTTTCTGATTTCCCAATTTCCTTCAGAAAAAACAGCCACCTCCATTTTCTCCTTTGTCACTGCCAACGCCTGTGATTCTGCAAAAGAATAACCCAGGAGCATTGGCAAAACAAATAGATACCTCATTACAGATTTTCTATTATAAAATCAGTCATTTTCTGATACAGATGTGGCCTTGTCTGCCCACCATAAATTCCGTGGTTTTTGTCCGGATAAGCCATGAAATCGAACTGTTTCTTATTTTGGATCAAAGCTTCGGAAAATTCCATAGAATTCTGAAAATGTACATTGTCATCAGCGGTTCCGTGAATTAACAGGAATTTACCTTTTAATAAATTGGCGTATTCTGTCGGGGAGTTTTTATCATACCCGTCCGGATTTTCCTGAGGTGTCCTCATGAATCTTTCCGTATAAACAGAATCATAATATCTCCAGTTCGTAACCGGTGCTACTGCAATTCCTGCTTTGAAAACATCCGCGCCTTTCGTCATTGCCAAACTGGTCATATAACCACCGAAACTCCATCCGAACATTCCGATTCTTGTTTTGTCGATGTAAGATTGTTTTCCGAACCATTTTGCAGCAGTGATCTGATCTTCAATTTCATATTTTCCTAAATTCATATAAGTCACTTTTTTGAATTTAGTTCCTTTGTATCCCGTTCCACGGCCGTCTACACAGGCAACGATATAACCTTTCTGTACCAAATGATTAAACCATAATGCATTTCCATTGTCCCATGAATTGGCAACCTGCTGAGAACCCGGTCCTGAATACTGGAACATAAATAAAGGATACTTTTTATTAGGATCAAAATTCTTAGGCTTGATAATCCATGCATTCATCTGATCTCCTGCATCGTTAGGAATAGTAATGAATTCTTTTTCTGTAAAGTTATCTGCTTTTAATTTCTGAAGCTGTTCGTTATTATTCTGAAGCTCTTTTACCGTTTTACCGTTTCCGTCTTTTAAAACAAAAGTATATGGTTTTGAAGCAGTGGAAGAGGTTTCAATGAAATAGCTGTAATTCTTACTGAAGTTGGCAGAGTTGTTTCCTTCCGCATTAGAGATCAGCTGGGATTTTCCGTTTTCAATATTTACTTTTGAAACTACTTTGTTGATGCTTCCTTTTTCAGTAGTCTGGACGTAAATTTCTTTAGATTTTGGATTGAATCCGTAATAATCTGTTACTTCCCAGTTTCCTTTTGTCACCTGCTTTTTAAGCTTTCCATCTTTATCATACCAATACAGATGGCGGTTTCCGTCTCTTTCAGAAGCCCACAGGAAAGAATCATCCTCAAGGAATTCAAGAGTAGGGCTATCCGTATCGATCCATTTATCATCTGTTTCTGTGAATAATTTCTGAACGGATCCGGTTTTGGTATTTACTTTTAAAATATCTGAAGCATTCTGAATTCTTTCAGAAGTAAGCAAAACGATCTCGTCAGGTTTTGCGGTCTGGATAACATTCGGGATATAATAATTTTTGAAAGAGCTTAGATTCAATGGTATGGTCTTTCCTGTGTCAAGTCGGTATAGCTGTGCAGAAACCATAGAATTTTTCTCACCTGCTTTAGGATATTTATAACGCATTTCTGATGGATACAGACTTTTTCCATAAATTGGAATATAGATTTCAGGAACCTGGCTTTCATCTGATTTTACGAATACAACAGCGTCAGAATTTTTTGTCCACTCATATTGTCGTGCGTGCCCGAATTCCTCTTCATAAACCCAGTCTGCAAGTCCGTTGATAATTGCATTTTTCTTACCGTCATTGGTAATTTGGGTAATCTTTCCGGAGCTCAGATCCTGATAAAATAAATTGTTTTCTGCAATAAATGCAACTTTAGTAGCATCAGGAGAGAATCTTGGTTCCTGAACTGCTTTGCCATCATTTAAGCTGATTGTTTTACCTGATTTCAAATCTTTAACATCAAACTTTCCAAGAAAAGAATGCCTGTAGATCTGCTCACTTTCTTTCAGCAAAAGAATCTTAGATTCATCATCAGAAAATTCATAGCTGTCAAATTTCCCGTCAACAACATTACCTTCCTTTTGTGAAGTTTTATAAGAATATTTGGCAATACCTGTCGGCTCAATAACTAAATAGTTTTCTCCGTCTTTCATGGATGCAATACCAGCAATACCTTTTCCACGGTAATATCCTGAATATATTTTATCTAAAGTGATTTCCTGTGCTGATACATTATGGAATAAAGCAGCCACAGTAAGAGTTAAGAGTATTTTTTTCATTTCTAATTTTAATGATTCCAAATGTAATAATTCTTACCCAAATAACCATATAAAACAGTAAAACAGAACTTCAGATCCTGTTTTTAATGATATTTGTAGGTGTCATTATAATTCTGTAAAGCAGATGGTAACGCCCGGAGTCTGTGGCTGTCCCATGCAATTGTAATATACCAAACTCTTGATTCATATGTTACTGTATCTAACATCTTTTTATTCCGGATAAGCAATCCTGAAAATAATAGAATTCCTCAGCAGTGATTTTGCTAAAAATGATAATTTGGCAAAAGAATTGAATATACTATTATAGAATCAATTTAAAATAATAATTATGGAAACGAATGCATACAATCAGAAACTGAATCGCTATGTTTTAGCCGATCAGGTAGTTTATACAGGTTTTTCAAGCTTTAAAGATGCTGAAGAATGTGCAAACAAAAAAGGCGGAACTTTGGTAGAAGTAAGTTTTAAAGATGGAAATGATAATCCGCAGATCACAGATGAGGCTGGATTAATTGAAAAGAAGCTTCATTATTATGTGTATGCAGGCGATGAATATAAATTTATCCATTCATCCGATCCGGGATTTAGAAAATATGCAGATGAGCTGCAGAAAATAAAAGCGAAAATGCGTCAGGATGCACCAGACGAAAGATATCTTGCCAATTTCGAAATTGAAAACGCAGAAGACCCAATCATTGTGATCAAGAATGATCATTTTGAATCGGTAACTTCCAGAGAACGCTCCAAATATCTGAAGCATGCTAAAGTTTATGAACTAGGGGTATCCCTGCCAAAATCTTAAAATTTTTTATCATGAGCAAGACAAAATATTCAGAAAAAGCTCAGGACAAAGTAGGAGAGGTAATGCACGAATTCAAGGAAGGAAAATTAAAATCCTCTTCTGGAAAAAAAGTGACCAGCAAAAAACAGGCTGTGGCTATAGGTATTTCCGAAGCCAGAGAAAAAGGCTTAAAAGTACCTAAAAAGAAAAAAGAATGATAAAAAAGAATTCCGTGAAAAATATTCACGGAATTCTTTTATTTAAGCTTAAAGATAAATGTAAATTAACTATTAATCTTTTGCGCTTACTTGTTTTATTGATATAATACCTTATAATATTCATCCGCCATTCTATCACTGTTGAACTGATTTTGGACATCATTCATGGCATTATACTGAATTTTCCGCCATTTCTCATGATGGTCATAGTAAGTGGGAAGAATTTCGTTTTCCAGGATCTCATATAATTTATTCAGATCGTAGGTATCCTGCTCGTAAATGCTCATGTTCAGATAATCTGCTTTTGGTACAACAAATGAATTTTCTCCCGGCTTGGCAAATTCAGGAATCCATCCATCATCAGTGGACAGATTGACCGATCCGTTCATTGCCGCTGACATGCCGGAGGTTCCCGAAGCTTCTCTCGGTACCCTTGGGTTATTCAGCCACAGATCAGAACCCTGTTTCATAGATTTACTTAAAGAAAGTTCATAACCAGTAAGAACAGCCATGTTTTTGTGATTCTTGCTTTCTTCCACCAGTGTATTAAAAGTTGAAATTGCAGAATAATCCATTGGGTAAGGTTTCCCTGACCAAATGATCTGTACCGGATATTTTGGATTATTTAATAGTTTGTAGAATCGCTCTTTATCATGGAGCAGTAAATCTGCACGTTTGTAACCTGCAAATCTTCTTGCCCAGACAATAGTGAAGATATCAGGATTGAAAAGATTTCCCGTCTGATCTGCAACGATTTTGAAGAGGCTTTTCTTTAAATGCTTTTTACGGTAATCAAATACGGTTTCATCGTTTTCATCTTTGGCATTATAAAGCGGTTTGTCTGCCCAGTATTTAAATTCCTGTGCATTGGTAATGGAGGTGATTTCGCAGATACCTGGATATTTACTCCACATTGCTCTGGAAACTACACCATGAAGCTGAGAAACACCATTGGCCATTCTTGCCATTTTTAAAGCACATAAAGAATGATTGAAACGGTCATCATCAGCCCCTTCAATGCTTTTTACATCTTCCATGCTGAAACCTGAAAAATAAGACATATCATAACACAGTTTCAGATTGTGTTTTTCATTTCCTGCCTCTTCAGGAGTATGCGTAGTGAAAACCAATTTTTCTTTTACCCTGTTCAAATCTCCATTATATTTTTTCAGAAGATAGAAGGCAGCGGGAAGTCCGTGGGCTTCATTCAGGTGATAAACTTCTCTTTCTGCATTTATTTCATCCAGTAATTTGGCTCCTCCTTTTCCTAATAAAATATACTGGGCAAGCTTTGTAGACTCGTTGGCGTCATATAATTTGTGACAGATGGTTTTAGAAACATGATCATTTTCAGGAACATCCGTGGAAAGGAAAAACATGGGTGCAGTATTGAAGATCTCAGGATCAAGATACCACACCTTTACCCATACCGGTGCGCTGTGGATCTCAATCTGGAACTTTATTCCGGTGTCTTCAAGGAAACTGTACATTTTTCTTGTCCAAACCGGCTGAAGCGTCTGGTCATGGTTTCGTGCCTGGTCATAATATCCGAATTTCCAGAGAATTCCGATTCCGATAAGATCCTGTTTCAGGTTGTATGCACTTCTCATGTGGGAACCTGCCAGGAATCCCAGACCTCCTGAATATATTTTTAAAACCTGTTCAATGGCAAATTCCATTGAGAAATAGGCGGCTTTTTTAGAATATTGTGGATTAATGCTATAAGGTATTTTAAAATTTTTAAAATCCATAAATCGACAGTTTTTATATGTTAGATGGATAAAGGTATTGATTATGAAAATAAACTTTACATTAATTATCTGATAAATTAATGTAAAAGTATCCTGTGAATAGTTTTTTTACTTACCTTTATTATGTAAATTTTTGAAAATCAAAAACTTCTAACGGTGAGAACCAAAGAAAATAGATTCTCTGGTCAAATAAAAAAGTCACCTATGAAAAAGACATTTTCTGATGAAGATTTAATAAAGAATCTAAGTCTATACTACATGAACCGGCATTTGAAAAAAAAGCCGATGGAGAAATATCACCGTAAAATAGATGAATCTCTGCTTCACGACCGTGAAAAGTACAGAAAGAAATCAGAAATTCTCCTGCTTAATTCTTTTATGCATCACTTCCCCGAAGTTAAATTTGAAGATCTTACCTGCGAAAGTCCTGACTTTATCGCAAAGCTTAACGATAAGAAGATTGGAATAGAATTGACCGAAGTGATCAATCATCTGGAAATGAAAAAGGTTGAAAGTACCTTAAATAAGATGTTCCGTCAGGCAGAAATACTATTAGAACAAGAAGACACCTCGAAATATCGTGGTGTTTATTTTTTAGAATTTCACCCCAACGTTAAGTTTGACAATCTGGAAGATCAGCAGGAAAATATCATTAATATTTACCGAAGTATTAAAAAAAATAAAGCAGTAGGCTGTGTAAAAGCAATAAGGAAATCTTTTCACCGTAGAAATGTTTTTATCACCCATGAATACAGCATGAATCTTTTTGATGAGCTGTGTTCTGAAAAGATCTTGGAACTTATTGATAAAAAAAATGAAAAATTCCCTTATTATGATACTTCTGTTGACGAATGTTGGCTGGTGATCGTTTCCGATATGAATTCTATTGCCTCAAGATATACTTTCATCCAGGATAAAGAACATCTTAAGGAAGTAAAAAGCCCTTTCCATAAAATATTCCATCTTGAAAATCTTTGCGGAAATATTACAAGCATAAAATAGTTGCTGTTTATTATGTTATATCGTAATCATTTGGCATTTTTATTTAAAATAATTTAAGATTTTTAAAAATCCATTGTTTGTGATTAAAATATAGGTATATTTGGTATATGTGTTCTAAATCAATATTATGATTTGATTTTCAATCATTTTTAACTAAAAACAATATATCTATGAAAAAACTTTTACTCATTATTTTTTTCGGAATTTCACAGGCATTCTTTGGTCAGGCAGATTGTGCGACAGCTCTTGCAGTCTGTGGAAACTCAAACATTACCTATAGTCCGACGGGATATGGCAATATCAAGGAATTGGTAAACTCAGGGACTTGTCTGGATGCTACCGGAGAGCATAATTCGATTTGGTACAAAATTACAATAGCGACAGGAGGAACACTCACCTTTGATCTGGTTCCTAATAATCCGGATGCCGATTACGACTGGGCGATTTTTGGACCGAATGTAACTTGTGGAGCTTTGGGAGCACCTATACGCTGTAATGCTGCAACTGTTATTGGACCCGGACCAGCTACAGGGCTGAACATGACCAGTACCATTACTAATGCTTTGGGAGGTTCACTCACTCCTTATTGTAAATATTTGGATGTTTTGCCGGGTCAGACCTATTATCTGTTTATTGATAACTGGGTGAGCAGTACCAGCAGTACCACAGCTCCGTTTTCCCTGACCTGGGGAGGTACGGCAACATTGGCCTCGCCTTTCACGGATCCCAACTTACAGCCTCATCCTTTCAATCCTCCTGGAATACCGGCTGCTAATCCGGCAGATCCAAGAGAAGTGATTGTATGTGAGAACCCGGCTTTATTTGACTTTTTTACTCTTTCTACAGGAATCCTGAACGGGAATCCTAATTTCAGCGTAAGTTATCATACAAGTCAGAATGATGCTTTGACCGGAAGTAATGCGATTACGGTTCCTACTATTGTTAATACAACTACTGTTTACTACTACAGCATAGGTTATACAGATCCTGCCAATCCCAATAGCCCGCTCAATAAATGTAAACAAATAGGACTGTTTAAGTTCAGAGACGGTAAGATCACTGCCAATAATGTGACACTCACTCAATGTAATAACAATAATGCAGGAACTGCAGTATATGATCTGACAAGTGCCGCTGTTATTGCAGATCCCAATGTTACCAAGAAATACTACAATACCATTTCTGACCTGAACGCAGGTATCAATGAAATTACAAATCCAACAGCTTTTATTTCTGCAGAAGGAACAATCTATGTTAAGGTAACCTCGTCATTCGGGTGTTCCTCTATTGCACAGATCATATTGAAATTCCATCCGGTAGTTGTGGTAAATGATGCAACTATCAGGTCTTGTTCTATAGAGACTAATCCTTCTACAGCCTCTTTTAATCTCACCGGAACAGCTGTGACTAATCTAAATGGAGCTGTTAAAAAATATTACCCTTCAGTAACGGATGCTGTCAATCAGACGAATGAAATTTTACTGTCTTCAACCTATATCGCTCCAAGTGGTGTCGTGTATGTAAGGATTTCCAATGCACAGGGCTGTTATGCTATTGCTAAAATAACTTTAGTGGTTATTCCGCCGGTTTATTCCAGCATTCTTAAGGACAAAATTATCTGTGTAGAAGATAAAACGACTCTGGATGCCGGGCCAGGCTTCAACAGCTACGAATGGAGTACAGGAGCAACTACCCAAACCATTACGAATGCGGGAGTTGGCACCTATTGGGTAAAACTTAAAACAGGAGATTGCACCGTACTGCAGAATGTAAAAATATATCCGTCTGAGCAGCCTGTGGTTTCAAGTATTGATATTTCAAATACTACGGTCACTGTATTTGTTATTGGAGGCACTGCACCTTATAAATACTCTTTAGATAATATTATCTGGCAGGATTCCAATGTATTTAACAATATGAAAAGAGGAGATGCTACAATTTATGTAAAAGATTCTTACAATTGTGATCCTATCCATATTGGAATTGTAGTTCCTAATCTTGTGAATGTGATTACTCCAAACGGTGATGGTTATAATGATGTGATTGATTATTCTGCACTGGCAACAAAGAAAAATCTGGTTATGAATATTTTCGACCGTTATGGAAATATGATCTTCAAAATGGATAAATCTAATGGCTACAAATGGGATGGCACCGTTAGTGCAGGATTAAGAGTTCCAACAGGAAACTACTGGTATTCTGTTTCATGGAATGAAAATGATAAACTGAGCACACCGATTAAGTATTCGGGATGGATCGTGGTTAAAAACAGAGATTAATCTTATTTTAATAATAGCTATTCATATAAAACCATTTCGAAAGAAGTGGTTTTATTTTTGGTTAAATCTTAATTAAATGCTTTTGTATCTTTAAAATAATCAGAAAGATAAATGATTTTACCGTCCTCTGAAAAGTGAACAACCGTACATATATTATTTTCATAAATTCCTTTATTGATCATGGTCCCATAAGAAGCAGTCTGGTAGAAATATTTTTGATTTCCTAATGGAAATATTTCAAAAACCTGCCATTCAATCGATTCATACCGTCTGAATATAGCTCTGAATAAGGCCAAGATTCTGTTCTTACCCGAAATTTCTTTGGAAGGAGGTATCCAGATCGTACTTTCATCGGTGAACCATTTTTCAAGATGTTCAATATTTAATGAATTCAGATCTTTCATAAAGTCATTGATCCTGCAAAGCATATTTTAATTTACCTTTATATACGTGAAAAATGCTAACTTGGTTTTTATTTAAATATCATGAAAGAGCTTTTTATAAAACGTTTTCAATATTACAAATCCCTTGGTGATAAATCATTCCTACAGCTTTCTGACAATCAGATCTTTTGGCAGTATAATGATGAAAGTAATTCTATTGCCGTAATTGTAAAGCACATTGCCGGAAATATGCTTTCAAGATGGACCAATTTTCTAACGGAAGATGGGGAAAAATCATGGCGGAAACGTGATGATGAATTTGTCAATACATTTAAAACAAAACAGGAAGTTCTGGATTTCTGGGAAAAGGGCTGGGCATGTCTTTTTCATGCCATGGATCAGGTAAATGATGAAAATTTGAATTCTACGGTATATATCAGAGGAGAAGCCCATACCGTTTTGGATGCAATTGTGCGCCAGGTGGCTCATTATCCTTATCATATAGGACAGATTGTTTCTATTGCCAAAATGATGAAGAATGAGGAATGGAAAACACTTTCCATTGAAAGAAATAAGTCTCAGCAATTTAATAATGAAATGAAGGACAAATTTTCCAGTGAAAATGCAGATGCTAATTCATCACCGGTATGTTTTCAAAACAGTCCTGAAGTAAGGGATGAATATAAATAATAGACTGAATCAATTCAGAATTCTTATTAAAATTACTATCTTTGCACCCAGAAAATTCAGGAGTAATCAATGTCTACTTTTCACGGAACTGCCGCATTTCATACCCTCGGCTGCAAATTAAATTTTGCAGAAACATCTACTATTGCCCGCCAATTGACAGATGCAGGTTATAATAAGGTAAGCTTTGATGATAAAGCAGATGTCTATGTGATCAATACCTGTTCAGTCACTGAAAATGCTGACCGTGAATGTAAACTTCACGTGAAGCGAGCAATGAAAGCCAATCCGGAAGGACTGGTTGTTATTGTCGGATGTTATGCACAGCTGAAACCCGAAGAAATTTCACAGATCGAGGGAGTAGACCTTGTCCTGGGAGCTAAGGAAAAATTCAATATCTTAAGCTACCTTGACGATCTTGAGAAATCGGATAGTGAAGGAACTGTTCATTCATGCGAAATTGAAGAAACCGATTTCTTTATCGGAAGCTATTCAATTGGTGACAGAACAAGAGCTTTCCTGAAAGTGCAGGATGGATGTGATTATAAATGCACCTACTGTACCATTCCGCTGGCAAGAGGAATCTCACGTTCGGACACCATCGAAAACGTACTTCAGAATGCTAAAGAAATTGTAGGAAGAGACATTAAAGAAATTGTTCTTACGGGCGTTAATATTGGTGATTATGGTAAAGGAGAATTCGGAAATAAAAGACATGAACATACTTTCTTAGATTTAATTTCAGAGTTGGATAAAGTAGACGGTATTGAAAGAATACGTATTTCTTCCATAGAACCGAATCTTTTAAAAGACGAAAGCATAGAGCTGGTTTCCAAAAGTAAAAGTTTTGTTCCCCATTTCCATATCCCGTTACAATCCGGTTCCGATGATCTGCTGAAAAAAATGAAGCGCCGTTACCTTACGAAACTTTATAATGACAGAGTCAATAAGATCCGTGAAGTGATGCCCGATGCGGCTATCGGTGTAGATGTGATCGTAGGATTTCCTGGTGAAACAGAAGAAAAATTCATGGAAACGTATAACTTCCTGAACCAACTTCCGATCACTTACCTGCATGTATTTACTTATTCTGAAAGAGAAAATACTGAAGCTGCAGATATGGACGGTGTCGTTCCGATTCCGGAAAGAAAAAAACGTAATAAAATGCTGAGAATTCTTTCTGAAAAGAAGAAAATGGCATTCTATGAAACTCAGCTTGGAAAAACGCTTCCTGTTCTTTGGGAGCATGAAAATAAAGACGGAAAAATGTTTGGCTTCACCGAAAACTATGTGAGAGTCCAGAAAGATTTTGATTCCGCATTCGTCAATCAGATTGAATTTCTAAATTTAGAAAAAATCCTGTCAGATGGCACGGTTTCTGTGCAGTCATCCTTCGAAAGTTTTTTAGCAAAAGCGTAGTCTCTTTGCAAAATTTCTACTAAATTTATTTTAACTTTAAATAACTACATTCATGAGAGATAAGTTTTTATCTTGGGGAATTGTATTAGTAACCGCTACCTGGGTAGTGGCATTACTGATCAGAGCACATTACTGGATACCCATCCTGTTATCTGCCATTTATGCATTGGGTGTTTACAATGCCTACCAGTCGAAACACGCTATTCTGAGGAACTTTCCGGTCTTGGGCTACTTCAGGTACTTTTTCGAAAGTATTTCGCCTGAAATGCAGCAGTATTTCATCGAAAGGGAGACAGATGGCAAGCCATTTCCCAGAAACCAGCGTTCTGCAGTATACAGACGGGCTAAAAACTTAAGTGATACCGTTCCTTTTGGAACACAGTTAGAAGTTAATCATAGAAAATATGAAGGGATCAAGCATTCTATTTATGCAAAATCACCCGTAGAAGAACTTCCAAGAGTGTGGGTTGGAGGCGAACAGTGTACCCAGCCTTACCATGCTTCTTTATTTAATATTTCGGCAATGAGTTTTGGAGCATTAAGCGATAGGGCTCAAATATCATTGAACAGAGGTGCTAAAAAAGGAAATTTCTACCATAATACCGGTGAAGGAGGAATTTCTCCGCACCACATGGAAGGAGGAGATCTTTGCTGGCAGATAGGAACCGGATATTTTGGATGCCGTGACGAAGAAGGAAAATTTAACCCTGAATTGTTTACGAAATACTCCAATCTCCCTAATGTAAAAATGATCGAAATTAAGCTTTCTCAGGGAGCAAAACCAGGGCATGGAGGGGTGCTTCCAGGCGTGAAAAATACACCTGAAATCGCAAAAATCCGTCACGTCACTCCGGGAATGACTATTATTTCGCCGCCTTCCCACAGTTCATTTTCTGATGCTTCAGGTCTGCTGAGGTTTGTACAGCAGTTGAGAGAATTATCGGGAGGTAAGCCTATTGGTTTTAAGCTTTGTATCGGAGACACCAAAGAATTTGAAGATATCTGCGTACAAATGAATGTGATGAAGATCTATCCGGACTTTATTACCATAGATGGAGCAGAAGGAGGAACGGGTGCTGCACCGCCGGAATTTTCGGATGGAGTGGGGATGCCTCTGGAGCCGGCTCTTATTTTTGTGAACAGAACACTGAATAATTATAATTTAAGAAATAAATTAAGGGTTATTGCCAGCGGAAAAGTACTGACAAGTCTGGATATTCTAAGAGCTGTGGCAATGGGAGCAGATATGTGTAATAATGCGAGAGGATTTATGTTCTCATTAGGATGTATTCAAGCGTTGAGATGTAATAATAATAATTGTCCGACAGGAGTAGCCACTCAGGATAAAATGCTTATCAAAGGACTTGATGTTACCGATAAAAGTGAAAGAGTATACCATTTCCATAAAAATACACTGCATACCTGTAATGAACTGATTGCAGCAGCAGGAAAGAGTTCTTATGAAGAAGTGGATGCCAGTATGTTTATGAGAGGAGACGAATTTGATCACCTGGCAGATCTCTATTTCCCGGATATCTTAGGAAATGTAAAACAGAAGACAAGATTTTAGAAACGCCTGGAAAGATAAGAACCGCCTTCGATAAGAAGGCGGTTCTTTATATATGATTTTGATTTATTACTGATTTGCAGGCCTGTCTGCTCTTTTATATACCTGAAAATTGAAAATAATGGTATTATTTCTTAAAGAATACGTTGAGGCATAAGGGTAATGAGGATCTCTGGCAAAAGCAGCTCTGGATGGTACTATAATTACCCCTTGAAGATTGTAAGGCGATCCGCTCGGATAATCATCAAAAGCCTTAAATTTCTGAATAGCTTCCTGAAAACCTTCTATTTCATAATAACTTCTCTGTTTAGTAGCGTCGGTAGTCGCTGCATCCAATACAGACTGCTTTACATAATAAAACATTGGATCTACTAATGGAAGTCCACTACCATTAATTGTATTGGTGATAGGCAGTGTAGAGATGAAAGAAACATTTCCATCAGTTTCACCTGCTAAATAACCATTGGCTCTAATCATTACCGTTAGAATATCTTTTGGAGCAATAGTTTTACCGGTGGCTGCAGAAGGCTGTGCTCCATCTCTCATAATGTAAATCGTTCCGGATGGAAGTGTTTGATATGGCAGATCGATTAATTTCTTTTCATTATCATCACTGGCATCTGTTGTACTGAAAGCCTTTATATTTCCCTGAGCATCCAGATAATTTTCGTTCATAAACTTCTTAATGGCCTGATCGTCATAACTGTTCTGAACTGAGATATCTCCCGGTTCTTTATAAGTTTCAACTTCATCATCTTTCTTACATGCAGAAAAACATAAAGATCCCGCAAGGATATATAAAAATATTTTTTTCATTTCAAAAACTTTAATTACTTTACAAATAATATAACGGCAAAAGTATAAAAAATTATGAGAATAGATAAATTTTTATGGTGTATTCGTTTTTATAAGACGAGAAGTATTGCAACAGAGGAAATTAAGAAGAACAGAGTTTCTATAGGGACGTCTGCCATAAAGTCATCTAAAGAGGTAAAAGAAGGAGATGTTATTAAGATCCGCAAAAATCAGATCGACTATAAAATAAAGGTTCTCCAAATCCCTAAAAGCAGGATAGGAGCCAAGTTGGTACCCCTTCATATACAGGATGTAACCGATAAGGAGCAGTATGAATTACTGAAACTTCGCAAAATGTCACAGGATTATTACAGGAATAATAGGCGAAGGAAGACCTACCAAAAAAGACAGAAGAGAGATGGATGATTATGTAGGAAACGACATCGCCTCAGACTTTACAGACTGGGATGATTTCTTTGGAGAAACAGCAGACGGAACCGAAAGCGAAGAATAAAATGAAAAGCTCTAGAGATAGAGCTTTTCTATTATTTCTTTTACAATATCATCAGGATCTCTGCCATCCGTATTGATACTGAACTGTGCTTTGCTGTAAAATGCATTTCTTTCAAATAAATGTTTGGCAATAAACTCGGGAAGGTCTTCCTCAGAAATATTGGCAATCAGAGGCCTTTTTTCTTTTTGTTTTGAAAGCCTTTCTACTAAAGTTCCTACGGAAGCCCTCAGGAATACACTTTTAGAGTGACTGTTAATAATTTCAATATTATTATAGTACACAGGAGTACCCCCTCCAAGGCTTAAAACCACATTTTCTTCCGAAGCTAAAATTTCTTCCAGAGCCTCTCTTTCCAGCTTCCTAAAGTGAATTTCCCCCTTTTTTTCGAAAATCTCAGGAATGGTCAGTTTATTTCTTCTGGAAATCTCTTTATCGAGGTCTATCAGTTTGAAATTTATTTTATCGCTTAATATTTTGGAAATGTGAGATTTGCCACATCCCATGTATCCGATCAGTGAAATAACCATGAATTTTTTTTGAACAAATTTGCAAAAAAGTTTTGAGATAACGAAAAAACTCATATCTTTGCACCACTGAAAACGAGGGACATTATTCAAATGTAAATCGTTGATAAAGTGACCGACTCGGTAGCTCAGCTGGTAGAGCAATACACTTTTAATGTATGGGTCCTGGGTTCGAATCCCAGCCGGGTCACAAGCGAAATAAATTACTAGATTTTTGTAATTTTTTAGCCTGCGTGGTGAAATTGGTAGACACGCCATCTTGAGGGGGTGGTTTCCTACGGATGTGCTGGTTCGAGTCCAGTCGCAGGCACTGCAAAGAATATTTAATAATTACTGATAAATTTTTATCTTTAATTGTGGCCGACTCGGTAGCTCAGCTGGTAGAGCAATACACTTTTAATGTATGGGTCCTGGGTTCGAATCCCAGCCGGGTCACAAGTTTACTGAAAAGTAAATTTTTTTCATATTAATATTTTGTGATTTGGTGTTTCAAAGGTCTCCGCAAGAGACCTTTGATTTTTTTATATAAACTATTGTGAGAGTGAAAAAAAGTTGTATCTTTGCACCTCCTAAAACGGAAATTATTCGTTGACAAAGTGACCGACTCGGTAGCTCAGCTGGTAGAGCAATACACTTTTAATGTATGGGTCCTGGGTTCGAATCCCAGCCGGGTCACAAGATTTACTGAAAAGTAAATTTTTTTCATATTAATATTTTGTGATTTGGTGTATCAAAGGTTTCCTCAAGAGACCTTTGATTTTTTTATATGGATCTAAATAAAAACAGAGCTCTTATATATTGATAAGAGCTCTGTTTTTATGGAAAGTACATTTCTGTTTGTTAAACTAATGTTTAATTTTAATCCAAATGCATATTATCAATTAGCCTTACTCCATCTACTACAACTACTATGAATGCACGGTAATTTCTATCTTTATAGAAGAAATCGGTTTCTTTTAAGGTCTCCTCATCAGCAATCAGGAAATACTCTAATTTCATTCCGTGTTCCTGATCAAAAATATCTGTTACTCTCTTTTTTATTTCAGGAATACTAACCGTCCTGAACCAGTCGTTTACTTTGTTTAATGTATTGTAAATGATTTTCGAAGTTTCCTTACGGTCTTCATGTAACCTTTGATTTCTTGAGCTTAATGCCAATCCGTTTTCAGCTCTGTAAATGGGGACTCCTGTTATTTTTACAGGCAGATGTTTCTTTTCAACCATTTTTTTGATAATGGCGAGCTGCTGGAAGTCTTTTTCTCCAAAATAGGCATGGTCAGGTCGTACCTGTCTGAAAAGCTCTTCTACTACAGTTCCTACGCCGTCAAAATGACCCGGTCTTGATTTGCCTTCCATTTCATTTTCCAGACCATCAAAATCATAGTGCTGACTTTCAGTTTTTTCAGGATAGATATCAGAGACTTCCGGGGTATAAACGGCATCTACTAATCCAGAGTTTTCTAGTATAAGTATATCTCTATTGATGTCTCTAGGATACTTTTCCAGATCTTCCGGATTATTAAATTGGGTAGGGTTTACAAAAACTGAAGAAATTACGAGGTCATTATCTTTTCTGGCTTCTTCATATAGGGAAAGATGGCCTTTATGAAGCGCTCCCATGGTAGGAGCAAAGCCAATCCGTTTTCCCATTTCTTTCTGTCTTTCAATGAAATCCTGAAGGGTTTTCTTGTTTTTTATAACTTCCATAGTTTATTTTAATACTAATTCAAAAATACTAAAAATATCAGAGAATAATATGTGTTTTTAATAATTTCAAAATGGGAATTATCGTAAAATAATGTTAATTAAAATAATGTTGGATGTTTTTTTGTAATTTTGCACATTAAAGCATTTTTACAAAAATATAGATAGAAATTTATGCCGAATCAAAAAATACTGTACATTACTACAGAGATGTATCCATATCAGGAAGATACTAATATGGCTGCAGTGGTAAACAAAATGGCACTTAAGATGCACAATGAAGGCAATGATGTAAGAGTTTTTATGCCAAGATTTGGACAGATAAGTGAAAGAAAATTCCAGCTTCATGAGGTGATCCGCCTTTCAGGAATGAATATTATTATCAATGATCTTGATCAGCCCTTAATTATTAAAGTAGCCTCTCTTCCGGGAGAAAGACTTCAGGTTTACTTTATAGACAACGAAGAATACTTCAAAAGAAAGCAGTACTATGTAGATGATGAAGGAAAAGCTTTTGATGATAATGATGAAAGAGCAATTTTCTTTGCAAGAGGTGTTATTGAAACCATCAAAAAACTAAACTGGGTACCGGATGTGATCCACCTGAACGGATGGATGTCTTCTTTTGTTCCAATTTACCTTAAAACATATTACGAATCCGATACTTATTTCAAAGATGCCAAAATCGTTCTTTCTTTATACAATGAGAAAGATGCTGCTCTTGATAAAAACATTGCTGAAAAACTAACATTCGATAATATTTCAGGATTAAAAGCGTTAGATAATCCAACGATCAAAAACTTTGTTATTGAAAGTATGAATTACGTAGACATGGTTGTGAAAGGAGATGAGTTTCTGGATGAAGACCTGGATAAAGGCTTCAAGGAAACAACCACTTCAAAATCAGAATACGTAGACGTAGATTCTATAAACCAACTTTATTAAACACATTTTTAATGACTCATACTGTTAAAAGGACTTTAGCCATGCTTTTTGTGGCGGTTTTCGGGAGTGCCCTTCTTTACAATTGCGAACCAGAGCCGGATTCCCTCGGCGAACAGCTATTTATTGACGGGGCTGCAGAAGGCAATGTAACTTCTTATGACCTTATTGCTTATAATATCAATAATCATGATACCATAAGAAGTGACGCAGGAAAACTTGTAAGTTTAATCAATTCAACAACAGGAGCTGCTACCTATACTTCTGTTTTGGGAGCATTTTCTGAGGGGCAGTTCGGAATGCAGAAGGCATCACTTCTTACTCAGCTGAGAATGTCCACAGATAATTTTGATTTTGGAACTAATCCAAAAATTGACTCTGTAGTGCTTGTGATGAGACCTGCAGCGGTTGCAGATTCAGTAACTGCACCGGGAGCAAAAGATGAAAATTTATTAATTGGTACTGAAACAGTTCCTGTTTCAACAGATATAAAAACTTATCCAGTTAATTATCAGGTAAAATATGGTAAAACAAAATTGGGAACTGGCGGAACTAATACTCTCATGCATGTGAAAGTAGATGAAGTAACGACGTTCCTGGACGGAAACTCTGATGCTTTCAAAAGATCAAATGTAACAGTATCTACAGGAGAATCATTAGGAAATTCTGTATTTGATGGGAAAGTAAGGGCTGTAACAATCACTAAAAAATCAGATAATTCTTCTGTGTTTACATCAGACGCTGGATTTAGGATTCCTTTAAATAAAAACTTTTTCCAGACGAAGATCCTTGATAAAAGTAAGAAGCCGGAACTTATGGATGCGGCTAACTTTACCAGATACTTTAAAGGAATCAGACTTTCTGTAGAAGAAACAGATGGCTATCTTTTCGAGTTTTCTCCGGATAATATGGAAATAGTAATGTACTATACCAATGAGAAAAATGACAATGGTACTATAACAAGACCACAGACTACTTTTAAGTTACTGGTAAGTGGAGGACGTTATGGTCAGTACGAGTACAATAGACTTGGTTCTGCATGGAAAGATGCATCTGATGCTATCAACACAACGGATGGTGATCCTAAACTTTATTTACAAGGAATGGGTGGTCCTTCAGTAGGAATTAAGATTCCTGATGAAACAATCAGTAAACTTAAGACATTATATAATAAAGATAAAGCCGCTATTGTAAGCGCTAAGATCAGAATCTATACAGATGATTCATCTTGGAAAAATAATTATAGGAAAAAGGCAGATAATTTTACCATTCTTCCTGTGATTAAAGGTTCAGATCAATTACTTACGTCTTCAGGATTTATTTCAGATCTTTCTGCAGGTTTTGTTTGGTTAAAATCAAATGATTTAGACAAAAATCCTTCTTCTTATGATTTTACAGTTACAAAAACAGTAAAAGATATTGTAGAGGGGGCTGAAGCCAATAAAATATTACTTATTAATATGGGTAAATTTTTAACGAGTGATACACAAAAATATGTTGGGTATAAAAATACAACCAGAGCATTTGCTACAGAAAGAGGCGTTTATGTTGGGACGAATAAAAATAATCCTAATAGAATTCAGTTAAAAATCACTTACGGGACTAAAAAATAATACAGATAAAAAAATAAACAAACACTAGACAAAATAAAAATATGTGCGGAATTGTAGGATATACAGGATTTCAGGATGCGTATGACATTGTGATCAACGGTCTTAGAAGATTAGAATATAGGGGGTATGACAGTGCAGGAATTGTTTTGGAAGGCTCAAATAATAAATTTGAAGTAGAAAAAACAAAGGGAAAAGTAGATGATTTAGTCAATATTTCAGCACAGTTGAAAGGAACGGCCAAAATTGGAATGGGGCACACCAGATGGGCTACCCATGGTGTTCCAAGTGACAGAAACTCACACCCGCATTTATCAAATAATGGGAAAATTGCGGTAGTACATAATGGTATCATAGAAAACTATGATACTATTAAAACAATGCTTTCAGAAAAAGGATTTACTTTTAAATCTGAAACGGATACAGAAATACTCGTGAACCTTATTCAGTATTTCATGGATCTGAAGCCGGAAACGGATTTCCCAACTGCTGTAAGATTTGCTTTAAATGAAGTTTATGGAGCTTATGCTATCACTGTACTTCATGAAGATTATCCAGGTTTGTTGGTTGTAGCAAGATTAGGTTCTCCATTGGCTATCGGAATTGGTGAAAAAGAATATTTTATTGCTTCTGATGCCTCTCCTTTTGTAGAATTTACAAAAGAAGCGATCTACCTTGAAGAAGGACATATGGCTACTATTTCATTGGAAAATGGAGTAGATATCAGAACCATTAATGAGAACTCTAGGATTGAGCCTGAAATTCAGGAACTTAAATTAAGCTTAGAGCAAATTGAAAAGGGAGGTTATGAGCATTTTATGCTTAAAGAAATCTTTGAACAGCCAAAGTCTATCCATGACACTATGAGAGGAAGACTTCTTGTAGACGAAGGTATTATCAAAATGGCGGGGATCTGGGATCATGTTGAAAAATTCAAAAATGCAAACAGGATTATTATTATTGCTTGTGGTACTTCATGGCATGCGGGACTTATCGGAGAATATCTTATTGAAGAGTATGCAAGAATTCCTGTAGAGGTAGAATATGCATCAGAATTCAGATATAGAAATCCTATTATTACAGATAAAGACGTTGTTATTGCGATCTCTCAGTCGGGAGAAACTGCAGATACAATGGCTGCATTAAAATTAGCAAAAGAAAAAGGAGCATTTATATATGGTATTTGTAATGTAGTGGATTCGTCTATTGCAAGAATTACGGATGCCGGTTCATATACCCATGCCGGTCCTGAAATCGGGGTAGCTTCTACAAAAGCATTTACAGCACAGCTTACCATTCTTTCTTTAATTGCTTTAAAATTAGGAAAACATAATGGTAATTTAGGTAATGCAGAATTCATGAGTTTAATTTCTGAATTGGATGCTCTTCCTAAAAAAATCGAAGAAGTATTAAGTACTACTCACGAGCTGACTCAAACTATAGCAAAAGACTTTATCAATACCACTAATTTCCTTTATTTAGGAAGAGGGTATAACTATCCGGCGGCACTGGAAGGGGCTCTGAAACTGAAAGAAATCTCTTATATTCACGCAGAGGGATATCCTGCCGCTGAAATGAAGCATGGTCCTATCGCCCTTATCGATGAAAACATGCCAATTGTTATCATTGCCCCTAAAAAAGGACATTATGATAAAATTGTGAGTAATGTTCAGGAAATTAAAGCAAGAAAAGGAAAAGTGATTGCTGTAGTGAATAAAGGAGATAAGCAGGTAAGTGCAATGGCAGATTATGTTATTGAAATTCCCGAGACCTCAGAATGCTTCTCGCCGATCGTAGCTTCAGTGCCTTTACAGCTATTGGCTTATTACATTGCAGTATACCGAGGTGCTAATGTAGATCAGCCAAGAAACCTAGCTAAATCGGTAACTGTAGAATAAAATGTAGTTGTAAATAAAATAAATGTAGATTTCTTCCGTTATTTCAAAAAAAATCTTAAAAGTTTCTTAAAAAAATTATATATTTACGGCTTAATTATAAAAATTAACATGAAAAGGATATTTCTTTTATTATTGTCTGCGTCGGTAGCATCAGTATCTTGTTCAGGTGGTGGCAGTTCTTCTGTAGGGAAGCCTGGAACGAAAGGAGAATTGATACCAAGAGAAAAAACGAAATCATTTGTTGCGGAAAGACCATTTGGAATGGTTGCAATTCCTGCAGGTTCATTTGTTGCTGGTCTTGCTGATCAGGATCCAACAAATACTCCTGAAAAAGCTTCATTGAAAACGGTTACCGTTTCTTCTTTCTTCATGGATGAAGCAGAAACTACTAATGCAGAGTACAGGGTATTTATTAATTATGTAAGAGATTCTATTGCTAGAACTCTACTAGCCGAAGCTGCTGGGGAAGGCGGTGAAGAAGGTGGACGTAGAGGGGCAAGCATAGGTGATTATGCATACCTTGCTAAAAAAGAAGAAAATTTAACACCTTATCAAGAATATTTAGAAGGCCAGGGAGGAAGAGAAGATGGAGGTTATGATGCTTCTAAAAGATTAGACTGGAAAATCCCATTACATTGGAGCAGCGGAAAGTATCCGGATGTAGAATATGCGGAAGTTTTAGAGTCTATGTATCTGCCTGCTTCTTCTAGAATCGGAAACGAAAGAATTTTAGACGTTAGTAAATTAAAATACAATTATCAGTGGGGAGATATGGATGCAGCACTTGCTGACAACGAAAGAGGTGCCAATTACCTTAAAAGTTCCAGCATTGCCATCTATCCCGACACTACGGTTTGGATAAATGATTTCCACTTTACTTACAACGAACCATTGTTCGAACAGTATTTCTGGCACAAAGCTTACAAAGATTACCCTGTAGTAGGAGTAACCTGGGATCAGGCAAGAGCTTACTGTAACTTCAGAACTAAACTGAAAACAGACTACAACGAAAGCTTGAAAAGAAAAAAACAAAGACCAATGATATTCCGTCTGCCTACAGAAATCGAGTGGGAATATGCTGCTAAAGGCGGAATGCAAAATGCTACTTACCCTTGGGGTGGTCCATATTTAATGGATGACAGAGGTTGCTACCTTGCCAACTTCAAACCAAAGAGAGGTAACTACATGGAAGACGATAAAAAAGGTACTTACACATATACAGCTCCAGTAAAGAAATTTAAGAAAAATGGATTTGGGTTATTTGATATGGCTGGAAACGTTTCTGAATGGACAGAATCTGCGTATAACAATTCTTCTTACGGGTTCTCATCTACTTTAAATCCTTCTACGAAAGATAAAGTAGATACAAAGAGATCAGTAAGAGGTGGATCTTGGAAAGATATAGGATATGCCCTGATGACAGGTGCTAGAGATTGGGAAAGAAAAGATTCCGCAAGAAGCTATATCGGATTCAGAACTGTACAGGACATTCCTGAAGCAGCAGTGAAGCCAAGAAGAGTTAACAGATAATTAACCGGACAACTATTTTTCAATAACAATTTTATTTAACATTAAAAAAACTAACTTAATATGTTTAAGACTAAAGATGCTTGGATGAATTTCTTTTATTCATTCGGTGCTGCAATTGTAATTCTTGGAGCTTGGCTTAAAATTACTCACATTACCTTGGGACCTATTAATGGTAATATCGCTCTTACTGTGGGACTTATTACAGAGGCTATTATCTTTATCATTTTCGCATTTGACCCTCCTAAATCAGAAGAATCTTATGCTTGGGAAAATGTTTATCCTGAACTATTAGATAAACATGCCAACCCAAATCCTTTACATTCTAATGTGTCATCCAGAAACAATGCACAGCAGTTTGCAGAATTAGAAAATTCTCTTTCCAATAAATTAGATAAAATGCTTCAGGACGCAAAACTAGACGTTCAGTTATTTGACAGACTGAGAACAGGGATCGATAAGTTCTCCAACTCAGTGGACCAAATCAACCAGACTGTTGATGTTTCTGCTTCTACTCATAAATATAATGATCAGCTTAACAAAGCTGCTCAGCATATGGAAAGTATGAATGCTTTATATGCAATGCAGTTGGAAAGCGGTAAAAAACAATCAGAATTTGCCAACAAATATGTAGCAGATATGCAGAAATCTGCCGAGCAGTCTGAAAAATTTAATCAAGAATTACAAGGTTTAACAACTAATCTTAATAGCTTAAACAGAGTTTATGGCGGTATGCTTACTGCTATGAAGTCTTAATTCCTAACCATTTCTAAAATTTAACTATTTAATCAAAAACTAAAAGAAAAGAGAATGGCACAAGGAAAACAGACCCCTCGTCAGAAGATGATCAACCTGATGTATTTGGTGTTCATCGCGATGATGGCCCTAAATATTGATGCTGAGATCATCAGATCATACTACGACTCTACCAGAGCTTTGAATGAAACAAGAACTCTAACAGAGAATAAAAACGAAAAGATTTTCGAAAAAACACTTGAGGCTAAAGCACAGCAGGTTCCGGATACCTACGCTCAGCCTTGGGAAAGCTATAAAGTTTTAAAAGGTAAAATTGATGCTCTTGTAGCTTCTGCTCAGGACATTAAAGTTAATCTTAAAAAGCAGTCGGATTTTCATGATAAAGATCCGAAAACAGGAAAAGATATTGATGTAAGCGAAAATTTTGCTGCATTGAATAACAACGAGGCGACTACAGAATTTTTCTTCAAAGAAGGAGAAGAAAATACACCCTCAAAAGGAGCTTTAGATTTAAAAGCAAAAATTGACGATGTAAGAAATTATATCAATGCTACTTTTGGAAATAATCCTCAGTTGAAAGATTTAGTAGACAGAGCCAACAAATCTTTGATCGCTGAATACCCAAAAGGAAAATCTCCGAATGACAAGACCTGGTTTCAGAATAAATTCTATCACCAGCCGTTAATTGCAGCGATCTCAAATCTTGAGATCATCCAGAATGATGCAAGAAACGTACAGTCTGATGCATTGGCATTATTGCTTCAGGAGAAAGTGGATGCCAATATCAAATTCTCAAGTTACGAGCCTATCGTTTCTGGCCCGGTAGATATCCAGGCAGGAAAACAGGCTGAAGTAAAAGTAATGTTAGGTACTTATTCTACAAGCAACAAGATTAGTATCTCAGGCGTAGGTAGAGTAGAGAACGGAAAAGGGATTACCTCTATTTCAGGTTCTGGTATCGGCGAGCACAAATTGGGAGGAACAATTACTTTAACAGATGCTTCAGGAAAACCTCAAAGTTTCCCATGGACGCATACGTATAATGTAATCGCAGGACCAAGAGAAGTAAAACTTGAAAAAGGATTATTACTTTCTGCTGATAAAATGAATGTAATGTATAGAGGACTTGAGAACCCTGTTTCAGGATCAATCTTAGGTGCTGACAATTCTAAACTTTCATTATCTGCTCCGGGAGCATCAGTAAGAAATACAGGCCCAGGAAAATGGAGCGTGAAGCCTACTTCAGGTAATACAGTCAAACTGACATTATCAGGAATTGACCCTTACGGAAAATCTGTATCACAGGTATTTGAATATAGAATTAAGAACGTACCGCCACCACAAGGTCAGATCAGAGGGCAGAGTATTGTGGCAATGCCTCCAACGTCTATCCAAAATCAGACAGTACAGGCAGCGATTCCTGATTTCGACTTCCCTGTTTCATTTACTGTAACTCAGTTTATGGTAAGAGTACCTGGAAGAGCAGCACTATTAGTTCACGGAAATTCATTAAATGATGCCGCTGGATTAGTGAAAAATCTTAGATCCGGAGATGTAGTTTCTATCTTTGATATTAAAGTTACTGCTCAGGGACTAGATGGCCAGGTGATCAAAAATATTACTCCTATAATCATTAATATTCCATAGGACTAAAATTGTAATTTATTATGAAAAAATATATTAGCACCCTTTTAGTATTAGTTTCGGGATTCGCATTTTCCCAAACTATTCTGAACGCAGCTTCTCCGGAAGAGTTCAGACAGATGAGAGAGGAAAACAAACAAAAAGTTGGTGATACTATTATTGATAAGACAGTAAAGCCTCTTGAATATGGTTTTGTAGAAGATAAAGATATCTTTAAAAGTATGTTTGTCTGGGAGATTATCGACATGAATGATAAGATCAACCAACCTTTCTATTATGACAATCCGGATGGACTTCTTGCTACACCTACAAGATCTCTGTACCAGTTATTATTAGATGCTGCTTTAACAGGAAAGATTGAGCAGGTTTATGATGATGAAAACTTTACGGTGAAACTTTCACCGGAAGGTATTCAGAAAAGACTGGAGAAGGTAATCATCAATGATGCTGCGATTGATATCTTAAACTCTGGAAGACAGTTAACTGAACAGGAGAAAAAAGAATATACCGATGTTTTCAAAACAACTACTGATAAAGTAAAAGTTCTTAAGATCATGGGTATGTGGTTTATCGATAAGAGAGACGGACAAATGAAATACAGACCTCTTGGTATTGCGGCCATGGGACCAGATCCTGCTGTACAGGGAGTTATAGGACCAGACGGTAAGCCGATTGCTGGTAATGACGAGCTTATTGACTTATTCTGGATCTTCTACCCTAATGCAAGAGATGTGTTGGCAAACAACTACGTTTACAACAGAAAAAACTCTTCAGCTGACCTGTCTTTCGATGACATCATTAATGCGAGAAGATTCTCTTCAGTGATTTACAAATCGTCTGCCGGTTTAGGTGACGGTACAATCAAGGACTATATTCCTAAAGATGCTGACGATCAGCTGGAAGAAAGCGAAAGAATCAAGGCGCAGATCCTTAATATGGAGAACGATATGTGGAATTACTAAGATTTCACTTGATATTTATACAAAACCTGAGTACTTTTACTCAGGTTTTTTTTATTATGAAACATATAGACTATATCATCGTAGGTGACGGATATGCAGGATTATTCTTTGCCCATCAGCTTATTAAGAACAACAAATCCTTTGTCATCTATTCAGAAGAACGGAAAAGCGCTTCCCAGGTTTCTGCAGGAATCATCAATCCTGTTGTTCTTAAGAAATTCACCACATTTTGGAAAGCACAGGAGCAGATTGACTTTTTAAAAGTTACCTTGAATGAAATTGAATCCTATACCGGAACAAATTACATGATAGAGGCACCCATCCACAGAATCTTTCATGATGAGAATGAACAAAATCTTTGGCTTAAAAAATCCGGAAACGAAGAGCTTTCCAACTTTCTTGATGCAAAATTCGATCATTTAGAGGTAGTAAAAAACGATTTTAATACAGGAAAGGTCAATCAGTCTGCCAGATTACAAGTAAGTGGATTTTTCACAGATCTATTTGGTTTTCTTGAAAAAAATACACTTTTAATTAAAGAAAAATTCGATTATGAAAAATTAGAAGCTTCTTCAGGTACTTATAAAGATCTTCAGTTTAAAAATATTGTATTCTGCGAAGGAATGGGTGTAAAAGAAAATCCATTCTTTTCAGAGATTGCTGTGGTTCCCAACAAGGGGCATCATATTAAAGTAAAACTTTCCCAAACAATTCCTGAGAATATTACAATTAAAAAGAAACACTTCTTATTCCCAACCGATAACGGACTTCATTTCTATGGCGGAACCTATGACAGAGAGCAACTCCATCATCACATCGATGAAACTGCAGTTACGCAGCTCATTAACGGACTTTCTGAAATTTATCCGTTCGATTTTGAAGTGGAAGAAGTCAATTTTGGCTTCAGACCGACTGTGAAAGACAGAAGGCCAATCATTGGGAGACACGAAACTTTTGAGAACCTATATGTCTTCAATGGCCTTGGGGCAAGAGGGATTTTAAATGGCTGTTATTTCGCACGCGATCTGTATCACTTTATTGAAGAAAATATTCCGCTGCATCAGGAAGTGGCTGTTCAAAGGTTTAAGTAATTCAAAATAATCAAGATAAAATAGAAATTCATATATTCAGAAAAGAAAATTTAAGCGATGAATGAAAATGTATTAGGTATAATAGCCGGTGTTCTGACTTCAATATCCATGATTCCTCAACTGATAAAAGTAATCAAAGAAAAGAATGTAGAAGATATTTCCCTCGTCATGCTTCTGGTGCTTATTTCCGGACTTTCTTTATGGGTCTGGTATGGCTTTATGAAAGATGAGCTCCCTATTATTTTGTCTAATGCATTTGCAGTTTTGGTTAATTTAAGCCTTCTGACTTGTTATATGATGTACAGGAAATCTTAAAAAATCCATACAAAAAGAGACGCTTTACCAATCGTAAAGCGTCTCTTTTGTATTGTAAAATATAGATTCTCTTAGGGCTGAAGAACAAATTTAGCCAAAGGAGCCATTCTTGCTTTGTTTAATGTCAGTGTATTACCGTTTACAGAATAATTATCTGCAGCAAGCACTGCTTTTGTAAATAGCTGTTCAGTTTCAAGATCCTCGCAGGCCATCATTGTAGACATTCCCTGGTTAAATTTAATTCTCATAATTTCAGGTTTGATCTCAAAAGTTCCTCCAAATCCGTTGCATCCTGCATGACCTTCATATCTCATCCCTTCCGTATTGAGCTTGAAGTAAGGATTGTTTTTTGGATTTTTAAGCTGGATTGGCTGCCCGTTCAGCTCCGTCAGTTTCCATGTTTTTCCTGTAATATCTGTTGACTTTTGTGCTGTAGCCGGTGTTTTACACGCCGTAAGCAATACAAGGAAAAAAAACGCAGATAAATAATAATATAAGTTTTTCATAGTTTTTATTTGGTGTTTAATTCATATCGTTAAGCTTACCTAAATTAATAAGAAGCCATCTTTGCAGAACCGGATCCCTTTGGGTCACTCTTGGCATGGAACAGAACCATATCTACATTTTTTTTCAATAAAGTAATGTTTCCCTTAATATTAGAATACTGGTATTCTTCGTTGCTTGCAGTATATTCAGGAAGAGCATCGCTTTTTTTCAGGTCATAAGTTTTACCTTCGAGATGGATGGTGGCTGTATTTTTTGTATGGTTGATGGTAACCTCAATTTTTTCCCCGTAACTGTCAGTAAAAACATCCTTAGAGGTCTCATCTTTGTTTTCGGGAACAGCTTCAGTAATTGTTTCAGCCTCTTTACCCGGATGCTTACACGCTGTTGAGGAAAGGACTGCCAGCCCTATGAGAACTGATGTAACTAATTTTTTCATAATGATAGGTGATTTGGAAGTGTGTCATGAAATTTCGATATTAATACTATATAAATTTACAAATATTTTTAATAAATATATGTTAATTTTACATAAATTAATCTGATGTTTCTATTTTAAAATCTTTACAGATTTATTGCATTATTTTTATAGATTATAAAAAATGAATGGGATACAATAAAGATTTATTGGTTTACTGCTTTGAACAGACAGTGTTAAGAATAAGAAAATACAGTTTTTTCCATGGGTACATTTGTTGTTTTAAATTTGGTGCAAAAGTATTGAAATTATATGACGCTGATACACAGTTAAAAATGATTTAAATCATGCCGATGTGAATTTCCGAAGCGCTTCTTTAGTTTGTTTAAATTGAGTTCATTCAGACCCTTCCTGCTGAAACATCGGATACTGCTGTAAAAAGCAATGCGTGATTCTTTTTTCTTTCCGCTTTTTTGCATATAAATATTAAAATTACCTGGGTTTTTAGTGTCCGCTCTGTTAAAAAATTAACATTACATTCATGCTTCAGGTTAGTATAATTAATAAAAATGGTCATCCAACAACTGTATGGCTCCGTATGAATTATTCAGCTTATTTAAAGAAGAGTTAAATTTTGTTAATCTGCTATGACCGTATGCTTTTCTAAGTGTACATTTGCCACTTCAAAATGAGAAACCTAATTATATATTTTTTGACAGTCCTTTTTCTGCTTTTCGTAGTAGAAAGCAGGCTACATGTTAAAATACTTAATACTGACTATTCAGGTCTTGTTTCTCACAATCTACCCAAAAAAGCCAACCGCCTGAACCAGACTTTTGAAAAAATTTCGGTACAGCAGATGGCAGACAACATCGAGAATTCTACCTTAGAACTTACTGAAGATGACTTTCAGTTGTCTGATGCCATCCAGTTTATTGCAGTATTTGCAGGTGTATTCAGCCTTGTCTATATTTTTGGGCTTCGTTCCTTCAAAAGCAAGAAACCAGGTGTTAATGGTTTTCTTTCGCTTTATTCCAATGTTAAAACATTCATTCTGATCCGTTCTATCAGAATTTAAAATTTCATTTTCCGTGATCTGTTTTCTGCCCCAATTTCGGGCGGGAGATCTACTGCGTTGCAAATGTCGGTAATCATTACGGCGCGGGATTCCTATTACCGTTTATTTCCATTCAAAACATTAACGATTTATATTAAACTCTAGAATTATGATCAAAAGAGTTGCCTCAGGCATTGCGCTAAGCGTCCTTTTCTTGGCTGTTAGCTGCAATAAGAAAAAAGAAGAAAAAGAAGAAGCTACGGTTTTCCCCGTCACCAGCCCAGTAAAAATGGATACGGTGATCAACAAAGAATATGTAGCCCAGATTCGGTCTGTGAAAAACATCGAAGTTCGTGCACAGGAAAAAGGATTTCTTGAAAAAATTTATGTGGACGAGGGTCAGTATGTACAGGCAGGACAGACCCTATTTAGAATTATGCCCCAGCTTTATCAGGCCGAATTATTAAAAGCCAGAGCAGAAGTGGAGCAGGCTTCCATAGAATTAAAAAATGCCAGTACCCTTGCCAGCAATAATATTGTTTCTAAAAATGAAAGAGCAATGGCTAAAGCTAAATTGGACGCTGCCAATGCAGAAATGAAATTAGCTCAGATTCATTTATCATTTACAGATATCAAAGCACCGTTTTCCGGTGTTATCAACAGACTACCTTTAAAACTGGGAAGCCTTGTAGACGAAGGAGATTTGCTGACCTCTTTATCAGACAATACCAATGTCTACAGTTATTTTAACGTTTCAGAACCTGAATATATAACTTACCAGACTCATGCTGCCGACAGGGGAAGCAAAGAAGTATCTTTAATTATGGCCAACGGAGAAATGCTTTCTCAAAAAGGAGAGATACAAACCATAGAAGGGGAATTTGACAATGAGACCGGAAATATTGCCTTCAGAGCAAAATTCCCAAACCCTGATAAGCTGCTTAGAAACGGTGAAACAGGAAAAGTTCAGATGACTCTTCCGGTTCACAATGCACTCATCATTCCTCAGAAAGCGACCTATGAAATTCAGGATCAGAAATATGTATTCATCATCGATAAAAACGGAACTGCAAAATCCAGAAATATAAAAATAGCTTACGAACTGCCCGATCTTTATGTAGTAGGTTCAGGGCTTGCAGAAGGAGATAAGATCCTTTTGGAAGGGGTACAGAAGGTAAAAGATGACCAGAAAATTCAGACCAAATTCCAGGATCCTAAGAAAGTTCTTCAGTCATTGAAACTAAAAGCAGAGTAGTCTACTCGTAAAACGAAGCAGTATGTTTAAGAAATTCATCCGCAGACCCGTTCTGTCTATCGTGATCTCTTTGATCATCGTATTTATGGGAGTTTTGTCGCTGGTAAAGCTACCGGTGACCCAGTTTCCCTCCATTTCACCACCTAAAGTAAATATCACCGCAGAATATCCGGGAGCCAACAATGAACTATTGATCAAATCAGTGGTTATTCCCCTCGAAAGAGGTTTAAATGGTGTTCCTGGCATGAAATATATGACTTCTGATGCCGGTAATGATGGGGAAGCTTCCATTCAGATTGTATTTGATCTTGGGACAGATCCCAATGTAGCGGCAGTTAACGTTCAGAACCGTGTATCTTCCGTTGTTAATAAATTACCTCCTTTAGTAGTACGTGAAGGGGTAAAAATTACCCGTGAAGAGCCTAACATGTTGATGTACATTAACCTGTACAGTGACGATCCTAAAGCCGACCAGAAATTCCTTTTCAACTATGCTGATATCAATGTGATGTCCGAGCTGAGAAGGGTAAGTGGAGTAGGCTTCGCAGACATCCTGGGAACCCGTGAGTATGCCATGCGTATCTGGCTGAAACCAGACAGGCTTACCGCTTACAATATCTCCGCAGACGAAGTAATGGAATCCCTTAACCAGCAGAGTTTAGAAGCTTCTCCGGGTAAAACAGGGGAAAGCTCAGGAAAACGTTCCCAATCATTTGAATATATCCTGAAATATTCCGGACGTTTCAATACCGAAAAAGATTATGGAAATATCATCTTAAAAGCCAAGCCGGGCGGGGAATTTGTAAGATTAAAAGACGTTGCCGATATAGAATTCGGTTCCTCAATGTATGACATCTATTCTACATTGAACGGAAAGCCGTCTGCGGCAATTACTGTAAAACAATCCTACGGTTCCAATGCAAGTGACGTTATCAAAAATGTTAAAACATTGATGAAAGATCTTGAGAAAAATAACTTCCCGAAAGGAATGCATTATGACATCAGTTATGACGTTTCCAGATTCCTGGATGCTTCTATGGAAAAAGTAATTCATACCCTGTTTGAAGCCTTTATTCTGGTGGCAATTGTGGTATTCCTTTTCCTTGGAGACTGGCGTTCCACCTTGATTCCTGCCTTGGCTGTTCCGGTTTCACTGGTTGGAACATTTGCAGTCATGTCCGCATTTGGAATTACGTTAAACATGATTTCACTCTTTGCATTGGTAATGGCCATCGGGGTCGTCGTCGATGATGCCATTGTGGTAATTGAAGCTGTCCACGCCAAAATGGAAGAAAAAGGACTTTCTCCGTTAAAAGCTACGGAAGAAGCGATGCACGAGATCAGTGGTGCGATTATCGCGATTACTTTGGTAATGGCTTCCGTATTCATCCCGATTGCATTTATGTCAGGACCGGTTGGGGTATTTTACCGTCAGTTCTCTATTACAATGGCTTCTGCAATTATCCTTTCAGGAGTTGTGGCTTTGACATTGACTCCGGCTTTATGTGCATTGATCTTAAGAAACAACCACGGAAAAGCGAAAAAGAAAACTCCGATTACCATTTTCCTGGATAAATTCAACAATATATTCACAAAAGGAGCGGGGAGATATGAGAAAATGCTGAATAAGACAGTGACGAAAAAATCCATCACTCTTCCTTTATTACTGGCATTTTGTGCCTGTACATTCTTCCTGAGTAATTCACTTCCTTCAGGATTTATTCCGGCGGAAGACCAGGGGATGATCTATGCCATTATCCAGACTCCTCCCGGATCTACTCTGGAAAGAACCAACCAGATTGCTAAAGAATTATTAAGAGAATCTGAAGATATTGATGGTGTTCAGTCCGTTTCTTCACTGGCAGGGTATGAAATCCTGACAGAAGGTACGGGATCCAACTCTGGAACTTGTCTGATCAACCTTAAAAGCTGGGAAGAACGTAAAGAATCTGCTGCCGAGATTATTGAAAAACTCGAAGAAAAAGCCAAGAATATTCCCGGCGCCAATATAGAATTCTTCCAGCCGCCATCCATTCCGGGCTATGGTGCAGCAGGAGGTTTTGAACTCCGTCTGCTCGATAAAGCAGGAAGTGGAGACTATCATAAGATGGAGCAGGTAAGTAATGATTTTGTAAAAGAATTAAAGAAACGTCCTGAACTTGGGTCGGCATTCACTTTTTATTCTGCCAGTTTCCCACAGTATATGCTGAAGGTAGACAATGATCTTGCGGAACAGAAAGGAGTAACAATAGACAATGCAATGGGTAACCTGTCTACATTGATTGGATCCAACTATGAAACCAGTTTCATCCGTTTTGACAGGCCTTATAAAGTAATTGTACAGGCCGGACCGCAATATAGGGCATTACCTACAGACCTTCTGAAACTGTATGTGAAAAATGATAAAGAACAGATGGTGCCGTATTCAGACTTTATGAAGCTGGAAAAAGTATATGGACTATCAGAGATCACAAGACATAATATGTATAATTCTTCAGAGGTGAGCGGAACTCCGGCACCCGGATACAGTAGCGGACAGGCGATTCAAGCCATTCAGGAAGTTGCAGATAAGACACTTCCGAGAGGCTTCGGTATCGACTGGGCAGGTATTTCCAAGGATGAAGTAAGCAGAGGAAATGAAGCTGTATTTATCTTCCTTGTCTGTCTGGGATTTGTCTATCTGATTCTTGCAGCGCAGTATGAGAGCTTTATTTTACCGTTGCCGGTGATTTTATCACTTCCTACGGGTATTTTCGGAGCATTCTTATGCTTAAAATTATTAGGACTTGAAAATAACATCTATGCTCAGGTGGCAATGGTGATGTTGATCGGTCTTTTAGGTAAAAATGCTGTATTGATTGTAGAATTTGCCGTTCAGAAGAAAGCAGAAGAAGGGATTCCTGTAGCGAAAGCAGCTATTGAAGGGGCAGCAATACGTTTCCGTCCGATCCTGATGACCTCATTTGCATTCGTTGCCGGTCTTATTCCGTTAGTCATGGCAACCGGACCGGGAGCTGTTGGGAACAGGACCATCGGTACAGCAGCGGCAGGAGGAATGCTGATAGGAACTATTTTCGGGCTGATGATTATTCCGGGGCTCTATTATATTTTCGGAACCATTGCAGAGAAATCGAAACTTGCAAAATATGAAGAAGAAAATCCATTAACAGAACAAACTGAACCTTATCAACACGATAACAAACATGAAGATTTATAATAAATATATAGCAGTCATTGCTTTATCCATTATACTCACAGGCTGTAGGGCTCCAATGGCCACTGTTATAAAAGATGAAGTAAAAGAGAACCTGCCTCAGAATTTCAGTCAGGAAGAGCAGCAGGATGCCAATGCCAACAGTGGAACAACTCCGTGGAGACAGTTTTTTACGGATCCGAACCTGGTAAGCTTAATCGAAACTTCCTTAAAGAATAATCAGGAATTGCTGATCACCCTTCAGGAAATTGAAATTGCAAAAAGTGGTGTTTTAGCTAAAAAAGGTAAGCTGACTCCAACTGTTTCAGCAGGAATAGGCGCCGGTGTAAAAAAAGCCGGTCGCTATACCAGCGAAGGAGCAGGTGATGCTACTACAGAGATAGAACCCGGAAGAGAAATGCCGGATCCGCTTGGCAATTTTGAAGGTGGACTGATGGCAAACTGGGAGATCGATATATGGAAAAAACTCAGAACCGAAAAAGAAGCTGCTGTTGCACACTATCTTTCTACTGTTGAAGGTAAAAACTTTGTCCTATCCAATCTTATTGAAGAAGTAGCTGATAATTATTATGAATTATTGGCGCTGGATAATCAGTTAGACATTATTCAACAGTATATAAAGCTACAGGAAAGGGCTCTGGAAATTTCTAAAATTCAGAAAGAAGCTGCCGCTGCAACAGAACTTGCTGTGAAGAAATTTGAAGCTGAACTGGCAAAATCCAAAGCTGCAGAATATACAATCCGTCAGGATATTACAGAAAAGGAAAATCAGATTAATGCACTCTTGGGAAGATATCCGCAGTCTATCGTGAGAACTAAGGAAAGCTTCATGTCTACAATGCCACAGACTGTTTACACCGGAATACCTTCCCAGTTATTGGCTAACCGTCCGGATATCAAACAGGCAGAATTAGAATTAAAAGCAGCGAAATTAGATGTACAGGTTGCGAGAAAAGAGTTTTATCCATCACTGGAAATTTCTGCAACGTTAGGATTGGAAGCCTTTAAACCTTCTTATCTGGTTAAATTGCCGGAATCCATAGCTTCCAGTTTAGCAGGTGAACTGGCAGGACCGCTTATTAATAAAAGTGCGATCAAAGCAAACTTCCAGACTGCTGATGCAAGACAGATCCAATCGCTGTATGAGTATGACAAGACCATTCTTCGTGCTTATCTGGATGTAGCGAATCTAATGTCAAAGGTCAAAAATATCGATCAATATTATCAAATGAAATCCCAGGAAACAAAAGCCCTGGATCAGTCGATCGATATTGCCAATCAATTATTCAGGAATTCCAGAGCTGATTATCTTGAGGTTCTTTTGAATCAAAGAGACGCTCTGGATGCTAAAATGGAGCTGATTGAAGCCAAACAGAAACAGCTGAGTACGGTTGTAGATATTTACAAGAGTTTGGGTGGTGGCTGGAAATAAGAAATCATAATTCTATCAATAAAAACAGTTAATGTTTTGGGCTGATCCTTTCGGGGGTTGGCTCTTTTTGTTTTTATGCGACGAGTTTTGTCGCTACCTTAAAATACCTTTGTTTTAATAACGTTAACATTAGAGACACAGACCAGTGATAAAATTTATATTAAATCTCATTAAAGAGATTTGTTTGTGTGTTAAAAAATGTTAAATTCGCAAGCGATTATAAAACTAAAATTAACTCAAATACACGAACATATGAAGAAATTCTACTCCGGTGCATGTATTCTATGCATGGTTCTAGGGCTGTCTGCCCAGGAAGTTTTATGGCAGAAAGATATCAAATCCTCAACCCAGGATTTTCTAAGCCAGATTACCACAACAATTGATCAGCAATATTTAATTACCGGAAGCTCAATCCAGTCTTCCAAAATTCAGGAAGGAAATAAAAAGAATAACGGCTATGACTTCCATGTGGTAAAACTCAACCAACAAGGAGAAGAAGTCTGGGGAAAATATTTCTCAGGACAGAACCATGATTACCTGTCAGCTTCAGTAGCCACCCAGGAAGGAGGATTTCTTCTCGCTGGAACTTCCTATTCCGGAAAAGGGTTAGATAAAAAAGAAGATTCCAAATGCGGATCTGATATCTGGTTAATCCGTATCAATGAATTCGGGGATGAATTATGGCAGAAAACACTCGGAACCTCTTCCGATGAAGAAGCCAGATCTGTTATTCAAACAACCGATCTCGGATTCTTTGTAGCTGGTAACGTGCAAAATTCAGCTAAAGGGTATGGATCAAAAGATGTTTTGATTGTAAAACTTGATAAAAACGGGAAAGAATTATCTCAGTCTATTGTAGGAGGAAAAGGTCTAGATGAAGTAGAGAAAATGATTCCTACCAAAGACGGTGGTGCCTTGTTGGGGATCTATTCAAGGAGCAATACAGGCGGATCAAAGAAAACCGAAAACTTTGGAGAAGGAGATTATTGGGTGATCAAGCTTGATAAAACGGGAAAAACAGAATGGGAAAAGAATTTTGGTGGAAAAGGAGATGATCACATCAGAACACTGTCATTGACATCAGCAGGCTATTTGATTGGTGGCGAATCCAGGTCCGAGAGATCAGGAAATAAAACTGCAGGCATTGAAGAAGGGACAGATTTGTGGTTGATTTCATTGAACGAAAGAGGGGAAGAAATCTGGCAGAAATCCTACAATTTTGGGAACAGAGATATTCTGATGGGAACAAGTGTTATTCAGAGCCAGGATCGGGGAGCCAAGAACCAAGATGTAACCAAAGGAATTCTATTGGGTGGTTATACCCAGGCAGAAGGTAGAATTCAAGCAGAAGACGAAACATTCTGGATGCTGTACTTGGATGGGAATGGCAACGAACAATGGAGAAAACATGTAAAAGGAGAATCCAGGAAAAAAGAAGAAAGACTTTCAGATCTAAAACTGAACAAAGACGGTTCAATCATTTTAGCAGGAACCAGCGCAGAAGAACTTGGAAAAGAAAATTGGAAAATTATAAAGCTTGGAGATAAACAGCTTGACCAGCTGATTGAGAAACAAAACATTAAAATCTATCCAAACCCGGTCTCAGACTATGCTTATGTAGAAATAGGGTTTGATTTTAAAGAAGCGGATATTATGCTGTATGATATGGGTGGAAGACAGCTTCAGAGTTTGAAGACTAAGAATAAGGTGACGAAGATTAATACACAGAATCTAATTCAGGGAGCTTATCTGGTGACGATAAAAACGGATAATAATAAAACGGCGAATGCCAAATTAATTAAGAAATAAAAACGATGAAAAAAATAGCTTTACTGACATTAATACTGAATGTCTTTTTATTTATAAATGCTCAAGTTATTGAAGGGTCTTCTTTTGTTCCAAAATATTATCCACCAAGTCCTAACATTTCTTCATTGGGATCTTTTGGAATGTATCCAATGAATCTTGCAACAGGGCAGCCTAATATTGGAATATCATTATTTTCAAATAGCAGTTACGGAAATGATGCTGATATTAATCTGAATTATAATATTTCTTCTGTAAAGCCAGATTTTCAAACTTCCTGGGTTGGATTAGGTTGGAATCTTTCTGTAGGAGGAGCTATTACCAGACTAGTTAATGGAGGAATTGATGAATGTTACTTGAGTAATTATACAGACCCAACAGTATTTTCCTATTATGATCATTATTCAAGGTTAAATACATCAGATTGGTATAGTGATGCGAAATTAACTCAATATTATCAGTTCATGACGCCACTTTTTCCAGCGTATGATGAAGCCTATCCTTCACCGGATGAGTTTGCCTTCAATGTAAATGGGTTAAATGGAAGTTTTTTTAAAAATCATGAAGGAAAATGGATCGTAAAGGCTAATCAAAACTTGGATATAGATGTCAAAGAGGAGCTTAAGTCTGATTTTAGTTTTCTTGAAAATGGAGGTACTACGAACCAGGTGAATTGGTTTCTTAAAAGAATTATTTACGGATTTGTATTGACCGATCAGATTGGAACAAAATATACCTTTGGTAAAGATCCAAAAGCTCTTGAAATCAATGGTATAGAAACTGTAGATACAGCATATAATCCTGCAATGTATGTAAAAAGTTGGTACTTGACTAAAATAGAATACCCAAGTGGAAAAAGTATTTCTTTTGAATACTCTAGTGATAATAGAGCAACCTATGTTGTACATAGTTCAGCATATTATTCTACCTACAAAACCCAGTCATCCTCAGTATCACAAAGTAATACTTCAGGGAATTTTAATTTACTCACCCTTGATAGAAGCTTTTATAAGTATTTAAGCAAAATAAAATTTGATAATAATGAAATCAGTTTTTATAAATCATACTCCAGTGCACTGGATTATAATACTGTAAATGTACCTTGGGGACAGCTCAATACAAACTATGAAATGATTCATTACCCAGGTAATTATAACAGCAGGAAACATTGGTATAAGCTGGATAGTATTGTAGTAAAATCAAATAATGTAAGAAATAATGCGGTCGTATTTAATTATGAGAATACACCAAGTTATAGATTGAGACTATTAAATGTTTCTATTGGTAAAAGTCAACAAACGAAGCAGCAATATTCTTTTGAGTATAATCCTTTAAGATTACCTGAGTTTAATGTCAATAAAACAGACCATTGGGGAAATTATAATAACAAAAATTTTGAAACAAGTGTTCCTCAAGGCCCAAATTATACCTATTCAAAAGCACAGATGCTTACCTATCCTCAGTATAGAGAACCTGACTTTACTTATGGAACAGCAGAATTATTGCAGAAAATTATTTATCCAACTAAGGGATACACTTTAATTGAATATGAACCTCACACTTATTCTAAACTTTTAAACAAAACTATTAATGGTTTTGATGTGAATATTACGGGAAATAAAATTGCTGGAGGTGCAAGAGTTAAAAAGATGACTATCAACGATAATATAAATAGTTACAGTAAGTCCTTTTTCTATGTTGATGACTACCTTAATGGCTCCACCTCTTCTTCAGGAGTATTGGGAGGAATGCCTAATTATTATGATGAGGCTAATATTAATAATGGAAATTTAGAGTTCTGGAAACTATCCTCCTCATCATATATTCCTCTGAATTATACAAATGGAAATTATGTTACCTATTCTAAAGTCTATGAAAAATTAGAAAACGGAGCGATTACAGAACATGCTTTTTCTAATCAGGACAATGGTTTTAAGGATTTGAAATCGAATAACTATCAACTTATTCAGGGAAATATCGGATATGTAAATACATTTGAGCCGGCAAATATAAGTATTGTAAAGAATGCTTTAGATAAACTTGGCTATAATAATTTGGAGGTAGAGCGCGGTAAACCTTTGAATGAAAAATATTATGATAGCAATAAAAATTTACTCAGAGAAATTCAATATAACTATAATACAAATCCGTCAAGGTTAACAGACAAAATACGATCCATTAGTTATATAGCGGATGTATATGGTAAGCCTGTAGATATGACGATGTATGATATGATTGCCCAAATGCATATTGTTTCTAAAATGTCAGCCTATACTATATATTCTCACCATATTCCTCTTGTTTCTACAACGAATATTGAGTATTTTAATAATAATCCTGTTACATCATTATCTCAATATACGTATGGAACAACAAATCATCATCAGTTGTTAAATCAGAGAACAACAATGTCAGATGGAATTGTTAAAGAAACAAATTATAGCTATGCTTACGAAAAAGATAACCAATTGATGATTTCTAAAAATATGGTGGGAATTCCTTTGCAAACAGTAACAAATAAAACAATTGGTCCTGTAAGTAAGATACTATCCAAAACAGAAACATTATATCCATTCAATCAATCAGAAGCAGATCAGAAAACTTCTGGGTTGGTATTACCTTATTCTGTATTGTCTACTGATTTACAAAATAATATTTCTACTGAAGTTACATATGATAAATACGATAGTAAAGGTAATTTACAGCAATATACCACAAAAGATGGAATTCCTGTGTCAATTATCTGGGGTTATGGCCAGACTCAGCCGATTGCAAAAATAGAAGGAGCGAAATTAATAGATATTTCACAATCATTAATAGACTCTATTGTAGATGCTTCCAATACTGACGCTCCTGCAGCAGCTAATAATGATGAGACCTCGTTTTTATCAGTTTTTAATACGTTCAGAAGCGCTTTGTCTAATTATCAGATTACGACTTATACTTATGATCCGCTAATTGGAGTAAGAAGCATCACTCCACCATCGGGCATCAGAGAGATTTATATTTATGATACCGCTAATCGACTGAAAGAAGTTAAACAAATGGATAAAGATGCTGCAGGAAATCTAGTATACAAAATTGTGAAAGAATACAAATACAATTACAAAAACTAAAAACGATGAAAAAGATAATTATTCCTATAGGCTTCTTGGTCATGAGTACTCTACAAGCACAGGTATCCAATACAGAAAACTATATCCAATCCAAAACCTATTTAGATTATAACGGAACCATACCTACTAAAACCTCCGAAACCGTTCAATATTTTGATGGACTCGGGAGACCAAAACAAATAGTCAACGTAAAAGCATCACCTCTTGGAAGAGACGTCGTTACCCATATTGAATATGACCAGTTTGGGAGACAGGTAAATGACTACTTACCCGTTCCGCAATCTCAAACTTTGAATGGAGCGATTGTTCCTACCCCTCTGGCCAATGCTACCCAGCCCGGAATTTATGGATCAGAAAAGATCTATGCAGAAAAGATCTTGGAAAGTTCACCACTGGATAGAATTCAACAACAGATCCAGGTAGGTAACGACTGGACGGGAAAGCCCGTAAAATTTGATTATGATACCAATATAGCTGGTGAAGTAAAGAAATATATCGCTACTTCTGCGGGTGCCACTTCTTCCGGTGTAACATTATCAGGGACCTACGGAGCCAGCCAGCTGTATAAAAATACCATAACTGATGAAGACGGCAATAAAAGCATAGAATTTAAAAACGGACAGGGACAGGTATTATTGGTGAGGAAAGTGATAAGCAGTACAGAAAATGCAGACACTTACTATGTATACAATGAATACAACCAACTGGCTTTTGTAATTCCACCTAAGGCCTCTGCTGTTACAGATCTCAGCACGGTACTCGGGAGCTTGTGCTATATGTACCGGTATGACGGAAGAAACAGGCTGGTGCTTAAAAAACTTCCGGGAAAAGGCTGGGAATATATGGTTTATGATAAACAGGACCGCCTGATCATGACCCAGGACGTTGTAATGGGAGCCTCAAAACAGTGGCTGTTTACCAAATATGACCAGTTTGGAAGAGTAGCCTATACAGGAATATATACCAGTTCCCAGGCTTATGGTGTAGCAGGAAGAGCAGCAGAACAGGCCTTAGCAGATGCAAAAGGCAGTAACAATGTAACCAGAGCCTCTACTGCAGGATTCACCAACAGTGGATTGGATGTATATTATGATAATGGTTCTGCCAGTTATCCAAGTTCTGTCACTAAATTGTTAAGTGTCAACTATTACGACACCTACCCTGCTTACGGCTTCAATCCGGCTTTTCCTTCCACAATTCAGGGAGAGCCCGTTTTGACTCAAACCCCTTCAGCTGATGGGAGAAGCACCAAAGGATTACCAGTAATGAGTTTGGTTAAGAATATCGAAGATGACAGCTGGACAAAGAATTATACGTATTATGACACCAAAGGCAGGCCTGTTGGAAGCTATTCCATTAATCATTTGGGAGGATATACTCAAACAGAAGCTAAGCTTGATTTTTCAGGAGTTCCGCAAGAGACTTTTACCACCCATTTAAGAAGGCCAAATGAAGAAGGTATATCCATCAAAGAAAGATTTGTTTATGATAATCAGAATAGATTATTAAAACATTACCATCAGGTTGACAACTGGACAGAACAGCTGTTAGCAGATAATTCCTATAACGAGCTATCCCAGTTATCCAATAAAAAAGTGGGTTCTGTAAGCGCAGGAGTCCCACTGCAAAGCATAGACTACGCCTACAATATCAGGGGCTGGATGACGGATATTAACAAAGACCAGATGGCTGTTCCAAATTTAGGGGGGAAATTATTTTCTTATAAAATTAAGTACAATCAGAAGAATGGTCTCACCAATCCTGATCCTGTTTTATTTGCAGGAAAAGACGTAAAACCAAAGTATAACGGAAATATCGCAGAAATAGATTGGAGATCTGTCGAATCTCTGGGAGCAAACCCACCTACAGAACCCAAAAGATATGGTTATGCCTATGATAGTTTAAACAGATTAACGGCAGGATATTATCAGAATCCCAATAATTCAGGAAGTAAAGAAAATACAGAATCATTAGATTATGATTTAAATGGGAATATTACAAATCTCTATAGAACATCTGTTATGGAGAACGGTAATACTACTGCTACTGTAATTGACAAACTCGCCTATACCTATGTGGGAAATCAAGCTGTAAAGATCAAGGATAACAGTAATAACAAAACGGGATATGAAGGCACCGCAGGTTATCCTATTGATTACGATTTGAATGGGAATATGAAAAGTATGATAGATAAGCAGATTACAGGAATAAACTATAATTACTTAAACCTTCCTGATGTTTTGGATATTGACTTTGGCCAGATAACAACCCAAATAAAAACAAATTATCGTGCTGATGGAATAAAACTAAGAAAAGAAAATGTAAAAACTTCTGTAGGAGTGGCAAGTACAACCTGGACTAAAGAAACGACAGATTATCTTGATGGTTTTCAATATCTAAACAAAACATCTTCGGATGGTGGAGCTATTGAAATGTTCTCTAGAGTTCCGATGGAAACAAAGCAAGCATTAGAAATGCAGGCATTTAGAATTAATCCTCCTATTGATATTGACCCAACTCCTATAGATCCGATTATTGTAAATCCTCATAACCCTGAATTGCAATTCTTTCCAACAGCAGAAGGATTTTATGATTATCAAAGAAAAATGTATATTTACCAGTATAAAGATCATTTAGGTAATGTGCGGGTAAGCTATGCAAGAAGTAATACCACAGGATTGCTTGAAATTACAGATGCCAATGATTACTATCCATTTGGAATGAATCATTTAAAGACAGGAAATGCTATTTTTGGCGCTGGAAAGTATCAGAATTACAAGTACAACGGCAAGGAACTTCAAGAGACTGGGATGTATGATTATGGTGCAAGAATGTATATGGCGGATATTGGAAGATGGGGTGTGGTAGATCCGCTGGCGGAGAAATTCTTTGATTTTAGTAATTACAACTATGTTCTAAATAATCCAACAAAATTTGTCGATAAAGATGGAATGGATGTTTATTTATTAAATGAAAATGGAAAATTTATACTTGCAAAAAAACAAGCAGGAGATGACTTAGTTTATGGCTACGATAGTAAAACCGGAAAACTCAATGATAATAATGGAGATAAAAAAGGAGACTATAAGGATGGGATAAGAATAAAAACTAAAGGTTTGGTTGGACAGTTGCAATATTACAGAGATGGTAATAAAGATGATGATAAGTATGGCTATGAAGGATACCATCAATCTATAAAAGAATATAATTCTCAAGTGGAAGATGATATGTTTAACTTATTTAATTATACAGCTAATAATGCAAAAAATGTTGAATTCTCACTTATAGATTTTAATTTAGGTGATAAGAGATATATGGCCTTACAAACATATAATGATACGGGACAGTCTCCTGGACCATCACAAATTGGGGTTGATAAAGGAGTAAATGCCTTTTATCATAACCATCCCTTTTCATCAAAATATAGTGAAAGTTATACAGAAAAAAATGCAATGGGGGTAAGAGAGAATGGTCAGTACTATGGGAGTGGTGGAGATTATGGAAATGCGGTTAAGTATAAAACAAGTTACCCAAATTATGTGTTTTTCCCAAAATCAACTAATCTTTATAATGTGACTAAAACAGGAGTTTATTTTATACAAAAAATTAATAACAATAGTAAAAATTTAAAAAAATGAAAACAATTTTTACGTGCTTGATTTTTCTTTTGTTATTGATAAATTGTAAAAAAGAAAATAAAAATTCTTTTTTCAATGAAAACTTGACAAGAGAGATATTAAGATATCAGAAAAAAAATCAAATTCCAACCAAAAGTTTATATAAACTATTTATATACGAAATTTCTTTTTCGAAACAAAAAGATACAATACTTACAATAACAGTGAATCCTACAGGAATTCAATCAAAAAATAGTTATGGTATTTATAAGAACAAAACTCTTAAACCATCTTATGTGATTGACAACCAAGGTTTAGGAAAAAAATTTATAAAGCTTTATAAAAGAGATAATATAGAAAACTATATTTTAAAAGGTCTCCCACCCAATATTGATGTAATTTATCCTGTTTATAAATATAATGTAAAAGATGATAAATTGATTCTTATTGATTCACTAAGATAATTACATTAAAAGTAGACAAGAGTATCCTATGCTCCCGTACGATTAAATTGTGTGGCAGATACCAAAAACAACAAGTATAAGAGCAAGAAACTACAGGAGACTGGAATTGTTAATAAAGAAGATGAGAATCACTTATTCCAATATAGAAATACATATGTACCAGAACCGGTTCCGGATAACTGAGAATTAAATAATTCAAGCCACTCATTGAGTGGCTTGAATTTTACATAATCGGTTGCAGTTTAGTTTGTTTTAGGAGAGCATTAGGGATAGGGAAATCATGTTGTCCATGGTATCTTTCGGCATTGACTATCTGTATATCTCAAGCAACACAGTGCCTTCAGTAGATTTTAAAATAGGTTTTGTGCTTCAAGCCAAGAAAAATATTAAAATCAAAAAAACAATTTATAACACGACGTATTCTGTCGCTTTACAACAATATTTTCGCATTATAAAAAAAGCAAGTGATAAAAAAACACTAATTAGTGATAAAATTTATATTAAATCTCATTAAAGAGATTTGTTTGTGTGTTAAAAAATGTTAAATTCGCAAGCCATTATAAAACTAAAATTAACTCAAATACACGAACATATGAAGAAATTCTACTCCGTTGCATATATTCTATGCACGGTTCTGGGGCTGTCTGCCCAGGAAGTTTTATGGCAGAAAGATATCAAATCCTCTACACAGGATTTTCTAAGCCAGATTACGACAACAATCGATCAGCAATATTTAATTACCGGAAGCTCAATCCAGTCTTCTAAGATTCAGGAAGGAAATAAACAGAATAACGGCTATGACTTCCATGTGGTAAAACTCAACCAACAAGGAGAAGAAGTCTGGGAAAAATACTTTTCAGGACAGAACCATGATTACCTGTCAGCTTCAGTAGCTACCCAGGAAGGAGGATTTCTTCTCGCCGGAACTTCCTATTCCGGAAAAGGGTTAGATAAAAAAGAAGATTCCAAAGGTGGATCGGACATTTGGTTGATTCGACTTAATGAATTCGGGGATGAATTATGGCAGAAAACACTCGGAACCTCTTCCGATGAAGAAGCAAGATCTGTTATTCAAACAACTGATCTTGGATTCTTTGTAGCCGGAAACATCCAGAACTCAGCTAAAGGGTATGGCTCCAAAGATGTTTTGATAGTAAAACTCGATAAAAACGGGAAAGAACTTTCTCAATCTGTTTTAGGTGGAAAAGGCTTGGATGAAGTAGAGAAAATGATTCCTACGAAAGATGGAGGAGCTTTGTTGGGAATTTATTCCAGAAGCAATATTGGAGGATCAAAAAAGACCGAAAATTATGGTGAAGGAGATTACTATATCATCAAGCTGGGTAAAGAAGGAAAAGTAGAATGGGAAAAGAATTTTGGCGGAAAAGGAGATGATCATATCAGAACACTGGCATTGACATCAGCAGGCTATTTGATTGGTGGCGAATCCAGGTCTGAAAGATCAGGAAATAAAACAGCAGGCATTGAAGAAGGAACAGATCTATGGCTGATTTCATTGAACGAAAGAGGGGAAGAAATCTGGCAGAAATCCCACAATTTTGGGAGCCGGGATATTCTGATGGGGACAAGTGTTATTCAGAGCCAGGATCGGGGAGCCAAGAACCAAGATGTGACCAAAGGAATTTTATTGGGAGGTTATACCCAGGCAGAAGGAAGAATTGAGACTGATGATGAAACCTTCTGGATGCTTTATTTAAATCAAGATGGCAATGAACAGTGGAGAAAGCATGTTAAGGGAGAATCTAGAAAAAGAGAAGAAAGACTTTCCGATATTAAGCTAAACAGAGATGGTTCTATTATTCTGGCAGGAACCAGCGCCGAAGAACTCGGGAAAGAAAACTGGAAGATTGTGAAGCTTGGAGATAAACAACTTGATCAGTTGATCGAAAAACAGGATATTAAAATCTATCCAAACCCGGTCTCAGATTATGCTTATGTAGAAATAGGTTTTGATTTTAAAGAGGCTGATATTATGCTGTATGATATGGGTGGAAGACAGCTTCTGGCTTTGAAAACTAAGAATAACGTGACGAAGATTAATACCCAGAATTTGATTCAGGGAGCTTATCTGGTGACGATAAAGACGGATACTAACAAAACGGCTAATGCCAAATTAATAAAGAAATAGCATGAGAAAAATATACATATCATTAACACTAATTCAATTTTCAATAGCTTTCTCACAACAATACTTGGACAAGGTACAGATTAAATCTCCTCAATCCTATGCGTTTGAGAAATACGGCAATGTCCCGATTAATTTATACACAGGAACTTTAGATTTAAAGATTCCAATCTATTCTATTCCTACCAGTGAAGGAAAGAATATTGATGTTTTTGTTTCATATGATTCCTCTGGGTTTTTACCGCATAAGAAGTCTGATTTTGCAGGAATGGGTTGGTCCATGCTTGCCGGGGGGAGAATTACCCGGACATTAAACAGATTCCCCGACGAATATCAGGGAAATCCAACTTGGACCGGGGCAAAACCCTTTTGATTCGGGGGTGGATTTTCATGGTTTCCTTACTGGTGTACGTTTGAATGCTTATACCAATGCACAGGTCTACGACCTGAATAGCGGTGCCGGTGGTATCACAGGATTAGACTGGCGACTTGGAACGGTTGATAACGGTTATGAAGGAGAACCTGATATTTTTAACTTTAATGCAATGGGGCTAAGCGGAAAGTTTGTTATTGGTAACGATGGGAATGTATTGGTGGAATCGGAGGATCCTAATATTAAAGTAGATTTGTCGGGTATGGTATCTTATGGTGGTAAAGAATTTTGTAAACCACCCAATCAGACTATCATTATTACTGATGGACAGGGTAATAAGTATTACTTCGGAGGTGATTTTTCAAAGTATGAAATCAGTTACTCGCTACCACAGCCGGGTATGAGTAAGAACAATTGGTTTAAGGGTTTTCCTTATATCAGTTCTTTCAGTCTTTCAAAGGTTGAGTTTACTAATGGACAGACTGTTACTTTTGGATATGTTCAGGATACATTAAACAGTACTTTTTGCAGTCTTACTACTTCGTCGTCCAATGTAGTAGCCAATGCTAAATTGATGAATTTTGAAGGATACTATCAGGATGGAGCACGAATTGATGACTGGCAGAATTGCCCAAGCGGTTTGACGGGCTGTGGTTCAGCGCTAAGCAGTACTTCAATCCTCAGTGAAAATTTTGTGCTGACAAAACGCTCACTTTTAGAAAGTATTACTTATGGAACTCATCAGGTAAAGGTCAATTATAAAGATACTGGATATCCCATCAGGCATTATGAAGGCGGTTCAGCAGTGCTCCTGTTTAATGAATATGTAATAGACAATATTCAGCTTTTTGATAATAGCCATCTAATACAAAATAATGTGTTTACTTATGAGGACCTGGGTGGTGCTAATAAAAGACCTTTTCTTAAGAATATCACGGATCCTGTAAGTAATAAAGTATATGGTTTTGAATATTACAATACGGATAATTTACCCAAATACGTTACCAAGGGAATTGATCATTGGGGATACTGGAATGGAAATGATAACAACCAGAACTTGGCACCGTATGATACTTATAATGCCAGTACTGGAGATTATACACTAAATAACACATTTAGAGATCCTAATGTTCAAAAATATAATGTAGGCTTACTGAGCAAAATAATTTATCCAACCAAAGGATATTCCATCTTCGAGTATGAGGCGCCTTATTATGGACAAAGGGTAGAAAGAACATCAGTAAGTTCATTTCTTCCTACTCTGATGAATAATGGAGGAGCAATAGGAGGAGCAAGAATTAAAAAGCAATATGATTATTCAGAAAATGGTGGAATAATCAATAACAAGGAATATCGGTATACAACTACTTTAAATGGTACAACATCATCCGGAATACTTATGAACTGGCCTAGATATATTTACTATATTGAATTTAATACTCCTACGGCTTATCAAAAGTTAATGATCAGGTCAAGCTCCAATGTACAGCAAAATTCACTAGACAGTTATAATGTAGGATATCAAAAAGTTTATGAAATCAATGTAGGAAAGGGTATTACAGAATACAACTTTACAAGTTATGTGGATTATCCGGATATTATAACCCCTGATGCGGGTAATCTTAGAGAATATAACAATATGGCTTCTCCTTCACCATTGAATTTATACAAAAATTTTAAAAACTTATATGGAACAGATCGAACTATCTTAAGGGGTAAGTTGAAAACCAAAACTATTTATTCGGAAGGTTCAACAAATCCATTGAGTATGACTGAATTCACTTATAATGATAATATAGACTATAATCCTAATAATACGAAGGACAATAATAATTATGTGAGTTTTAATCATCTATCAGGAGCATGGGTACAGGGATATAAAAAGTATCTGAATTCTTCAGCAATAAAGAAAAAAGTGGTAACAGATTTTTTAAATGATGTTCCTGTCCAAACAATAACAGATTATTTTCATGATAGCAGCAAACATTTAAACCGTACCAAGGAAAACATTACGACTGCCGATAATACTATTATATCCCAAAATTATTCATACGCTCAAGATGTCAATGTGAATAATAATCTAATGATTTCTAAGAATATTACTGGAATTCCAGTAATAACAGAGGTCAAAAAAAACAATAAAACTATTGTTAAAACGGAAACTGTATATCCGGCTTCGCTTCCCACTGCACAATCTGGGAACCTAGTCCTTCCTTTGTCTGTGCAATCTTATGATCTTCAAACTAATTCTGCTTCCACAGAAGTAACTTATAATAAGTACGATTCCAAAGGTAATTTACAGCAATACACAACAAAAGATGGAATTCCTGTGTCAATTATCTGGGGTTACAATAACACCCAGCCTATTGCAAAAATAGCAGGAGCAACTTATAGCCAGGTGGAAAGTTTGATCTCGGATATTGTTACTGCTTCTGAAAAGGATGCTAATCCTGCATTGTATAACCTACAGCCGGAAGAGGCTGAAACACAACTTATCAATAAGTTAGATATATTCCGAACCTATTCCGGGTTATCAGACTATTCTATCACAACTTATACTTATGATCCGCTAATTGGAGTAAGAAGCATCACTCCACCATCGGGCATCAGAGAGATTTATATTTATGATACCGCTAATCGACTGAAAGAAGTTAAACAAATGGATAAAGATGCTGCAGGAAATCTAGTATACAAAATTGTGAAAGAATACAAATACAATTACAAAAACTAAAAACGATGAAAAAGATAATTATTCCTATAGGTTTCTTGGTCATGAGTACTCTACAAGCACAGGTATCCAATACAGAAAACTATATCCAATCCAAAACCTATTTAGATTATAACGGAACCATACCTACTAAAACCTCCGAAACCGTTCAATATTTTGATGGACTCGGGAGACCAAAACAAATAGTCAACGTAAAAGCATCACCTCTTGGAAGAGACGTCGTTACCCATATTGAATATGACCAGTTTGGGAGACAGGTCAATGACTACTTACCCGTTCCGCAGGCAGGAACCCTGAATGGTGCCATTACCCCTACTCCCCTTGCCAATGCTACCCAGCCTGGGATTTACGGATCAGAAAAGATCTATTCAGAAAAGATCTTGGAAAGTTCACCACTGGATAGAATTCAACAACAGATCCAGGTAGGTAACGACTGGACGGGAAAGCCCGTAAAATTTGATTATGATACCAATATAGCTGGTGAAGTAAAGAAATATATCGCTACTTCTGCGGGTGCCACTTCTTCCGGTGTAACATTATCAGGGACCTACGGAGCCAGCCAGCTGTATAAAAATACCATAACTGATGAAGACGGCAATAAAAGCATAGAATTTAAAAACGGACAGGGACAGGTATTATTGGTGAGGAAAGTGATAAGCAGTACAGAAAATGCAGACACTTACTATGTATACAATGAATACAACCAACTGGCTTTTGTAATTCCACCTAAGGCCTCTGCTGTTACAGATCTCAGCACGGTACTCGGGAGCTTGTGCTATATGTACCGGTATGACGGAAGAAACAGGCTGGTGCTTAAAAAACTTCCGGGAAAAGGCTGGGAATATATGGTTTATGATAAACAGGACCGCCTGATCATGACCCAGGACGTTGTAATGGGAGCCTCAAAACAGTGGCTGTTTACCAAATATGACCAGTTTGGAAGAGTAGCCTATACAGGAATATATACCAGTTCCCAGGCTTATGGTGTAGCAGGAAGAGCAGCAGAACAGGCCTTAGCAGATGCAAAAGGCAGTAACAATGTAACCAGAGCCTCTACTGCAGGATTCACCAACAGTGGATTGGATGTATATTATGATAATGGTTCTGCCAGTTATCCAAGTTCTGTCACTAAATTGTTAAGTGTCAACTATTACGACACCTACCCTGCTTACGGCTTCAATCCGGCTTTTCCTTCCACAATTCAGGGAGAGCCCGTTTTGACTCAAACCCCTTCAGCTGATGGGAGAAGCACCAAAGGATTACCAGTAATGAGTTTGGTTAAGAATATCGAAGATGACAGCTGGACAAAGAATTATACGTATTATGACACCAAAGGCAGGCCTGTTGGAAGCTATTCCATTAATCATTTGGGAGGATATACTCAAACAGAAGCTAAGCTTGATTTTTCAGGAGTTCCGCAAGAGACTTTTACCACCCATTTAAGAAGGCCAAATGAAGAAGGTATATCCATCAAAGAAAGATTTGTTTATGATAATCAGAATAGATTATTAAAACATTACCATCAGGTTGACAACTGGACAGAACAGCTGTTAGCAGATAATTCCTATAACGAGCTATCCCAGTTATCCAATAAAAAAGTGGGTTCTGTAAGCGCAGGAGTCCCACTGCAAAGCATAGACTACGCCTACAATATCAGGGGCTGGATGACGGATATTAACAAAGACCAGATGGCTGTTCCAAATTTAGGGGGGAAATTATTTTCTTATAAAATTAAGTACAATCAGAAGAATGGTCTCACCAATCCTGATCCTGTTTTATTTGCAGGAAAAGACGTAAAACCAAAGTATAACGGAAATATCGCAGAAATAGATTGGAGATCTGTCGAATCTCTGGGAGCAAACCCACCTACAGAACCCAAAAGATATGGTTATGCCTATGATAGTTTAAACAGATTAACGGCAGGATATTATCAGAATCCCAATAATTCAGGAAGTAAAGAAAATACAGAATCATTAGATTATGATTTAAATGGGAATATTACAAATCTCTATAGAACATCTGTTATGGAGAACGGTAATACTACTGCTACTGTAATTGACAAACTCGCCTATACCTATGTGGGAAATCAAGCTGTAAAGATCAAGGATAACAGTAATAACAAAACGGGATATGAAGGCACCGCAGGTTATCCTATTGATTACGATTTGAATGGGAATATGAAAAGTATGATAGATAAGCAGATTACAGGAATAAACTATAATTACTTAAACCTTCCTGATGTTTTGGATATTGACTTTGGCCAGATAACAACCCAAATAAAAACAAATTATCGTGCTGATGGAATAAAACTAAGAAAAGAAAATGTAAAAACTTCTGTAGGAGTGGCAAGTACAACCTGGACTAAAGAAACGACAGATTATCTTGATGGTTTTCAATATCTAAACAAAACATCTTCGGATGGTGGAGCTATTGAAATGTTCTCTAGAGTTCCGATGGAAACAAAGCAAGCATTAGAAATGCAGGCATTTAGAATTAATCCTCCTATTGATATTGACCCAACTCCTATAGATCCGATTATTGTAAATCCTCATAACCCTGAATTGCAATTCTTTCCAACAGCAGAAGGATTTTATGATTATCAAAGAAAAATGTATATTTACCAGTATAAAGATCATTTAGGTAATGTGCGGGTAAGCTATGCAAGAAGTAATACCACAGGATTGCTTGAAATTACAGATGCCAATGATTACTATCCATTTGGAATGAATCATTTAAAGACAGGAAATGCTATTTTTGGCGCTGGAAAGTATCAGAATTACAAGTACAACGGCAAGGAACTTCAAGAGACTGGGATGTATGATTATGGTGCAAGAATGTATATGGCGGATATTGGAAGATTCGGAACTCAAGACGCTTTAAGCGAAATGTATTATAGCTATAGCCCTTATAATTACGTTGTAAATAACCCAATTAAATTCATTGATCCTACAGGAATGTGGATTGATATAAAAGATGGAGATACGACTTATCGTTATAACAATGGGAAGCTTTATACTCAAAATGCAGAAACGAAAAAATGGGATATTGAAGCAACTGTAAAAAGTGATAGTTACGCAGGGCAGATTTTATCTTCATTGAGTTCAATGACAGGAGGAGATAAAGATTCTTTTGGAAGTAAATTTTTAGGTTTATTTGCGAATGATGATATGAATACCACCATACAATCTAGTAAAGGAACAACATTTGAGGGACGTAATGGAACTTATACGGATGGTTCAGGGATAGTAACTGCATTTGATCAAGAAGTTAAGCCATATACCTCTATGAATGGTGAAAAATCTAAACAAACTAAAAGTCCATTTTATGTTTCTTTATTTCATGAATTGGGACACTCTTTTATAGATCAAGTCGCTTCAAGATCCGAATTAGGTAAAACTTGGGTAAATGGTGAAGCCAATGATTTAACATCAGATATTTCACAATCTGAAATTGTAGCCTCTTATATTGAAAATATCCTTCGATCTGAACAAGGCTTACCCATCCGAACGAGCTATAGTCCAGATGCTAGTAAATCATCTACTCTTGTAGAAAGTATCAGATGGCAACCTAGAATTATTCAAGGGAATAGCCCAGGAGATATGAAGGCAAACTTCAACTATAGAATATTTACAATGCCTAATAGTGTTCAGGTTATTTATAATAAAATTATGAACAGTAAAAAATAATATACCATGAGAAAAATATTTTTTATATTTATTCTATTGTTGCTATTTAGTTGTAATCCATTTTATAAACAATATCAAAATTTAAATGTGGACTTGCAAAAAAATAAATCTTATTCCGAACAACTTCTTTTGATAAAGCCACTTCTATTAAAAGAGAAAGAGCCATTTATTCTAGCTATTTCTTGGGATAAAAATATATTAACAAAAGACGGAAAACTTCATTATGATGCAGTAATATATAACGCACAAAGTGGAGAAAAAAAAATGTTTAGTACTACTGAAAATTCAGAAATGATAGTGCAGTCAAAAGATAATTCTGACATAAAATTTAGGGAACTGATATATATTTTAGAAAACTATATTAATGGCAAAGAAGAATATTTATTGTCTCTGCATGATTCTTTTAGTAGTTCTGAAATGAATAAACCTTACTATATTTATGATTTTGTTAAAAAGAAAAAACTTAAAGTAAAAACCTTTTTCTTTGATAAAGAAGGTAAAATAATACAGTAAAATAAACCTCGCAAACTTGCGAGGTTATTAGTGTAAGTACAACAGCAAGGAACTTCAGGAGACCGGAATATATGATTATGGTGCGCGTTTTTACATGCCGGATATCGGACGGTGGGGTGTGGTTGATGAACTTGCGGAGAAATTTAGTCGTCATAGTCCATATAATTATGTTGTCAATGACCCTATTAATGGTTTTGATCCCGATGGAAGAGATGTAATATTTCTTGCGGATTCTAAGGCTGTTCCTGTAGCAGGGCATGGGGCTGTAATTGTTGGAAACTCACGAGATGGTTGGTTCTATTATTCAATGAATGGAACAGGAGAAGGGAGTAGTCCATATGGTGACGCAAAAAATGCGGATGTTGGTACTTTTTTAGGAAAAGGATTAAGCCCAAAACAGGCAGTGTTAAAAGCACGTGTTATCAATCCAAAAGAGCAACATCATTATGATAAATATGTTACCATTAAAACCACTAAGGAAGAAGATGAAAAAATAAAAAGTAAAACGGCAGAAGCTGCCAAAGCAGAAAAATATTGTGTTATTGGTCAGTCATGTGCAAATGTAATGTTAAATGCATTCAATAAAATTATAGAGATCAGAACAGATAATGCATGGTATGTACCAAAACAAGTAAACCCCGCTCCCAATGCAATTATAGATAACTTTGAACGTGGAATGAATTATTATAATCGTTTTTTTATCTCTTCTGAAAATAAAATAGAACCTCGTAAACAACCAATAATAACTGTTGGACCTTTAGTGCCTATCGATGCAAATGGAAAAGAAATAAAAAAATGAAAAAAATAGCAATTGTTTTTACGGGGCTATGCCTGATTGGTATCCTATTATATTATTTATTCGGCTTATTCTCTTCTTCTGTTGGATGGTATGGCTACAAAAAATGGAAATATAGAGTTGGAACTACGAGCATTTTAGAGTCAAAAAATAGAAAAATTTTTGTGAAACACCTGAATTATCAAATTGTTGATTCAAGTAATTTAAAAGGATTTCATTTTAGACCATATATTGAAAAAGGATTTAGATATGGCTATCATTCTATGGACGAAACAAGAATTGATACTTATACTAAATATCCATACAATTTGAGTTATGAAAGAAATAAAAAAGATTCTATTGTATTAAATATTTTTCCAGAGAATAGAGTGAAATTAGATAGTTCAGATGTAAATTGGGGGTATTTAAAGCAACCATATTTACAAGATACCATTAGAATAAAGATTGAAGGGGTTACAAATCAGAAAGGTATAATAAAAATATGGTAAAATTATTCTGCTACATACAAAAATTACAAGTACAACGGTAAGGAGCTTCAGGAGACTGGGATGTATGATTATGGAGCAAGGATGTACATGCCGGATATCGGCAGATGGGGTGTTGTGGATCCGTTGGCGGAGGTTTATACAAAATGGTCTCCCTATAACTACACATTAAATAATCCTATTAAATTTATCGATCCATCGGGAATGAATCCTGAATATAATTGGAATACTGGAAAATATATGGATGGGGATCAGGAAGTTTCTTTTGAAAAAGCGATGAATTCATATGGTTTAAATGCAAATAGTAATGATTGCCCTAAATGCAAACAAACTAAACAACAAGCTAGAGGCATGATTTCTTCTGGAAGATCTAAAGGATTAAATTTTGCAGCAGATAATTTAGAGTATTTTTTAAATGGAAAAGATACATGGTCTAATAATAAGAAAATTTCACCCAAATTTCTAAAAAGTAATTCAAGTGTTAGGCATGGTACCGCTTTAAATATTGCTAAAATATTTAACAAGAAATTTAATCAACAAATTGAAAACATGAAATTAGGTGAAACGATCACATTAAATGGTACGTGGAAGGATTCATACTATGCGTCAGTAAGTGAACCTGATTTATTATACGGAAGTGGTGGATATATAATTTCTACCAATGTTTCTTTAAAAGTAACAAGAGGGAATACTTCGGGGCTTAATGGATATACTGTTTCTGGGAATATAGACGTTAGCTATTTTGACACATATAACTGGGATCCAGGAAAAGGAGATTACGTTCCTGGCTTTGGTTCTACTAATGATCAAGATTTTGATGATTTAGTTACAAATGGAGAAGCAGCCAATTTCAACAAGAGTTGCAAGAGACTGGATTTTATGCTTTAAGTGGCGGCAATATATGCCTGATGTGGGAAGATTTTTTAATATAGATCCGCTTACAGAAAAATATAATACTTGGTCGCCATATACATTTAGTGGTAACAGAGTTATTGATGCGAGGGAACTAGAAGGATTAGAGTCTCATGTTTTATTTAATACCAGAGAAAATGCTGCTGTAAATTTTGGACAATAATATAACGGCAAATCTATCTTACAGAAACGTGAATATGCAGCATTGATTTATGTTAGAGTTGTGGATGGTAAAACCTGAGGTGGGAGAAGCCTTCGCTGCCGCACGATTTTATCGTGTGACAGATAATAAATAAAACCTCGCAATTTGCGAGGTTTTATTTAGCAAGCAATTTTTCCAATTTACTCATCATTTAGGTAGGCTTCACTGATGTTGACACTTAAAAAAGATACTTACTTAAGACTCTGGTGACGCTTGATATAATACCTTCAGACGGATAGTGAACCGGGGAATGCTTCATAACCTGAATACCCGTAAAAATAAAAAAACTAAATTTACATCAAAGAATATCCATAAAAAAACAGTCTCCCGCATCTCCACCATCATCCTTCTTTTCATCACATTTTCCTACACTACCTACATAAAACCCCATTCATACAGAAGCAGTGTCCGACTCCGAAAATATAACAAGAAAATTATTTCTTCAGAATGAAACGTTGGATGTCAATTTCTAAGGAGATTATATATTTGACAAAGTAGACAAGAAATTTATCTTTTTTACTAATAAGGACATCAATGGCATTCTTAATAATCTTAAATTTAAACCTTCCTCACAGTTTCTTTTCACCTATACTAAATCCAGTATCTACAACAATATGTTGGGATTCTATTATGCTGTTAAAAGTCTTACCGATATAAAGAATAATTTCTTTATTAAACGACGGAAAAAGAATGCAAAATGGCCCTTTATACATCTATGAATACAAAGGTTATTACATTATGGAATTCTACAGAAAACAGAAAAATGCGTAATCCGTTTTATTTCAGTTAATAATTCTTCAAAACAAGCTACCAACAAATTCAGGCTGGAAAACAATAAGTATTTTTTGATATCAATTCCGGACTTTGGAAATAGCATAGTAATTTATATCCAGCTCCCGGGAAATACTTGGGTTTTACTGCGATTATAGCAGCTTTCTTTGGTATATTTGTTAGACCATCACACCACACAAAATCTTACCACCATGAAAAAACTCCTTTTAGCCATTCTCGGCATTCTTATTATTGTAGTTGCTGTACTTTTAGTTAAAACATATACCTATCCCTTTAAAAAGAATACAGCAGGAACTTCTGAAGGATGGAAGCCTGTTAAAAATGATTCTGCATTAATGCGTCTGTCAGGAGGTATTAAAATCCCTACAGTTTCTACAGGCAGCTTAGGAGAATTTAATTATGCTCCGTTTGATAATTTTAAAGAATGCCTAAAGACCTCTTATCCTTTAGTATATCAAAATACCGAAAATAATGAGGTCAATACCCATGCATTGGTGTTCAGACTTAAAGGAAGTGAATCTTCACTGGAACCTATTCTTTTTCTTTCCCATATAGATGTGGTGCCACCCGGAGACGCCGACGTTAAAAGTAAGGAGCAGAATATTTTCAGACCCGATGATAAGCCGTTGCCTCCCGTTTCCAAAGTAGCAGAAGACTGGGATTTTGAACCTTTTTCAGGAAACGTTGCGAACGGAAGGATATACGGAAGAGGAGCCATCGACATGAAAGGAATGCTGTTCTCCCTGATGGAATCCATGAATACCATAATTAAAAATAAAACCGTTCCGAAACGTGATATCTACCTGGCTTTCGGTTTCGATGAAGAAGTAGGAGGGCAAAAAGGAGCGATGCAGATTGCAGATTATTTTAAGAAAAAAGGATTAAAGTTCGATGCAGTATACGATGAAGGCGGACTCATCATGCAGAAGGGAAACGTCGCAGGAATAGATTCTGATGTAGCCGTAGTAGGCTGTGCAGAAAAAGGCTTCTTGTCGGCAAAAATTAAGGTGAAAGGTCTTGGTGGACATTCTTCAATGCCACCTATGGAAAGTGCTATAGGAAAAGCTGCCGTTATTATGCAGCGTCTCGAAGATCATCAGATGAAACCCACCATAACCCCGCTGATTAAGAATTTTTTTGATAATATTGGAGGAGCTATGCCATTCTCGAGCAGGCTCGCTATTTCAAACCAATGGCTGTTGAAGCCTCTTCTTTTATCTCAGCTTACCAAAAATAATACAACCAATGCACTGGTTCGTACGACAACTGCTCTGACTATGATGAAAGGAAGTGACGGAACCAACGTCCTTTCTCCGGAAGTGGAATTTGTTGTTAATTTCAGACTTCTTCCTGGTGATACAGCGAAAGAAGTTCGTGAGCATATCGCAAAAGTAACAGAGGGTTTCGATGTTGAAGTTGAAGAGATCGACAATACAAGGGAGGCGTCTGCAGTTTCTCCTGCTAATACAAAAGCTTATCAATTAATAGAAGCCGGAATCAAAGAAATTAATCCGGGTGCAATTGTTACCCCATATCTCACCATGGCGGGTACTGATGCCTACAAATACCAGATTGTAAGTAAAAATATCTACAGATTCATGCCCATCAGAATCAACAGCTCAGAACAGCAAAGTATTCACAGCACCAACGAGTATATCAGTATTGAGAACTATCTTAAAATGATTCATTACTTTGAATATGTGATGACGAATTATGATAAATAATGATACTGTATGAGCGTTAGAGAGTTTTAGGGTTGGAGAGTTTGAGTGATGAAATAGTTAGAAGTTTTAGAGGTAACATATATAGAATACCAGTTTAATATAGTTTAAAGTCTGAAATCTGATGTCTAGCATCTGATATCCGGCCTCAACTTTCTCATTAATACATTTTACGTTTTACATTGTACAAAAAAAATAACACGTCAAGTTTTGTCGCATTACAGCAATAGCTTTGTCTTATCAAAATTACAGAGCTATGGAATTGCCGTTTTACTTAACATTTAAAGAATTTGAAAGCCATTATTACGATACCCTTGAAAAATGGTTTGAAGAATATAATAATGCCAGCGAGATCGATTATCTTAAGGCTCTTGCAGATCTTTACAGTCCTTATCTATACTACAGCTTTACAGATGACAGACTTCTTGCTGATGCATCAATGGAGATCAAAGAATGCTTTTTTCCTTATCATGAAAAGATAGGAATCCCTTTCTGTACAAGCTGTGAAAACGGAAAGCATGCTAAAACAGCCAAAGGCATGAATCATATTTTTGAATGGAAAACCATTACTATGATGGAATATGCACAACATATCCTGGATAAGGTCAACAGGTATTTATTAATAAACAGCAGCTCACTTGACACTAATAAGACTCTTCTTGATTACATCAATGAGCGTGAGATCATTACATCAAGAGAAGGGGCAGGGTATTGTGTTAACTACAATCAACATCAGTCAGCGGTTCCTTTCCTGAAAGCTTATCTTCCGCATTACGGACAGACTGTAAATATTGCGGTTTACCGGGATTTTATTTTTTCTGTAGCGCAGATTGCAGAATATATTGACAGAAAACTTAGAGCTGTACAGGCTTTTGAACATACCGTGTACATTAAATTAAAATCAGAGGCTAAGTTTAAAGTCCAGATGAGCCATCAGTTTCTGACGATCTGTAATTAAATTCTACCAAACATTCATATCTAAATATATTGACAGGAATCCTTAATGGGCTCCAGATAAATCCTGACAGTTCTGTCAGGATTTTGTTGTTTTGGATGGATAGATCCTGTTATTTGGTATTATTTCGTAGTCTTTAGCGGGAAGATTCACCACAGTTGTACTATTTGGAGCGTCCCGCCTGACTTTGAAAGACTTCATCCACCAGAATGCATGGGAACCTATTATATGTAGGTGTTGGCTTCTATCCATCTGTTTTTAAGGTGGTAGATATAAATCGTTTTAGACAATATTCTTCTATTTAATAGTCAATCTAAACATGGGATGCCTAAACATCAAAACACGATTAATTTAATAGGAACATTGAAAATATTTCAAAAATAGCAAGTTGAAGGTTATTTTTTTCACTTTCCGAGATGGAAATAGTTGACCCATGTCATTACTTGGTGAAAAATATCAAAAATATATTTAACAATACAATGTAATTGTAAAGATATTTTTAATTAAATCATTTTATAATATACAAAATATTAATATAAATGACGAGATATTATGGTATGTATAGTAAATATTAAAATTAATCTTAAAAATTGATTAAAATGAGAAAAAAAATTAATAAAATATCATTAATTAGTTAAATTATATTTATTGTTAAATTTAATTAATTAAAATATGCTTTTTAATGATAATAAATTAATTATATATGCGAATTAATTATATATTCACAGAACCAAATAAATTAATAAATGAAAAATTTTAAATTCGTAATGCTGGCATTTGGAATGCTTGCCATTACTTCTTGTGAAAAAAGAGATGAAGAATTAAGCAATGCATCTTCAGAACCACAAAAGCGTTATGCACTAGGAGCCAGGCTTGTTGATCAGGCTACCTACAATAATTACGCAAAGGTCGACATCAGTGAACTTACTCTGAAATTGAAAGGGAAGAGTGAATCAGAGGTTGCAAAAGCATTGCCATCCAGCTATGTAATTCCAAACACACCCGCTATTGGTGATCAGGGTGGTGAGGGCTCTTGTGTGGCGTGGGCAACTGCCTATGCGGCAACTAGTGCCCTTGAGTATAATTTTAAAGGAGTAACTGCGAAAAGGAGTCCTGAATATGTCTTCAATCAAATACAGTTGGGGAACTGTCAGGGAGCGTATGTGAGTGCGGGGTTAAATCTTATTAAAAACCAAGGGGTTTCCAGCTGGTCCGAAATGCCATACACCGATGGCGGTTGCTCTACTCAACCTAATGCTTCACAGAAAAATGCGGCAAGTACACATAAGCTTACTTCCTGGGCAACGGTAAATAAAACAAACATCAGCAATGTAAAAACGCTTTTAAGCATGAATTTACCAATAGTGATAGCGGTAACAGTAGATGATAGTTTTTACGATTTAGACTCTTCTGGCAGTGCAATATGGACGTCACATTATGGTCAAAATTATGGTGGACATGCCATAACTGTTATAGGTTATGATGATGCTAAGCAAGCTTTCAAAGTGCAAAACTCTTGGGGGAATGGTTGGGGAGATAATGGATACTTCTGGATCAAATACTCATTCTTTTCTCAATCAAGTAATGGAGCTATTAACGAATCTTATGTAGCTTACGTTCAGTAATACATCACTGTTTTATATGAAATAACCCTCTCAAGTCGAGAGGGTTATCTTAATTGTATAACAGCTGTTTATGTAATGACTTTATTTCCGTGCCTTCAAATCCGTAAACGATTGTATCAGTAAAAAATTATTAATTGATCTGTCTTTCAGTTAGGGAATAGGTAGAAATAAATCATTCTGTACCTGATTTATATTAATAAACTAAGAAAATAAAATAGAAGAATAAAGCATTCCGCCTTATTGAAAAAATAAAGCGCTGAATTCAGCGCTTTATTTTGCAGAGAGGAAGGGATTCGAACCCTCGATACAGTTACCCGTATACTACCTTTCCAGGGTAGCTCCTTCAACCACTCGGACACCTCTCTATTTGAGATTGCAAAAATAGAGTATTTTCTGGAATCTGCAAATTATTATTTAAAATTACTCAGTAATTTCTCCACAAAGACTTCTCGTGAAGTTGTCTGCAAAAGTTCCTGTGTAATTGGGGTTGTCTATCAGGTGCATCGCTTTAGTGATTGCTGTTTCAGCGGTCATATCTCTTCCGCTAATTGCTCCGATTCTAGAAAAGATGTTACTGTTCTCGTATTTTCCAAATGATATACCCCCTGATATACATTGACTTACCACCACGATTTCAGTCCCGTTGTTTCTGATTTCCTCAAGCGTTTCCTGTGTCTTTTCACTGCTGAAAATAGTGCCCGAACCGAAAACCTGAAGAATTAAAACCTTCATTTTAGGGATTTCTTTGAAATGACTCAGATGCATACCTGGAAAAATACGCCAGAATAAAATATCTTCAGAAATATGTTCGTCTACATGAAATTCCACTTCTGGATCACAACGGTAAAGGTTGTCCTTAACAATATTTAAATGTACACCGGACTGTCCTAAAATAGGATAATTCGGACTTGAATAGGCATCAAAATATTCTGCAGAATATTTCAGGGTTCTGTTTCCTCTTAATAATTTATATTCAAAATAAACGGCCACTTCCTGGATAACAGCCTCGTCATTTTCATAAAGACTGGCATAATAAAGACTGGTCAGAAGATTTTCTTTGGCATCCGTTCTCAGATCACCGATGGGAAGCTGTGAGCCTGTCATGATTACAGGTTTTCTCAATCCTTTTAGCATGAAACTTAAAGCAGAAGCCGTATAAGACATTGTATCAGTTCCGTGAAGAATCAGAAAACCGTCATACAGTTCATAATTTTTGAGAATATAATTGGCGATCACCTTCCATTCCTCGGGTCCCATATCCGAAGAGTCTAGCGGTTTTGCAAATGGATGAACGAATACTTCGCATTCCATTAATTTCATCTCGGGCATTTTTTCAAAGATATTTCCAAAATCAAATGCACGCAGGCTTCCGGTTTCGTAATCTTTTTCCATACCGATGGTTCCTCCGGTATAGATGAGCAGGACTTTTCGTTTCATGAATTACTTTTTTCTAAGAAATTGAGCCTCGTTCAGGTTCATAGCCCAAAATTACGTTAATTTGCAAAGATTTGAAAATGAATGGAAGATTTAGCGCAAACTTTTGAATATTTAAAGCAGTTTTTAACAGAGGAAAGGCTCTCAAAAATCGAACATTTCTCTCAGGAAAGTTCTGATTTTATTCTTCCTGTGATGGATGATGTTTACCAGTTTAGAAATGCTGCTGCCATTATAAGATCCGTGGAAGCCTCTGCTTTTCATAAAGTCATAGCTATGGAAGAGGAAAATGTTTTCGATCCTAACCTTACCGTAACAAAAGGTGCTGAAACATGGGTAGAAGTGGAAAAAATGCCTAAAAATATAGCATCCCTACAAAATATTAAAGATAGAGGCTATAAAATTCTGGCTGTATCACTGGAAAAAAATGCAGTGATGCTTCCTGATTATCAGATCACGGAACCTATTGCTCTTGTATTCGGAACTGAAATGGAAGGAGTATCACAAGAAGTAATAGATTTTGCGGATGAAACTTTGGCCATCCCAATGTATGGTCTGACGAGAAGCTATAATGTTTCCGTAGCAGCAGGAATCTGTATGTACGAACTAAAACAAAAGCTTATTAAATCAGGAATTGATTATAAATTAAGCGAAGAAAAGCTGATGAGAATGAAGATGCGTTGGGCTGTAAACTCCATAAAGAGCGGAAAGCAGATTCTCCAAAAATATCTTAAAGATCATAATCTGGAACTGTAAGCCGATATTTCTATTTTCTAACTTTTCATCATATTGAAATAATTCCACGCTGCCACAAATACACCCGCTGTTTCTGTTCTCAATCTCTGATTACCAAGTGAAACTGCTTTAATTTTATGGTCGGATAGAAACTGGATTTCCTTTTCAGAGAAATCTCCTTCCGGACCAATAAGAAAAGTAATCTGCTCCAATGAAGGAATATCTTTTAGTGCAATTCGGTCCAGATTTTCATGACAGTGCGCCACAAAAGTATGTTCCGGATCAATATTTTTTAGAAAATCAGTAAGTTTCACTGCATCATTGATGATCGGGAAATGAAACCTTAAGCTCTGCTTTGATGCAGCAACAGCCTGTTTTCTGATCTTATCAATATTAATATTTTTACGTTCTGTTTTTTCAGTCTGCAAAATACTGATCTCTGAAATACCCATCTCCACAGCCTTTTCTACAAAAAACTCAATCCTGTCAATATTTTTTGTAGGAGCAATAGCAATATGAAGCTTAGGATTAAAGTCAGGCATATTTGTTTTAATTTCAGAAATGTCCAGACTAGCCCGTTTTCCTTCGATAATTAATTTTCCGGAAGCAACATTTCCTTTGCCATCTGTTACATGAATCTCTTCGCCATCTTTCATCCGCAGAACCTTCACCATATGCTGTTGTTCCTCGTCATTGATTATTGCTTTTCCGTTATTGATTTCACCAAAAAAAAGTTTCATATATTGATATTTAGAATCTGCCTGAATTTTATTGATAAGTGATGATTAAAAGGTAATTTCATTATCACTTAAAAATGCCACACCGGTTTTTATCGTAGTATAAATATCACCCTCACAGTCTCTATATGAACATGCGTAAATTTCTTCAATCCACTTATTATTCATAAAAATTAAATTCAAATATTCGTTTTTTCTTAAATTATTTTTAATAGATAAATAATCTCCTTCTTTGGGTTCGTAAGTAAAACTGAATACATTCTCTGAATTGATTTTTTCTACGATCTCTTCCTTTATATTTTGAACATATCCAATTTCTGAACTGATCATTAAATAATCTTCGTCTTCAGATTTTTCTGTCACTTCATTTTTTCCTATTACGGTTTCTAAAACCCAATAATATTTTGAGTTCTTCTTAGAATGCGTTCCCAGTACTTTTTCTTCTAAAAGTATTTTCATAAATCATATTTTGCAGTTGCGGAAGTTCTCAGATCCGTAAATTCACCTCGTTCGTATTTCAGTTGGGCAACCATTGCGATCATAGCCGCATTATCGGTTGTATATTCAAATTTCGGAATGTAAATATTCCAGCCCAGTTTTTCCTTGTTATCTTCCATGGCCTTTCTTAAAGCAGAATTGGCAGAAACACCACCAGCAATGGCTGCTTCTTTGATATTTAATTCTTTCGCTGCTTTTTCAAACTTATTCATTAAAATTTCAATGATCGTTCTCTGAACAGAAGCACACAGATCATTCAGGTTTTCTTTAATAAAATCCGGGTTTTTTCTCACCTCTTTCTGAATAAAATACAGAACAGAAGTTTTAATGCCACTGAAAGAATAATCGTAGCTCTCCATTTTAGGTTTATTGAATGTGAAAGCATCAGGATTTCCTTCTTTTGCCAACCGGTCTATAATAGGTCCGGCAGGGTAGTCCAGGTCAAAAATCTTTCCGATTTTGTCAAAAGCTTCTCCTGCAGCATCATCAATTGTTTTTCCAATAATTTCCATATCAAAATAATCCTTTACCAATACGATCATGGTATGCCCGCCACTTACCGTAAGACACAGGAAAGGGAATTGAGGCGGCATAGGATTTGCATCGTCAATAAAATGGGCTAAAATGTGGGCCTGGAGATGGTTTACTTCAATCAACGGAACATTTAAGCTCATAGCCAAAGACTTAGCAAATGATGTTCCTACAAGAAGAGATCCTAAAAGTCCCGGACCTCGTGTAAATCCTATAGCTGAAATAGCATTTTGTTGTATATTTGCTTTGGTAATAGATTTTTCAACAACGGGGATTATATTTTGCTGATGCGCTCGCGATGCCAGTTCAGGGACCACACCTCCATATTCTTTATGGATGGCCTGAGTCGCAGCAATGTTCGACAGAATACAGTTTCCCTTGATGATAGCTGCTGAGGTGTCGTCGCAGGACGATTCAATACCTAAAATTATAGAGTCGCTCATAATAATGGCAAAGTTAGAGAATAATAACGAGAATGAGAATAAAAAATCAGTAGCTGAGAACCTAAGTGATCAGGTACAGAAGACTGTTGAGAATGTAGAAGGTGCTGTAAAGGAAACAGTTAAGGAAGCCTCTGAGCTGGCATCAGATGCTATCAATCACCCTGTGGAAACTGCTGGGGAATTTGGTAAACAAGCTGTAAAAGATGTGACCAGTTATTCATGGTGGGCCAAACTTCTTCTCATCCTTTTTTGGTTGGGAGTTATTCTGGTTGGAGGAGTTCTTACAGCCATTAATCTTCCGGCAACCAAACAATGGGCAGCAGATCAGGCACTTCAGATCGTCAACAAAGATTTTAAAGCTGGAATGACTACAGAAAGTGTAGAAGTAGATTATTTCGGCGATGTAACGATTAAAGGATTAAAAATCAAAGATTATAAAGGTCTGGATTTTATCAAAGCCAGAGAATTCCGGGCCAATTCAGATTGGATGTCGCTTGCCTATAATGCCATTTCCGGGAATAGCAATTCCCTCAGTTTTAATTCCCTTACATTAGTGAATGCAGATATAAAGGTGATCACGTACAAAGGTGACAGTATCTCCAATTTTATCAGGTTTACACAGCTCTTTGACAGTGGTAAAAAAAGAGATCCTAACAAACCGCCTTTTCAGCTGGATTCCCGGGTACAGATCATAGATTCAAAAGTTTCGATCATCAGCCAAAATTCTCCGGGAGAACCTGGAAAATGGCTTACGGCAACGAAGTTTAATTTAAAAGCTCCGAATGTAAAAGTAAATGGAGCCAATGTTTCGGCATTGATCAATAATATGTCCTTCGTCACTTCCAGATGGGGAAAATCCCATTTTGTAGATACATTTTCTACAGAACTTTCCTTAACACACCAATTTTTATCATTAAAAGACCTTACTCTGAATACAGATCATTCTTTGCTTCAGGGCAATATCAGATTTAATCTTCATGACGGTTCATGGTCTGATTTTGCAGACCGTGTACGTTGGGATATGGAGATCCAGCAGGGAAGCCAACTAAGTGGATATGATATCAGCTATTTTGTAACCAATTGGGATAATTTTAAACCATTCAATCTGGCTGGGAAAATGACGGGTCCTTTGAACAAGTTCCATCTGGAAAACTTCCTGATTAGTAACCCTGATGTGAATATTGCGACTAAAACAATGAAAGTCGACAGGCTCCTCAAAGGAAATTTTTCTATAGAAACCAAAGACCTTTCGGTGGATTTTACTTACAAAGATCTCAAAGCTATGATGCCTTCATTTATTTCAAAAAAAATGAAGAATTTTGCTGATGATTTTGGTAAACTGAAGTACAATGGAACTGCGAGAGTAAATCCCGAACAGGTTTACGTTGCCAATGGGAATCTGATGACAGGAATAGGACAGGCTAAGATCTCTAATCTTTCGCTAACTGGATACAGCACAGCATTGCCCAAATACTCAGGATACCTGGAAGTGAAAGATCTCAATACCTCTGTTATCACTAAAAATAAAGCAGTCGGCTTAATCTCCGGTAAATTTGATCTTAACGGACAGAGTTTTGACGTCAATACGATGCGTCTGACCACAAAATCCCAGATCACCAGCATCGAGGTAATGGATAAGCAGATCAATAATGTTTATCTTGACGGATTATTGGATCATAAAAAATATAACGGTCTCATCACCGTAAATGATGAACAGGCGAAAGCCACAATTAAAGGACTTATTGATTTCAGTACATCAAGGATCACAATGAATGTGAATGCTGATGTGAACCACCTGAATATGAATTATTTTACCAATAAACCGGGAAGCCAGATTGTAAGCGGCCAGGTGGAAGGTAAAATGTCCATGTCTTCTATCAATGATCTGACGCTGGATGTCGATGCCAATAATATTAATTTTGCGACAGCCACCCAAAAATATTTAATTCCTAATGCGAAGCTGAAAACATTTATAGAAGCTGGAGGACGAGTGATAGACGTTGATGCACCAGGTGCTGCAAGCGGGAAAATATCGGGAAGATATAACCTTGCAGATCTGGTCGGAATGGTAGAAAATGGTATAGGGCGAATACTGGTGGGACCTCCACCAAGAAAACTATACAGAGGTCAGAATTTTAAAATGAATTTTGATGTTCAGCAAGGTATTGTAAATTATTTTCTGCCTGATCTGAAACTTCCAAAAGGAGCTGTGGTAGAAGGAGAGTATGATGGGGACTCAAACAATCTGATCGTCAATTTGGACGCGGCTTCTCTGAAATATATGATGACAAAGGAGCAGGAGATCACGGATGCCGATAAGGCCCTAGCAGCTGCTAATCCTGAATATAAAATCAACAACCGGAATAATATATCCAGGGACAGTGCCATGATCGACAGTGTTATGGTGAGGATCAATACAGCGAATCTTAATGAACAGCTGTATGCAAGAATCAGTAAACTGGAATATAATAAGAATATTATCAAAGATTTTGAACTGAAAGGGAAGAATGAAAATAATACGGCCCTTCATTTGGCTACAACATTTAAGCATGGAAGCCCGGAAGATGACCTGAATGATAATCTTAAGGCCTATGCCATTAATGTAGATCAGTCTACCAATGCTGCGGGAGATTTTGTTTTCAGATTTGAACCTACTGAAGTTAAATTTAATGATGTTACCTGGGCTATCGATACAAGTCCCGAGCTGGATCATTCCATTACCTACAGGAAAAAGAACGGGGATTTTGATATAAGAAACCTTCGGATATATTCAGAGAAAAGTGCTTTGTTTATTAAAGAAGCCGAGTTCAAATCTGCAAAAGATTTTTATGTAGATGCAGATATTGAAGAGTTTGCTATTGAAAAGCTTCTAGAAATGCAGTCCGGTGGAAACCCGATGGGAATTAAAGGTCTGGCTAACGGAAGCGTGAAGATTAAAATGGATAAGAGTACACTGCAGCCGATTGTAGATCTTACCGTTGATAATATTATGATGAACGGAAATAAAATGGGTGACCTTACTATTTCTGCAACCAACGGTTTCTCTCTGAATGTATATGATGTAGATGTAAAAGTGACTTCAGCAGGAGTGCTGGGTAATAATAACCTGCATTTAACGGGTACTGTTAATAATAACACCGCTTCACCTACTCTTGATCTTACTGCGGAAATGCGTGATTTTGATCTTGCATTTACTCAGCAATTTGTACAGACTGTTTTTGGAAATATCAGAGGAAAAGCGACTGGTGATCTGAAGATCAACGGGAAATTAAGTGATCTTGATTATAGTGGCGATATTGCGTTGAAAGGTTTTGGTCTGAAACTTTTGTTTACCGGAGTAGATTATTCATTTGATGATACTGTGGTTCCACTTTCCCGTGGGCTTGCGATTCTCAATAATATTGAAGTGCATGACGGAAGATCAAACTCAAAAGGAACAATTTCCGGTGCTATCCAGTTTGAAACCATTTCTTCATTGGGAGTCAATCTCATCATGAGGGCAGATAATCTCCTCATGCTGAATACAACACAGAAAGATTATGACCTGTTCTGGGGAAGGGTTTACGGACAGGGAGATTTATACGTAGACGGACCTGTTTCAAGGTTGAGTATTACCACTCCTAATATGAAAGCGCTGAACGGAAGTAATTTTACCTTTAATTCAAGCTCAACATCCAATGTTGAAGAATTTAAAATGCTGAGGTTCTTGAAAGAAGGAAAGGATGGGCTTATTACTCTGGAAGAAAAGAAAAAGACAGGAGCCAATATGTATATCGATTTCAGTCTTGATGTGGATAAAGGAACCACTGTGAACGTTCTTGTCGGTGATGATGTGGGAAATATTACAGTAAAAGGAACTGCTGAGAAGCTGAGGTTCCAGATGGGCAGACAGGGAGCTATTGCCATGAATGGTACTTATAAAGTAGATAACGGAACATTCGTTTCTAAGGCGATTCTGAACAAAACCTTCCAGATCGAAAAAAACAGTAGTATCAGATGGGACGGGGATGCCATGAAACCGGCTTTGGATATTACGGCCAACTATGTAAGAATGGTTTCTAATGCAGGTGAATATCTGAGTATGGGAAAACTTCAGCCCATCAGTGTATTGTTGCAGGCAAATATTACCCAGTCATTAATTAATCCAAAAATAGACCTGAACGTTACTGCCCTTGATGTATCCAGCCAGGTAAAAGAGACACTGGCAGCTAAAATGAGCCAGGAAGGTGAGAAGGTTCTCCAGTTTGGTTCTGTCTTATTATTAAGTACTTTCAACGTGTCCAACAGTGGTGGGGTAGACTTTGATGTGGCAGGAGTGGCAGAATCTTCAGGATATAATATGCTTCTGAAACAGCTGGGATCAGTCCTTAATACAATGAGTAATGAATTCCAGATCGATTTGAATTATGTAAAAGGTGATCAAAACTCCAATACTGGTGACCGTGCAAATGCCGGAGTGAGTGTAGCGGTTTCGCCTAGGATAAATATTAAAACAGGGCTTGGAATTCCACTGACGAAAACAGAAGGAACGCAAACCAATTATCTGTCCGGTGAAGGTTCTATTGAATATGATATTTCTAAAAAAAATGATGGAAGTCTCATCTTAAGGGGCTATTCCAAGCCTACAAATATAGGAATGGTAAGCACGAATGGCTCTGCTAATCAGGCTTATGGTGGGGGTGTAGTGTGGAGCAAAAGCTTCAATTCTCTGTTTAAAAAGAGGAAAAAAGACAAAAAACAGCCGGAGCCTACAACACAAATAAAAACAGATTCTACAAAATCAAGTGCTAAATAATCTGAATATTTTAATGATTTTTATCATCCGTGTTAATTATTGTTAATATTTAATATAATTTTTTTAGTTAAATTATTTTTTATAAATTTGCAACAAATACATAGATTTTTTAAGAAAATTGTAATTTAACTAATATGAACTATCAACTGGACGAAATAGACAAGAAAATTCTTGATTTCTTAGTAGAAAACACAAGAATGCCTTTTACCGAAATTGCAAAGCAGATGGATGTTTCTGCTGGAACAATTCACGTAAGAGTGAAAAAAATGGAAGATGCGGGTATTATTTTGGGATCATCTCTTAATATCGATTATGGTAAGCTGGACTATCATTTTACAGCTTTTATCGGTATACTTTTGACAAAATCAAACCGTACGCAAGAGGTATTGAAAGAATTATCAGTACTTCCTAACGTAATTGAAGCTAGTGTTATCTCAGGAAAATATAATATTTTCTGTAAAGTAAGAGCTAAGAATACGGAAGATGCGAAAAGAATTATCTATCAGATAGATGACATTCAGGATGTAATGAGAACCGAAAGTATGATCTCTATGGAAGAGTACTTGAGCGACAAAAACAGATTGATCAACGCTATTTCTATATAATTCAAATTTTAAACGAATAATATACCGAAGAACTTATGAAATTATTCATAAGTTCTTTATTTTTGTATCTATGGAAGAATACAGTTACTTTGACGAAGATCCGAAGAAGGGATGGGGCTTTATTTTAGCTTTTGCAGCACTAATGCTGTTTACAATTATGGGATTGGGAATTGATGTGGATGAATACCTTCAGCATGAATATCTTCAGATTCCGAGATGGTATTTTTACGTGATCTTTTCTATAGACTTTCTGATGATGATCGGGCTTGTACTGATGTTTTTTTATAGAAAAATAGGGATCTTTACATTTCCTGCACTGCTGGTTCTGCACTTCTTTATGCACAACTATTATCTTTCTACATTCCTGTATACGGATGTCACCAATCTTTTCCTGTTTACAGGTTTTGGAATGCTGGCCATTATTCCAAAATGGAAGTTTTTCAGATAGATCTGATCCGGATGTTATGCTTTTGAGTTATTCTGTTCATAATAGTGTATAGCTGTTTGTTTTAAAGGATTTTTACTCCAGGCTTCCCAGTTCCCTGTATAAGGGTCGTAACCGCATTTAAGAGGTTTGGAAACGTCCAGACCATCATTGTTTTTATGGGTACGTTCTGTATAGGCTCTGCAGTCAGTACATATATAGCGGAATTCACAGTCCCGGCATACTTCAATATGGTCTTTTGTGATGTTCCAGTATTTTTTGAAACCCGTCTTTAACACAGCTTCTTCAAGGCTGGAATTATTGATGTTCCCAAAGCTTTCAGACATTAAAGGACAGTTTTTGATATTACCATGAATGTCTATTCCTATTTTTTTATGAAGACAAGAGTTGTGATGGATCGCTTCTGATACTTTTGAGATATTAGTATTAAAGTATTTCAGATCTACTTTTCCGCAAGAGGAAATTTTAACCTCTTCCTCAGTAAAATATAAGCTGAATCTGAATTCATCTTTTACTTTGAAAGGTTTCCTCTTGCAGCTATAAAAAGTGACTTGGTAAATTCTTTTCGTATTCTTATGAACTGTATCTATAAAAAGCTTGTCTACATCTTCATGAAATAGGGAAAAAATCTCTATTCCTGACAAAACGGAAGTTTTAAAAATTTTATCAATTTTTATGAAATCTTCTGTAGTTAATGAGGTTGTACTGTAAATGGTAAGATGTTTTCCTCCCAGGTTTTCTATTGATGAACTTATTTTTTTTATCACATCAATATTTTCTATTTCTAAAAAAATATCTGTAATCACACTGGGTTCATGATATCCAAATGAAAGAGGTGGAAAGTTTCTATCCCAATCTTTGTCCGTAATAAAGCCGTATTCCTTTTCCAACAGTATATTCAGATACTCCTGAACAGTTTCTTTAGATTCATCATCATAATCACTTATGAGATTTTCTATAGATTTTTTTTTCAGTTCTTCTATCATTTCATATAATTCTAGAGGGTATAGCTCCGATATATTCCTCTGAAGATCAGATATCAGAATTCTACGTATTCCTTTTGTAACTAATATATTTGAAAACAAATTGAAATATCTCATATTAATCGAGTTAAGGCTTTTGTAGGTTTTTCTCTTATGTGAAAATTGGTTTGATACTTTTCACAATCTAAAACGTAAATAATATCATTGAGCTTTTTTAACTTTTGATGGCGGAAGGTTTCAATGTGCTTGAAAGTAAGTGGTAATTTATTTTTTTCTTCAATTTTAATTTTCATAAATAATCTGCTATTTCTTTATCTAGTGAATAGTTGCATATATTGGAAAGGCCTAAAAATTGTCCAATGGTATTAACTTCCAAAAAATAAAACTTTCCGTCTCTTCCTTTTATAAAATCTAATGAACCACAATTAAGATTTAATGCCTTCATCAGGAAATGAATCCTTTTTTCAATCTGATGAGACAGCTTATAAGGAACATTTCTATTCGGCTTTTCTAAATTATATTTCCGGAAATCTGTTTTAGTCTGTTCATCATTTTGAGAGAAAATAGCCATTGAATAGCATTTTCCGTTGAGGTAGAAAGTTCTGATTTCAAATTCTTTATCAATTTGATTCTGAAAAAAAGTAATAAAGAAATCTGTTTTCTCCTTTTGGTGTATAGTGGTAGTATACATGATTCCATTTAAATCTACATCAATATCATCTAATATAGGATTTCCGCCAATTGTTTTTATAATAGTTGTATGTAAAGGGACTTGATCTGTATTGTCTGCTAGAAAATATTCTGGAACCTCTAAACCTGCTTTTCTTGCCTGTTCCAACACTAATAGCTTATTAATATCACTATTGCTTTCCTTATTGATATGTTTTTTAGATTCCAGCGTAACCCTTACGTAATCTTTCAGCCAGTGCTGTACTTCATTCATATGGGCATTAACGGCTGGATTGTCATACTTCAGATGTTTGATCTTCAGTCTGCCTCTTCTATACCATACACTGGTGATATCTTCCAGAAAAAAAGAATTTCTATTGCTTTCCAGAAAGATTTTCTTGTTCTCAATTTTAATTTCAAAAATTTCGTCCTCATGGATACGGATGAATTTCTTTTGCATTTCAAGCAGCCATTGTATGATTTTAATAGTTGTCCTTTCGTTGTTATTGGAAATAATAAGAATCATGGCTTTGAATGCTCTTTTTTATTTTTTAAAGCACGTTTTAGAGCTGGTAAGCCTATCGTTTTTCTATTACGGTTTACTTTCGCCGTATCAATAACAGCTGTATAACTGGGATAGGAACCATAAGGCATTTCTTTTTTGGTAATTTGCAAATCATGCCTGTCGACCATATTTGCATAATCTTTTGGAATACAGTCTCCGGATTTTATATATTCCAACATTTTCGTTTTGAAATAAGAATATTCTTCCGAATCAATCATATGACTGAATAATGGATGCATAGGCATAAAGACATCATTATTTCCTATAAGCCCGATTTTTTGTATCGAGGGATAGCCATAATTTTCAAAAGCCCATTTTAGTAGCTTTGCATTTCTTTTATCATTCTTTTCCATAATCTGGGGATTTTTTCGTCCTTCAGCCTGATCCCGAACAAAGGCAATACTGAAAGAATCCACAAGCTGTTTGTTTAATCCTTTTTTCCAGTCTGCAATTCTCTGTTTGACTTCTGTACTATCTATGCCATATTTTTGGAATAGGGCAAAATAATTTTTATAAGAACCTTCATAAGGAGCAATCAATGAAATGAGGTGATACAGACTTTTTTTTCCTCCGAAATTTTTTTGTTGCTGATCCGCCAGTTGAATATAGGTTTCATATTCTTCAATGCGATCCTGATTTTTAGGAGTGTATTTCCTGAACAATTTCCTGTACTGTTTAAGAGCTTCTTTCGGTTGATTGGCAATGCGGTAAAGACTGTCAATTTCATTTACCTTGTTATAGTAAACAATATAATTATTGGTTTTACTTTTACAGGAAAGAAATATAAGTATAATGACAAATAAGTATCTTATATATATTAAAATCAGATTTCGATTCATTATGTTTATCATTTGTTATTAATTCAAGTAAAAAATCTTGATGTTTCTATTTGTAAAAGGAGGAATAATTTAATTCCTCCCTCTCCAACCACTATAAGTGATAGATTAAATAAGATTTTAACAAACCTCTAAAGTAGATTCAAGCTTGTGATCTCTCCATGTTTCTTTATCATAGCAATCCCCGTTGTTCGTTGCCACATAGTTGATTGCTGTACCTCCACCTCCTTGAATGATTTGCAGGTTTTTCAGTTTCTTGTTTTCCAATGAAGAAAAACCGTTCTTCATTCCTTGTAATTTTTTCATAATTGAAATAATTTTTAAATTAATATTTGTGTTGCCATATAAACCCTGACATGGGTCTTGCTATTCTCTATCTCATCCGATACTGTACACTTAAAGGCGAAATATTGAATGGCTGATCAACGTTGATATTTTCAAAACTATTAATATTTATATCCCTTTTAAGGGATTTTTTATGTCATTTTTTTGTATTTTTAAAAATTGCTTAATGTACCTTTGTACAGGCGTAAATAAATCTTTAAAATATTAATGAATCTAAATTTTATTAATTAGAAATAGGTAACCGGTAGGCTATTATTATAAAACGGAATGATTAGCTGAATGGTTGATAATTTCTATTGTACACAATTATAATCCGGTGTGCATACAAAAAAAATAGTGTATAGAATGCATCAGAAGATGCGGAAACATTTATTTTTTCCTCTATTTTTGTATTTTAATAGTAAATCAAAGCTGAAATTACAAAATTAAAGCATGAAAAACCTGGGATATCTTAATATTAAGTTGAAAAAATATTTAGAAGAAACTAAGGGACAGGTTGTTGCGGATCTTGTGCAACTGCTCAAAGGAGAAAATGTAAATTATCTTGACGGAAAGACAAAAACGGATATTGGAGCTCTGTATTTTGAGTACGAGTACGATTATCTGGATATTGCGGCCTGGGCTACGGATAAAAATGGAAAGATTATTACAGATACAGCTATACTCCATAAACAAAAGGAAAATCATATTAATGAAACAGAAAGCTGGGATTCTTTTTTGCCTGAGACAATATGGAAAGTAGCAATAGATTTTCAGGAAAAACACGAGGAATATGAAGACTGGGATGATGTCTGGGAAGAATATGAAGAGAAAAATATAAACTGTTTGAATTCTGGTTTTTTGACTGCTGGAAAGAAGCGTCAGCACAGACGGAGAGTAGAGTAGATGCTTATTTTTCAGTTCATGATACCTATTTTAAAACGGATCTGAACACTTTTAAAACCATAAATGACGATGAAATCGCAGAACGTTATACAACCAAAAAATAAATAAATATTAAAATACATCACAATTTATCATGAACAATTATCAATTTTACAAAAAAGACGGAAACGTATTTATTTTCAAGAACCAGCCGATATTTATGTCCGTAATGGTTATTATTATATTCATCATTGCCGGACTGTCTTACAAGTATAATTTTCCTTTGCTGGGTTGGTTTTTAGTGGCCCTAGCCGTACTGATTATCGCTAATTTCTTTGCAAAAAAGTTTGTTATTGATCCTCGGCAGCAGACCATTACCTGTAAACCCAGTGTTTTTGTTGCTACAAAGACCTATTCTTTTCAGGATTTTACCAATTTTGAAGTGTTGGCAATGAAATACCTGGGCTTCATTACTACCAACGTATTCCTGAATGCTCATTTTGAGGTGAATGGAAAAGACTCGAAATTTGCGGTAGGGCAGGCGCTTACCCATAAAGGTATACAGAAAATGGTGAATGAAACTGAAGATATCATGGGCTTAAATCAAAACGTTTGATGAATACGAAAGAGAAATATAAATTTGAGGATAGCGGCAGTGAAATAAGCTTTATGCCTAATTACTATTTCCTGCCTAATATAAAATGGGCGCTGGGTATAGGGATCCTTGTAGTACCTGTATTCTTTTATTTCAGAAATGTGCTCTCTGAAGGGGCTTTTACAATAGCCTCAATTCTTTGGGTATTATATATGGGATACTTTCTGATTGACCTGATCTTCAGAGTTCCTGTAAAATATATTTTTAACAAGCAGGAAAAATGTATTTACAGAAAACAATTTCTCACCCAAAAAATTATGAGCTTTGATGAAATGACTTATTTCATTAATGATGAAACTGGCGGATATTATTATGTCATTGGAAAGAAAAGAAACCAGTTTGTGAAAAATCACAGGATCAGCAATTATTTTTCAGGTTCAAAAAAATCCCGGGTAAGAGAGGAAGAATATCTTGAAAATATATTATATCCAGTACTGGATGCAATAGATATCCCCATAAACAGGCCACAATAATGAATTCTGTATAAAGACTACAATCTACTATACCATCATTATTAGTACTGCAACAATTCCCTTCCTTCGAAGAGGTGGCAGATCATAGATCTGACGGAGTGGTAAAAAAATCGGGCTGTTTCAAAGAAACAGCCCGATTTTATATGATATAATGTATCTTAATTAGCTAAAATCCTCTTCACAGCCTCTTTCACAGCCTCAGAATCAATCTTATACTTCTTCATCAGCTCAGCTGGCGTAGCAGATTCTCCGAAAGAATCATTTACGGCAACAAACTCTTGTCTTGTAGGTCTTTTTCTTGCAAGCATTCCCGCAACAGACTCTCCTAAACCGCCTAGATAGTTGTGCTCTTCAGCAGTAACAATCTTTCCTGTTTTCTCAACAGATTTAATAATGATTTCTTCATCCAAAGGTTTGATCGTGTGGATATTGATCACCTCACATGAAATACCTTCTTTTTCAAGCTCATCAGCTGCTACAAGAGATTCCCAAACCAGGTGTCCAGTGGCAACAATCGTTACATCAGTACCTTCCTGAAGCAGGATTCCTTTTCCGATCTCGAAAGGCATGTCTTCCGGGATAAATACAGGAACGGTAGGTCTTCCGAATCTTAAATATACAGGACCTTCATGGTCAGCAATAGCAAGGGTGGCCGCCTTAGTCTGGTTGTAGTCACAAGGGTTGATCACCGTCATGCCCGGAAGCATTTTCATCATACCGATATCCTCCAAAACCTGGTGGGTAGCACCGTCTTCACCTAAAGTAAGACCAGCATGAGAAGCACAGATCTTTACATTCTTTCCTGAATAAGCGATAGACTGACGGATCTGGTCATATACTCTTGAAGTAGAGAAATTGGCAAAAGTTCCTGTAAAAGGAATTTTTCCTGTAATGCTTAAACCTGCAGCAATTCCCATCATGTTTGCTTCTGCGATACCAATCTGAAAGAATCTTTCCGGTGCTTTTTCAATGAATTTTTCCATTTTCAAAGAACCGATAAGGTCTGCACAAAGTGCCACTACATTAGGATTTTTGTCGGCAAGTTCTGCTAATCCGGCTCCGAATCCTGAACGCGTATCTTTTTTTTCTGTATATGTATATTTCATTTTTTTACTGATTATTTATTTTGATTACTATTTACTCATTACCTATAATTAGTAATCAGCAGGAGCTTCTAGATATAATTGTTTGAAAGCAGTATCAAGCTGATCGTCATTAGGAGCTTTTCCATGCCATGCGTGAGATCCCATCATGAAATCTACACCAGCACCCATCTCTGTATGAAGAATGATAACAACCGGTTTTCCTTTTCCTGTTTCAGTTTTTGCTTTCTCAAGGATGGCAATTACCGCTTCAAGGTCGTTTCCGTTTTTTTCTTCCAAAACAGTCCATCCGAATGCTTCAAGTTTAGCATGAAGATTTCCTAAGCTCAATACATCATCAGTATCACCATCAATCTGGCGTCCGTTATAATCAATTGTTGAAATGATATTATCAACTTTTTTACCTGCAGCATACATTAAAGCTTCCCAAACCTGACCTTCCTGAAGTTCTCCATCTCCGTGAAGTGTGTAAACAAGAGAATTATCTCCGTCCAGTTTTTTACCTTGCGCTACACCAAGTGCTACAGAAAGTCCCTGACCAAGAGATCCGGAAGCAATTCTGATACCCGGAAGACCCTCATGAGTCGTAGGATGTCCCTGAAGTCTTGAATCTAGTTTTCTGAAAGTTTTCAGTTCCTCTACCGGGAAAAAGTTAAATCTCGCCAAAGTAGAATAGTAAACCGGTGAAATATGTCCGTTTGAAAGATAAAAATGATCCTCATTTTTCCCCTCCATTGTGAAAGGAAGATTATAGTTCATCACCTTTCCGTAAAGCGCTGTGAAATATTCCGTACAGCCTAAACTTCCGCCCGGGTGTCCTGAATTTACAGCATGAACCATTCTTAAAATGTCTCTTCTGATCTGTGTAGTAAGAGATTTCAGCTCTTCAATACTTTTACTCATTATATCTGATTTATTTGCACGCGAATTTACAATTTTTTAACGGCTTACGGAAATGTAAAAATCCAGACTTCGGATCCGGATTTAAAATTATTTCAGGGAAATACTGATTTTAACAGCCCTCGTTCAGGTATACTGAAATTTCCGTAATGATGTTATTTACAAATTTAAAAGAAAGCTGTGTTCCAGCATCCAGATCTTCTAAAGTGAAATATCCCGTATCTTTCAAGCGTTTTTCGCCTCTGTCATCCCATGCCGGATGTACTGTAAAACTTGGGTAATTTCTATAAGCATTGATCAAATCGTCCTTGGTATTTCCAATGCCGATTCCACTTTTTGTTTTGAATTTCTTACTGGTTGTTGTTATTCCCATAACACTGGGAACACTCGGTTTGGATTCACTGATATAGTTCTCATAAAGATCGATAAGAATCAGCTCACCGTTGTATTTTACATTGTTTTTGATCTGTCCGTCCGTTACTTTCAATTTTGTGCCTGAAAGCTTTTCAGCTTCCGTTTTTTCCATAAAAACCTTATAAGGTCCTATTCTTAAAGTAGAAACTTCAAAATCCTGAGCGGACATGAAGCCAAAGGTTAATAACAATACGAAAAGAGAAATCATTTTTTTCATACTTATAATAATGTGCTTCTGTTTATTTTATTTTATTTTTTGCCTAATGCTTTATTAATAGCCTTCTTAACAATCGGTTCCATAATGGTATATCCTGCAGGGGTAGGGTGGATGCCATCTTTGGCAAGGCTTTCACGCATACCTCCTTTTTCATCACGCATAGCTGTATTGTAATCGATGAAGGTGATTTTATTGATGTATGCATATTGTTTTAATCTGTTGTTTAAAGCATCCACTTTTTGGGGAACATCAGTTACTTCTTTACGCCATGGAAAAGATGCGGCAGGGAGTACGGAAGCAATCATTACTTTAATTCCGTTACTTTGTGCAATATCAGCCATTGCTTTAATATTGTTAAAACTAAAATCAGGATCATACGCTCCTGTATTTTGGGCAATATCATTAGTTCCGCCATTAATAACGACCAGTTTTGGTTTTAAAGCCACAACATCTTGCTGAAACCGAAGCAGCATCTGTGAAGTAGTTTGTCCGCTGATACCTCTTCCGGTATAATTATTTTCAGAAAAAAACTCCGGATGACTTTTTACCCAACCTTCAGTGATAGAATTGCCTATAAAGACCACGTCTACTTTTTTCTTTGCGGCTACAATTGCTGCATTATCATCTTTATATCTGGCAAGATTGGCAAAATCAACCGCGCTTTGTGCGTTTACAAATTCACCTAAAAGCAAGCCTAAGGCAAGAAACATGGATAATTTCATAAATTTTTTTATAGCTGTGAAAGATAATATATGCAGTTGTTGGAAATTAAATGATATCAATGATTTAAAATAAATAAGCCATTATTTTTTTCTGATCAGCCAAAGTCCTATGAAAGTCAATAAACCATTGATGATCAAAAGTTCCAGCCCGATCTTAAAATCACCGAATATGTTTTCCTGATATTTATCGATAAAGAATGAGATCACCGGTGCAGCAATACATACGTAAGGAACCAGTTTGTCATTAACCTTGTATTTAGTGAAAATTCCAAAGGCAAACAGTCCCAGTAACGGACCATAAGTAAACCCGGCCAGTTTCAGGATCAGCCCGATCATAGAATTATCATTAATTACCTTAAAGATCACCACCATGATAAGGAATGAAAGTGCCACGATGAGGTGGATTCTTTTTCTGAATTTTTCTTTTTTAGACTCATCCCAGTCTTTTTTCTCTTTCATCCCGAAAATATCGATACACAAGGAAGAGGTAAGGGCTGTCATAGCTCCGTCTGCACTAGGAAATAATGCTGAAATTAATGCAACAATAAAGATGATTGAAATAAAACCAGGCATATGGTTCAATGCTACATCAGGAAAAAGCTGGTCTCCCGAGCTTGTTACATGTTCCTGAGCTCCGTAAAGATGAAGAAGTCCACCCATATAAAGGAACAGAGAGATCACTCCCAGAAGGATAAACCCTAAAGTCACCATATTTTTTTGCGAATCTTTCAGCCTTGTTACAGATAAACTTTTCTGCATCATTTCCTGATCAATTCCGGTCATTGTAATGGTAATGAAGGCTCCAGCCAGAATTTGTTTAATGAAGAAGCTTTTTTGGTTCGGGTCAAATTCAAAAATCTTGGTATAGCCTTTGTCCTGCATTGCCGTAAAACTTTCTCCGAAGCTTAAACCTAAATGATTCAGCATGTAAACCGTACAGATGATGAGACCCAAAAGCATACAGGAGGTCTGTAACGTATCTGTCCAGACAATCGTTTTCACGCCGCCTTCATAAGTATAAAGAATAATCATTGCTAAAATGATAAGAGTGGTCACAATAAACGGAACTCCCAAATTGTCAAGAATGGAAATCTGAAGAATATTGACTACCAGATAAAGCCTTGCTGTTGCGCCCACCAATCTGGAAACAATGAAGATCCATGCACCCGATTTGTAGGAGAGCTGGCCCATTCTCTGCTGCAGATAGCCATAAATAGAGGTCAGTTTCAGACGGTAATATAAAGGAAGAAGAACGTATGCCACCACAATATACCCGATAAGATAGCCAAGAGTGATCTGCAGATATGCAAATTTATCATTTCCTACCGCTCCCGGAACACTCACAAATGTGACCCCGGAAAGGGATGTTCCGATCATTCCGAATGCTACAAGCATCCAATTACTCTTACGGTTTCCAATAAAGAAACTCTCATTATCGCTTCCTTTTCCTGTTTTGTAGGCTACCCAAAGCAGCAATGCGAAGTAAATGATAATAATAGACAGTAATATAATTGGAGACATAGTTTTTTCAATTAAAATTTTAGCAAATATAGTTTTTTTCTCTTCTGTTAAAAAAGAAAAAGCCTTTCAGATGTTAAACTCCGAAAGGCCTGTATTTTAAGGGCAAAAATTAATATTAATTGACTAAAACATCCTGCAACTCTTCACTTTTCTGAAAGCTAGCTTTGGCAAAAGGACAGAGAGGGATGATTTTTTTATTGTTTTTCCTGGCAAAATCTACTGCTGCCAGAAGCATTTCTTTTCCTACTCCTTTTCCGTTGTAGGCTTCTTCCACCTCTGTGTGGTCTATGATGAATCTTTCCTCTCCAGCCCAGGTATAGGTCATCATTCCTGCGCGTTTTCCGTCTATGAAAGCTTCAAAACTTCCGTGTTTTTCGTCGTTGTTTTGTTTTACTTCGGTCATATTATGAAAATTTGGTTAGTATTTCTATGTCGTTTGTTAATATTTTGTGTACAGGGCAGGCATCAGCAATAGTATGTAGTCTTTTCAGCTGCTCATCATCCAATATACCTTCAAAAGTGATATCTCTTTTAAAGACCGCTCTTTTTGTTAAAGGGAAATTTTCAAGTTCTACTTCTACGTTGATGTTTTCCACATCCCATTCCTTTCTTTCGATGTACATTCTTAAAGTAGCTGCAGTACAGCTTGCCAGGGATGTCGCTAAGATTTCCAGCGGATTGAAACCTTTATTCTGACCGCCTTTATCTATAGGCTCATCAGTAATGATTTGGTTTTCACCGGCTGTCACCTCAGTATAATATTTTGTTTTTCCTAAACTTGCTTTTACGGTTACCGCCATTATTGTTCTGTATTGAATTTATAACTTAATGCACCTGAAGGACATTGGTCAATTTGGTTTTTAAGCTCTTCCGGACTTGCATTTTCAGCTTTTATCCAGGGTCTGTCTTTTGGATTGTAGACTTTGGGAAGCATTTTTACGCAAACAGCCGAGTGAATACATTTCTGGGGTTGCCAGAGGACAGTGATACTGCCGTTGGGATATTCGTGTGTGTCCATATTAATTTTCTTTTAATGATTTTTCGATTCTTCGGTCGGGAATCAGCCATATGAAAGCCACGATATAATAAAAACCTATGGCAATATAAGGATAAAAAAACGAAACCACTATGCCAAGAACATAAAATATAATCGAGATATATTCTTTAAATTTTGAATGTATAGCTTCTTTTAATCTGGAATTTTCGCCTTCAGACCTGATAATCAGATTTTCTAAAATAGTGTACGCCACTGCTGACATGATGAGGCAAATACCATACATAGCCACAGGATTCTTTGCAAAATGGGTTGCCCCAATCCATTCCGTAGCGATTGGCATTAATGAAAGCCAGAACAGCAGGTGAAGATTGGCCCATAGAATACTTCCGTTCACTTTTTTTACAGCCTGAAATAAATGATGGTGATTATTCCAGTAAATCCCTACATAAATAAAACTGAAAATATAGGCAATTAACTTAGGTAGAAGAGGCTTTAGACTCGCCCAGTTACTCCCTTCCGGAACCTTCAGCTCAAGCACCATAATAGTAATAATGATGGCCATAACCCCATCACTGAAAGCTTCCAGTCTTCCTTTAGTCATTGGCTTTAATTATGTTTTTGAAGTTTTCTATCTTGTCCTTAAGCTCTTTAAGCATATCAGGGTTGATCACGCCGCTTTCCAGATCAAAATTTTCATAAAACTTTGGAAGTGAAAACGTATCCTTGATATCTGCTGCAAACTGCGGAAAGAATGTCTTTGCCGTATTCATCACATTTCCGCCGCCGTAGCCTCCCGGAGAAGTACTCATCAGAAGCATCGGTTTGTTTTGAAATACCTTGACATTGATCCTTGAAGACCAGTCGAAGACATTTTTAAAAGCCGAGCTGTAAGATCTGTTATGCTCTGCCAGAGAGCAGATGATCACATCACATTCTTCAATTTCCTTTAAAAAGTTGTGCGCTTCATCCGGAAATCCCTTCTTTTCAAGATCTACAGAGAAAACAGGCATTGTAAAATCGTTGAGGTCGATCAGGTTGATCTCTTCATCCTGAAAATCTTTCAGAACAAATTTTACCAGTTCCCTGTTGATGGATGTAGAAGATGTACTTCCTGCAAATGCTAAAATTTTCATGGTATGCTTCTCTACGGATGTTATTTTCTGTTTAAAACTGCTTTAGGTAGCGGAACAAATTCATTTTCGTCACCGGGAACCAAAGGAAATGCATCGTGGTTCTGGTCATTCCAGTTCACTTTCGCCTGATCAATCAATTCTTTATCCGAATTCACGAAATTCCAGAATATAAACCGTTCCTCATCAAAAGGTTCACCACCGAAAAGATAGACCGTTCCATTTTCACTCATATCGAATTCACACAGTTTAGTGTCTTTAGCGATCATTAACTGTTTTGAACCGTACGTATTTCCTTCTGTGGAAACTGTTCCGTCCAGCACATACATTGCTGCTTCGCCGTAAAGATCCTTTCCGATGCTGATTTTCTTCGCTTCTTTTGTTTTGATCTCGATAAAGAACAGTTTGCTGTGAACAGGGACTGCAGATTTTCTTCCGAATGCTTCACCGGCAATCAGTTTATACTGAATCCCGTCTTCTTCCCATACCGGAATTTCATCTGCTTCAATATGGTGGAATGTAGGTTCCGACTGTTCCAGATGTTTCGGAAGACCTACCCAGATCTGGAATCCATGAAGTCTTTTATCGCTGTGTCTTAAATATTCAGGAGTTCTTTCGGAATGTACTACACCTTTTCCGGCAGTCATCCAGTTAACCGCTCCAGGTTTTATTTCAACTGCACTTCCGATACTGTCTCTGTGAAAAATAGATCCTTCCAAAAGGTAGGTTAAGGTTGATAATCCAATATGAGGATGCGGAGGAACATCAAGATTCTGGTAATCCTTCAGTTCAGAAGGTCCCATGTGGTCTATGAAGACAAAAGGTCCAACTGCTCTTTTTTCACGGAAAGGAAGAAGTCTTCCCACCAGGAAATTTCCTATATCCGCTGCCTTTTCTTCTATGATAAGTCCGATATTTGACATGATAAATAAAATGTTTTTTAAATTTAGGTTAATGAAAATAGATCTTTAGCTGCGGCTACAGTTTGTCATATCCTTCAAATCTTTCATCAACGATACGTTTCCACTCCGGATGCTTTTTGATATATGCAAAAACATAAGGACAGAAGGGAAGAAGTTTTTTCTCGTTTTCTTCAATATATGCTAATGTTTTTTCAACGACGGCAGTGGCTGCACCGGTTCCTGCAAGTTCAGGCTCTGCTTCCGTATGCACCAAAGCGATCTGGTGACCCATTTCACGGTAATCGATGAATGCAAAATGTCCGTCAATCTCTATTTCAAATCTTGTTCCTGCTTTTACAAGAGGGATATTCTCAAACTCTGGTTTCATAAATTTTTTGTATTGAAAAAAATGAATAGGCGGATCACAAAAACACAAGTGAGTTTGAACTCTGCGTCTTTGCGTTTCACCAAACACCATTCTATAAAGTTAATAAAAAAGGAATAATTTAAGATTAAGATAAATTTAATTTTCTTAGTCTTCCAGATAACCGAACTTTCCGGTATTGAAATCTTCAAATGCCTGCATGATCTCCTCTCTGGAATTCATTACGAAAGGTCCATGAGGGTAGATCGGCTCATTAATCGGTTCTCCACTGATAATCAAAACTATTGCATCTTCCTGAGCTTCAATACTGAATGTTTCGCCTTCATTCTTAAATAAAACAAAATGATCTGCTGCTGCTTTTTCTTCTCCATTTACCGTTATGCTGCCTTCAATGACCAATGCTGCGGTATTAAAATTAGCCGGAAAGCTAAACTCAGCTTTTCCTCCTGCTTTTAATTTAGCATTCATCATATTCAATGGGGTGAAAGTATCTGCTGGGCCTTTGTGACCATTATATTCACCTGCGATGATTTCTACAAGGCCGTTTTCGCCCAGAGTAACACGTTCCATGGCTGTATTTTCTATAGCCTGGTATTTCGGACAGCTCATTTTATCTTTAGCCGGAAGATTCACCCATAGCTGAACCATTTGAAAAATGCCTCCTTTTTTAGACCATTCGGTTTCATGATATTCTTTGTGAAGAACTCCTTTTGCTGCTGTCATCCATTGTACGTCTCCTTCACCTATAATTCCGCCGCCCCCGGCACTGTCATGATGTTCCACTTTTCCCTGGTAAGCTATAGTAACAGTTTCAAAGCCTCTGTGAGGATGTACTCCTACACCTCTTGGTCTTTCCGAACCATTGAAATAAAATTTTGAATTGTAATCAAGCATAATAAACGGGTCCATTCTTTTCATGTCCAATCCCTGTGCCCCCGGTATAAAATTATGAACTCTAAAACCATCTCCTACAAAATGGGCAGGTTTGGGAGATACAACGATCTCTACTTTTTTTGTTGTCATAATATTGTGAATTTATATAACAAAAGTACAGCAGCGAAGAATCAGATGCATTGATCTGTGTTAAGTTCGTAAAAGGAAAGAAGATTCAGGTTAATCTTCCTTTGATTTCATATTTTTTCCATCTGAAATGTGAAGTCTTCGGAAAACAAACCCTGAGATAATGGTCAATATTCCTACAGTAAGGAAAGTGTACCGGAATGCATTATGAGTTTCACCCTGAATAAGATCAGAATTCTCAAATAACTTTAAAACAATCAATCCGAAAGCAATTCCAAAGCCGATAGCCAGCTGCTGATTGACAGATATCAATGAATTTCCGCTGCTGGTCTGGAAATTTCTAAGGTCTGCAATGGAAATGGTATTCATGGAAGTGAACTGAATAGAATTGAAAAAACCTAATATCGCAATAATCGGGACAAACCAATACAAAGAAGTATGGATATCCGGAATAGCCAGCAGGCAGATCAGAGTTCCAATGATAAAGGTATTCACCATTAAAGTCTGCCGATAGCCGTATTTATCTAAAATTTTTATAACCGATGATTTTCCGAATATGGCAGTGAGTGCCATCGGAGCAATGATCCACCCTGAAGTTACTGCAGACTGTTTGTAAGCAATCTGGATCATTAAAGGAAGCAATAAAGGCACAGAGCTGATCCCTAATCTGGTGGCAAGGTTTCCTACAATTCCTACACGAAAAGTTCTTACCTGAAAAAGGTCTAATGGGAAAATAGGGTTTCCGCCTCGTCTGGCGTGTCTGTAATAATAATATAGGAATAAAAAGCCCAGAATGAATACCAAAAGGACAGGACTTATATTCTGCATATCACCGAAGAGCTCCAGTGAAATGGAGAGCAGAAGTGATGCTGCTGCAAATATTAAAAAGCCTTTTAAATCGAAATCAACATCGGTGGATTTATAATTGGGCATATATTTCAAGCCTAAAATAATTCCTAACACTCCAATCGGAATATTGATGAGAAAAATCCAGTGCCAGGATAGGTAGTCTACCATATAACCTCCTACCAACGGACCGAGTACGGGACCAATCAGGGCTGGAATAATCGCAAAGTTCATCGCTTTCAGCAATTCACTTTTATCAAAAGTTTTGATGAGTGCCAGTTTTCCAACAGGCGTCATTAAACTTCCTCCCACACCCTGAATGACTCTTGAAATAACAAGGTGGGTAAGATTCTGTGACATGGAACACAAGAGCGAACCTAAACTAAAAAGAATCAATGAAAAAATAAATACTTTCTTGGTTCCAAACCGGTCTGCCAGGAAGCCGCTTGCAGGCATAAAAACAGCCAATGTCAAAACATAACTGATGATGGCGTTCTGCATATTGAGCGGAGATTCATGAAGATCTCTTGCAATGGACGGCAGAGAGGTGTTCAGGATAGTAGAATCCAGCATCTGCATGAAAATAGCAGTGGCCAGGATAAGGGGAAGTATTTTCTTTACTGAAGTTGGTTGCGGGCTTGTTTCTGTCATTCGGTATGGACTGGAAATCAAATGAATTCCAGATTTATTTATATTGGAAAAAACACTGTTCTAAAACAGTCTGATCCTTAGATGAAGAATTTCATATAAAATTAAAAAAGTCCTGTGAATTTTCACAAGACTTTTCAATTTATTTTCTAGGTTTTTCTACTCCTTTCCATTCGTCGCCTGCTTTTCGGTACTGGCTCAGGATGTAAGTTTTGAAATCTTTTGTTTTGTATTCAATGTTATCCGTGTTCTGTTCAAACGGCATAATGTAATAATAGTCAACATCTGTTTTGTCTGATTTGTTCCCTTTTTTCACGGTTGGAACATATTTGGAAAATTTGTATCCTGGAAGATACTGTTTCAATCTTGCGTAGAATGCTTTGTTTTCTTTTTCCTCAGGAATGATATCTACGATATTGAAATCATCTTTTTTCTTATCAATCCAAAGATAATACGTTTTTTCCTCGCCTAAATTTCTGTTTAAAGAGTTGAAGGCAAAAAGTTCTTTAGGAACCAGTTCTTTGATCTTCTCAGGATCTACTTTGGTGTAAAACTGTCCTTTAGATGGATCAACATACGTTTCAAGATTGTACATCAAAACTGAATTGTTCTCGAATTTTTTATTCTTAAAATATTGATTTAAAGATAATTCTGCAGTCGCTCTGAGTTCTTTTCCTCTGTCGTCCAGTTTTTTGGTGGGGTTCTGAGGGTTTACTTTTTTCACAAACTCATATAAAACAACAGGCTTTACATCTTTAAGGTGAGGATACGTTTTAAGCTGCTCTGCTTTTACCAGCCAGTAAAACTGCTGATAATAATCATCCTTATCCTGATCTTTTACGGTCTTATAAGATAAAGCAAGCTTTTTTGAATTTAAGTATTTGCCGTATTTTCCCTGTCCGAAAGCAAAACTGATGGATAGTAAGGCAAATAAAACAGTAAGGTTTCTTCTCATTTCTTTATAATTGATATTTTCGTTGTCCAAATATAATTATTTCTTAGATATTATTTTTGATTGTCAGTTAAATTATATAATATTATTAACGTTTATTCAAAAGAAAATCCTGTATTGCTACAGGATTGATAAAATTTTTATAAATAGAAGTTAGAAATTAGAGGTTAGAAGTTAGATGCAAGACCTCAGATCTTAGACGGTAAAGTTTCAATTGTGAATTTTGTTTCGCCAATGTATTATGAATGTTTGAAGTCAAGAATTACACAAAGCTTAATTTTACTTTATACACCCTTCGACCCTGAAACATATCCTGAAACTCTAACCCTCGCAAACACTCAAACCCAAAACCTATACCTCAGTTCCATACGAAGTTTCGTGCACTTTTACTGCTCTTCCGCTTGGATCGTTCATTTTTTTGAAAGCTTCATCCCACTCTAAGGCGACAGGTGTGGAACAGGCCACCGAAGGAACTGAAGGCACTGTCGCTGCTGCCGTTTCACTCGGAAAATGTGCTTCGAAAATTGTTCTGTAACGGTATTCTTCTTTGTTTTGAGGTGTGTTCAGCGGAAATCTGAATCTTGCGTTGGTCATCATTTCATCAGTCACTTCTTTTTCTGCGACTTCTTTTAATGTGTCGATCCATGAATAACCTACACCATCTGAAAACTGTTCTTTCTGTCTCCAGACAATAGATTCCGGCAGCATATCTTCAAATGCTTTTCTTAATACCCATTTCTCGATTTTTCCATCTGCAACACTGATCATTTTGTCTTTAGGATTTACAGTCATTGCAATGTCCATGAATTCTTTATCAAGGAAAGGAACACGACCTTCAATTCCCCAGCTCATCAGTGCTTTGTTTGCTCTTAAACAGTCATATAGATGAAGCTTGCTTAATTTTCTAACAGTCTCATCGTGAAATTCTTTAGCATTCGGAGCTTTGTGGAAATATAAATATCCGCCAAATAATTCATCAGAACCTTCTCCTGAAAGAACCATTTTGATTCCCATAGATTTGATTACTCTTGCCAGAAGGTACATTGGGGTAGATGCTCTGATCGTCGTTACATCATAGGTTTCCAGATGGTATATCACATCACGTACTGCATCCAGCCCTTCCTGAACAGTAAAATTAACTTCATGATGGACAGATCCGATGTGGTCTGCCGCTTTTCTTGCTGCTGCGAGATCAGGAGATCCTACCAATCCTACTGCGAAACTGTGAAGTCTCGGATACCAGGCTTCCTGTGTGTCACCACTTTCAATTCTCTGTCTTGCATATTTTGCAGTAACAGCTGAAATCACAGATGAATCTAATCCGCCGGAAAGTAGAACTCCATAAGGAACGTCACTCATCAGCTGTCTGTGAACAGCATCTTCAAGGCCTTTTCTTATTTTGGAGATATCGGTTTCGTTGTCTTTTACGCTGTCATAGTTTTCCCAGTCTCTTTTGTACCATTGCTGAAGCTCTGATCCTTCGGGACTGTATAAAAGATGTCCCGGAAGGAATGTTTCAATTGTTTTGCAAATGCCTTCCAGTGCTTTTAGTTCGGAAGCAACGTAATAGTTTCCGCTTTTATCCCATCCCTGATAAAGAGGGCAGATTCCTATATGGTCACGGGCGATCAGATAAATTCCATTCTCTATATCGTAAAGAGCGAATGCAAAAATACCGTTAAGCTTTTCAAGAAAATCTTTTCCATATTTTCTGTACAGCGCCAGAATTACTTCACAATCTGATTGGGTCTGGAATTCATAATCAGGAAATTCCTCTTTTAATTCTCTATGGTTATAGATCTCACCGTTCACCGCAAGAACCACTTTTTCGTCTTTAGTAAATAAAGGCTGCTTTCCTGAAGTAGGATCTACAATAGCCAGCCTCTCATGAGAAAATACTACGTTGTCATCCTGAAATACACCGCTCCAGTCCGGACCACGGTGACGGATTTTTTTTGACATTTCTAAAACCTGAGGTCTTAATATTTCGGTCTTTTGTTTGGCATCAAACAAACATACGATTCCACACATATTGTTACTTATTTGAAGCGAAATTAGCGTTGATGTTTAAAAATAACAATAAAAAATTGATAAAAGTTAATATTTTTAACTTATTTAATTTTTTTTGAGAAAAATATTCTTTATTTGAATGATTTGGCGTGTTTTTAATTAATTTTTTTCGTTCAGGTAAATTTAGCTTATATCCTATACAAAATAAAAATGAAATAATTAATAATGTATGGTAATTTATTATACAAATTTTAGCCCTTACTTTGTGGCTCGAAATAATTTTTTTTCATCATTTGTGTTTTTACCTTCTTGCAATTCTCTTTGCAAGAAGGTTTTGTTTTATTGGGATCCTGACATAACAACTGTAATATTCCATGAACTGAAACTTCTGCCTTCTGAAGCTCCCTGAGGGATTTTTACCTGTATCGTATGCTTTCCGGCTTTCAGATCTCCGAGAGGGATGAAATTGGACTTGGTGACTATTTAGGGACACCAATTTGACTTATTGTCTGCCAGCCTTTTCTTTCAATTAGACATGATTGAATTTTTAGACAGTTTTTGCGAAGATCAATTTAATAAAGGGTTGATTTTAGTTTTAAAATGACTTATAATATATAAATAAGTAGGGATTACAAGAGATATGTTACATATTACTCAAATATTTACATTAAGCCAATAAAAAAGCTGCTCTGAGATAGAGCAGCTGTATATTTTTATAATTGAGTTAATTAAGAAACTCTTTCAATCAGTGCCATGTAGAATCCATCATAGCCCTGACTTGGCATTACTTTGTCATCTTTAACCAATTTAAATCCGGCATTGTTTTTCAGGAATTCTTCCACCTGTAAATTATTTTCTGACGGTAAAATAGAACAGGTTGCATATACCATTTTACCACCTACTTTAACCATTTTGGAATAGTCCTGAAGGATCTGTTGCTGTTCTTTTTTAATTCTGTCAATAAAATCCTGGTCAATTTTCCACTTACTATCCGGGTTTCTCTTTAAAACACCAAGACCTGAGCAAGGAGCATCAATCAGAAGTCGGTCTACTTTATCATAAAGACGTTTGATTACTTTATTGTCAGAAATCATACGGGTTTCAATATTGTGAGCTCCCGCTCTTTTTGCACGGCGTTTCAGCTCGGCAAGTTTCCATTCGAAAATATCTAAAGCTACAATCTGCCCTTTATTTCCCATCAGGGCAGCTAAGTGAAGCGTTTTCCCGCCTGCACCTGCGCATGCATCCACAACTCTCTGGCCTTCTTTCACGTCAAGAAAATATCCGATCTTCTGTGAAGAAGCATCCTGAACCTCAAATAAACCTTCTTTGAAAGCTGTTGTAAGAAAGACATTCTTTTTTTCCTCAAGTTGTACAGCGTCCGGATAATTTCTTACCGTATAAGCAACTACATTTTCATCAGCAAGATCAGAAATAAGTTCTTTTGGAGTTGTTTTCAGGCTGTTTGCTCTCAAAACGGTAGGAGCCTGCTCATTTAAGGCATGCATTTCTTTTTCCCAGCCTGGACCTAATTCCTTTTCCAAAGTTTCAGCCAGCCACTCAGGGATAGAATGTTCAATAGCTTTCGTGGGAACTGTATTCTTTTTAAGCTTGGTAAGAATATCTGCAATCTTAATTCCGTCAAATTCTTCAAACTTTTTATAATTGGTCTTGCTCCAAAGCAGGTACGCAATGATCAGTTTATAAATATTGTTGGGTTTTACGCCTTCACCCATATAGTATTCAAGACGTTTTTTCCAGCGGATAATATTATAGAAAATCTCAGAAACAACGGCTCTGTCCTGGCTTCCCCATTTTTTATGGGCTTTTAAAAGTCTTTCGATAACCTTATCGGCGTATTTATTTTTCTCGAAAAAGGTTTCCTGTAAAGCATCGTGAATCCCGATGGCTAAGTTTCTGTGAATAAGTTCCATAAATTTGCTACGCTGTTTGAATCTGCAAAAGTACGAATTATAGTTGAGAGTTGCGGACTGAGTTTTGGAGTTAGAAAGTGAGAGAGTTTAGGGGGTAGGAAGTGGTGAGTAGTTTTGAGGTTCCTGATGCTGATTCTTGGTTGCTAGGTATTTGAGTTATCTTAACCCCTTTTATCTAACGCTCCGGTTATTGTCTCTACCGGTCGTGAATACATTTTACATCAATACATTGTACAAAAAATTCTACCTTTGCAAAAATCAAAAATATGAGTGATACTGTACTTTGTCCGAAATGCGGCTCTGAATTTACTTATCCAACCGATAACATGATGACCTGTTCTCAGTGTTTCTACGAATGGAATCCTGAAGAAACCGCTTCTGAAACATCGAACGATGGAAAAATCCTGGATTCAAATGGAAATGAGCTTTTGGACGGTGATTCTGTAGTTGTAATTAAAGACCTTCCTGTGAAAGGAGCTCCCAAACCGGTAAAAGCTGGTACTAAAGTTAAGAATATCCGTTTGAGACCGGACAGTGATCATAATATCGACTGTAAAATTGATGGTTTCGGATCTATGGCCCTGAAATCAGAATTTGTAAAGAAGGCTTAAAACAATACTTTTTTAACTGTTGAGTTGGTCTAAATTTTCGCTTGAAGCAATTTGATGACCATAAGACATAAAAAAAAGGAAAGAATTGGACAGTGTAATCTTTCAAAGACTTAATTGCAGGGAGATGCTAATGTCCGTCTCAGGGCAGAAAGAGAATTAACCAAAAATTTCCTTATGCTGTGGAAGTACAAATGTAAGAAAAAGTTTTAAAACCGCTTCTCACATTTGTACTTTTTTTATCCACATATTAACAATAACTATAAGGAAATCTAAGAGTTATGAAATTTTAACAATGCATTGTGAGTTTGTTAAGAATAATAAAAACTTATTTATATAGAATTTATAATCCTTCCATTTGCCAGCTATTTCTGTGCTTAAATAAACGAAATTTTGATCATTCCTTCTATCTTTTCATCTGTATAAACAATAAGTTCTTTGTGGTGAAGTCTGACCTTATTCCAGTAATGGTTTCCGGCAAATCTGCTTTCCAGAAGTTCGGCTTCAGTTCCGTTTTCAGAAATTTTTATTTCCTTAGGATAATATGAGAATTTAGAAATCTGGAATTCAGCTTTTTCCTCTTCACTGAAAATATTCACCTCTCCAAAAAGTCTCGCTACATAAGAATTGTAAGGGTTTCTATACGTTTCTTCCGGGCTGTCGTTCTGGATCAGTCTTCCGTCTTTCAGGATAACGATCTGGTCAAGCCATGGCATGATCTCCTGAAGCTCATGCGTTGAAATGATCAGAGAGATCTGATGCTGTTTCACATATTTAAACAGTCTTTCACGAAGTTCTATTTTTCTTGAAAAATCCAGGTTACTAAAAGGCTCATCCAAAATAAGAAGTTTTGGAAGTACAGAAAGTGCTCTGGCGATGGCCACTCTTTGCTGTTGGCCTCCACTTAGATATTTAGGAAGAATATGGGCAAAATCCTGAAGTCCTACCACTTCCAGAAGCTCCATTACAGTCTCTTTTTTTTGAGCTAAATTGATATTAGAAATAAATTTACCTACATTTTCGGCAACAGTTGCGTAAGGCATCAGGTCAAAATTCTGAGCGACCAGCTTCATTTCAGCTTCTCCGGGAACAAGATTTCCTTTGGGGCCCAGAAGCTTGGTTCCGTTAAAAACAATCTCGCCGCTTTCCCAGTCCAAAAGACCATAAATAAGGTTAAGCATAGTAGATTTTCCACAGCCGCTTTCTCCTGCCAGCGCAATGATCCTTCCTTCTTCAAAACCGAGGTTAAGGTTCTGAAACAGGGGTTTATCTTTGGTATGGGAAAAATATAAATTGTTTATTTCTAATAGCATAATACAAATGTAAGGTTTTTATGAAAAAATAAAATTTTTTATTATATTAGCGGAAGTAATAAAAATATATCAAAAATGAGAAAAAAACTGTTTTCGTTAGCTATTCCTGCTTTATTTGTTGCAGCTGCGATGGTTTCTTGTAAAAAAGATAAACCTGTCACCAGTGAAAGCAATGAAGTGACGACTACTAAAGAAGGAAACCAGTACACACTGGATACATTGAACAGTAAAGTGGAGTGGAAGGGATATAAAGTATTCAAGTCTGAAAGTACAAGCCATTTTGGAACCATCAAATTTGAGAGTGGGGATGTAACGGTAAAAGAAGGAAAACTTGAAAGCGGAAAATTTGTTGCTGATATGAATTCCCTGACGTCTGAAGACCTTAAAAATGATGCTGACCAGCTGGGGAAACTGAATGGCCACCTTAAGAGCGGAGACTTCTTTGAAGTGGAAAAATTCCCGACAGCTTCGTTTGAAATCACAAAAGTGACACCAACTACAGAAGGAGATTATAATACGCTTCTTGATGGTAATTTAACGATTAAAGGCATTTCAAAACCGGTTCAGTTTAAAGCCAATGTTTCTGTTAAAAATGGAGAAGTAAGTGTGGCTACAGAGCCTAAAGATATTAAAAGAGAAGAGTTTGGCGTGAAGTTCCAGGCTCCTGCTGCAAACGGGGTGATCAAGGATGAGGTAACGCTTCAGATCAACGTTAAAGCATTAGAAAAGAAATAATTTTTTTATTTAAGTGAAATAAGTGATTGAAGTCTGCCTCCGAAAAAGGGGCAGATTTTTTTATTACAGATTCATTATTAAACTTAAAAAACGTATTTTTGCAAAACATTTTGAAAGGGTAAAACAATGATAGAAAAGATAGAAGAACTACTTACCGAAGTAAACAGCTTCAATGCTACATCTAAAGAGGAAATTGAAAACTTCCGGATTAAGTATAATGGTAAAAAAGGTGTTCTGAATGATTTTTTTGAAAAATTTAAAGAAGTTCCAAACGACCAGAAAAAAGAATTCGGGCAGAAGATCAATTCTTTGAAGCAGGCTGTTGCAGGAAAACTGGAGAATCTGAAAGATGCTTCCGGATCTGCTGTGGTTACAGAAAAAGAAGACCTTACAAGACCTGCTTTTCCATTGGATCTGGGATCAAGACACCCAATCAATCTGGTAAAAAACAGGATCATTGAAATTTTCAAATCCATTGGTTTTGCTGTAGCCGACGGTCCTGAAATAGAGGACGACTGGCACAACTTTACGGCACTTAACCTTCCTGAATACCACCCGGCAAGAGATATGCAGGATACTTTCTTTATAGAACAAAATCCGGATATCCTTTTAAGAACGCATACTTCTTCCGTACAGATCCGTTATATGGAAGAAAACCAGCCGCCAATCCGAATCCTTTCCCCGGGAAGAGTATTCAGAAATGAGGCTATTTCTTCACGTTCACACTGTATTTTCCATCAGATTGAAGGTTTGTATATTGATGAGAATGTAAGCTTTGCAGATCTTAAACAGACGATCCAATTCTTTACGACAGAGCTTTTCGGAAAATCCAAAATCAGAATGAGACCTTCTTACTTCCCGTTTACAGAACCTAGTGCTGAAATCGATGTATATTGGGGATTAAACTCTGAAACCGATTACAGAATTACTAAAGGAACAGGCTGGCTGGAGATCATGGGATGTGGAATGGTAGATCCTGCTGTACTGAAAAATGTGAATATTGATGCCGAGAAATATTCAGGATATGCATTCGGAATGGGTATTGAAAGAATTACGATGCTTCTTTACCAAATGAGTGACATCAGAATGTTCTTTGAAAATGATATCAGAACTTTAGAACAGTTTAAAACACTATAAAAAATTAAACCTCCGGAATTTCCGGAGGTTTTGTTTTTAATTACTGACCTAAGAAACAAAACGTAATTAAAAACGATTGTATTGAAAATTTACAACGTATATGATCTTATCCATTGGCTATATTATTTTTTGTTAATATACCAAAATACTGTCCGGAGTAGAAGTTTTTCATCCTTGCTGTTATTAATAAGACAACCGGAAACTGAAATTCATTACATCATAACAATAAAAAATGCCGGGAAAATGATTTCGCCGGCATTTTTTATTGTTGAAAGACTGTTATATTTTTTACTTAATATATTTTAAAGGGTATTTTACGTTTTTCAGATCTTCAATACTTGCTTTCAGGGAACCTACAGCCAGTTCAGCCTGCAACAGCATAGGAATATGGTTGGCATCGTTCGTTACCCACATCGTTACGCCTTCTTTTTCCTTAAAAACCCTTCCACTTTTTACAGACGGGATAATCTTCAGACAGTTGATGGTTCCGAATTTTGTTTTAAGATCTTCAGTGCCTGTTACTTTCAGCTGGAACGGAAACATTTCATCATCAATCCATACATTCATATTGATTACGGTTCCCACTTTCAGCTCGCTTGTACTTTTGCTTCTCAGGTAATAAAAGCAGGAAAGCATGTCCTGAACTCCTTTTACAGATTTAATTACCTTGGAACCGTTCGCAGGCGTTTTTTTGTCCGTCAATATCAGCGTATGATTGTCATGATTGAAAACTGTTTCAAAATGCTGACGATAGCCACCTTCCCGTACATTTCTCACATAGAAACTTGGCAAACCGGTCTCTGTATTAATGAAACTTTCATATAAATCTTCTACTTTAAAGAAAGCTTTTACGGCGCCGGTGGTCTTTCCTGTGCCTTTAACATACAGATGAGGTTCGCCCATATATGTTGTTTTCTTCGTGGTAAGATTGGCGGTTCCGGCATTCAGGATTCCGTAATGGATTCTGAATGTAATGGATTCACCATCAGCAATATTGTCGATCTGAGCATAACTCATTATGAACATTAATATTGCAAAAAGACTTAAAATTTTCTTCATAATATGTCATTTAACAAAAACACTGCCAAATTTAATGATTCTTACAGAGTTAGCTGGGTTTGATAAATCTCAGGTTTTTATTTAGAATCAATTAAATATGCTTCGCATTAAAATTAGTAAATTTGCAGTTACATGTATAATTAAATTATCTTTTTATTATGATAACCACTGATATATTGATCATAGGAGCCGGACCTACCGGGCTTTTTGCTGTTTTTGAAGCAGGTTTACTAAAAATGAAGTGTCATATTATTGATGCGCTTCCACAGCCAGGAGGACAGCTAGCAGAGCTTTATCCAAAGAAACCTATTTTCGATATTCCTGGATATCCTTCTGTGAATGCAGGAGAATTAGTAGATAATTTGATGGAGCAGATCAAGCAGTTCCAGCCGGGATTCACTTTGGGGGAAACTGCCGTTTCTTATACAAAGGTAGATGATGAATGGTTTGAAGTGATCACCAACAAAGGGACTGTTCACAGGTGTAAAGCTATTGCTATTGCCGGTGGTTTGGGAACTTTTGAGCCTAGAAAACCTACTTTTGAAAATGTAGCTGACTATGAAGAAAAAGGTCTTGAATATTTCGTGAAAGAGCCTGAGCATTTCAGAAACAAAAAAGTAGTGATCGCCGGAGGTGGAGATTCTGCTTTGGACTGGAGTGTCTTCCTTTCAAATGTTGCAAGTGAGGTGACTTTGATCCACAGAAGAAATGAATTCAGAGGTGCTTTGGATTCAGTGGAAAAAGTTCAGGATCTTAAAAACGAAGGGAAAATCAAGTTGATTACACCGGCTGAAGTTACCGGAATCAAAGGCAATGGAAAAGTAGAAGCGATCACAGTACAGATTGATGGGCAGGAAGCTTTCGATATTGAAACAGATTATTTCATTCCTTTATTCGGACTGACTCCAAAATTAGGAGAGATCGGAAACTGGGGATTAAATATTGAGAAGAATGCAATTGTAGTCAACAATGCACTTGATTATCAAACGAACATCGACGGTATTTACGCAATTGGTGACATCAATACTTATCCAGGGAAACTAAAGCTGATCCTTTGTGGATTCCACGAAGCTACTTTGATGTGTCAGAGTGTTTACAACAGGCTGAATCCGGGTAAGAAATTTGTACTAAAATATACGACCGTAAGTGGTGTAGACGGATTTGACGGTAGCCGTAAGGAAGCAGAAAAGGCAGTTGTGAAAAAAATTGACTAATTTTGCCCTATTATGTCAGATATTAATATAAAGATCACGGATCGGGAAGGGGTAACCCATGATGTTGTAGCCCCTACAGATATGTCTATGAACCTGATGGAGATCATCCGTTCTTATGAATTGGCGGAAGAGGGAACTATCGGAGTATGCGGAGGAATGGCGATGTGCGCCTCATGTCAGGTATATGTGATCAATGATCCGGGCCTGGAGCCGATGGGTGATGAAGAAGATGCCATGCTGGGAGAAGCTTTCCATGTGAAAGAGAACAGCAGACTGGGCTGCCAGCTGCATATGATGGATGAAATGGAAGGTCTTGAGGTGGCGATTGCTCCTTATCCTTAGACTATATTTTAATTTAAATATTAAAAACTCCTGAAAAGTAAATTTTCAGGAGTTTTTTGTTTTAATTCTTAGAAGGCTGAAACTTTGGATGTCCCACCTGCCATAAAGCAAATGAAAAGATATCTGCATATTCCTTGAAAACTACATCCATATCACTGGTGAAATGTCCGTTTTCATAATTTACATACAATAAAACGGGTTTTCCTGAGCCTGAATTTTTCTGCAATATGGCCGCAAATTTTCCAGGTTCCCAAGGTACAATCCTGGAGTCGTTCATTCCGGTACGAATGATTACGGCAGGATATTTAACTCCTTTTTTCACTTTACTCTGGGCGTCCATTTCCAGAAGGTGCTTTGCATCTTCCTTATTTTCAATAGATCCTATTTCCGGAATCTGATTAGGTCCGTTTGCTGTAGTTTCTGAGCGCAGAGCGTTAGTCATTCCCACTTCAGCAATGGCTACGGCAAATAGGTCCGGTCTTTCAGTGATCGCTCTTCCAATAAGAACCCCTCCCATGCTTACTCCATTTCCGATCAACTTAGAAGGAGATGTGTATTTTTGATTTACCAAATATTCCGAACATGCGATGAAATCTTTCCAGGTATTCGGTTTATTGGCTTTCATACCTGTTTTATGCCAGTTTTCACCTTTCTCGCCTCCGCCTCTTACATGGGCGATAGCAACTATAGTACCTTGTTCCAGTAATACAGATAGTCTGGTAGAAAAACGAGGTTCATAAGATATTCCATAGCCGCCATAACCTGTAATGTAAGCCGGAGTACTGCCATCCATTTTTATATTCTTAGGATAAATAATAGAAAGAGGAACCATTACTCCGTCATGACTTTTTACTTCTACTTCTTTTACTTCATAAAGTTTATTATAATCAGGGTAGGATGTTTCAGAATTAAGGTATTTACTCTTTACTGCGTTGCCTTTTTCCGGATTATACTCATAAGTTGTCAGTGGAGTCAGCCAGTTTACATTGTTACAATAGATATTGTCATTTTCATGGGCATTTAGGGGTAGTGAACTATTAACACCCGGTGGAAGCTGAACTTTTTTGGGTTCTAAAGTATTGATATTTATCTGATATTTATCTCTTGTAATACCATTTCCTAATGAATAGAAAAGATAATTTTTAGTACTGTGGATTGCTATGATCACTGCATCTTTGCTCTCCGGAATAACAGTTTTTGCATTATTAATGTCTGGATTTGAGAGACTGGTCAGCGTAATCTTATAATTGGGAGCATCCTTATGAGTAAGGAGGAAAAGTTTATCTCCTGAAATATGGATGTCCGTAATATCGTCTGTAGGTTTTACAATCTGTCTCCATTTTATCTTCTTATTTTTTAATTCTGAATAAGGAGCTACAAAAATGGGACTTTCGGATTTTACGGAACTTAATCTAAGGATGATGTATTGAAAATCGTCCGTAAAACCAATACTAGTGAACTGCTCTGTTAAAGCATCCAGTTCGGGATAATCTTCTCTTGAAGCCAGTATTTTATCTGTTTTTGAATCAGTTCCTATCTCGTGGATCATCGCTTTCATATCCTTCAAAAGCATGTTGCTGTTTGGATCACCGGTACTCATTTTGGTATAAATGACAGATTTACCGTCTGGTGTAAACTCAAAAGAGAATTCGCTCCAGATAGGGCCTATCTCATCTTTTAACAGTTTTTTGGTAGCAATATCTAAGATTTTAAGATTACAAATCTCGCCACCTGACTTTGACAGTAATATAGCTATTTTCTCAGCTTTTAAATCGAGGGTGAAGTTTGTGATCTGTGTATTCTTACCAAGGGTTTCCGGATCGAATATCAAAGTTTCTTTTCCTGTAGACAGATCCCTAGAATAAAGCTTTGAAAGGCTTTCGTGCTTTTTAGTTTTGGCGTAAAAATATAGATTTTTCCTTTGCTTTATCACTCCGAAAGAATCTCCATTCATTTCCTGTACTTCTTTCATCCGGTTGAAAAGCTCTTCCCGGTTTGGAATTTTATCAATAATGGTATTGCTGAACTCGGACTGTGCCTTAAACCAGGACTGTACATCTGGACTTTTAAGATCTTCCAGCCATCTGTAATTATCGGTGATTTTAGTTCCGAAATAATTGTCAACAACAGCTTTCTCGGGAGTTGACGGATAATTATATTGTGCAGGAATTACCTGGCTTAAAAATAATCCCGTAGACAGAAAAAATTTTTTCATTGTTTATTTCTTGTAAGTGTGATAAATTTAATACTGCAAATGTACTAAACTTCATCCTTCGAAATCCATTTCCCCACATTGGGAGCCTGATAATTTTTCATTTTTTCCAAAAGCTCATCAATACTGTTACTTATCAAAAAGCATATCACGATTCACTTGCTTTAAAAATCCTTTATTAACCATGGTTTGAACTAATCTTATTAAATCATCATAAAACCCGTCAATATTCAGAATCCCGATCGGTTTTTTATGAAGTCCAAGCTGGGCCCAGGTGATCATTTCAAAAAACTCTTCCAGGGTTCCATAACCTCCGGGGAGAACGATCACACCGTCACAGAGATCATTCATTTTCATTTTCCTTTCGTGCATGGTTTCTACGATGATCAATTCCGTAAGATTTTTATGGGCAATTTCTTTAGACTGCAGGAATTGAGGCAGAACGCCTATTGCTTTTCCTCCCTCGCTTAAAACTCCATCTGCCACTGTTCCCATCAAACCTACATCTGCACCGCCATAGATCAGCTGAATTTGTTGTTTAGCAAAGGTTTGCCCAAGCAGGAAGGCCTGGTTTTTATAAATATCGTCTGTACCGAAACTTGATCCGCAGAATACGGTTATATTTTTCATATTTGAATAATATTTAAATTAAAAATATCCAAAATCATACGACTTTGGATATTCAATATAGCAATTTTACAAATTTATTTTAAAGGAATATTCGCTAAAATATCTTTAGTGAAGCTCCAGAACTTTTGTGCTGAAGGGATATTCGCTTTCTCATCCGGAGAATGCGCTCCTCTGATCGTGGGTCCGAAACTTACCATTTCCATTTCAGGGTAATTGGCTCCAATGATACCACACTCCAAGCCTGCGTGGCAAGCAACTACGTGTGGTTTTTTACCAAACTTTTCTGTATAGATCTTTTCCATAATCTGTACAATCTCAGAACCTGGTTTTGGTTTCCATCCCGGATAAGAACCGCTGAATTCTACCTTCATGCCGGCTAATTCTGCAACAGATTTTAATTGCTCTGCCACAGAATATTTAGATGAATCTACAGAAGACCTGGTAAGGTTTAAAATTTTAAGCTCTCCGCCTTTTAATTCCACTCTTGCAACGTTGTTGGATGCTTCTACAAGATCCTTTACGTCCGGGCTCATTCTGTAAACCCCGTTGTGAAGAGATTTTAAAGTCAGAATAATCTTTTTTGAATCTTCTTCAGAAATCGCTTTATCAGAAGTTGTAGAATTTTCAATATTGATCTGGATGCCAGGTTCAACGTTAGCAAATTCTTCTAAAATTTCTTTTTTAAGAACCGTTGCTGTTTCGATAAACTCCTGAGCATTTCTCACAGAAACCAATGCCGCACCTTCTCTCGGAATTGCATTTCTCAATCCGCCTCCGTCTACAGAGATCAGCTGGATGTTCTGCTGTTCCAAACCTTTATAAAGAAGTCTTCCAAGAATAATATTGGAGTTTCCGAAACCTTTGTGGATATCCATTCCTGAATGTCCTCCCTGAAGTCCCTTCACTTCAATCCTTACAATCTGCCCTTTTGCGGCTTCTGTTGTATAATTTTGAGTAATGGTAACATCAACACCGCCTGCACAGCCGATATCGATCTCATCATCCTCTTCTGTATCTAAATTTAGCAAAATTTTTCCCGTTAATTGCCCCGGTTTTAAGCCTATGGCACCTGTCATTCCCGTTTCTTCATCAATGGTGAAAAGGGCTTCCAGATCAGGATGCGGAATATCTGAACTTTCAAGAATAGACATAATTGTAGCTACACCTAGACCATTGTCGGCACCTAAAGTAGTTCCTTTAGCCTTTACCCAGTCCCCGTCAATCTCCATTTTGATTCCTTCTGTGTCGAAATCAAAATTAACATCATTGTTCTTCTGGCATACCATATCCAGGTGCGACTGAAGCACAATAGACTTACGGTTTTCCATCCCCGCAGTAGCCGGTTTTTTGATGATAACGTTTCCTACTTCATCTACAGTAGTTTCCAATCCTAAATTTTCACCAAATTCTTTGATGAAAGCAATGACTCTTTCTTCTTTTTTAGACGGCCTTGGAACTGCATTTAATCTGGAGAAATTTTTCCAGATAATCTGCGGTTCTATATTAGATAATTCCATGAACTTTTATTTTTATCAAAATTACAAAATAAAAAATGCTTCCGTGAATTCAGAAGCATTTTTTATAGTTCATATGTGGGTAAAAAGCAGGATTATTTTCTTGTTTTTCCTAACATCCACATTCTCCGTAAATAGGAAGAGTTTCTACGGTACCATCAGGTTTTTCAATCGTCAGTGTACCTTCAAATAATAAAGCTTCTTCCTTTTTTATTTTTTTGCCTTTTATGGAAATTTTATAGTTATCGCTTTCAATTTCTTTCGTCAGCTCCTCGTCCACTTCCATATCACTTGATGAAATAAGATTCATTGCCAGTCTTTTGCCATCGAGCTTCATATAAGCCGTTTTTCCTGCATCATCGGCATAAATGTATTTCTCTGCTTCAAAATCAGCCTTATTTTTTGCAAAATAACATGAGCATTCCTTGATTTCTTTCGGGAAGGGAATAATGTCTACCAGTATCTTCCCTGAAGCAGTTTCTGTTTTAGCAGAATCTTTCACCAGATGTAAAGAATCTGTAGTAGTAGAATTCTGAACGGTTTCTTTATCTTTTTTACAGGCGGTCAAAAGTAACGCTGAAAAGAAAATGATTAAATATTTCATTGTCTGTGGTTTTTATTTATTAGCCTCTTGCTCTTTCCAGAAGAACCATCATCAGTAAGGATAAGATTACTAAACTTTCGTCTTCGTCATTAATATCAATCATTCTGTCAAGTTGAAACCTTCTTCCGAAGAACGACGGCATTTTTTTTAGTTTAAAATATTCTTTTCCGTCCATACCTCTTACAGTATAAGCCGGATTAAGAAAATATCCGGTAAACATACCTATAATTGGAATCTCGCTTACCATTCCATCAAAGAACTTTGTCCACGCATTATCTTCTGTAACTGTGAATTTTTGCTGATCGTTTGAGTCAAGGATATCATAACTGGATTTCCAGATAGAACGCATTCCTTTTCTGGCCAGTCTTCCATAATTTTTGTTATCGGTAAGGTCATTTAAAGAATAAGACGCATTGAAATCGATCCATTGATTGGCTTTAATCCTGAAAAGCTCCTGGGATTTACTTTCGTCATTGAAAACAATAACATCCTCCTTCAGTTTAAACATTTTCTGGCGGACATACGCTACATAACTCCCATTTTTGTCAGTTATATTAAAGTCACTTGCCAAAGTGGAGATCTTGAATTTGAAATCCAGGGGATAGTTTAGATTTTTAAGTACCATTAGTTTATTTTTTTCATATTAGAACCCCAAAGATAGAGGTTTTTTTAGAATGAAGGAGTAAGAATTTAGGCATCAGATTTGAGACACAAGATATAAGACTTTAGACTGAGGTTGAGATTAGGGAGGGAAATGTGAATGGTGAATTTGTTTCACAGTGAATGGTGAATTTTAGAATGAGGAAATATGAGATAGAATAAAGAATAAATAATAAAGAATAAATAATAAAGAATAAAGAATAAAGAATAAAGAATAAAGAATAAAGAATAAAGAAAAGAATAAAGAATAAAGAATAAAGAATAAAGAATAAAGAGATAAGATGTTAGATTTCGGACAAGGACTTACTTTTTACATTTTAACTTTTCTGAACATTTTTCATGCCCTTTTTTAAACTCCTAAACACTCAAACTCTCCGACACTCAAACTCGTATCTCTCAACAATATTCCTTATTTTTGTACTTATGGATTACCCTAGTAAAGTTTTGGCAAAAGCCGTCGATGAAATTTCAGGGCTGCCCGGAATTGGCAGGAAAACAGCTTTGAGATTGGCCTTACATCTGCTAAAACAACCCAGCTCCAGAGCTGTAAGTCTTGGAAACTCAGTGATCAACCTTGTCAATGAAATAAAATACTGCAAAGACTGTCATAATTTTTCTGATTTTGAAGTCTGTGAAATCTGCAGTAATGAAAAAAGAAATGGCGAGGTGATCTGTATTGTGGAAGATGTACGTGATGTAATCGCTATTGAAAACACAGGAAAATTTACAGGGAAATATCTGATCTTGGGAGGAAAGATATCACCAATGGAAGGAATAGGACCTAATCAGCTTAATATTCCAAGCATTGAAAAAAAACTGAATGAGGGCACTGTAAAAGAATTCATTTTTGCATTGAGTGCTACAATGGAAGGAGATACAACAGCTTATTATATTTACAAAAAATTTAAAAATCTGAATGTAAATTTTTCAAGCATTGCCAGAGGAATATCGGTAGGGGATGAGCTGGAATATGCAGATGAGGTGTCCCTGGGAAGATCAATTATCAACAGGTTGCCATACAACGAAAGAGATTAATATGAAGCTGTCCATAATTATCGTTAATTATAATGTGACCAGGCTGTTGAGAAGCTGTCTTCTGTCTATTCAGAAATATATGGAAGGAGGATATTATGAGGTAATTGTTATAGATAATGCCTCTACAGATGCTTCCTGGAACGATCTTATTCCTGAATTTCCTACAGTACATTTTATATCTTCTGAAAAGAACGAAGGTTTTGCAGTTGCTAACAACAAAGCTGTAAAAACCGCAGCCGGAGAATATGTGCTGCTTCTCAATCCGGATACGGAGCTGGAAGGATCTTATATGAAAGAACTTCTGGATTTTGCTGATTCCAAAGTAGATTTTGGATGTCTTGGGGTGAGAATGCATGATGCAGATGGTCATTTTTTACCGGAAAGCAAACGTTCTGTACCGGATATGTTCAATTCGTTTGAAAAGCTATTTACCAATTTTAAAAGAAGCAATTCAAAATCCTATTACCGTAGCGATATTGATGAAAATGCAGTGGCAGAAGTAGATGTCGTTACCGGAGCATTTTTATTGGTTAAAAAAGAAAGGTACGAGAAAGTGGGTGGCCTTGATGAAGCTTACTTTATGTACGGGGAAGATATTGATCTGTGCTATACATTGTTGAAGAATGGCTATAAAAACTATTATTACGGAAAAGCATCCATTCTTCACCACAAAGGAGAAAGTTCCATTAAAGATGAAGTGTATCTCGATCGGTTTTATGGGGCCATGCAGATCTTTATAGATAAATATTACAAGGAATCCAAACCCATGCAGTATTCGTTTTTAAAAGCAGGTTTGAAGCTTCGCCATAAAATAGAGAAGATCAAGTTAAAATAAAAAAGCAGTTCAAATTATTGAACTGCTTTTGTTTTATGTAAGATAAGTCTTGTATTACTTAGCCGGAGCTACCGGTGTTGTTGTAGTGGAGGCTGGAGCTGACTGCTTTTGTGCAGGAACTTCTTTCTTCACTGGTTGCTGCTGTGCAGGAACTGCTGCAGAAGGTTTACCTGTGATCACAACGCTTATCAGGATAAGAACGATGATTACTGAGCCAAGAGTCCATGTTGCTTTTTCCATGAAATCATTGGTTCTCTGTACGCCAAACTGTGCAGATGATGCTCCTCCGAAAGTACTGGAAAGACCTCCTCCTTTTGGATTTTGAGCCATAACGATGATCACCAATAAAACGCTGGCGATCATAACAAGAACCATCAATAGTGTAAATATAGTATCCATTAATTCTGATATCTTTTTGAATGGGCAAATTTAATCTTTTTTTACCGAATGACAAAAAAAAGAACCCGCTAAATGTTATTAAAAATAAAAACGGCAGCAGACGCTGCCGTTTTTATTATAAAAAAGTCTGTTTTATTTAAAGTCAGAATCTTTAGCCTGGTTCACCTGGCGTGACTGTACTGCAAGATTGATATCCATTCCGCCCATATTCTGGATGATTGTGAATGGGAATTTTACTCCTGAAACCTCTTTGTAATCTGCATAGCTTGTAGGAATAGATCCTGCTTCGCTGGATTTTGTTTCGCCGGTCTTAAGTCCAGTCTTTACACTGTAGTAGTAAGTTGCTTTTGCTCCTTTTATCACATAAGAATCTTCGTTATTGTACTTTTCGATTCCTGCCAGTTTGTATTCCGGAGATTTTGCAAAAGTAAGTTCCGGGAAAAGTTCCGGATCAGCCATATCAGCTTTCTGTTTGTCATTTAAAGCAACCTTCTTACCCTGAGCTTCCATATAGCCGTCCTTACCGTCAAAAGCAATTTTCTGGATCGTATTGCCCATCATTTTCATCTCCAGCAGCATTTTTCCGCCTTTAGCCTGTACCAGCTTCATATTCATTTCCATGCCCTGTACTTTCGTACTAGCATCTGTAGAGATAGAAGTGATTTTCTGTACGGCAGCCAGACCTCCGATTGCATTGATATATTTATCTGCAACAGATCCTATTGTTACGCTGGCATCCACTTTCTGTGCTGTGGTTTTTGCCACCGGATTAGCTTCTTTATCGTAGTACTTTACAGGATAACCCAATTTTTCCAATCCTTCAGAAATATCAGACGCTTTACCGGCGATGAAAATTCTGCTTTGATTTGGTAAGATAGTCGTTTTTACAGCATTGGAAATATCTGTAGCAGTTACTTTATCAATAGATTTTAGATAATTGGTGTAGAAATCAGATGGCAAATCCTGAACTTTTTGATTCAAAGCGAATCTTGCGATGGTTTCTGGCTTTTCTAAAGACATGATGAAAGAGCCCTTCAGTTTTGCCTTTGCGTTTTCCAGTTCTTCAGGTTTTACGGTAGAAATAGCGTTAAGTTCATTCATGAATTCCTTAACCGCCTTATCTGTAACCTCATTTCTTACACTCGCATCAGCTGAGAAATCAGAAGAATATTTATCAGCACTCATGCTGGAATAAGCTCCATAAGTGAATCCATTCTTCTCACGAAGATTCATGAATAGTCTTGCTTCCCCACCTCCGCCAAGGATATAATTGGCCATTGTAGCAGCGAAATAGTTAGGGTCCTTCATTTTAAGATTGTTCAGGTTGCTCACCGAAACTACAGACTGTACCGCTGAAGGAATATCTACTACATTGATCTCTGTTTTGGCAACATTGGAAGCTGGTTCCAGAGGAGTTGCAGGCGTATTCGCTTTTTTCCATCCGCTGAAAGCTTTTTCAACCAACGGTTTGATCTGTTCAAATTTCACATCTCCCACAATCACTAAATAAGCATTATCTGGAGCGTAGTATTTTTTGTAAACGTTTTGTACGTCAGCCAGCTGGATCTTATTAATAGATTCCACGGTTTCAAATTCACCTCTTGCTGTATTTTTACCATACATTAGGGCATTAGAAACCTTTGAAGCGATAGCAGAAGCATTCTTTTCTTCAGACTTCAGACCTTCAATAGCTCTTTCTTTTGAATTCTGAATTTCTTCCGCAGAAAACTTAGGATTAATAATCGCATCGGCCATTAAACCCAATACTTCAGGGAAATATTTTGAAAGAGAGTTGGCAAAAGCACCATTGGAAGAGAAGTTTAAGCTGGCTCCCAGATAATCTACTTTTTTGTTAAAATCCTCTTTACTTAAGTTGGTCGTTCCGTTTTCCAGCTGTTCAGCCATGATAGAGCTTACACCCGTCACACTTCCTTCATTGAACGGAGGTCTGTCCATAGAAAGTGTCGTATTTACTCTTGGTAATTTGTTGTTTTCCACAACCATTACTGTAAGACCGTTGCTTAGTTGGAAAGTCTTTGGTTTCGCAATGTTGATAGCAGGAGTAGGTCCCGGTTTCGGCATTGCGTTAAGATCAATTTTTTGTGCTGAAATCGTTCCTGCGAAAAAAAACGCTGCAGCTATATATGTTAATTGCTTTTTCATTTGTAAAAAATTTAATTTTTAATAATCATTAAACCTGGAAGTCTTAACGATTACTTTTTTTCAGGAACGTAATTAATAATGACTCTTTGATTGGAATTAAGATACTTTTTAGCCGCATTCTGCAGATCCTGTCTTGTAATCGATCTGTAGATGTCGATTTCCTTATTGATCAGATTGGTATTCCCCATCAATACATGATTTGTTGCCAATGAAGCCGCAATTCCCTGAATACTTGAATTGGCATTCACAAACTGATTCTCATACTGGTTTTGAAGTTTCTGGTAATCTTCTTCAGAAATCAGAGTTGTCTGGAGTTTTTTGATTTCCGTATCAATATCAGCCTGTAAAGTCTGTTTCGTAGTCTGTCCCATCGGGATGGCAAAGAATGCGAAAATACTGTAATCTTCAAGCCCCTGGTTGAAAGCCTGTACAGCAAGCGCTTTTTTATCCTGATCAACTAATTTTTTATATAAAACTGAAGACTTACCGTTGCTCAGATAAGATGAAAGCATGTCAAGAACATAAGCGTCTTTCTCTTTGTTGGCAGGAGTTCTGTACGCAAAAATGTAAGCAGGAAGCTGAATGTTCGGGTCTGTAGCCGTTACTTCTTTTTCCTGTGTGATTGGTGCGTCTTTCGGGAAGTCTTTTGGGTAAAGCGTTCCTTTTTGAATTCCGCCATAATATTCCTGAATCCATTTCTTGGTCTGCTCAGGTTTGATGTCTCCTGCAACTACTAATGTAGCATTGTTTGGAACGTAGTATTTCTTGTAGAAAGCCTGGAACTCCTCAAGTTTTGCAGAGTTGAGATCTTCCATAGAACCTATCGTAGGCCAGTTGTATGGGTGATTGGTAAATAAATTTTTCTGAATAGTTGGGAAAAGATTTCCATAAGGCTGGTTGTCCATTCTTAATCTTTTTTCCTCCTTTACAACCTCTCTTTGAGTATCTACTCCTATCTGGTTGATTAAAGCATGACGCATTCTTTCAGATTCCATCCAAAGACCAAGCTGCTCGTTGTTAGACGGGAACGTTTCATAATAATACGTTCGGTCATTTGTTGTGTTAGCGTTGTTTTGACCTCCGTTTGAAGAAACGATCTTGAACCATTCACCTCTTTTGATATTGGGTGTTCCTTCAAATAAAAGATGTTCGAAGAAGTGGGCAAAACCTGTCCTTCCCTTTACTTCATCCTTCGCACCTACATGATACATTACTCCTGTAGTGACTACCGGAGCAGAATTATCCTGGTGCAGAATTACGTGAAGACCGTTGGGAAGATCATACTCTTCAAATTTGATTTGCTGTGCATTCAGTACCATTCCGAAGAAAGATGCAGCTGCCACAGAAAGAAGTCGCTTTTTCATAAAGTAGAAATTGTTTTGTATAAATTAGTAGGGAAAACACCGTATTTGTTACATAATTACTCTGCAATTTTTTTGATTTTTGTTTATTTGTAAAACTATTAACTCTATTATGAGAATTTATTATACTTTACTTTTTCTTTTTCCCTTTTTTCTGATGCAGGCACAGGATATCATCGATCAGGATGCGTTGAAGAAATGCAGAAAAGAATTCAATAAAAAGACTTGCCTGTCCGATGAAGACGGAGATGAAATTCCTTTTTATCTCGACCATTGCCCTAAAGAACAGGGTTCAACCGAGAATAAAGGCTGTCCATGGCCGGATGAAGATAAGGATGGAGTTCTTGATAAGGATGATCAATGTCAGGATGTAGCAGGACCCATTGAAAATAATGGCTGTCCGTGGCTGGATACAGACGGAGACGGAATTCTGGATAAAGATGATGCGTGTCCTACACAACCGGGAATGGCTGAAAATCTGGGTTGCCCGCCACGAAAAAGAGACTGCGGGAATTTATACGAACGGGAAAAAGAACGCTACGAGAAAGATATTGAGCAGCTTAAAAACATGAATTTCAGCAATCTTTTTGATCTCATATCTGCAGATCCGGATTTTAAAACATTCTTTTTGCAACCTAAAAAAGTTCTTTTTCTAAGAAATTCTACCATAGGTGGTGGCCCTGAATGTGGAAATGATGCCTACTATGACTGTAAACATTATGAAAAGAACATCGGGTCTGAGATTTTTAATAAACTCTGGAGTAAAAGTAATTTTGCCAAATTCAGAAAGAAAACTGGAAACGGGATTATTATTCCTGTATCGAATTTGTTTGGAAGTGGAGAACTTTTTTTTGGCTGGGAAAATGATGAAAGTAATTTTTTCGTCACTACAGGAAATACGCCTTTTTACAAAGGAAAAATTAATGATGACGGAAAAGAAAATAATTTTTATTACGTATCCCCTCAAAAACCGTCCAAAGACTTATTTATAACTAGAAAAGATAATAAATTTGTTGATTTACAGGAGGTAAGTTTCGGAATTTCTATGATGCCGAAGTATAATGAAGATTCAAACTTAGGTTTCCTGATAAGATTAAGTTTTTCAGCTCCCAAATCAGGCTATTTCTCGCAACCGACTAAATACTACCAATACAAAAACGGAAAATGGACGGTGACGAAAAATTTTAACGACTAAACCTTGCCGGAATAGACATCTCAATGTTTTACTTTCTATAAATTAAACTCATAATTTGAATTGTCCTTTGAATACATTAATTTTGTGTTCCCAAAATTTTTTGCAGCATGGATTATCTGAAAGGACTCAATGAATCACAATATGAAGCCGTTACCTCACTACAAGGACCTTTGATGGTGCTTGCGGGTGCCGGTTCCGGAAAAACACGTGTGCTTACCATGCGTATTGCCCACCTGATCCACAACGGAATTGACCCTTTCAATATTCTGGCACTGACGTTTACCAATAAAGCGGCCCGTGAAATGAAAGACCGTATCGCAAAAGTGGTAGGGGACAGCAATGCAAGAAGCTTATGGATGGGAACTTTTCACTCAGTGTTTGCAAGAATTCTACGAATTGAAGGCCATTACCTGGGCTATCCGTCCAATTTTACCATCTATGACCAGCAGGATGCCTTGAATGTTATCAGAAAAGTAATCAAAGACATGAATATTGATGCCGATCTTTATAAACCTAAAAAAGTTCAGGCAAGAATTTCTACCTATAAGAATAACCTGATCACGGTAAAAGCTTATTTCAATAATCAGGAACTGATGGAAGCTGATGAAAAAGCAAATATGAAATTCATTGGAAAAATTTACCAGAAATATGTAGAAGCCTGCTTCAAAAACGGAGCGATGGATTTTGATGATTTACTATTAAAAACCAATGAACTATTAACCCGTTTTCCTGAAGTGCTGGCAAAATACCAGGACAGGTTCAGGTATATCATGGTAGATGAGTACCAGGATACCAACCATTCCCAGTATCTTATTGTAAAAGCGCTGGCTTCAAAGTTTGAAAATATCTGCGTGGTAGGAGATGATGCGCAGTCCATTTACTCCTTCCGTGGTGCGAATATATATAACATCTTAAACTTTAAAAAGGATTATCCGGATGCGATCACGGTTTCTCTGGAGCAGAATTACCGTTCAACCCAGAATATTGTGAATGCAGCCAACGTGGTTATTGCAAAAAACCTTCAGCAGTTCAAGAAAAACGTTTTCAGTGATAACGAAGAAGGAGATAAGATTAAAATATACCGTTCCCTTTCCGATGCTGATGAGGCCAACTTCGTTGCCGGAAATATATGGGAGCTGAGAAATACTGATCAGAGAAAATACAGCGATTTCTCAATTCTATACAGAACAAATTCACAGACCAGAGCATTTGAAGATGCGCTGAGACGTAAAAATATTCCTTATAAGGTTTATGGAGGACTTTCTTTCTATCAAAGGAAGGAGGTGAAAGACCTTATTGCTTATCTGCGTCTTCTGGTCAATGAAAATGATTCAGAAGCACTGATGAGGATTATTAATTATCCTACGAGAGGAATTGGAGAAACCACCCAGAATAAACTGATTGTTTTTGCAGATTCCAATAATATTTCCATTTCTCAGGTTTTAAGCAATCTACCGATGTATGCGCCTCAATTAGGCTTAAATAATGGAGTTTTGACCAAGTTGAATGATTTCTGGTCTATGATCAAGGCTTTTCAGGTATTGCTGAAAACAGATACTGCTTACAGTGTTGCTATGGAAGTTGCCAAACGCAGCGGCCTGATCAAATTCTTAAAAGACGATCAGACTCCGGAGGGAATTTCCCGTGTAGAGAACGTTCAGGAATTAATGAATTCAATGCAGGGGTTTATTGAAGAGCAAATGCAGCTTGAAGACGGTGACCCGAGCCTTCCGAATTTCCTTGAGAATATTGCTCTTTCAGCAGATACTCAGGATAAAAATACCGATGAAGATATGGTTTCATTAATGACCATTCACCTTTCTAAAGGCCTGGAATTTCCGGTGGTGCACCTGGTGGGACTTGAAGAAAACCTTTTCCCGAGCTTTATGAGTTCTGCGACAAGGGAAGATCTGGAGGAAGAAAGACGTCTGTTTTATGTTGCATTAACGAGAGCTGAAAAGCAGGTATTTTTCTCTTATGCTGTTTCCCGTTTTCAATGGGGGAAAATTACAGATGCGGAGCCTTCAAGATTTTTAAGTGAAATTGACGACCAGTATATTGAATTCTTAAATCCTGCTCTGGAAAAGAGATTTATTAATAATACCGGAATCAAATCCAATATTTTTGATGAACATCCTTCAGAGCAAAAAGCATTCAGAAGAGTTGAAAAGAAAACCATTGATAAGGGTGACAGTTCAAAACCTGCATCGGAAGTAAGAAAACTGAAACCTGTAAGTACCGCAAAAATTATTAATCCAAGCGGAGCCTCTTCACAGGACATTGAAGTAGGAGACAAAGTGAGACACGACCGTTTCGGAATCGGAGAAGTTTCTTTCCTGGATGGTACTGATCCGCAGAACATCAAAGCCAAAGTGATTTTCATTCATGAGGGTGAGAAAAACCTCATTCTGAAATATGCCAAGCTGACGAAAATATAATAATACATTTTCAGCATAGAAGCTGATATACTATTCAGAACGGATTCCATTTTGGGATCCGTTTTTTATTAAATACAAATGACCCAAATGTTATCCATAAATAAACCCTTGTCGTCCTTAGTGCTGTTTATGAATTTGTGTAATGTTTGTTTAAAAGAAGTAATAGACCAAAACTATCTTAAATTTTCATAAAATTAAAGTCTATTGATTTTGTAGACTAATGAATTTGCTTTACATTTGCCACTCAAAAAAACATGAACTATAAATTGATGTAAGGGTATGAAAAATAAAAAGACTATTTTATCAGCTTCTGTTCTTTTCTTCCTCGGAACCTACGCTTTTGGGCAGGAAAAAGAAAAAGACAGCGTGAAAACCAATAATGTAGAAGAAGTCGTGGTGCTGGGCTCAAGAGCTGGTGCCAGATCAAAAACAGACAGCCCGGTTCCGGTGGATGTCTTTAATATCAAAGAAACGTCGGTAGTTCTCCCTCAATCAACTATAGGACAGATCCTAAATGCAATAGCCCCATCTTTTACTTCCACCATTCAGACAAATTCAGACGGAACAGACCATTTGGATCCTGCTCAGCTGAGAGGGTTAGGTCCGGATCAGGTGCTGGTTTTGGTTAACGGAAAGAGAAGACATACTTCAGCATTGGTTAATGTGAACGGAACTCCCGGAAGAGGAACGGTAGGAACGGATTTAAACTCGATTCCTTCATTTGCATTAAACAGAATTGAAGTATTACGTGACGGTGCTTCGGCCCAATACGGATCTGATGCAATTGCCGGAGTGATCAACCTTGAACTGAAAAAAGACATCGGAAAACTTACCGGACAGATAAGTTACGGTGGAAATCTGACTCCCACAGCCAATGACCATACCGGGAATTTTGATGGCCAGAATATTCAGGTAGACCTTAATTACGGAAATAAAATCGGGAATAAAGGAGGTTTCTACAACATTACCTGGTCTTCACAGTTCAGAAATCCTACGTCAAGAGCCGGAGCCGAAAGTGGATCCATTTATAATGCTTATAATGCCATTGAAAAAAGAGCTCAAAATGATGGTGTCAATTTATCTTCCCTTTTTTCGAATATTAATAGTATACCGAATTCCCAGCAGCTTATTAATTATATTCATCAGTACGCTCAGGGCGTAAGCTATTTTTCTCCGGAACTTCAGAATCAAATCCAGGGAGCAAATACCATCAGTGCTTTGCAGGGATTTTTAAAAGGAGATGTTACCGATCAGGAACTGGCTTACAGAGGACTGAGCAGAAAAGATTTCAATATGCAGGTGGGACAGTCAAAACTGAATAATCATCAGCTTTTTGCTAATATTGAAGTTCCCATTAATGATGACTGGAAAGTATATTCTTTCGGAGGATATAGCTTCAGACACGGAACTTCCGGAGGATTTTACAGAAAACCTAACCAGAGCAGAACTTTTACAGGATTGTATCCAGATGGATATCTTCCACAGATCGGAACTGATATCCAGGATTTGTCGCTTTCCGCGGGAATTAAAGGCAACTGGAATGGATGGAATATTGATTTTAGCAATACATTCGGACAGAACTCATTCAATTATAATATTCAGGACACAGGAAATACATCTTTACGTTTTGCATCTCCAAATGAGTTTGATGCAGGAGGTTTAAGATTCTCTCAAAACACGATCAATTTAGATTTCTCTAAAAAATATGATGTATGGAGCGGAATTAATGTGGCTTTCGGAGCGGAACACCGGTATGAGAATTTTAAAATAACGCAGGGTGATGAAGCTTCATACACGACTTATGACGCGGCAGGAAATGTGTGGAATAATAGCAGTCCGAGAGCTACGGATTTCTTTGGGAATACACTTCCCGGAGGATCACAGGTTTTCGGAGGTTTCAAGCCTGCTAATGCTATCGATAAAAACAGACAGGCAGTGGCAGCTTATGCAGATGTTGAATTTAATTTTACCAACTGGCTATTAGTAGATGCAGCGGCGAGATATGAAAATTATTCAGATTTCGGATCTACCTTTAATTATAAGCTGGCTTCAAGAATCAAAGTAGCTCCTAATTTTAATGTGAGATTAGCGGGTTCTACAGGATTCAGAGCACCTTCTATCCATCAGATCTATTATAATGTAACATCTACTCTGTTTGTTACCTCTCCTCAATTTCCAACAGGCGAGCTTTTGGATGTGGGAACCTTTAGTAATGATTCAAAGATTGCGGAGCTGCTAGAAATCCCTAAACTAAAACAAGAGACCTCCAAATCTGCCAGCGTTGGATTTACGTACAGAATTCCTTCTGCAAGTCTGACTTTTACAGCAGACGGATATTTTACCAGGATCAACAACCGAATTATTTTGACCGACCAGTTCTTAAGATCAGATGTTCCAGCTGACGCAAAGGCCGCTTTTGATGCCGAAAGAGTTAACGCAGCACAATTTTTCACCAATGCTATTGATACGGAAACAAAAGGACTTGATTTGGTGATTTCACATAACGTAAGATTTTCAGGATTCAAACTGGATAATAGTTTAGCCGCAAATATCAGTGAGACCAGAAAAGTGGGTGCTACTCACTCTTCAGGGTTATTGCAGTCTCCAAATCTTGAGAAAATTTATTTTTCTGAAAAGTCAAGAGTGTATCTGGAAGAAGCGGTTCCTAGGGTAAAAGCAAGCCTGTCTCATACGCTTTCATGGAAAAATGCAAGTTTCTATCTGAGAAACACGTACTTTGGAAAAGTTACAGGTGCTGATGTGATTGATGTTAACGGTGACGGAATCATCGGATTCAATGAGCATCAGCAGATCGGAGACAAAATTATTACCGATCTTTCTCTGGCGTACCAGTTTACAAAAAATATAGGATTAACCATTGGGGTGAATAATCTGTTCGATATCTATCCGGATAAGAACCTTCCGGCATCTACCAATAATGACCAGTTTATTTATTCCCGTTCTACATCACAGTTTGGACAGAACGGGAGATATGTATTCTCAAGACTTAATTTTAATTTTTAAGTGATATAAAAAGCGGATTCAAATTTTTGAATCCGCTTTTTATTTTTAATCTATTCCCATGTTTTCAACTCATAAGCGCCTTCCCAGAAATGAAATTCCATTCTCGTTGACATTATAAATGCTTCGGTCATTTTTTTTCGGGTCTCTTCCGTACTGTTCTCAGCCAACCGGTCGCAGATCGCAATAGCCTGATCTACGGCAACAGAAAATTCATCCCCGCCATACGTATCAATCCACTTTTGATAAGGATTATTGATCGCATTTTGATTGTTGTAAATATAATCTCCCACTTCTCTGTAAATCCAGAAGCAGGGAAGCACTGCCGCCACGGCAACTTCTACAGATTCTAAAGCTGCGGTACTTCTCAGGAAGTGAATATAATGATGACAGGCCGGTTCTAATATTCCTTTATCTGTAACGCCAAAATCTACAAAATAAGATTCATGCAAAGCATTTTCCACGACAATGGCATTTTCTGCAAAGCGCATAAAGGTAAGCACATCCTGAAGATCCTGAATTTTGGCAGCGATCAGTGAAAGCGTTCTTCCAAAGTGTTCAAGATATAAAGAATCCTGAGCCATATAAAACCGGAATTTTTCCTGTGGCAAAGTGCCGCCTGATAGTTCTTTAATAAATGGCATTTCCAAAATAGATTTGTAGCGTTCTTCTATAGCTTGCCAGGTGTATTCAGACCATTTCATTTTTGATTAGTTTTTGAGGGTTAAAAAAGTGATTAAGCGGACCGTTTCCATGTCCTGTTTGTACATCTTTTCCGTTGTCTATGGCCTGATAAACATAGTGCTGTCCCAAAGAAACTGAGTCATATAAAGACTTGCCCTGAGCCAGATAAGCTGCAATAGCAGAAGAAAGTGTACAACCGGAACCGTGGGTATTGTTGGTCTTAAATTTTTTAGATTCAAAAGCATGGTATTTCTCATGCTCATCGTAGAATAGAGAAGTAATGGTTGAGGTTTCCTGATGCCCGCCTTTCAGGAGAATACTTCTACAGCCCAGTTTTTTTATTTCTTTTCCGGCAGCATAAAGATCTTCCAGGGTTTCAACTTTCATCTGTGCTAAAATAGCGGCTTCATCCATATTTGGAGTAATTACATCTGCGATCGGGAAAAGCTTTTCTGTGATAGCTGCTATCGTGTCCTCCTCAATCAGTCGGTGGCCACTTGTTGCTACCATTACGGGGTCGAATACAATTGGGATTTTTTTGTATTTAGCCAGTGTTGAAACAATGGTTTCTACCAGCTTAGGCGTATGCACCATTCCAATTTTTATAGCATCGGGAAAAATATCATCCAGAATAGCTTCAATCTGATCCGCTACCGCTTCTACCGGAATGGGATATATTTTCCTTACACCCTGAGTATTCTGTACAGGTAAAGCAGTCAAAACCGATGTTGAGAAACATCCCAGAGCAGAAGCTGTTTTAATATCAGCCTGGATGCCTGCGCCACCACTTCCGTCAAATCCTGCAATCGTTAAAACCGATGGATAGGTATATTTTTTCATTTTAAAATTTCATTTTTTAATTGATAGGCTGCTTTTTGAGGGTCAGAAGCATGACAAATAGCAGAAACCACAGCAAGACAGTCTGCCCCAGCATTCATCACTTCCTTTGCGTTTCCCAAATAAATATTGCCGATGGCTACTAAAGGTTTTTCCGTAAGCTGCCTGATCGTCTTAATTCCTTCAAGTCCCCATTCTGTTATCGTATCCGTTTTCGTATCCGTTCTAAACACAGGGCTGATTCCCAGATAATCTGAAACGGCGGTTTCTTCATTGTTTAGCTGAGAAAGATATTCAATAGAATAGCCGATCATTTTTTTGGTAAGAAGAGGGCGTTGTCTTAAATAAACGGGCGGATCATCACTGTTACCCACATGAATGCCTGCTGCATTTACCTTTTCTGCAACTTCTATATTATCATTAATGATCAGTGGAATAGAATATTTATCCGTAATTTCAATAAGTTGTAAAGCTTTTGTCAGAAACGAATCTGTACTGCTGTTTTTTTCTCTCAGCTGGATCACATCAACTCCGCCAAGAATTGCCTGTTCGGCAACCTGTAGGAAATTTCTTCCCATACAATCTGCCTCAGAAATCACCAGATAAAGCTGATAGGGAAAAGAATTTAAGCTCATTTTCGCTCTATCTTTAAACGGTTGACAAATTCCTGCTCAGTAATAGTGTATAGTTTATCAATCAGATGAATCTGGAGACTTCCGGGACCTTTACTTTCCTCAGCAGCCAGTTCTCCAGCGATCCCAATTAATGCCATGGCAGCCGCTACAGCTAATACTTTATCTTCTGCAACTCCTATGAATGCACCGATTAAAGCGGTGGCAGAACATCCAAGACCCGTTACTTTAGTCATAAGAGGATCTCCGTTTTTAATGAAAACTTCCTGTTGGGTATCCAGAATAATATCAGTTTCACCGGAAATGCAGACAATGGTACCGTTTTGACTGACAAGACTTTGTGCAGCATCAACTGCTTCGTTGCTCTGTGCTGTACTGTCTACTCCCTTGGTGACGATTGTATGGGCTTTAGCCAATGCAATGATTTCAGAAGCATTCCCTCTGATGACGGTGGGTTTGTATTGCAGTAATTGATTTAAAACTTCATCCCGAAAAGAAGTAGCTCCAGCACCAACAGGATCTAGAACCCAGGGCTTCCCGGTTGAATGGGCTGTTTCAGCTGCCAGGATCATAGATTCCGACCAATATTCATCCAGGGTTCCGATATTGATGACCACCGAATGAGCGATACCGATCATTTCCTGAATTTCAGATTTTGCGTGCGCCATGATAGGAGAGGCTCCTACAGCCAAAAGGGCATTAGCGGTATTGTTCATCACCACATAATTGGTGATATTATGAACCAGAGGAGACTGTTGTCTGACAAGCTGTACCTGTTCCCAAAGAATTTTTTCCATTGTTATTATTTAAATAAAAATAGCTTCAGGAAAAATCCAAAACAAAAAGTACACTGTCAGCAATGTAATTTTGCTTTTCCCTACGTCGGTGTTAGCCGTATCAGGTTCAAAGGGACTCTCTCAATTCTTTTCAGAATACCCCTAAAGCAAAACAAATGTATAAAAATTATCAGAGCAGGCAAAACGCAAATAATGGAATTTGAGACAGAAGTTACCTTTCTACCAGCTCTTTTACAGGTTCTCCATAATAATCTGTCACCGTGGTCCTGATCTTCAGCAGCTGATACCATTTGATAAAAGCTCCTATAAATACGATTAGCATCAGAACCATTGCCGTTACTGCTAAAGCTGCCAGCAGGTACTGTTCTTTTGGAAGATAGATTGCGGTTACCTGGATGTAACCCGCCCAGAAAGTAATTCCAGCCATAAAAACTCCCGGAATGGCTGAACATAAGGCATATTTCCCCCTGTTCATCCGGATCAGCATCGTGGTACAGACAATGAGGCCGCAGGCTGCCAATAGCTGGTTGCTGATTCCAAAGAGTGGCCAGATACTGCTTACATTTCCTGTAAACACCAGATATCCCCAGGCGAAAGTAAATAAGAGACTGCTGATGATAATTCCCGGAATCCAGTTTTTATCATTGAATTTAGGAATAACAGATCCCAACATTTCCTGTAAAAAGAAACGGCCGACTCTCGTTCCAGCATCAATGGCGGTAAGGATAAATACGGCTTCAAACATGATGGCAAAATTATACCAGTAAGCAGTCAGCTGATCCATGTACGGGATTTTATTGAAAATATGTGCCATTCCAACGGCTAATGATACCGCTCCACCTGTTCTGCCGTGAAGCTCAATGCCTATTTTTTGTGAATAATAATCAATATCCACCCCATGAAGGGCAGGATGAGCAGCAAGGAAAGCATCATAGGATTCCTTCGGTGTGTTGATAGCAAAATAATCACCGGGCATTAATGTGCATGCTGCGATCAGAGCCATTAAAGCTACAAAACCTTCTACCAGCATGGCTCCGTACCCTACAAAAAGAATTTCTTTTTCCTTGTTAAGCATTTTAGGCGTTGTTCCCGTTGCAATCACCGCATGGAAACCGGAAATAGCTCCACAGGCGATCACAATGAAAATGAAAGGAAGGACAGGACCACCGATTACAGGGCCACCACCATTTACAAATTCTGTAAGTGCAGGCATCTGTATTGTAGGATGAATCACAATTACACCCACAGCCAGCATAATAATAGTTCCTATTTTTAAGTAAGTGGAAAGGTAATCTCTGGGTACCAAAAGTAGCCAAACCGGAAGCACAGAAGCCAGAAAACCATACAGCGGAATAGCAATCGAAATGGTTTTTATATCCCATGAAAAAAGATTGTTCATCGTCTCATTCTGCATCAGGCTGTGTCCCCCAATAATTCCTGCTATTAAGAGGATACCGCCTAAAATACTGGCAAAAAGCACACTGTTTTTTCGGTATCTCATAATCAGTCCCATAATCACGGCAATAGGCATGGTAATCAATACGGTAAAAAGAGACCATGAAGCTTCATGCATTGCATTGATACAGGCTAATGATAAACCTGCAAGTGTAAGAATCAGAATGAATAAAATGGCAAATCCGGCAACGGTTCCTGTTGCTTTGCCTATCTCTTTGGAAGCAATTGTAGCGAGACTTTGTCCTTTATGCCTAACGGAAGCGAATAAAACCACCATATCATGAACGCCGCCTCCAAGTACACATCCGATTAATATCCACAATGCACCGGGAAGATATCCGAACTGGGCTGCCAGAACTGGTCCTACCAGAGGTCCTGCAGCAGCAATTGCAGCAAAATGATGCCCAAAAAGCACATTTTTATTGGTCGCTACATAATCTTTCCCGTCTGCAAATTCTACTGCGGGCGTTGTATTTTTATCATTCAGCCGAAGTACTTTATTGGCAAGGAAAATACCATAAAAACGATAGGCGATCGCAAATATAAGCACTGATACAAAGATCAGGGTTAAAGCATTGGTGTTATTCAGAAAATCCATATCATCTGTTTTTAGAATGAATAATTAAAAATTTTGAATCTTTTGTTAGGAATAATTTAAACAAAAGCCAAGTTAATTAATTCTAATATAAAAATTGATGATATGTATACTAATCTAGCAAATTAATGTTTGTACAGATTATTTATAAATTTATGTGTTTGATTATTAATTATTTGATTAAATAAAACTTCTGGAAGTATAGTTCGTATTATTTCTTTTGTGAAACAGCGAAATCCACCATCTGGTTGGTCAGTTGATCCAGGTACATTTTATCCGTTGTCCCAAAACCGTGAGTACCGTTTTCCACAATGATCAGGCTGTTTTGAATGTTTTTTCTCTTCAGTTTTCTGTGCAGTTTTTTAGACTGTTGCATCGGAACAACTTTGTCTTTATTTCCCTGCATAATCAAAGTAGGAACACCGCCTGAAACGTAGGTCAGAGGAGAAATTGTTTTAAAGTAGTCAATTGTTTTTCTTTTTTCCGTTTTAATATCGTACCCGGACAATCCTCTCACAAGATTGGTCCGGAGATCCACAATTTTTTGCGCTGCCAGTCCAAAAAAGAATACCGGTACTTTTCCCAGTCGTGTATGCAGAAGCTTATTCATATCCGAAGGTCCATAATGGTCTATTACATAATTTACCTTTGCGGAATAGGAAGATAGTTCAGGGCTTCCGGGAAATTCATTATCCGGAGTGTAGGCCGCAAGCATTGAAAGATGCGCTCCTGATGAAGCTCCAAAAAATCCAATGTTTTCAGGATCAAAATGATATTCTGCTGCATTTTTTTCTTACCCATCGTACCACGTCTTTTGTGTCTTCCAAGGGAAGCGGAAAGTGAATGCTATCATTCAGAAGAGTATAATCAATGCTGATCACTGCAAATTTTTTATCCAGCAGCTTAGAGATGAATGTTTCTATATAACTTCCATCCCTCACCATTTTGTCGCCTTTTACCCATGCGCCGCCGTGTACATAAATCAGCACAGGTATTTTGCTTTCTGAACTGCTTTTCGGGGTATAAAGATCCAGTGAAAGAGGATTCCCTTTTCTATTGGTTTTATAGACGATATTTTCTGAAACAGTAGCTTTATCAGAGAGCAGGATGCTTTTCTTCGCGGCTGGTTCGATGAGGTTTTGCGAATAACTTACATTAAATAAAGTTAAAAATAAAACAAAAAACAGGTTTATAGAAAACCTGTAGATTGATATGTTATTCGTTGATGATTTCATAGGCTATTTTTTAAGGTAGTGTATTATTTTACTAACTCCTCAAAAAGTTTACCAAACGTCTTTTCCAGGTCTTTTGATTTTCCCGGATGCGGTCTTGAGGTTTGAACTACGGAGCTTCTTACAGCCGTCAGCCAACGGAAACGTTCAGGAATATCCATCAGGGCGATAGGACCTCCTTCTTTATCGCCGTTCGCAATTTTCTGAAAACTTTCCAGATTCCTGATAATGTCTTCGTAATCAATTTTGCTGTGCATCAGCTTAAATTTATCCGGACACAGATAAAATTCTACACGGATAAATTTTTCTTTTTTCGAAAACATGACAAGTCCGATGTTGAAAAACTCTTCTCTTTCAACCTTAGGCACCAGGCGGATCACGGCATATTCGTATATTTTATCCTCTTGCATTTTTCGCTTCGTTTACAAAGATTTGAGAATTTTCTAACCTCGTTTTCATGAACTGGAAATAGATTTCACGGATCTCTTCCGGTGTTTCGTCCGCATCCTTCCATTGGAGCCAGTCTTCAGGAATTAAATTGACGATCTCTCTGAATAATGTGTCATTCAGTACTTCATGGGCGAATTGATCGGCTTCATCCAGCTTATTTGCTTTCGGAAGCAGAACGTGATCTTTCACATATTTGAAAGGCGTTTTGGCCGCCGCATCAAAATTCTGCCACGAATGGTGGAAATAAAATGATGCTCCGTTGTCGATCACCCAAAGTTCTTTATGCCACATCAGAAGATTCGTATTCCTGAACGTGCGGTCTATATTGGTAATGAATGCATCCAGCCAGACGATCTTTGAGGCCAGAAGCGGATCAACTGTTACTCCCGGATCATAGGTAATAGAGCCTGAAAGATAATGAAGCCCAAGATTCAGTCCTTCCGAAAATTTCAGCAATTCCTGGATTTCTTCATCGGCTTCTGTTCTTCCAAAGTCAACATCAAGATTGATGAACACTAGCTCAGGAATCTGAAGTCCCAGTGCCTCCGTAATCTTACCTCCCAAAAGTTCGGAGATCAGCATTTTTACTCCGTGACCTGCGCCTCGAAATTTCAGTACATATTTAAAATCATCATCAGCTTCTGCCAAAGCAGGAAGAGATCCACCTTCCCTCAGGGGCAGGATGTAACGCATGACGGTTACCGTTCTTAAATCCAGCATACTGCAAAATTAGGTTATTTTTGATCATTTTTTAATAGAATTCTTTTCCAAGGTTTTATGTTCCAAAATAAACTTTCTTACATTTTAAGAAAAGTAAAAATGAGATTTAAAGCAATCAGCTAACGAATTTTTCATATATTTAGGTGAATGTGAATGATTTCAAACAGTAAATAAAACGTTTTATCTTATGGAATTGATAAAAGAAATGAATATAAAGCTCCAGAACCCAGATACACGAGATTTTCTGGCTGATGCATTGTATCCCAAAGCTGGTGAAAAACTGCCCTTAGTGATTTTTGTCCACGGCTATAAAGGCTATAAAGACTGGGGCGCCTGGAATCTGATGGCGGAAAAGTTCGCCGAAGCTGATTTTTTCTTTGTGAAATATAATGCTTCCCATAACGGTACCACAGTGGAAGATCCTCATAATTTTGCTGATCTGGAGGCTTTCGGAAACAATAATTATTCAAAAGAACTTTCTGATCTTGGTATTGTCATTGATCATTTTGTAAAAAATCCTAAAGTGGACGATCAAAAAATTATCCTGATCGGGCACAGCAGAGGAGGAGGGATTTCCATCATCAAAACATGCGAAGATGAAAGGATTAACGGACTGATCATGCTGGCAAGTGTGGATAGCCTGGAACGTTTCCCGAAAGATGAAGCCCTTGAAAGCTGGAAAAAAGAAGGTGTATATTATGTGCTGAACGGGCGGACAAAACAAGAAATGCCGCATTACTATCAGTTTTATGAAGATTTTGAAAATAATGTGCACCGTTTTGATGTGGAAAGAGCTGCAGAAATGGCTAAGGCATATGTGCTGATCATTCACGGAACAAATGATGAAAGTGTAAGTGTGAAAAATGCGGAACATCTTCATATCCTGAATCCCAATTCAGAATTGTTCTTAGTTGAGGGTGCAGATCATACTTTTGGGGCAAAAGAACCCTGGACGGAAAATAGACTTCCTGAAAACCTTAATACCATAACAGAAAAATGTATTGATTTTGTTAATGAAAATATAAAATAACATTAATATATGGCATAAAATTTGAATATCAGGTTTTCACATATTAATGATATATACATTATGAAAAAATTGATCTTAAGCGCATGCACGCTTTCGTTATTGACAGTATTTTCTTGTAAAAAGGAAACAAAAATTGATACCTCTTCTAGCACAGATTCTTTAGCAACAACACTGCCTAAAGATTCTGTAAAAATAAAAACAGACTCAGCCTCTACTTCTTCCATATCATCTTCTACCCGTAACATCATCACTAAAAATGTAGGAAAGTATCCTCATGATATCAAACTGTTTGAAAATAAAAATTTTGCAGATAGAGTTAAGAAAATTACAGGAGCACAATATGATGAAATATTTAAAAATTTCAATGTGGAATCTCAAATTGTATCTGAAAACGAAATCTATAAAGTAACAGGGTGTAAGCAGCACGACTGTCCCGGATATTCAACATCCATTTTCTATGATGCCAAGAATGATAATCTAAATGTATCTGTTGACAAAAATGGAAAAATAACAGATTTTGCAGAGAAAGATAAGATTACGGTTACTGATGTTCTCAAGTCTATGTAAGCAGTTCACATCTGCAGAAAAGAAATAAAAAACCAGCCTGTAATCAGGCTGGTTTTGTTTTGTGGAATTGATTATATTGTTAAAAGCTTCCAGGCTTCTTCGATCTTACTTTCCAACAGTAATTTCTGAGCTTCCAGATGGAAGTTTTCATCTGCATGAAAATCTCCTGCCGGGAGTATTTCTACGTTGGCAAGCATTCCAAGATCATTCCCTGTAAATATCTTACTGTATTTAATGGAGTCGGGAAGAAGATCAAACCCGATTCCTTTTGTGACCAGTGGTTTCGGAACTTCAAAAAGGCTGTTCTCGTTGCTTCTGGAATAGAAGTTGCCTCCCAGACGTGCTACCATGTCCAGTTTTTGCTGATCCAAATTGCCGGCTTCATTAAGGTATTCTTCCCTGATATGGATTTTCTGCACCTCACAGATCACCAGATTTCCTGCGCCACCCTGATCACCAAGAGATTTTACTTCTAATACTTTACACTCAAAGTTCACTGGGCATTCTTCAATCAGTTTAGGCTGTATAAGATCTGCATCTTTCATTGTCAGGCCGGATTTGATAAATTCATTCACTCCGGTTTCGTATTCTGTTGAGGCTAAAGAGATCTGCTGTACAATAGGGAAATTTACGGTTCCTATTACCACTTCAGGCACTTCCAGAATATTTTCCAGTGTATGTTTGGTGGTATTGTCCCGTACTCTCCTCGATGGTGAAAAAATCAGAATTGGCGGAACCGTACTGAACATATTAAAGAAACTGAATGGTGATAAATTGATGGTACCGTTTTTATCTACCGTAGATGCCAAAGCAATCGGGCGCGGTGACACGGCGGTCTGCATGATGGTCTGAAGCTGTACGGGGGATAATTCGGAGGGGATAACTGTTTTCATTGTTTTGTTTAACACTTAATTTTCGTTTTAAAACCTCATAGGTTTAAAAGCCTATGAGGTTTATGATGTATTGGTTTATCAAGTTTTATTTTTCATTTAGCTTAATAAACTTAAGTGCTTAATTTAAAGATTTAATTATTAAACCGTTGGAATAATTTTACCGGAAACTTCACCAAAACCTACTCTTACGCCATCTTTTTCAGCCCAGGCTTTCATGGTAACCGTGTCGTTATCTTCAATGAATTTTCTTTCCTGACCGTCTTTCAATTGTAAAGGGTTTTGTCCTCGCCATGTCAGTTCCAGCATAGATCCGAAAGATTTTGGATCGCTTCCTGAAATGGTTCCGCTGGCATATAGATCACCTACTTCTACGTTACATCCGTTTACGGTGTGGTGTGCCAGTTGCTGAGTCATGTTCCAGTACATGAATTTATAGTTACTTTCTGAAATTAGATTTTCTTCGCCGTTTTCAGGCTGTAGATAGACTTCAAGATTGATATCGTAATTTTTATCACCTTCAAACTGTAAGTATTCCAGAACTTCAGGATCCTGTTTTGGAGAAGCGGTTCTGAACGGTTCAAGAGCTTCCATAGTTACCACCCATGGAGAAATGGATGAACCAAAGTTTTTCCCTAAGAATGGTCCCAGTGGAACATATTCCCAGGCTTGGATATCTCTCGCAGACCAGTCATTGAATATCACCATTCCGAAGATAGCATCTTCAGCGTCTTTGGTGGAAATGCTTTCACCCATTTCTGAGTTCCTGTTAAGAATAAAAGCCATCTCCAGCTCAAAATCCAGCTGCTTACTAGGTCCGAAAAGTGGCTTTTCTGCATCTGCAGGTTTTGTCTGACCTTTCGGGCGGTTGATGTCTGTGCCTGAAATTACAATTGAAGATGCTCTCCCGTGGTAACCTACCGGAAGATGTTTCCAGTTGGGAAGCAATGCGTTTTCCGGATCACGGAACATTTTTCCCACGTTTGTAGCATGCTCGATGCTGCTGTAAAAATCTGTATAATTGGGGATGTGTACAGGCATGATCATTCTTACCTGGTCCAGGTCATAGAATGCATCTGCAATGGTTTTTTCATCTTTTGATAAAATAGAACCTTCCTGCAGCATTTCCTGGATCCTGGTACGAACCACATTGGTCACCGGTTTTCCCAGTTCAATAAATTCGTTGATGGTATAAGCTTCAAAAACATTGTCGATTAATCCTTCAATATCTTCAAAATATCCAAGATCGTATAGGGTCGCAAGATCCACTACCTGATCTCCGATTCTTGTACAGCATCCGATATATTCTTTGTTAAAAACGGCTACTCCGAAAGGAATATTATGTATAGAAAAGTCTGAATCCGAAGAATATTCTACAAATGATTTCATAATTTTTTGGAATTAAATTAAGGTGTAAGATAGGGTAATTATATCAAAATTTACTATCCCTTTCTGCTTTCAGAGCGGAACTTATTTCTTTTTGGAATAAGAGGCTTCGTCTATCCATCTGTCTCTGGTATTGACATCAATAAGATACAGAATATCATCCTGCTTGGTAAGCAGTAACGTTTTGGTCACAGGCATCGGAACTTTTTTATTTTCAAGTTTATCTGCCCTCAGGGAAACAATATTTTTTCTTCTGACGATATCGCCGGTAAAAACGTTGGAACTGCTTTCTCCTGTTGCCTTATCATCAAAAACTTCCACATAGGTGGCTTCATTTCCTTTGATGACAATAAAGTCCCTTTCTGTATGATCTTCTGCATCTTTGATGAAAACAAATTTCTTGTTGTCAATATTTTCATTTTCAAGATGCTGGTTGACGCCTTTTCTTTCTTCCAGGCGGTTAAGGATCTCATTAAGGGTTCCATACTGAGCGTGAAGCCCTAGTGTCCCGAAAAATAAAATCCCGATCAAAATTTTTCTCATAATATGTGTTTTAAAAAAAAGTTTTGTCAAGACTTTTGATCCTGACAAAACTTGTACTGTGTTATAAATTAAAGATTTCCTCTTCTGTCTTGCTCTTTTTCCAATGCTTCGAACAAAGCTTTGAAATTTCCGGCACCAAAACTCTGTGCACCGTGTCTTTCAATGATTTCGAAGAATAGGGTAGGACGGTCTTCTACAGGCTTCGTAAAGATCTGAAGTAAGTATCCTTCTTCATCATGATCAATAAGGATGCCTAAGTCTTGTAATTTTTTAAGATCTTCATCAATATGGCCAACTCTTTCAGGAACCATATCATAATAAGCTTCCGGTGGAGCGGAAAGGAATTCTACGCCACGCTTCTTCAACTCGGTTACAGTGTGGATGATATCCTTGGTAGCCACAGCAATATGCTGTACACCTTCACCTTCATAGAAGTCAAGGTATTCTTCTACCTGAGATTTCTTTTTACCTTCTGCAGGTTCATTGATCGGGAATTTTGCAAACCCGTTTCCGTTAGACATTACTTTAGACATCAGGGCAGAATATTCTGTATTGATCTGCTTGTCGTCAAACGACAGGATATTTACAAATCCCATTACTTTTTCGTACCATTCTACAGTAGGGATCATTCTGTTCCAGTCTACATTTCCTACACAGTGGTCTACGTATAATAAACCTGCGTCTTCAGGATTGTAGGCACTTTCCCATTTCTCATATCCAGGCATGAAAGCTCCTTTATAATTTTTTCTTTCAATAAACATGTGAATGGTTTCCCCGTATGTATAGATTCCGGACATTCTCACCTCACCTTGCTCATCGGTTAAAGTGACAGGCTCCAGGTATGGTTTTCCTCCTCTTTTAGTAGTTTCTTCAAAAGCTTCGTAGGCATCATCTACCCAAAGTGCCAAAATTTTCACCCCATCACCATGTTTTTTCACATGTTCGCTGATAGGAGAGTCAGATTTAAGGCCTGTTGTTAATACCAGTCTTATTTTCCCCTGCTGAAGAACATAAGAAGCACGGTCTCTTACTCCTGTTTCAGGACCCGCATATGCTACAGACTGAAAACCGAAAGCGGTTTTGTAATAATGGGCAGCCTGTTTAGCATTTCCTACATAAAACTCAATGTAATCTGTACCGTTAATCGGTAAAAAATTCTCAGCTTGAGCAATTTTTTCGGCAAATGTAAGTGTTGACATATTTCTTTTTACTTTTTATTTTAATGGAATGCAAATTACAAAAATCTTATAAATAGCGAAAACATTAAAGCGTATTCCTTATTTATAGTTAACATAAAGTTAAAGAAGAGTTTATTTAAGTATATTTAAGTTTCATTATAATAAAAATGCGATCATTATATTTGTCTTACAAAACCAAATGTAAAAAGAATATTTTCGAAACAGGAAAGCCGTAGATTCATCTACGGCTTTCTTATGTTGTTATGCTTTTCTATTCAGTCTTCCTGCATCGGGGTTATAGTTGTCCCAGATCTTCCAGACGTTGTCTATTTTACGGATAAAATAAATTTGTGTATTGAGCTGGTTTACGAAATGCTCCTCACCGGTTTCCCCTACTTTAAAGAGGAGATTCCAGAATTCCTGGGTTTCCAGTATTTTTTTCTCAGGTTCGTCCGTAACAAGGTGAATATCAAAAACTTCATAATTTGAACGATTGTTCTTGGTCACCAGCTGAAAATCTCTTTCACATAATTCTCTGCTGAACTGTGAAGTTCTTTCCAGAAAAGGCGAACCATCAAATACCAGTTCCTTGAAAATTTCTGTTTTGTGCTCGGGAAAAAGTTTATAAAATTCAAAAGTGGTAGCACAATAATTATACACGATTCTTGTAAGAAACTCAAGATCGTCATCTATTTCTTTAGCCTGGCTTTTTACCCTTACAGAATGTATATAGTGATTTAAGTCTTTATATCCCAGGAAAATACATATTTTATCCAGTGTTTTCAGGAATCTAAGATCATTATGAGTCTTGTCCTGATAGTCATTTTCAAAAAAACGCTGCAAGGTCACATGGGATATGGTATTTCCTATTTCGAATTTTTTTCCTCCTTTTAGTTCTTCTGCTTCCGATAATTCATCTTTTATAATTTCAGATAGTATAATATAATGGCTTCTCTTCCATTCATTCACATTCCCCAAAACAGAATTCTTTACTTTCGAATGCTTTTCAATTTCTTCTCGTATTGAATTGTATATAGTCTTCAACTTCCTTGGTTTTGAATGAGTTTATCAAAAACGCTGCCAAATGTTAAAGCTTTTTTAAGGCTACTATTGTTTTGTTAATGATATTATGCTTTCGTTTATAAGAATATTCTATATAAACTTTAAAGCAATATTTTTAATGTTTAAATCTTTCGTAGGCTGCTTTTTCCAGCATTTCCCTGTCATCAGGATGTGCAATGCTAATCAGCTCCTGAGCTCTCTGGCGTAGATTTTTACCATATAAATAAGCGGTACCATATTCTGTTACTACATAATGGATGTGACCTCTTGTAGTAACTACGCCGGCTCCCTGTTTAAGAAAAGGTACAATCCTTGAAATTCCTTTCTTGGTTCTTGATGTGATGGCAATGATTGGTTTCCCATCTTCACTTAGTGCCGCTCCTCTCATAAAATCCATCTGACCACCAATTCCGCTGTATTGTAAAGTTCCTATAGAATCAGCACAGACCTGTCCCGTGAGGTCAATTTCAATGGCAGAGTTGATCGCGACCATTTTTTTGTTCCTCATGATATTAATCGGGAAATTGACATCGCTTACATCTTTAAAATCGAAAACCGTATTGTCATCTACGTAATCATAGAGTTTTCTGGTTCCGAAACAGAAGCTTGTGATGGTTTTATTATCGTGGTAACCTTTATATTTATTGTTGATGACATCATTTTGAATCAGGTCAATTACTCCGTCACTTAACATTTCGGTGTGTACGCCGAGATCTTTGTGATTCGTCAAGCATTTCAAAACGGCATCAGGAATAGTTCCGATACCCATTTGAAGGGTAGATCTGTCATCAATCAGTTCAGCTACATTTTTGCCGACAAGCATTTCTACTTCACCTACTTTTGCTCCGTAATCTACCGTTGGAAGTTCCTCTTCATGCCATACCAGCTTATGAATCCTGCTGATGTGGATCATTCCGTCTCCGTGAGTTCTCGGCATTAATGGATTTACGATAGCTACAATAATTTTGGCGGTATCAACAGCTGCTCTTGCGACATCTACTGATGTTCCCAACGTGCAAAATCCATGTTTATCTGGTGGAGAAACGGTTACTAAAGCCACATCCAGCGGCAGTATGTTTTTTCTGAACAAAATTGGGATCTCACTTAAGAAAACAGGAACAAAATCGCCCCGCTCAGAGTTTACCGCATCCCGTACAGGAGTTGATACGAATAAGGAATTAACAAAAAAGCTTTTTTTGTATTCAGGCTTCGCAATTTCTACATTTCCTTGTTGGGTAATGGAAACCATTTCTACATTTTCCAAACGGTGGGACTGTCTTGCCAGCTCGTCAATAAGATAATTCGGAGTACATGCACTTCCGTGAAAAAATACTCGGTTTCCGCTTTTTACGGTATATATCGCTTCTTCTGCACTAATATAATTGTACATAATGAAAATTTTTTATGATTGATTTTTTATTCCTGGGAACGGTCTTCCATGGTTTTGTCTGATTCTTCCAGCCAGGAAGTTTTGTAAGAAGGATCTTCTACCTTTAAAGCTTCCTCGGTAATTTTCAACGGACGGAATGGGTCTACCATGACCGCATATTCCTCAGTGAATTTTTTACCGATACTTCTTTCCATAGCACCAGGATGCGGCCCGTGTACAATTCCTCCCGGATGCAGGGTGAAGTCCATCAGATCGATGTGGTTACGGCTCATAAAGTCGCCTTCCGTATAGAACAGAACCTCATCAGAATCAATGTTTGAATGGTTGTACGGTGCCGGAATAGCCATTGGATGGTAATCATACATTCTTGCGCAGAATGAGCAGACTACAAAATTGTGACCTTCAAAATTCTGGTGTACCGGTGGCGGTTGGTGAATTCTACCAGTGATTGGCTCAAAGTTTTTGATATTGAATTTATAAGGATAAAAATATCCGTCCCATCCTACGACATCAAACGGGTGGGTTGCGTAGATGAAATCCGTGATCTGGTTTTCTTTTTTTACTTTAATTAGAAATTCCCCTTTTTCGTCTTTAGGTTCTTTAAAAACCGGCGCTATCATATCTCTTTCGCAGAACGGAGAATGTTCAAGAAGCTGTCCGAACTCATTTCTGTAGCGTTTCGGTGTATAAATAGGAGAGTGGCTTTCAAGCACAAAAAATACGGTGTCCTCTGATTTCAGTTCAACCTGATAAATGGTTCCTCTTGGAATAATAAGATAATCGCCTGTTACAAATTCAAGGTCTCCTACAAAGGTTTTCAGAACTCCGGTTCCGTTGTGAACGTATAAAAGTTCGTCACATTCAGCATTTTTATAGAAATACTCCATAGATTTTCTGGGTTTTGACAATCCCATTTTCAGATCGTTATTCATCAGAAGGATCTTTCTGCTGTCCATGAAATCATCTTCCGGTGTTACATTCATTCCCTTAAACATTCTCGGAGCAATATTCTTTTCTACCGCGATCTTTGGTGTTACATCTTTAGGTTCCCCGATAGATTTGATCTGTGTAGGGCGATGAGTATGATAAAGTAGCGATGAAATTCCGTGAAAACCTTCCGTTCCGAAAAGCTGTTCATAGTAAAATTTATCTTCCGGTGATTTGAAAATCGTATGTCTTTTTTGTGGGATGTTTCCCGCCTGATGATATCTCATAGTACTTTTATATCTAGTTTCTCAAATTTAATCATTTTTCGTGAATCCATTCTAACAACATTTATCATAGTGTTTTGTAATTGAAAAATAATTGTTAGATTTGTCTAACAATTTTAATTTCATGAAACGAATACTATTTTCTTTTACTCTTTTATCTTCTTTTTGTTTTTCCCAGGAAACAGATAGTTTGAACTTACAGCAATCTATAGAAAGCGATACTGTAACCATTCCTAAATCAAAAATCAAAACGAGTACTATTGAAGATGTAGTCATTACCGGGACTATTAAACCTTTCAGCAGGTCGAAAAGCCCTGTAGCTGTAGAAGTTTACAGCCAGAAATTTTTTCAGAAAAACCCTACACCCAGTATTTTTGAAGCTATTGCAATGGTGAACGGGGTAAAGCCTCAGCTGAACTGTTCGGTGTGTAACACTGGTGATATCCATATCAATGGTTTAGAAGGACCTTATACTATGATTCTGATCGATGGAATGCCTATTGTGAGCTCACTTTCCACAGTATATGGTTTAAGTGGAATTCCCAACAGTCTGGTGGACAGAATTGAAGTGGTCAAAGGCCCGGCTTCTTCTATCTACGGTTCTGAAGCGATGGGTGGAGTGATTAACATTATCACTAAAAATGCATTGACCGCTCCCAAACTGAGCATCGATATGATGACAAGTACCTGGAGCGAAAATAACCTTGATGTTTCGACGAAATTTAACGTTGGTAAAAATGCGGCTTCTTTATTAAGCTTAAATTATTTCAGTTTTAAGGAAAAGATAGACCAGAATAAAGATAATTTCACTGATGCCGCTTTGCAGAGCAGGGTTTCTGTTTTTAACAAATGGAATTTTCAGAGAAAGGAAAACCGTCAGGCAAGTTTTGCGATGAGATATTTATACGAAGACCGTTTTGGCGGAGAAATGCAGTGGAACAGATCACACCGGGGAAGTGGCGATGTGTACGGTGAAAGTATCTATACCAACAGGGCGGAAGTTTTTGGACTGTACCAATGGCCCTTAAAAGAATATATTGTCACTCAGTTTTCTTATAATTATCATGATCAGAATTCTTTTTATGGCAGTAACCCGTATAATGCACTTCAAAAAGTGGCTTTTGTTCAAACGTATTGGAGTAAAAAACTGGGAAAACATGATCTGACGAGTGGTATTACTTTTAAAAGGACATTTTATGATGATAATACACCGGGCACTCTATCCGGTGACGGCATCACCAATGCACCGATGAAATCGCCGATCTGGGGAGCTTTTGTTCAGGATCAGTGGGAAATTAACGATAAGCATACTTTGTTGTTAGGGTATCGTTTTGATTATGACAAGATTCATCATGAAGTGCATTCGCCGAGGTTGGCATGGAAATTTTCACCGAATCCTTATCATACATTAAGGTTTAATTTCGGAACAGGATTCAGAGTGGTGAATCTGTTTACGGAAGATCATGCGGCATTGACCGGTTCGCGGGAAGTATTAATCAAATCTGATCTGAAACCGGAAAGATCGGTCAATGGAAATCTAAATTATATCTGGAAAATCCCGATGGGAAACCGTTTGTTACAGTTGGATGCATCTGCATTTTATACTTATTTCAGTAATAAGATTGTAGGAGATTTTGATACGGATCCGGATAAAATTATTTATGATAACCTTCATGGATATGGAATTTCAAGAGGTGCTTCTATGAATGTGGATTTTAGTTTCAGTTTTCCTTTGAGCGTCAATTTAGGACTGACTTATCTTGATGTTTATCAAAAATTTAACGGAGATAACAAAAAATCACAGCAACTGCATGCTCCGAAATGGAGTGGAACTTATAATCTTTCATATAAATTTGCAAATGATCTGACTGTAGATTTCACTGGACAATTCTACGGACCGATGAGGCTCCCCGTACTGCCTAATGATTACCGCCCGGAATATTCGCCGTTCTATTCTTTAGCCAATATTCAGGTTTCAAAAAGTTTCAAATCCGGTTTTGAGGTGTATTGCGGAATTAAAAACCTGTTCAATTTTACCCCAAAAGATCCTTTGATGAGGCCGTTTGATCCGTTTGATAAATATGCAGATGATCCGATAAGCAACCCGAACCATTATACTTTTGATACTGCTTATGGCTATGCGCCGATGCAGAGAATCAGAGGCTTTCTGGGGGTAAAATATACTTTGAAATGAAAACTTTTATTTTATTTTTAATGTTAGTGCCCTGTTTTTATCTGTCTCAGATGAAGACAGGCACTTTTTCTGATCTTGAAACATCAATGAAAAAAGAACCAAAGCCTGTTGTAATTCATTTATATACAGATTGGTGTTCGGTTTGTAAAATGGAAAAATATGCCTTGAATAAAGACCAGGAAATTGTTGATCTGATCAATGATCATTTTTATATGGTGAATTTTGAAACTGAAAAAACAAAAGAAAAAATCAGGTTCCTAGGCAGGGAATTCGGTTATCTTCCCAATGGAAGTGCTGGAATTCATGAATTGGCTCTGGCTTTGTCTAAAAATAAGAATCAGCCTGTTTATCCTTTATGGATTGTTCTGGATAAGAACCAAAAATTGGTATATTATCATGAAGGGGTATTGACCCCTGAAACCATGAAGCAGAAACTTTTGGAAATTTCTGCTTTGTAATGGCTTACGGTCATTGCGAGGACCGAAGGGACGAAGCAATCTCATAAAAAGTATCTCCCGCAGATTGCACAGATGACACAGATTTTTCATTATGTGAAAGACTTAAACTGCCGTAAAATTTTTAAATTTTTAAATTCTTCAATTTTTAAATCTAAATTTCCGCGTCAATCAAAACAGCCAGCTGAATACAAGGCTCATCCGATCTGTTGCTCCATGCATGATTGGTTCCTCTCTGAACGACAATATCTCCGGGTTTGAGGAGGGTTTCTCCTTCTTCCATAATCAGATAAAGAGTTCCTGAAAGAATAATAATATAGTCTAGGGTCTGGGTCTGATGCATCATGGGATGAGGCTCTCCGGCTTTAAATTCTACTCCCAGGTCTTTATCCGGTGGAATGACTACGTAACGGAAATAGGTTCCATTTTTGGGAGTTTGTGGAAATCCTGTGTTGGGAATTCGGGTTTCAGGATCTAATCCTGCCGGCATTTTCTGGGTATTCCAGATATCTGAAATAATAAGGCCCGGAAGATGTTCAACGAAATTTTCCGTTTGCTGATCCTCAATAATGACAGATTTTCCGTTTTTAATTCCTGTGACTATACGCCTGGGTATTTTGTTCATATATTAATGTTTCATGATCAGTTTATGACCTTGGGTCTGATTGTTTTTAAGAAGGGAATGGGCTTTTAAAACCGTATCCAGCGAAAGATCTCCTACTGTTTTGTAATTGGGCGGACTGATAATTCCATTTTCAATTAGTTTCGAAATTTCCTCTAAGTTTCCTTTGTAGTATTCATATTCTTTATTTATACTGTAGGAATAATTGGAAATATTCATGATCACAGTTCCTTTGTTGAAAAGGGTTTCGTGAGCATTCTTGGAGATCAGTGCGGTTACATCCACGTAAGTACCATTGATTTTCAAAACATCGGCAGTGATTTCAGACATATAATTTCCCACCAAGTCAATTCCGAAATCGAAAAGCTGGCTGTTATTTGCTTCTAAAAGATTAGCGGCAAGGTTTTCGTCTTTATAATTAATGATCTGATGATTCTTAAGACCCAGTCCAAGGAGGATCTGTCTGTTTTCTTCACTTCCGACAGTGGCTGTAATTTTTTCGAACCGATTGGCGATTAAAAACTTGATAACAAAAGAACCGACTCCGCCTGTTGCTCCGGTTACCAGAACAGTATCATTATCATTTAGTTTTAAACGGTTGACAGTCTGCAGTCCTGTGAGCCCTGCTGAAGGAATAGCCGCCGCCTGTTCGAAAGAAATACTTTTAGGTTTAAACGCAACAATAGCTTCAGGAACGGCAATGTATTCAGCGTAAGAACCGTTACTTCCCATCGATCCGCTTCCGCAGAATACTTCGTCTCCAATGTTAAACTGATGGGCGTCCGTACCTTTTTCAACAACAATTCCAGAGAGTTCACGGCCTAAAATGGGTGATTTGAGTAGTTTCCGTTCCAGTTCGTTCTCAATCATCTGATAATCGATAGGATTAAAACCGCTGGCTTTGATCTGGATGAGAACTTCATGACTTTTCGGCTTAGGTTTTTCTATCTCAGCTTCTTTAAGCTGGAAATTTTCATTTAATATAATGGCTTTCATATGAGTAATTTGATTCACAAATGTAAAAAGAGAATAGTTTATATTTGCTACTAGTTAACTATTGGTAACTAGTTACCTTAATGAAACTATTATGGCAAAAATCTTAGAAAACGGAATAGAAAGAGAGGCCAGCTGCACGGAAGAATTATTTGCAATGCGCGACAGTCTGGATGTTTTGGGTGGAAAATGGAAGCTGATGATCATCCGGTATCTGACCAATAGAACGGATCAACATATCCATTTCAAAAAACTGCAACGGGGTATTACGGGGATCTCTGCTAAAATGCTCAGCAAAGAACTGAAAGAACTGGAAATGAATCTTCTTATCACAAGAACGATTCAGGATACTAAACCTATTACAGTAACTTATGCGGTTACAGAATACGGGAAATCAGTTTTTCCGGTAACGGAAACTCTGGTGAATTGGGGGATTATTCATCGGGAGAAGATCAAAGAATCGATGGAGTAGGTTATTTAAAAGATTTAAATATTGAAGAATTTAAAAATTTAAAGATTTTTCGGCAGTTTAAATATTTCTCCAAAAAGAAAAATCTGTGATCAGCTGAAAACTGTCTGTCATTGCGAACCTTTAGGTGAAGCAATCTCAAATCTGTCCTTTTTCTGAGATTGCTTCGTCTCTTCGGTCCTCGCAATGACTATCAATAATCAATTTTATTGGAGATAAAAATCCTTGCGCCTTAAAACGAAAATTAAAAAGCCTATGTCTTTGCGAGCACCAACAATATTGGTTTGAAATAATTAAACATTATTTCAAAAGAACTGCTATTATAGCCAATATAGCAGGCAATGCTTGTACAAAAAATATTTTCTTTGTTGCTGAAACAGCGCCATAAATTCCGGCAATAGCTACACAGCTCAGGAAAAACAGGGAAATATTAACTTGCCATTTTGGATCTTCAATCAGGAATGACCAGATGAGTCCCGCCGCAAGAAAACCGTTGTAAAGTCCTTGATTGGCAGCCAGGCCTTTTGTAGGTTTAAACATTTCTGCCGGCAATGCAGCTTTAAATACTTCTTTTCCTTTGGTTTCCCAGGCGAACATTTCCATCCAGAGGATATAAATATGTTCCAATGCAACGATGGCGATGAGAATTTTAGCAACGAGTTCCATGATTTACTATTTTGTAATTGTAAAACTAAAAAAATAAAGTTAAGTTTGGTTACTCAATTGCAAAGATGGATACTTTCAAAGCACATTTAAATAAATTTATTACAGTCACTGATGAAGAATATGCTTCCATATTTTCTTTTTTTAAGGAAATAGAAGTGAAAAAAAAGCAGAATCTGATGTTTAGCGGTGAAATCTGCAGATCCATGTATTTTGTCTCAGTGGGCTGTCTGAGAAAGTTTTTTGTGAATGAAAAAGGAACGGAGCAGACTACAGAATTCGCTATAGAAAACTGGTGGATGACGGATACTTTTGCCTATGAAAGACAGATGAAAACAGATTTCTGTATTCAGGCCGTGGAGCGTTCTACCATTATTGCTATTGATCTTCAGCAGCAGGAACTTTTGCTGCAGAAACATCCGGTTATGGAGCGGTATTTCAGAATGATTTACCAAAGAGCTTATGCAGCTTCAGAAAGACGGATCCGTTACCTGTATGAGATGTCCAGAGAAGAGCTGTATGTTCATTTCAGTACGCTGTATCCCTGGTTTATCCAACGGATTCCACAATATCTTATTGCTTCTTTTTTAAATTTTACTCCGGAATACCTCAGTGAGATCAGAGCAAAATTACGTTCTTAAACCAGTTTAAGATTTTTACAGATTATAAGTCGGAGATTTGTCATGTTATTAAAAGCCAATATCATGACAGACAAAAATGTTCAGTTTCCGCAGTTGTTTTTAAGGATAGCCATTTCTGTGACCATGCTTTCAGCAGTGGCAGACAGATTCGGGTTTTGGGGTAAGGATTCTGCATGGGGAAACTGGTCTAACTTTGAGTCTTATACCAGAAAACTAACCTTTTTTCTTCCTGAAGGCTTAAGTGTATTTTCTGCTTATACCGCAACTTTTTTTGAAATACTTTTTCCCTTGATGCTGCTTTTTGGGTGGAAAACCAGAATTGCAGCTTACGGAACAGGTTTTCTGCTGCTTGTATTTGCCTTGTCAATGTCTCTGGCATTAGGATTTAAAGCTCCTTTGGATTACTCTGTCTGGATAGGTAGCGCTGGAGCCTTTTTATTGGCAGTTCAGTCAAAGTATTCTTTTAGTATAGATCATTTAACCAACAAAAATAAATAATATTATGAGCGCAAGATTAAATATTGCCACAGTAGATTCAGCTGCTTACAAAGCAATGATGGGATTGGAAGGATATCTTCAGACCATTTCATTAAACCACATTCAAAAGGAATTAATTAAGATCAGAGCTTCGCAGATCAATAAATGTGCTTTCTGTCTTGATATGCATACAAAAGATGCTTTGAAATATGGAGAGACGACACAGAGGATCTTCATTCTTGAAGGATGGAGAGAAGCGAAAGATCTTTTCACAGAAGAAGAACAAGTGCTTTTGGCAATGACGGAAGAAATTACCCTGATTAGCCAGAACGGGCTTTCAGAAGAGACTTTCCAAAAGGCAAAGCAGTATTTTGATGATGCACAGATTGCGCAGATCATTATGGCGATTGTAACCATCAATGCATGGAACAGGATTGCAATAAGTACTCATTTACCTGTTGCAAAATAGTTTCTGACTAAAGTTATTGACTAAAAAAAGAGCCTCCAAACTGAAGGCTCTTTCTGTTTATAAAAATTAGAAGAAATATTTTAATAAATAGCAACCGGATTGATATTTACCTGAGTAAAAATTCTACATATAAAGGCTGCCCAAAACAAATGAGAATTCCCAAACTTTATCTTTCACCAATGGATGGCTGTCAATCAGTTCCAGATTGTAAATTCCTTTTTTATCAGCATAAACTGAAAATCAGTAAACCGTCTCATAGGAGAAGTTTACTGATGATATTAGATTAAATTTCGCTTAGCGCTGTATTGATAAAGTTTAATTCATCCTCAGAAAAATCTATTTCCATTGCTTTGGCATTATCAACAGCCTGCTGTGCATTTCTGGCTCCTGCAAGAACTACGGTAATAGCAGGTTGAATTGTAGTCCATCTTAATACCAGCTGTGAAAGGGAAGCTTTTTTTTCCTGAGCAATAGGCTCAATTTTTTCCAGAAAAGCTTTTACTTTATTTAAATCAAACTGAGAGAAATAGCCGTTTCTGTGGTCATTTTCTTTTAATTGATCCTGCTTGAAATACTTACCAGTCAATAGACCTCTTTCCATCGGGCTGTAAACGATAATTCCTGAATTTTGCTCCAAAGAATAAGGAACAAGATCATTTTCAATAGCACGGTTCAGCATGCTGTAAGACACCTGGTTGCTCGCTAAATGCAGCGTTCTGTTACCCTCCTGCATCTGTGGAACGGTATAGTTGCTGACTCCTGCTGCACGGACTTTTCCCTGTTGGATCAGAAGTTCCATGGCTTCCATTGTTTCGCAGATCGGTGTGGTGTTGTCCGGCCAGTGAAGTTGTAAAAGGTCGATATAATCTGTTCCGAGTCTTTTTAAACTTTCTTCCACTTCTTTGATCACATTAGCCTTTGATGCATATTTGTAAACCGGAAGTGTTTTGCCTTCATCATCAGCATCGAAGAAAAACTCACCTTTCCCATTGTTGCTGCCGTCCCATACCAAACCGAATTTGGTTAATAACTGAATTTTTGAACGGTCTTTTCCTTTAATTGCTTCTCCGATCATCTCTTCACTGAGTCCGAAACCATAAAAAGGTGCCGTGTCGATAGAAGTTACGCCATGATCCAAAGAGGCATGAATTGAATTGATGGAATCTTGTTTTTCATTGCCGCCCCACATATTTCCTCCGATAGCAAAGGCTCCGTGAGTAATTGCAGACAGTTCCAGTTCCGTATTTCCTAATTTTCTGTATTCCATTTTTTGATTTATATTTAAACTTAAAATCACATAAGTTTTCGTTGTTCTTTAAACCATCCCGCCAAAATTTCTTGAATTTTAGCTATCTTCGGTGGGAGGGGAATTCTCCTCGGTTCAATCATAATAAAAAACCTTGTTTTTTGTATTTTATCTCTCGCAGATTTCTCAGATCATGCAGATTTTATGCTCAGAATTAAATCTTTTGTGATTTTTATGTGGAGCTTGTTAACCACAGATTTCACAGATGTTTACTCATTTTTGTTGAGTCATCGCAAAGACGCAAGTTTTTTTCTAATTCGAATACTTTAAGGTGCCAAGATTTTATCTACGATAAAATTGAATACCGCTTTATTGACTATTGATTAAGTTCCTTTAAAATCGCTTCACCCACGCTTTTTGCAGACTGAGGATTTTGTCCTGTAATCACTCTCTGATCCGATACCACATGGTTCTGCCAAGTTCCTGATTTTTCAAATTTTGCACCTCTTTCTTTCAGCTTATCTTCCAGAAGGAAAGGAACTACATTCGTTAATTTTACTTCAGCTTCTTCCTCATTAGTAAAAGCGTTGATCTTTTTGCCGTCTACCAGATATTTTCCGTTATTCAACTTAATATTAACAAGGCCTGCCGGACCGTGACATACTGCGGCTACAATTCCGCCGTTCTCATAAATTTTTGAAGCGATGGCTGCTAATTCTGTATTGTCTGCAAAATCCCACATCGCACCGTGGCCTCCTGCATAGAAAATAGCAGCATAATTGTTGGTATCTACCTGAGAAGGCTGCAAAGAATGGTCAATTTTATTTTTATATTCTTTATTCTCCCAGAACTCTTTATTTACTGGATCTTTTAAATCAAATCCGTCTACTGGCGGAGTTCCGCCTTTGGGACTTACAAAATCAATTTCATAACCTGCTTTGTGAAGCACTTCCCACGGATGGGAAACTTCGCCCAGATAATATCCGGTGTCTTCACCGGTGTTTCCTTTTTTATCGTGACTGGTCACGACAAATAAAATTTTCTTTTTCATATGTTTCGATTTTTGTTGTTGTGCCTGAACAAATCCTGCAGTCAGCAGAACTATAAATAAAAATGCTAATTTTTTCATGTTAAAGAATATGGGTTGTATAAATTTGTGGTTTTTCCTGCAATTTTTCATCAATGATGGTTCCGAAAGCCTGAATATAAGGTTGCTGGTTATGCTGTGAAAGTCCCTCTTCATTTTTCCATATTTCGTAGAAAACAAACTGGTTTTTGTCTTCAATTCCCTGATGAAGACTGTAAAGTTCACATGCGTCTTCTTTTCTGGTTTCTGTTACCATATTCTGAAGAACCTCCAGTACTTCTGATCTGTGTTCTTCCTTCGCTTTTATAATTGCTGTAAGATAAATTTTCATATTAATTAACTAAATAAATGTTTCGATTGAATTGTATTGAGGTTTCCATCCCAGTTCTGTCCTTGCTTTGTCAGCATTACATAAACTGTTTGATGCAAATCCAAAATATCCGCCTGCAGGACCAAATCTGTTGACTGCTTCCTGTATATTGACAGAAATAGCTGGCTGTAATGCATATTTTTTACTGATGTTTTCTGCAATGTTTTTTATGGTTGAGGAACCGTTTTCTGCATAATAAATTGAGCCTGCTTCCGCTTTCTCCAAGGCCAGAATGTAGAGCTCTGCAATATCTTCAATATGCACATTCGACCAGATATTTTCCCCTTTTCCGAAAAATATGCCATGACCCTTTTCTTTTGAAAAACCGATCAGGGCAGGAAGCTGGATACTTTCTTTTTTTAGGCCTAAGCCTTCTCCGTATACCATTGTGGGTACAATAACAATGCTTCTTATATTCTTTTGGGCCGCCTGAAGGATATAGTCGTTGATGAGAACCCTTGAGGCCATTTCCAACCTCGGATTCAACGGAATATCTTCTGTAAATACAAAGCTGTTTCCTTCGCCGTTTTCCTTACCGCCAAATATGGCAGAACCGGAAGTGAAAATCAGGGTCTTGCCACTGCCTTCCATTATAGTGACGAAACTATCTGCCGCATAAGCATCATCGGCAGAATCTGCATTGTGTATCACTGCATCAGCTTCAGAAACCGCTGCTCTTAAAACAGTCTCATCATGAATGTTCCCGATAATGGGCTCAATACCCCACGATCTTAGCTCTTCGGCATGGCGGTCATTACGGATCAGCCCCATTACTTTATAATTCTTTTTAAGTAATTTTTCTGCAATGGTACCCCCGATATAGCCGGTAATTCCTGTGATTAATATTTTTTTCATGATGCCAGTTGAGGTTTTAGTTCCTGTGCAAAAACATGTTCAAGATGCGCTCTGTAAAGCTTCATATCACGTTCGATATTGGCATTTTTCTCCACATCATGGAAATGAAAACCTTCTATTTTTTCTAAAGAAACAAAGGCGTTCATTTTATGGAATCCAAATAATGGTCCATTATCCACACTCGTTTCATTGAAAAATTCTCCGGGAAGCGTAAAAGCAGTTTCAGGAGCATTCCAGCTTGTAGTTACCATATATTTTCTTCCGCCCAGCATCCCTCCGGTTCCATAATTGATCTCCGGATTTTCTGAAGTTCGCCCGTCACTCATATAAATTCCTTTGGCATGACCGGCTGTGAAAACTTCGTCGATGTACTTTTTAAAACCGTTCGGAAGCTGAAACCACCAGATTGGAGTATGGTAGATAATCAAATCTGCCCAAACAAATTTCTTTACCTCTTCATCCTTATCAAAACCTTCTGAAACCTGTGTTGTTTTTACTTCTACATTTTCAAATTTTTTCAACACTTCTAAAGTGTTTGCAGCAATAGTATCATTATATTTTCCTCCGGAATGTCCGAAATTTTGTCCTCCGTTGATGATCAGTATTTTTTTCATTTTTTATGATTGTTTAAATTTTATGATGCAAAGTTAGCGTGCTGTATTGTATAATAAAAATAGTATAAATTATAGCTAGCTATTATTTTTATAATAGTTTGAATTTTAGTATTTATGTGAAATGTCATATGATGAATGCATCAGATTGTTGGATCTCTCATGTACATTTGTTTACTAAATTGAATATAATGATCCAGATTGCAGTTTTTAGTGATATCCATGGAAACCTTCCTGCCTTAGATGCCGTGCTTGATGATATAGAAAGAAAGGGAATTCAGCAGAAATTCTGCCTTGGAGATCTCATAGATTTTGCTCCATGGGGAAATGGAGTAATTGAAAAGATAAAAACTCTCAATATCCCTTGTCTGATGGGAAATCATGATGAAAGAGTAGCTTTTGATATTTCCGTTGCTCCTTTAGCCAAGCATTCAGAAGAAGAAACTAATGCCAGATTTATAGCTATTGATCATTCCAAAAAACATATTACACAAGAGAATAAGAGATTTTTATCAGCACTTCCTTTTCATTTAAAATTAAATTATAAAATAGGGAAGAGGCATTGGAATATTCAGCTTGTTCATTCAAGTTTGTCCAGTAATGACACCTACCTTTATGAGTCTGAAAATGATGAGGTTTTTGCTGAAATGCTGAAAGAATCCCAATCTGATATTATGGTAATGGGGCACACTCATTTGTCATTTAAAAAATGCTTTGACCATACTAGTTGGGCTGTTAATTGTGGTTCGGTAGGACGTTCCAAGGAAGAGAATCGTCTGGCCTCTTATCTGATCATTACGATGAATGAAGATCAGGTTATTCCTGAAATTATACAAATACCTTATCCACTTGAAGAAACTGTCCGGGGGATTGAAGAAAGCGGAATTCCGGATTATTATGCTGCTTTTCTAAAAAATGAAAAAATATCAGTATTATAATTATTTTGTAATTTTATATCAGAATATTTATAATTAAAGTTATGGTCAATCTAGAATGGTACCGCACTTTTAAAGCGATATACAAAACCGGAACCCTCACGGGCGCAGCAGATTCCCTGTTTATTTCCCAACCGGGCGTAAGTCTGCATTTAAGTTCATTGGAAGCTTATGTAGGCTATAAATTATTTGACAGGACCGGCAGGAAAATGATGCCGACAGAAAGAGGAAAAGTCTTATTCAATGCTGTTTCTGAACCTATTGCAAGATTGGAAGATGTAGAGAAAAACTTCCAGAAATCTACAGAAAAACTGACTCCAACAATTAGTGTGGGCATGTGTTTTGAAACCTTTCAGACCACGTTGGAACAGTACGTTTCTACTTTACCTTTTAACCTGATCATCAGTTTCGGAGAATATCCGGAAATGCTGGATCAGCTGGATAAAGGTATTTTAGACCTGATTATTACTCCCAAAAAAGGAATTTCGCCCAATATTGAACACGAAGCATTTTCTTCTGAACAGATTATTCTGGTAGGCGGAAAAGATATCGACACCGATAGCTTTCAGGAAACCCTTAAAATCAAAGGTGTTGAACACGCTGAAAATTGGTTGAAGCAGGAAAAATGGTACGGAACAACAGGTGATATGGAACATCTCTTTCAGTTCTGGATCATGAATTTCGGGCATAAACCGAATTTCCGCCCGAATTATATTGTTCCCAATTTAAATTCAATTATCCGTTGCCTGAAAGGCGGAACCGGACTGGCTGTGGTTCCCCATTTTCTATGCAAAAATGAAATAGAAAACGGAGAGATCAAGCTGATCTGGGAGGGTGAAAAAAAGCTGGAAAATATCCTGTATTTCGGATGCAGAAAAAAAACAAGTTATCAGTCTGAAATCGATCATATTAAAGGATTATTCAGAAAGGTCATGGGCCAAAATGAGCATGTCGTGCATCTGTAAACCGTTTTCGTAAATAGGGAATGGGTAGTTGTCTATAAAAAAATCTTTACGCATTCCTTTTTTTAAGAAACCGTTCTTTTCATAGAATTTAATCTGCTGGAATCCGGTGTCTGATGTTCCTACAGTTAAGGTTTTAAAACCACCTTCTTTGGCTATCTGTTTTGCTTTATCAATCAGAAGACCACCAATTCCCTGGCTCCTGTAGTTTTCAAGAACTGCTATGTTTTTGATCTCCAGTTCTGTGCTGCTGTTTGGGTAAAGTGCCATTACTGCTATATCCAAGAGTTTATCCTGCAAAAGATAGATATCACAGTTAAAAATATATTTGTCGATAGCTTCCACAGTTTCGTCAGCAAGCAGCAGCAAATCATAGGGAATCTCTGATCCGGAATTTATTTTATTGAAATTAAATTTCTCCATTTATAAAGTCATATGAATGATTGGATAGTCTTTTCCCGAACCGTCTTTTTCTGATCTTCCAGTCTGTCTGAAACCCATTTTCTCATAAAACCCAATAGCCTGAGGATTCTGTTCGTTCACATCTACTTTTGTCAGTCCCGTTTTCTCCTTCATAAACTCATATAAAGTTCTCCCAAAACCTTTTCCACGGACATCATTGTGGATAAAAAGCATTTCCAGATTGCCTTCTGCTACGGCTGCAAAACCTTCTGCCTGATCATTTTCTGTAATCAGATAAACTTCCAGATGAGGGAGATAATCCCTGGGAATTACTTCTTGGAAATAATTAAAATCTTCTTCGGTAAGAAAATAATGGGTAGCTTTCACAGCAGATTTCCATATCTCCATAATCCTCGGATAGTCTCCTGCTTCTGCCAGTCTGATTGATTGCATTATTTTTGATTTAATGCAAAAGTAAGTAATAGAAGCTAGATTTAGAAATTCCAAATTAGGAATCATGATATATTAGAGATTTTGGACTCCATTTCTTTAAGGAGTATATTTTTATACAACAAGATAGAGTGGAGAAGATATTGATAAACACTCTCAAAAATAGTTTAAAAACAGTAAAAATGGTAGGCAGAAATACCGAATTTTTATTGCAAATTTGTTAGACTTTACATTAATATTAAAAATTAAATTAAAGAATTATGCAAAAGAAAACCTACGCAGGGCAACCTGTAGTGACCTTAAATAATGGAATAGATATCCCTGCCTTAGGCTTTGGAGTCTGGCAAATGGAGAATCTGACAGAATGTGAGGAGGCAGTTGTGAAAGCTATCCAAACAGGATACAGAATGATTGATACAGCGGCAATTTACCAAAACGAAACGGCAGTAGGCCAAGGCGTAAAAGATAGTGGTGTAAACAGAGATGAGCTTTTTATCACTTCTAAGGTATGGGTGCAGGATCACGGCTATGAGAAGACAAAAAGTGCATTTCAAAGAACACTGGACAGGCTTCAGATGGATTATCTGGATATGTATCTTGTTCACTGGCCTTACGGTGATTTCTTAGGGACCTGGAAGGCTTTAGAAGATTTGTATAGTGAAGGAAAGATCAAAGCAATTGGTGTCTGCAACTTTACTGTAGAAAAACTTGAAGAATTAAAAGCTAATTCAACGGTTCTTCCGGTGATCAATCAGATCGAGCTTCACCCGGTTTTCCAGCAGAAAGAACTTCAGGTGTATGACAGGGAAAATAATATCATTACCCAACCATGGAGTCCGCTTGGAAACGGAAATGCAGACCTTTTAAACAATTCTGAATTAAAAGCTATTGCCGGAAAATATAAGAAAACAGTGGCTCAGGTTATTCTAAGATGGCACCTTCAGGAAGGGTTTGTAGTGATTCCAAAGTCTATAACTCCTTCCAGAATTGAAGAAAACTTTAATGTTTTTGATTTTGAACTGACTGAAGATGAAATGAATATTGTCCGTTCTTTAGATACAGGAAAAAGACTGTTCTTTGATCCGAAAGATCCTGAGTGGGAAGAAAAGATGCTGAAATCCGTAGCGGATATTTAATATAAATATTTCCCTATTTCTCCCGCAGATCAAACCGGTCACAGATTAAATATAACGGTCTGCTGAATCAGTTTAATCTGTGGGATTTTTTTATAACAATTAATGGCTGTGAATAATATCATGTTGTATAAAACGAATGGATGACCAGATTTTTGTAAATTTTAAATAAAATAATTCCTATGTTTTGGCCGGACACAATCAGTAAAAGATTAAATATCAGATACCCTGTAATTCAGGCCCCGATGTTTGGGGTAAGTACACCGCAGATGACTGCTGCCGCTGCAAAAGCCGGATGTCTCGGGTCACTGGCATTAGCAGACCTTTCGGCAGCTCAATCTGCAGAGCTCATCAGAGAGACCAGAAAACTCACAGATCAGCCATTTGCTGTCAATATTTTTGTTCATCGTATTCATGAGCAAACAGATTCTTTGAAAGAAAAATTTGCTAAAACCAAACAGTTTATTACCCAACTTGCAAAAGAAAATAACATAGAAGTTCAGCTTCCTGATCTAGAAGAGATCAAGGTGAACGGTTACCATGATCAGTTAGATACAATTATTGAAGAAGGTTGTAAAATTCTGAGTTTTACTTTCGGAAACCTAGATGATAAAAGCATTCAGAAGCTAAAAGAGAACGGAATAACACTTATCGGAACCTGTACTTCTCTAGAAGAAGCATTAATCCTGGAGAAATCGGGAATTGATATCATCTGCGTGCAGGGAATTGAAGCCGGAGGTCACAGAGGAACTTTTGACGCCGATGTTATTCCTGAGATCGGGGGGATATCCCTATTTTCTAACGTTTATGATCATCTTAAAGTTCCGCTGATTTATGCAGGCGGTATTTACAATGGAAAAACTCTAAGAGCGGCAAAAGAGCTTGGAGCACAGGGATTCCAGGTCGGAAGTATGTTACTGGCATCACAGGAAAGCGCTTTACAGCCGTTTGAAAAAGAAAGACTGAAAAATGTAACAGAAAAGGATATTGTCCTCACAAAAAGCTTTTCGGGAAGGTATGCGAGAGGAATTAAAAATAAATATATCGAAACTCTTGAAAACTCATCCTATATTCTGCCTTATCCTTATCAGAATAAACTGACGAATGAATTGCGCAGGGTCTCAAAAACATTGAATAATCCTGATTTTGTAGGTATTTGGACAGGGCAGTCAATTCACGATTACAGTGAACTTTCTACAGAGGATATCCTGAAAAATTTGATTCAAAGTGTTGAAATCAGATCAATATAGATTTCTAAGAAATGAAAAAAAACAAAATCCTTTCATAAGCATGAAAGGATTTCTTTGTTATATAAAATAAATAATTTACTTAGTCAGATCCAGTCCACCGAAATTACCTGAACTCATCATCAGGAAAACACCGTCTGTTTTATCCAGAGTTTCCCAGTATGCATGAAGATCTTCAGCATTGGTGAATACTCTCAACTTATCATTTTTGAATTTTTCTTTAATGAATTCCGGGGAAATAGGTTCCATTCTTTTGATCTTTAAGGCATCTTCAGAATAAAAAACAACTGCCTCATCCAATCCGTCCATTGCATGATCGTACTGCTCTAAGAACAATGGATTTAAGCTTGAATAGGTATGAAGTTCAAGAAATCCGTATTTTTTTTCCTGTTTGAACTGTTCACAGAAAGCCTTTACTGCAGCTTTCACCTTGCTCGGTGCATGGGCAAAATCCTTATAAAGCGTTCCTTTATCTTCTCTTTCCACTTTTTCAAGACGTTTGGAAGCTCCTTTGAAGCTCATGATGGCTTCATAGAAATCCTCATCCATAATCCCCAGCTGTCGGCAGATATGTCTCGCACCTTCCATATTGAGAAGGTTATGGGCGCCAAAAACCGAAAGAGGAACATCGCCCATTTCAGTCTTTAGATAGACTTTTCCGTTGTTGATCTCATATTCAGGAGTTTTATAAGGGATTTTTCTGAAATAATTTTCAGCGGCTTCCACTACTTTTACCACCTCAGCATCTTCCTCATTGTATACCAGAACACCGCCTGCAGTAATGCTTGCTACAAATTTTCTGAACTGGTCAATATAATCATCAAACGTTTTGAATACATTGATATGATCCCATGCTATACCGCTCATTAAAGCAATATTAGGCTGGTAAAGAAGAAACTTGGAGCGAAGATCGATAGGAGAGGAAAGGTATTCATCACCTTCCAATACCATAAAATCGTTGTCCTGAGTGAGTTTTACCATACAGTCAAAACCTTCCAGCTGGGCACCCACCATAAAATCTACATCCTTTTGGTGGAAGTTCAGGACGTGAAGAATCATAGAGGTAATCGTTGTTTTACCGTGAGATCCGGCAATAACCACTCTTGTTTTGTTTTTAGACTGCTCGTAAAGGAATTCAGGATATGAATAAATTTTCAAGCCCAGTTCTTTTACTTTTGCCAGTTCAGGATTGTCCTGATGGGCATGCATTCCAAGGATAACAGCATCAATATCCGATGTAATCTTTTCCGGAAACCAGCCCATTTCCTGAGGCAGAATTCCTCTCTTTGCAAGTCTGGATTTTGAAGGTTCAAAAATAGCATCATCCGAACCTGTTACCTGATATCCTTTATCTTTTAATGCGATAGCAAGATTATGCATGGCGCTTCCGCCGATAGCAATGAAGTGGGTTTTCAACTTTATTTACTTTTTTTTACATTGTTATTAATGATTTCCTGAAAAGCATTCAGAATATTGTTCCAGTTCGTTGCATAATTCGGCATGATTGTACTGGCATCTGTCTTACTGCCTTCATTCGCACCTTTCTTTACATTGATGGAAGTAGTCACATGATCATACAACTTCTTATGGTCTTCCTGTATCCTTCTGAAATTGTTCTGGGAAAGAACCTGGTCCAGTTTCTTCAGATCTTCATCAGAAATTTTGAAATCCTGTTTATATTTTTTTCCCTGGCCGTCAAAAGAATAATGAGCATTGTTGCCTTTGACTAGCAGGTTCTCATAGATTGGAGCATAGCCTCCGCTTCTCGAATAACTTATATCAAAATCTGAATATACTTTCTGACTGTTGCACGAAACTAATACTATGACCGTGAATATGATCCCTAATATTTTGTTCATAATTTTACTTACTTTAATTATTTGAATCCTTTTGATCTAATTTTTTAGCTTTAAGTTCTTCATCATAATTGTGCAGTAAATTGAAGTCTTCTGTCTGCTCAATGGCAGTCATGATCTTCAATAAGATTTCAGGCGCTTTTTCGTTGTCGTAATCTATATCCAGAGGTGCTTTGAATTCCATGGTAGGTTTTACACCTGTAACCTTTACACGGAGTCCTTTTTTGTCAAATGCCCTTCTGAATCCATTGATCTTGATAGGAATTACAATTGGGCGCTGGTTTTTGACCAGTTTGGCGGTACCTCTTCGTCCCTGTGCAAAAGCAGAAGTAGTACCCTGAGGGAAAGTAGCTACCCAGCCGTTGTCCAAGGCTTTCATAATATTGTCAACTTCTGTTAGATCTACCATTCTGTTGACATTTTTCCCTTCTGCCCTCCAGGTTCTTTTTACCGTTACAGCACCCGCAATCTTGAAGATCTTTGGAAGGATCCCTTTATTCATGGTTTCCTCTGCTGCCACATAGTAAAAATCGATCTTCGGATTGAGCAGATAGATCGGGTTTTTGATCGTGTCCAGATATCCGTTGTTTACAGCACAGAATGCATGATACATTGCTGCCACATCTGCAAAATAGGTCTGATGGTTGGATACGAAAAGCACATTGGAATCCGGAAGATCCACAAGGTGTTCAGTACCGGTTATCTTTAGTTTATTAAAGCCATTGAACCTTCTATAGGACACAACTCCTAAAATAAAAATGATTAACCTTTTTAAAAAATAAGGTGTTCCGAATGCATCGGTGAATATATTTTTCTTCGCCATCTCAATTAAACACGGTAGTGCAAAGTTACATTTTTTTCAGTAACTGGCTAAACTCGCTCAATATCATTGCTGTAGCTCCCCAAATAATATATCCGTTGAAATTAATGACCGGAACTTCATGTCCGGAAGCACCCGGCAGTTCCATCATTTCAGGATTATCAGGAAGACTGAGGAAAGAAGTAATAGGGAATTCTATGGTTTCCACCGCTTCGCTTTGCTGAAGAATGAAAAGCGGATTCTTCTTCGTATACGAAATGTAGGGATATACGTAGAAATTACTCGGCGGGATATAGATAGGGGACATCTCTCTGATTACCCTTATGTAATGTTTTTCTATTCCAATCTCTTCCGAAGTTTCACGTACAGCTGTTTCAGCAAAATCCCTGTCCATTTCCTCGCGTTTTCCGCCAGGCAGTGAGATCTGTCCGCTGTGCCTGTCATGCTCATTAATCGTTCTCTGGATCAAAGGAAAATACCATTCATTGTTTTTAAGGTATAATACGATGTTGACGGCTGCAAATTTTGGATTTTTTGCCAGCACTTCATCATACGTAAATACAGGTCGGGAAGGTGGTGAGAATACCCCGTGGGCATTGATCCCGGGCAGTTCCACATTAGTAATTTTCCTCAATAAATCTTTTCCAAAACTTTCCATAGCTCAAATTTAAGAATATATACTGAAGAAAAGAACAGGCATTAACATTAATTAACCATTGACAAAGGAATTTAAAGAGGAAAATATTCAAAAGATCGAAGAGGCCAGGGAATTCAGGTGTTTGGCATTTTTTGATTGAAAATTTAGACTTATTCTTATTTTTTTAAGGAATTTACAGCAATAGTGTACCGTATTTTTACGTAACTGAAACACGTGATTTCGGGGAAAGGGTAAACAGTGACATCCGGAACTGTAAACCATGATTTTTAAAATTTACACTTTTGCAGTGGTTTCTCATTCGGGTCTAGCCTATACCTTTGTCATACTATTAACCAATTAATTTTTACTAAGATGAAAAACTTTATCACAGGTGTATTTACACTAATGGCCATGAGTTTCGGCTTCGCACAATCCAATATTGATGTGACTGCCCAGATCGGAAACTTGAACGTAGCTACTGTAGACCAAACCGGTCTTTTGAACATCAACTCTCTGACTCAAGATGGAAACCGTAATACGGCAGACATAGATCAGGTAGGAGTTTTAAACATTAATACTGCCGAAAGTATCGGAAACAGAAACTCTATTGATGTAGACCAAATAGGTCTTGGAAATACAAATGATGTAAGCCAGATGGGAAACAGAAACTCCGCAGTTACATGGCAGCTGGGAGCTTTTAACTCTACAGAACAGACTCAGATCGGAAGAAGAAACGAAACCTCTTCTCTACAGTTGGGTATAGGAAACGCGGTTGTACAATATCAGGATGGCAGAAGAAATGATGCTTCAGCGATTCAGCTGGGTAACGGAAATGATGCTTATCAGATCCAGCTTGGAAGAAGAAACGAAGCCAACGGACTTCAAGTAGGAAATAATAACTTCTTGGTACAGTATCAGGCTGGTAATGATAATAGTGCTACTCACGACCAGGCAGGGAATAACAATATTGCTGCTTCTGTACAGATTGGTGACAATAATATGACTGTCGGAGTACAAGCTGGAAACAGTAATCAGCTATACCAACTTCAATCAGGAGATTCTAATACAGCAGTTGACGTTCAAATGGGTAATAATAACTTTACCTGGGTAGCTCAAAGTGGAGATTCTCACATTCATGTAGGAACCCAGATGGGTAACGGAAATTCAATGGTAATTAACCAATCCAATTAATCTTGATGAATTGTAATCTAAAAAGGAGAAACCACGGTTTTCTCCTTTTTAAGCTTTCATGATAAACATACCCGGAAACCGTGATTTTTTATATCTACCTGCTGGGTGTGTTTTTCCCGATACTCTATTCATGTACCTTTATTAAAAATTAATATCATGTTGAAACTGGGTTGGGGTGCCTTTACACTTTGCACAGTACTGTGCGTACAGGCACAGCAGATAGACTGGGATAAGGTCAACAGCAGTACAGTTATTGATCTCATTGCAAGACAACAGACAGAACAAGGGCTTTACGGCTCCAATATTATTCAGATAGGCGATCATAATGATGCAGAACTTTCCCTCAATGCCAAAACAAATATTGCAGTACAGCAGCTTGGCGACTACAATACCCTTTATTTTATTAACTCATTTACCGACACTGAAACCAAAACTGCCATTACTGCTGAAGGAAATAACAATATCATTGATATTACCGGAAGTAACAGTATTTCAGACGGAATGCATATCAATGTAAAAGGGGACAACAAAACCATTTTCATGAGAAACTATTAAAACACAAGTGATGAAACTTTTATATTCCTTAGGTATGTGCACTTTATTTATCTTCCTGTCTGCAATGGTTGATGGGCAGGAAGATAAAAAAGTGAATGCCAGAATAGAAAGCAGCATCCTCGAAAACCAGATCAGGGTCAAAGCTGTTGCTGTTAATAATACCCCGGTTTACAAAGAATTGAATTACCTTTTGGTTTCCATTAAAAAAGGGAGCAGCGGAAACCTCTCCAACAATCAGCAAAGTGGAAAATTTTCTATCAGTCCCAATGAAGTGAAAGTTTTATCGGAGATCAATGTCAATCTTGAGCAGAAAGACGCCCTGAAAGCCTTCCTTTATCTGAGAGATGAAGAAACCCAGAAGCTGGTCGCCAAAGACAGCCTGGAAATTAATACCGATCTGTTCAAAAAGAAAACAGCCAAAGTGGAAGAAGATGCCGTCTTTGAATTGAAAGGCCTCACCATTGACGATACCAAAACAAAAGTTGGAAAAGACTTTTATGATCTTTTTTATATGCAGTACAGCCAGCTCCCTGATAAAGGCAGCAGTGCAGTTACCGTTTCCGAACTTCCCCTCCGTGGAACCAGTGGCCAGATCAATATCCAGATCGATGATAAGCTGATTTACAGCTTTATGACCAATCCAAACGAAGATTATTTAAAAGAACAGCTGGCAGCCAGCTTAAAATATATCAAAGAGTTTAATACCAGGAAAAACCTTATTAAAAATGAATTCATCTACTAAAAACGTCCGCCATGAAAACTTTTATCATTATTTTGACCTTTATTGCGGGTATTTTCTCCGGGAAGTCCCAGCAGCTCATCTATAAGCCCATTAATCCCGCATTCGGAGGCGATACTTTTAACTATCAGTGGCTTTTAAGCTCAGCCAATGCCCAAAACCAGTTTGACGAAAAAAACAATGATTTCAGCAGTCTGCTGGACAATGTCAATTCTCTAGACAGCTTCAGCCAGAGCCTCAACAGGCAGATCCTGAGTGAACTTTCCCGGAAACTTTTTGAAGATCAGTTCGGAGAAGGCAGTTTAAAGCCCGGAAATTATCTCTTCGGGTCCCTTTATCTTCAGATCACTACCACAGCTCAGGGACTTTTGATTAATATTTTGGATACCAGTTCAGGCGATCAGTCCGAGATCGTGATTCCAAAATAAAAAATAACTAAAAACCAAACTTTACCATGAGAACTTACATTTACACCAGAATTTTTTTCTGTACGTTCCTGCTGTGCCTATTGCAGGCCTGCAGCTCCATTCTGGGTCTTCCTTCCGATCCTGAGAGATCCACCATGGGAGAACTCACACCTTCTACTGCGGAATTGAGAAATCTTCCACTTCCCCAGGAGAAAATTGTAATAGGTGTATACAAATTCCGGGACCAGACCGGTCAGTATAAACCGTCTGAAAACGGAAATAACTGGAGTACCGCCGTTCCGCAGGGGACTACCACTATTCTTATAAAAGCACTGGAAGACAGCCGGTGGTTTATCCCGATTGAAAGAGAAAATATCGCCAACCTTTTAAACGAAAGGCAGATCATCCGGTCTACCAGACAAGAATACATGAAAGATGCCGATAAAAACAGTCAGGCACTTCCTCCGCTTCTTTATGCGGGAATCCTTCTGGAAGGCGGTGTGATCTCTTATGACAGCAATGTCATGACCGGTGGTTTGGGAGCGAGATACTTTGGAATTGGCGCTTCCACACAATACCGGCAAGACAGGATTACAATTTATCTGCGTGCTGTTTCTACCCTTAACGGCGAAATCCTCAAAACGGTTTACACCTCCAAAACTATCCTCTCTACAAGCGTTAACGGAAGTTTTTTCAGATATATTGATACGGAAAGACTTTTGGAAGCTGAAGTAGGGCTTACCCAAAACGAGCCCATACAACTGGCCGTGACTGAATCTATTGAGAATGCCGTAAGATCTCTGATCATCGAAGGCATCAGGGATAAAATTTGGGGAAAAGCATCCGAAAACCTAACCGGTTATCAGGCTCTCATTAATGATTATAATAAAGAGCAGGAAGAAAATGTAGGTAGAACTGTCGGTAATAAATTTCCTGAGAATTACAGACAGAAAATTTCTGTTTTTGCCAATGTGGAAGCCCAGAAGATCAAAGATGATTATGTAAATCCTAAAATGAATGCAGGCGGAAAATTGGGAATTAAATATTTTATCAGTCCCAATTTTAATATAGAGGCAAGTGGAAGCTATTTCACTTTGGAAAATAAAAATATCATTAAAAGAAACTATGTTGTTCCGGAGTTTAACCTCGAATATCTCCTGTTTCCGAAATACAGATTCAGTCCATACGTCTACGGAGGGCTGGGAGCCATGTTTTCAAAATATAAACCTGAGTACAAAGGCCAGGTTGGCGGTGGATTGGAATATATGATCAGTAATAATACGGCGATCCGGGCTTCATCCCAGTATGATATCGGTTTTAAAGATAACTGGGAAGGAATGGTGAACGGGAAAAGAAAAGATCAGGCACTCCGGTTTGCCCTGGGAATCAATTTTTACCTTGGAAACAAATAAAAACATGAACTATGAAAACTTTAATTAAAATACTCAGCATACTCATTCTTACTTTTTGTCTGTTTTCATGCGATGAAGAACTTGTAGAACAGGTTCAGACAGGAATATTGAAAGGGAAAGTGGTAAAAAGAGGAACTAACGTACCTATCTCTAACGTTAAAATTTTTACAGCACCTACTACACAGACCGTTTTCAGCGGAACAGACGGCACATTTGAAATTGCTGCCTTGCCGATAGGAAATTATTCTGTGAAAGCCGAACTTTCCGGTTATCTCACCACTTTTCAGGGTGTTAATATACAAAATCAAAACCAGGTTGTTACCGTGGTTTTTGAAATGGACGATGACGAATCGCTCAATTCTCCTCCTTCCGCACCGCAGCTGCTAAGTCCGGTAGACAATGCGGTGAATCAGCCTTTAAACGTAGAACTGACATGGACCGCTACGGATCCTGATACGGCTGATGTTTTAAAATATAGTTTAACAATTAAAAATAATCTGGATACCAATGCAATTCAGGTTAATGATTTGACTGTGAATCACTATTCGCTTTCAAATTTGAAGTTTGGTGTTAGTTACTTCTGGCAGGTGTCTGTTTCGGACGGCATTCACCCGCCAGTTTTAAGTACCTCCAGTAAATTTACCACCAATACGGTTCCTGCCAACCGCTATCATTACGTACAGAAGCAAAACGGAAATTTTGTAATTATATCCAGTGATGCGCAGGGAAATAATTTTCAGTTGACCAATTCATCCTACAACAGCTGGAGGCCAAGGAAAAATAACAATGCAGGACAAATTGCTTTTCTGCGGACCGAAGGTGGAAATACCCATATTTATACTGCAAATCCTGACGGATCCAATCCTTTTAAAGTAACTACGGTTCCCACAGCAGGCTTTAATAATTATGAAATAGATTTTGCATGGAGTACAAACGGCCAGGAAATCCTTTATTCAAATTTTAATAAATTGTACAGGATCAATAAAGACGGAAGCGGGCTTACGCTGGTTTATACCACTCCAGACGGAAGCATGATTTCTGAATGTGACTGGAGCTACGACGGAAGCAAAATCGCGTTAAAAACAAATGATTTCAACGGTTATAATACGAAAATCTACATTGTTGATATAACAGGAACCGTCTTGAAAACCATTATCTCAGGAATTTCCGGTGCTGCAGGCGGACTGAATTTTTCTGTAGACGGCCAAATGCTTTTGTTTACGAGAGATGTTTCAGGATATCAGGACGGAAGCGGAAATTACCGCCAGCTTAATTCTAATATTTTCATCTATAATTTAACCAATAATACAATTTATGACATTTCCACAGAAAGCGAAAAACCGCTGGGAACTAATGATCTTGATCCAAGATTCTCACCGAATAATGCACAGGTGATCTTTACGAATACTTCCAATGATAATATTTCGCAGAAAAATGTAATGGTGATTGACCTCAATAGTACAATGACCGATTTATCAAGAGCCTCTGTATTTAGTAACGGTGAAATGCCCGACTATGAGTAGAAAAAATATTGAGTATTGAATTGTGAACAGGGAATGGTCAATTATCAATAATGGTAGTTGACCATTTTACTTTGTTGGTGTTTTAGAATGCAGTATGCGAGACTAGGTTTGACAGTTCTAAAGTTTGAAAATATAAAATACATTAAAAGTGAATTGGAGAAGTATATAAGAGTGATTTTTCTGAATAGTTATCTTAATTCTTTTTTTTCACTCCATTATTCCATTCACTTGCAAAGCAAAACTCACCATTGACTCACTAATTTTCCAAAAAAATTCCAAACCATCAGGTTTGGAATTTTTTTGGAAAATTAGTGAAATTGTTTTTCATCAGTCGATAATGTGGTTTTCTAAGGCATATTTTACAATTCCTACGGAATTTTTTGCGTTTAATTTTAAGAGTATTCTTTTGCGGTGGGTTTCTACTGTATTGATGCTGATGAAGAGTTTTTCAGAAATATCTTTACTGCTGAAGCCGTCGCATATCAGTTTCAGGATCTCCATTTCTCTGCGGGTCAGCGGTTCTTTGATGTGTGGGTTTGGTTTTCCCTCCTCACTGCTGATAAAGTTGATCATTCTTTCTTTTGCGTGGTCGCAGATGTAGATTTCGTTCAGGAGCAGCGCGTTGATAGATCTCATAAACTCATCGTATCTGCTGTTTTTGTCAAGATAGCTCTTTATTCCTTTGTTAAAAAGCTTCCGGATGTCAATCATATCATAACTATTGCCTATGACAATAATCTTGATTTTTTTGTTTGTGGAGGTAATGTCTTCTACAAGTTTGAAAATATCAGTTAGCATAAGCATATTGGAGCTTATAACCAGTATTTCCGGAGGGTCTTCTTTTAGTTGTTCAAATAAGGGTTCATAAGAATTACAAATGTCAATCGTATTAAATATTTTGCTCTGTGAAAGCAGTTTTGATAAACCTTCTGTATACAACAAGGGTTCATCAAAAAAGGTTAATCTTGGTTTCATCATGGTTAGTTTTGTTTATATAAAAATATAAAAAAAACTTCAGATTTTGAATAAAAATAACAATTATTTGTAATTTTTTATGCAAATAATACTTATAAAATGAAAATTTTATTGATTATTTGATAAATAATTCTCTTGTTGTGGATCTTTAAACATTAATTTTAGAGTTATTTTGGCTAAAGCGTTGTAATTGTGGTGGTTTTTAGATGTGTTATGCTTCTCATTGTTGTTTTTTAATTAACAGAGTAGGGATATGTTTTACAGGAAAATTCACCGACCTGGCAATGAAACAAAATTCGTTAGCTTTATGATGGAGTTCTTTTGCTTTGTCAACCATAGATTCTTCTGTTACTGTAACGGACGGCTGTAAGGTTACGGAGGTAAATTGTCCGCTTCCTTCTGCTGTTTCAGTCATTATCCCTATAGCTTTATCTGTATAATCGGTTACAATGATCCCTTCCTCAGAGCAGAAATGAAGGTACCAAAGCATGTGACAGGAAGAAAGTGAAGAAAGCAGCATATCTTCCGGATTATGTTTTGTTTTGTCTCCACGAAATGCCGGATCAGAAGAGCCTTCAATATTAGCTTTATTTTCGATGTTGACTGTGTAGCTTCTTTCGTAGTTCCTGTAGCTGCTGGTACCAGTTCCTTTATTGCCTGTCCAATGGATCGTGGCTTTGTAGTGATGTTCTTTGCTCATTTTTACTGCAATAGTTTAGATTTAAAATAAAAAAAGTATCTGCTAAAATTAAGCAAATACTTTTCAAATCAAATGTATGGAGTTTTATTTTTTTAGTTCCGAATAAGTTTTTTCGTTGATATTTTTCCATTCTCAAATGTTACTTTTGCTACATATATTCCTTTTGAAATTTCAGAAATATCTGAATTATTTTCTTGTACAGTTTTTACAAGCTTTCCTTCAAGAGAATAAATTTCAATCTTATTTATTTTTTCTTTTGTTTGGTAAACTAAGTTTTGCTTAACAGGATTTTCGAAAGAAATATCATTATTAATTTTTTTAATATCTGTTGTTGATAATGTGGGGCTGTTTAAAAGATATTTAACGATAACTCCTGTGTTTGTAATGATATTATCGCTGTTAACAAACATCTCGGGATAGAATGAATCATAAATGTTTACATCCAAATAATAGCCAAAACTGGAATCTACTAAACCATTTTGGGTTATTTTTGAAATAAAATACGAACCATTTGCTGTGATTACAGGACTATATCCAACAATATAATAATATCCATTTTTTTCAATCATATTTAAAATCAATGTATCAGTACCAAAGCTTGCATTTAGGTTATTAGTAAAAGTATTATCAACCGTTCCATCTGGATTTATTTTTAAAACTCCAGTGCTATTCAAACTCTCTACGTAAATAAATTTATTATTGCTGTCCATAAATACACGATCGGCTGTCGCATACTGACCAAAACCGTTAGCATCAGTTAATGATACAACTCCATTATTTCCGAAACTAGTCATTGGATGTCCGTTTGAATCAAATTTTTGAATGAAGTTATTGTTGAAACAGTTTATATTAGATTGATTATCAATAAATAAATCCATTCTGGAAAAGGTGCTTCCTTGTGTAGGTACAATCCCATTGTTTCCGAAAGTGGTATCAATACTCCCATTAGCATTTAACCTGTAAATTATATGGTATTGAAATTGTCCAGACATACTATTGCCATCGATCCCATGAATAATTATTTTTTCATTCTGTAAAAGGAATCCAAAAGCGTTATAGTTTTGACCACTATTAATTTGGGGAATTACCGAAATCCCACCAGTTCCAAAAGTAGGGTCTAATTGTCCGTTTGGAAGCATTCTGTATACTGTCGCTCCTCCCGTTTCATTGAAGCCAAAAATCAGTAATTTACCATCTGCCAGTCTTTTTATCTTGTTTAGGTTTATATGGTGAGGTAATTGAATTCTTCCATTGTTCCCAAAAGATTGATTTACAATTCCACTAGGTGTAAGTTTTGATATAAAAGATTCACGAGGTACTGTAGTAAGAGACACATCACCAGTACTATAAGTCACATAGATACTGTTATCAGTGTCCTGAACCATTGACCAAGAATCAGGGTAGTTATAATAGCCAGTACTGCTGATGTTAAAAGGGATTAAATATTCTCCACTCGAAGCAAAAGTTGGATCTTTAGAAATAATTTGCGCAAAAGCAGTTTGCACTGCAAAGAGCAGCACAAGAAATAAATTTTTTGTCATTGTGTTTATGTTTTGTGTTAATGATTACGCTAAAAAATAGGGATTAGTTGCGTAAAATTTTGGCAAATATATAAAAAAACCTCCAGTACAAACTAGAGGTTTAAATTTTGTTTTAATTAGAAAATTCTATCAATTCTTCTTTTTTCGAATTGTAAATTTTATATTCTAAATATTTAAAAGAATCCCTTGGAATGATGGTTACCCATTTTTTGTATTTGATAAACCATTTCATCTGGATACTTTTGATGCCTTTGGTAAGGTAGGCTTCCACGAAAGGATGTACATGCAGGAAAATCTTTCCTTTCTCCTTCTGTATAATATTTCGGATGGTTTCTTCCAACCTTTCCACGATCACAATCGGAGCTACGATTTCTCCGTCTTTGTTCGGGTTTTCTTCTTTGGTTTCGATCTGTTTTTCCGGGCGGTTCCTTTGTCTGGTAATCTGGATCAATCCAAATTTGCTCGGCGGAAGAATTTTGTGGCGTGCTTTGTCGCGTTTCATTTCTTCCTTCAGATGTTCGAACAGATCCCTTCTGTGTTCGGGATTCTGCATGTCGATAAAGTCGATTACAATGATGCCGCCCATGTCACGGAGACGCAACTGTCTGGCAATTTCTGTCGCTGCCATTTTGTTTACGTTGAGTGCATGTTCTTTGTTGGCTGAATTTCCGGTGGTAATATTATTCCCGGAGTTTACATCAACGACGTGAAGTGCTTCTGTATGCTCAATAACGAGATAAGCACCTTTTGAACTTGGAATATTAACGTGCTTTCCGAAACTCTGTTTAAGTTGTTTCTCAACGTTGTAATATTCGAGAAGAGGAATGTGGGAATTATAAAACTGGACAATATTCTTTTTTTCCGGAGCGATTACTTCCACGTAATTAGTCATTTCATCTACCATCTGCTCATCGTCACAGATAATGCTCACGAAATCCTGGTTAAAATTGTCCCTCAAAATAGCTGAAGCTTTGTCTTCTTCACTTAAAACTCTGGCCGGAATTTTACTTTTCTGAATGTTCTTGAAAGTGTTTTCCCATTTCTGAATCAGCTGATTCATATCATTGTGAAGATCTGCTACTTTTTTTCCTTCTGCTACAGTTCTGATGATTACTCCGAAGCCTTCAGGCTTGATGCTGTCAATAAGAGTTTTCAGTCTTTCTTTTTCCTCAGTTGTCCTGATTTTTTTAGAAATGGAAACTTTGTTATCGAAAGGAATCAGAACCAGAAAACGCCCCGTCAGAGAAATCTGGGTAGAAATCCTCGGACCTTTTGTGGAAATAGGTTCCTTGGTGATCTGCAGCAGAACCACATCATCTTTGGCAATGACTTTTTCTACGGTTCCGTTTTTGTCTATTTCGGGCTGAATTTCGAAATTTTTTAAGCTTGAAGTGCTCTGTTTTTTGGAAATAGTATCTTTTAAAAACTTTTTATAAGTAAGATATTGTGGTCCCAGATCCTGGTAATGCAGAAATGCATCCTTATCGTATCCAATGTTTACGAATGCGGCATTCAGATTGGGTGCCAGTTTTTTTACTCTTCCTACAAACAGATCTCCAACTATAAAATCACTTTTGTCCTCTTGCTCATGAAGTTCACATAGTCTTCCGTCTTCTAGTAGTGCAATCTTTGTAAGATTATCTTCATGCGAAACTATTAGTTCTTTCTTCATTTTGTTATAAGATAAAAATTATTAAGATTATAGGAAAATGGCGTATTTTTTAGCAAATAAATAATCTTAAATATAAGAATTTACTTTGAAATTGCTATGTTTTTTTTAAAATATCTGCAAAGGCCGTTTTCCAGGGAATCTTATAGTTGCAAACAAAAATATAGTCGGTGAACTTTAAAAAATTAAAACCACCAACTATATTATTATATTGTAAATCTCGAGAAAAAGAGATTATTTTTTCTTATGTCTGTTTGCTCTTCTTCTTTTCTTTCTCTTGTGAGTTGCAACCTTGTGTCTTTTTCTTTTCTTTCCGCTTGGCATAATTTTAAATTTTTTAGTAACTAGTTAATATTCAGTTAATGTTATTTTACTGCGACTTTAGTTTTTACTTTCTCTACAAAAGATTTTGAAGGTTTGAAAGCAGGAATATTGTGAGCAGGAATCTCAATTGCAGTGTTCTTAGAAATATTTCTTCCTGTTTTAGCAGCTCTTGTTTTAATGATAAAAGATCCAAAACCTCTCAGATAAACGTTATCCCCATTATACATAGAAGTCCTGATCTCCTGCATAAAAGCTTCTACAACTTTCTGTGTTTCATTCTTTTCTGTTCCCAACTTATTTGAGATGGTGTTTACCAATTCTGCCTTTGTCATTTCCTTTTTTAATTTTAAATTTTAGGTGTGCAAATTTAGTTAAAAAAATTGAATACTAGCAAATTAGTGGCAAATTATTTTTGTTTAAAGAGTTGGAGTTTTAATGTTTCACCTATATTAATATTACATTAAATATGCTTACATGCTGGAATTGTAGTACCCATTTTCTACACAGAAACGGATAAGATGCAGCTTTGTTTTCAGCCCCAGTTTTTCTGTAAGTCTGTTGATATAGGTATCAATGGTGCGGGTGCTGAGATTCAGTTTTTCTGCAATTTCCTTATTGCTAAAGCCTTCGTAGCAGAATTTCATAAGCTGGATCTCAGTAGGAGAAAGCTCTTCCTGGCCTTTTTTCTGCCTTTCCATGTAGTTTTGTACGGCGAGTGGCTGTTGCTCCCATTCCTTTGAATAAGCCCCGTAATCGAAGCTATCAGAGGCAATGCTTCCTTTAATAATATCTTTGATGATGGTGCTCTTTTTCTGGCAGTAATAGATATTTGGAATCTTGGAAAGGATTTCTGCCATATCTTCCTGATATGTGCTGGAATAAGTAACGATAGGAGTTTCCGTATTATTTTTCCGGATGTATTTGATTGCTTCAATTCCGCTTAACACCGGCATGAAAAGCTCTATGATAAACACATCTTCCTGCCTCCTGTAAATCCTGTTCACAAGCTCATGCCCGTTGTTACAGTCATTCAGAAGCATATAGAATGGATTTTCCATAAGTGTTTTGATCAGGATCTTCTTAAAGTAGAAATCGCTGTCAGCTACAGAAAATCGCACTGTGTTTGATAATAATTTATTCACTTATAATATCGATTTGGTGTATGATATTTAAAATTCAGAGGCCTAATTTATAAAAAACTTATGAAAGAGAAAATTAATCTTAGTTTAATTAGGGTTTTCACGAAATAGTATTAGGGAAAATACGTATTGTGCATAAAAATTTTTTTTTATATTTTCACTGGCCAAACAAATTACAAAAATATGTCTTCTAACAGAGAAAAAAAATTGAACAGATCTGACGTCAGAGTGGGCATTTGGAAGTTCATTCTGGCTTTTGCCGTTTTGTCGGTAGTCTCTTTTCTGTGTTTATTTCTATTTTTTAAAAGCTACAGTATACAGAGAGAAGGGATCGTCAGAGAATCTGATGCTTACAAAGAACTTATGATCCGGGGTGATGTTCTGAGGGTTCAGGTAGATAAAATCTATGATCAGATGAACCAGCTTAATCTGGATAAGGTACAGAATGGTGTTTTTCTTAGGACCAGAATCATGGATGATGTCAACGAAGTGAAAAATATCATGGGTAAAGACAGTGCTGATAATTTCAAGCATTATGCTGTTCTGATGAAACAGATAGGCCCGATGCTGAAATTAAAAGATGATATTATAGAAGTAGAATACAAAAAAAAGATGGTTCTCCGGGATCTTGCAGAATGTATCGGAAAAGTAGACCGTGCAAACAATCAGCTTAAAAAAGATCCTACAAGAAATTTCACGGGAGGAAGAAGAAGATAATAAAAAAGAAAAATTATGCAGGGACATATTACATTATCTAAAAAAGAAAGACATTATCAGTTCCTTTACCTAATACTGATGTTGTTGGCTGCCATGATATTCCTTGGAATCATTTTTTTAAAAGGATATGATTCCCCTTTTTCAGAAGAAGATGTACGAGGAATACAGAGTCTGGAACAAAAAGCGGCATTTGAAGGTCACCAGAAAATATTACAGCCTGAAATGGACAGTACCTATATCAGGATCAGCAAGATTGGAGACAAATCACCGGAACCTTTTGTAGAAAATAATATTTTCAATGGAATTAATGGGCTGGCGAGTTATTTTCACGGCAATGAGGTTGTGGATATCCGCAAGGATGCCTATCCGCAAATTGCCAAATATTACAAAATGTATTTTGAAGACAAGAAAATCATTTCTACCACTACTGAAGATGTAAAAAAATTCCAAAAAGATGTAGACGACTGCAGAATTGGTTTTAAAAATACACAGGACCGCCTTTATGAAAGAAATAATGCAATGAGGGAAAGGACCCAGTAACTAAGAAATAAACATTATAAGGAATAAACACATCACAATCACTTAACTATGAATTATTTTCAAAAAAACAAAAAGAACATTATTATTGGTGTTATCGCAACGTTGCTTATTGCGGCACTCGTTGCGTTATGGCTGCAGAAAAAGGTGATCCATTCTGCCGATGATATTGTAGGGGTAGTTTCTCCGTCCTCAGTATCCGTAGGAGATACACTTGTATTCGAGGATATGACGCAATTCGCTAAAACCAGAAGATGGAATTTTGGAGATGGGTCAACTTCTGACCAAAGCAGAGGTATACACTTTTACAATAGACCGGGATACTATTCGGTAAGTTTGATTATTGACAACAAGTACACCAAAACTTTTCCTGTAATGGTTTCTGCCAGATCTGAAAAGCCTAAAGACAGTGCTAAAATTACTACCATTATAGAAGCTCCTTCCCAGGCTATGCAGAATGAAAATGTGCAGTTCCGTGCCATTTCAGATGCTACAAGGTTTGCGTGGGAATTTGGTGAAACAGGAAATACAGATGCCAAAGAAAAAATGGCAATTTATTCTTATAAAAAGCCCGGTGATTACCGTGTTGCCTTATTTACAGAAGAAAGCCAGGAGCCTATTTATCACCTTATCAAGATCCTTCCGGCTTACAATTCTCTGGAGCAGGATGAAGTACCGGTAGAAGATGCTTATAAAAAGGTGGATGATGATTTCAAATATCATCTTCAGCAGATTGCCAACGGAAACAGCTTTAATATGCATTATAACTACCTGCTGAGAACTTATCTGTGTAACAACGAAAACACGGTGGTAAAAGTGAGCGACAGCAAAGCGAATAATTTTTATATGTACTGTGCAGGACTCCAGTTTGATAAAAATGTTGTGATCCAGAGCGTAAAAGTAAACTTAGATGATACACAAAACTGTGTGACCAAAGTAGACATCAACCAAAGCAAATAATATGATCCGGAATTTCGGATACACCAATCATAAAAATAAAATAGGATGAAAAATAAATTTCCTCTAGCAGCATATTACATCGGACTATCAGTATTGTTAACAGCCTGTCAGGTCAAGCTGCCGTCTAAAAGAACACCTGAACCGTCACAGTACGGACAGGTAGACAACTCACCGGTAGTGAACGGATATCCTAAAAAATCTGTTCCATGGATCGTTATTTCAGACAGATCAAGGAATACGGCCTACCTCGACAAAAGTGACGAGAAATCTTATAAAGAAGTTAAATTCCTGGAACCTCTAATGGTTCTGAAAAATAGAGACGGAATGGTAAAAGTAGCGGAATATATTCCGGATGCTTTAATGAAAAAAGTTTCTTCCAAATCTATTAAAACCTACGGGTGGATTCCGGAATCAGACCTTCTTCTATGGAATAATTCCTTAAAAAGCGAAAAGACAGGTTATCCTGTAAGAGTAGCCGTACTTCCGAATAACAGCGAAGTTATCAGAAGCGCAGAAAGATATTATAAGAATGACTCTATCATGGTGTTCAATTCACCAAGCCTTATAGAAGAAGCCAATGTCAAAATTCCAAATGGACAGATGGTCTATGTCTACAAACAGGCAGAAAATAATAAACGTTTCCTGGTAGGTAAAAAACCTACGATTGATATAGACAGCATCAACACCAATCTTTATGGGTGGGTCAGCGCCAATGTGATCTCCACATGGGGTGAGCGCTCGGCAATCAAGCTGAAAAATGATACTCAGGTTAATGAAACTTCTTTGGGCATACATGAAGGATACCCGGGAGCTGCAGATTCAGACAGCAGAACAGCTGTTCTTCTTACTGATACCAATAAAAGAACACCCCTTGAAAATATATATCCGGTAAGTTTAGCATTAGATGAAGCTCCGGCACCAGATTCCAAAACAAAATATTTCACTAATATTTTAGACTACAGCAAAAATTACGTATTCAATGTTTTAGGGGATAAAATTCTTTTTGACCGTTACCGAGAAATTACGGAAAGAGATAAAAACATCAATATTGTTTTTGCATTGGATGTAAGTGCACCTAATGCACCATATGCTCCGATTGTAAAATCTCTTCTTCAGGATCTGCAGCTTAGATTTGAAAAACCTTCTTACTTCAGTGACGTAAAATATGGTGTTGTTTTATATAAAAATAACCCGTGTGGAGAAAATGTTCTGGTTTCCAGCTTAAATAAAGATTATAGCAAGATTACCACTTTCATTGACGAAAAGACCAATGAGATGAACTGTACAAGCAACAGTGGATACCAGCCGGTAGGTGAGGCTCTTACTGCTGCGGGAAACCTTCTTTCAAACGTTCCGGATGAAACCAATATTGTAGTGACTGTAGGTACCTCTGCCAACCAGAGCGGGAATATGTACAGTGTAATCAGTTCTCTTACCCAGGCGCAGGCTAGGGTAATTATGTTCCAGACCAGCGCAAGATCATCTGATACCTACAATGATTTTGTACTGATGGCTGAAAATGTAGTCACCAACACTGCAAAAAACATTGCCGAGCTTAAGAAGCAGAAGATCATCAATCAATATGATGTTCTTACTAAAAATAATTTCAACCTTGTAGAAGGTGATGCTGGATTCTTCTCTTTAGATTATCCAAAACAGAGCATGTCTCAGGGGTTTGTTATTTTCCCTAAAAAAGGTGATGTGGCAACTCCAGGTTATCTGAAGAAATCTGTAGACAGCCTTATTGCTCAGGTTACTTTAGACAATCAAACCATTGATAACTCGCTTAATAAGTATTTCCATTCCTCAGTAGGAGCGGGAAGAACAGATGTGGATCTGAAATATAAATATTTATTTCCAGGTCTTACCAACCCTGTTTCTGCAGGAATTGCGGCACAGCTGATCAATTATGGAAACCCGTTTCTTGTGAAAGGATATATCCCAAAAGAGCTTAAAGACTTCAAACCGGGTATAGAAAAAGGAATCCTGATCTCTGAAACGGAATATGATAATCTGAAGAATTTCTATACTGAGGTTCATTTAAAAACTCAGCCTGAAAGAGCAGATTTCAACCAATCAAGAGCAATTAAAGAATACATAAAGCTTCTGAAAAAATACAATCCTACGCTGAAATTCCTGGATAAATCTGAATTGTATGAAAAACCAATGTCTTACGCAGTAGGAATGAGTACCGGCTTCGACAATTCTGAAGATGAAATCATGTCCAAATACAAGCTTAAAGGATGGAAAAAATCCAAGATCGTTTTAAAAGAAAGAGTAAGAAAGTATTTCAAGGACTATAAAGACCTGGCAGAAAGAATGCTTACCCACAGAAACAATCCTGCGGTGAAGATCCAGCAAAACGGACAGACATTCTATTGGCTTAATGAATACTTTATGCCAACCACTCAGATCGTTGAGGAACCGGAATACACAAAACATTAATTATTCAATTAAATCATATCAAAAGCAGAGGTTTTTACTTCTGCTTTTTTTGTTTGAAATGGAAGTTAGATGGCAAAAGACAAGATGTCAGACTTTAGATTAAAAATCCTTCATGGTTCATTTAAGTTCAAATTATTTCTCATTTAAGTGTAAAATAGCCTTCTGGTGCCGTACAAGTGATATGTTGTAAAGTCTCTGTCAATAATACTTATAAGAGATTCTTAAATCTATAGACTTAGAATTACTCTGAAAAGTCGTAGAATTACTACAATTTTTGAAATTTATATTTAAAAGTTTTCGGGAACGAAATAAGGGTTCTATATTTGTTACACAATCATCACATCACAAAATATTATTAACGATTAAAATTTACATTCAAGCCGGGAAATTCAATGGCCGATTAACTAAAAGACACTATTACACATCAACATTCATAGAAAAAGACTGTCCTTTAAAAGATAGTCTTTTTTGCCAAAAAATATTGTCGCTTGTTTTTTAAGATTTATCAGCCTAAATAACAAACATCACAAAAACTTATTACCTCTCTAATCAAAGAATTAACTATCTTTATCACACCTACATTTTGCATAAAAAAGATATATTTGTAAAATGCATCTTTTTAACAGATCAGACCAAATAGTCTGTTAAAAATACAAGAACACAAACATATTAATATTAGAAAAACTATAAATGGGAGTACTAGTAACCAACGAAACCGTAAAACAGCTATTTCATATTGCTCAGTCGATAGCGAAGGAAAATTATAACGCTACCTATGGAGGGCCACATATTTTACAGGCCTTAATGCATAAAGATATCGGACTCAATGAATTCCTGAAAAGTATTGATAAAGATCCTGGATATTTTTACGAATGGGCAGATGTCCGTATTGAAGATTATCCAAAGACTGCCCATATTCCCGATGAGGTACGCCAGGATGAACCGGTAGATACCCTTGTAGAAGAGGCAGATGACATCCGCTTAAAACTGGGATTGGATGAGATCACTCCTATCTGTATCCTGACAGCTATTGTAAAGCCCGAAGTTGTCTTTTCGCTGCAGCAGCTTAAATCACTTCCGCTAAGAGAGCATGAAATTTTCAATCTATACAGGAAAGATACCCCTTTTGCCGTATCTGAAGACGGTGACTTTTCTTCACTTTTTTCAAACGGATCAGATTTTACAGATTCATCATTTCCTTCCATTAAAAGTTACTGTGTAGACAGAACTGCACAGGCCAGAAAAGGCGACCTGGAAAACATTATAGGTAGAGATAAAGAACTGAGAATGCTTGTTGAAATCCTTTGCCGTAGAAGCAAACCGAATGTGATTATCATCGGTGAGCCCGGAGTAGGAAAAACAGCTTTAGTAGAAGGATTCGCCACTGAAATTACCAAAGGAAATGTTCCTGAAATGCTGAAAAATGCCACCCTTCTTGAGCTGGACACTGGCGCATTATTGGCCGGTACATCATACAAAGGCGAAATTGAGGACCGTCTGAAAAAAGTCATCAATGAATGCAAGAAAATTGAAAAAGCCGTACTTTTCATCGACGAAATCCACACCCTTTTAGATTCAAAAGGAAGCATCGGAAATGTAGCCAACCTTCTTAAACCGGAACTGGCAAGAGGTGAAATTACAGTGATCGGAGCTACAACTCAGGAAGAGTATAGAAAGATCATTGAACCGGAACAGGCTTTCAACCGTCGTTTTGAAGTATTGACAGTAAATGAACCTGACGAACAGACTTGTGTCAAAATGATCGATGTACTTCTTGATGGGTACAAAAAACACCACGGAATTGAAGTAGAAAAAACAGCTATTCCTGAATGTGTCCGTTTAGCAAAAAGATATGCAAAAGGCAAAAAATTGCCCGATGCAGCCATTGATTTATTAGACCGGACTATGGCCGCGATCAAAATGCTGGATGAACTTTCAGAAAAAGAGCTTGCAAGCTGGAAAGAAACCTACGAAACGATATTAAAAGAAGAATTTACCGATACCAAAGACCAGGCTAATGAACTGATATGGAATTATAATCTTCTCAGAGATAAAATAAGCCCGATTCTTTGGGGATCATTAAATGAGCAGCCTGCCATTGACAATTCCATGCCCGTTGATCAGATCCATAAGATCATTGACGATACCTATGCTGAACTTTTGCAGCATGCGGCTGTGAAAAGAGAAAAAGTAGACCGCCTAGAACTTGCAGCAGTGATGGCCGCAAAGACCAATATTCCTATCGGTAAAATCCAGGCTCAGGAAAAAGAAAAGCTCCTGAACATGGAATCCCTTCTTTTAAATAGAGTGGTCGGTCAGGATCATGCTCTAAAGATTCTTTCAGACGCTATCGTAGAGAACCGAAGCGGATTGAACAAGCCCGGACAGCCTATCGGGTCATTCTTCCTTCTTGGACCTACCGGAACAGGAAAGACCGAGCTGGCAAAATCTATGGCAGAACTACTTTTCAATGACGAAAAGGCCATGGTACGTTTTGATATGTCAGAATTTAAAGAAGAACACTCGGCCGCCTTATTATACGGAGCGCCTCCGGGATATGTTGGTTATGAAGAAGGAGGTATGCTGGTCAATAAGATCAGACAGCAGCCTTATACCGTTGTTTTATTTGATGAAATTGAAAAAGCCCACCATTCCGTATTTGATGTGTTTCTTCAGATCATGGATGAAGGGAAAGTTCATGATAAATTAGGGAAAGAAGGTGATTTCAGCAATGCCCTGATCTTATTTACCTCCAATATCGGAAGTGAAGAGATTGTAAAACAGTTTGAAGAAGGAAAAATTCCAGAATCATCCTCGCTGATGCAGATCATGTCCGGTTCAGGAAGATTCAGACCTGAGTTTTTAGCAAGAATTACAGAGATCATTCCTTTTGCACCTATTACAGAATCCATTGCGGAAAGAATTTTCAATATTCAGCTTAAATCACTTCATAATTCATTGATGCGACTGGGAATGACCTTAAAGATCACCGATGAAGCCGTGAAGAACCTTGCATTAGGTGGATTCAGCAGCAAGTATGGAGCAAGACAGATCTCAGGAGTTATCCGTGCGCAGCTTGCAAGACCGATCTCTAAAATGATCGTGAGAGAAGAAGTGAAGTCCGGGCAGACCATCTATGCAGATTGGGATAAAGAAGAGGAAAAGCTAAGCTGGAAAGTAGATTAATGATATACCGAAAGAGCTCATTTGTACAATTACAAATTGCTCTTTCGCTTTGTTATAAATAATATAAAAATGAAAACCCTATTCAAAAATATCTTTACAGGAATAATGTTGGCCGGGACCTCTCTGATGATGAACGGACAGTTTCTTGCTGCCTCAGATACTTCGGAAAGCAGCGTGAAAAAATACAATAATATCATTAATGCCAATAAGGAAATTGTAGAATTTATAGAATATTCTTTAGCGGAAAAAGGGCTGCCTAAGCATTTAAGAAATCTTGCCCTGATAGAGTCACATTTTAACAGGAATATTACCTCCGGGGCCGGGGCAGTAGGAATATGGCAGTTCATGACTGCCCACGCCAATCAGTATGGTCTTACCGAGCAGAACCGTACAGATGTATATAAAAGTACCAAGATAGCCGTTGTGTCATTGGGAAACCTTTACAGAAAATATGGTGACTGGATCACGGTGGTAGCTGCTTACAACTGTGGAGAAGGGAATATTGCCAAAGCCATGCAGGCTGCAGGTTCTACGCAATATCATGTATTTTCCAGATATCTTCCGGGAGAAACCATCAACCATGTGAAGAAATACCTGAACGCATGCTATGCAACCGGTGAACTGGAAAGTGTTTTGAACAATTATAACTCTTCAAGACTGAATAAAATTTTCTTTACAGAAGGGGGACGTGGCAGAAATAGCGGTGTATCCCTTCAGGAAACTGAAATTAATGCAGGATTTAACCTCGATGTCATTGCAGATGAGCTTGATGTGGAAGTCAATGAGATCCTTGCCTGGAATCCTGGAATTGTAGAAGAATTGCAGAAAAAAGGAGAAAGCCAGTTATATCTCCCCACAGATCTTATGCCGGATTTTCTTTTGAGGAAAAATAAGATTCTTTCCAGATCTATAAAAGAAGGAGTCCGTGTTCAGCAATAAAAATTACATTATTATAAAATAATTAAAGCCGTACTCTTGTGACGGTTTTTTTTATGCATTAATATCATTTCAATACATAATATTTTGTTGGTAAAAACATACTGATTCCTCTTAAAAAACTCTTTGTATTTCCCGTATATGTGGAAAAGTGTCAATAAAATTATATAGAATTATATTTTTGTAATTAATTTTAAATCAGTTGATTGTTGTCTTGTTTTAAATCTATGATCGTAGAATTACTACATGAAATCGTAGAATTACTACAAATATTGAAATTTATATTTAAAAACTTTTTTTTTGTAAAATGACGTTTTATATTTGCTATGTAATCAATCACCAAATCACAAAATATTAACGATTAAAATTTACAAATCATGGCAGCAAATTCAAGAGGAATCTTAAAATTCAACGGAGGAGAAGGTCAGAAATTATTAAAGCTGAACTACAGCGTATCAAGATCTACAGACGTTTCAGGACGTGTAGCATCAGATCCTTCCAATGCTCTTATTAAACTTACAGTAGAAGCTACTGAAAAATCTGACATCCTTGAAAGCTTATTGAACGGAAAGTATAAGCCTACAACAGGAGAAGTTACTTTTAACAAATCTCACGAAGAAGGAACCTTAATCACTCTAAACTGGAACAACGGATATGTGATCCAGCACCAGGTAGAATTCAACGCAATAGACGAAAACAGCATGCTGATCAGTTTTGTCGTAAGCGCTGAAACTATTGATTATGGTAACTCTAAGTTCGACGGACTTTGGCCTTTGGAAGGGAAATAATCCGAACAATCTCTTAGTAAAAATAAATTGGTACAGGATAGTATATTCGCAAGAATATACTGTTCTGTTTTTCTCATTCTAAGCCATCAGAACCAAAATGCTGAACCTACTGAAGTCCTTATAGCTCCGGCAATAGGGATGAAGAAGCTGCCTCTGTATTGCTGTAAGCATGTGGAAGCTATTTAAATTTATAAATAATTTAACTAAAAACACACCCTATGTTTAAAGATGACCAATCGATAAAGCCACAAAGCCCGACAAGCAATGTTAAAGATATCGCAGGAGAAGAAACAGCTTAAAAAAGCTAAAGATATTGCGGTACAAAAAGTAGATGATAAGCTTCAGAAAGCCGACGAAGCAGTTAAAAAATCTGCAAAAAAAGCACAGGAAATATACGCCGGTACTGCCCAGAATTCTAAAATGTTCATGAATCAGACTCTTGTGCCCAATAACCCATCCGTCACCGAAAATAGAGTGTGGTCTAAACAGCCCACCTCAAAAATACACAATGCAGCAGCCCTTCCTGAAAGCTATATTGCAGGCATCAACCGGGTTATAAAACTTGATGTAGTGATTGAGGGACAACTTATCAAACATTTCAAACATTTTAAGCTGGTTCAGAGTGCTTCAAGGCATCATGAATTTAGTCTGACCCTTGCCCATGATACTTTAGGAGGCCCGGAAAATCATAATTTGCAGCAGGCACAGAACTTTTTAGGAAAAAGAATTACAGTTGTATTTAAATATAAAGATATTGAGCAGGGACCCGAACGTAATTTCGTGGGCGTTATTACGGAAGTAGGTTTCAGCCAGGAAAAAGGAAGCCTTGGAAACATTGTTCTTAAAGGTTACAGTCCAACCATTTTACTGGATGCGGCACCCCATATTCAGAGTTTCGGAGGAAAACAGGAAGTAAGCCTGAACAGTATTGCAGATCATGTGATAAAAGAAGGTCTTGGACAGAACAGATTTGATTTCAGGGTAGATGCCCAGCATGGAAATGTTCCGTACAGCTCCCAATATGAAGAAACCCATTATAATTATCTGGCCAGAATTGCAGAAGCATATGGTGAACAGTTTTATTATGATGGTGAAGTACTGCATTTTGGAAAACTTCCGCCACAGGAAAAACCGGTTAAACTTACTTATGGCAGCAGTGTGAGCGATATTACGATCAAAATGAAAGCACAGCATGTAAGTCCTAGTTTTTATGGCTACAACAGCAGTAAAAATGAAAAACTGATTACCGGAGCCTCAAAGATCAGCCATACTTCAGATATTGCCAAACGTGCTTACGAAATATCAGAAAAAACCTTCAAAACACCTTCATTAAGAGTAGCCCCAATCAAGGCCACCTCTTTTATGGATATTGATGCATCCCAAAAAGGAACAGCAGGAAGTAAAGCATCTGAAGTTTTCATCACCTCAGGTTCTACAACAGTGCCGTTCTTGTATCCGGGATGTACCGCAGATATTGAAATGCGTAAGACAGAGAGCAATGATACCGCTTATTTTACCAAACTAATGATCATTGGAGTTACCCATGAAGTAAATGCAAGAGGCTATTATGACGGAACTTTTGAAGCTATTGCAGCCGATACGGGATTTATTCCACGTCCTGAATTTGAAAACCCAAAAGCAGAGCCACAATTTGCCAAAGTAATTTCAAATACAGATCCCTTAAACCAAGGGAGAGTGCAGGTACAATTTGACTGGCAGGGCGGACAGGATAGTACTGAATTTGTACGTGTAATGACACCAGACGCAGGAAGCAGTGACAAAGTAAGCAAAAAACAGAGGCTTTATGGCTGTTCCGGAGGTTGGAGATCAGGTCATTGTAAACTTTGTGCACCAGCACCCAGACCGTCCGTTTGTAATGGGAGGAATGTTCCATGGTGGAATCGGAGGCGGAGGCGGAACTGATAATAACATAAAAAGTTTAAGCAGTAGAAGCGGAAATAAATTGGAATTAAATGATGGTGAAGGTTCTGTTTTCCTGACCGATCAAGGTGGTGCCAATATGAAATTTGACGGAGCGGGAAATGCACAGACAAATGCCAATAATAATAAAACAGTCAATGTAGGAAATAACAATACCGTTAATGCAGGAAGTACAAGCGCTATTAATGTAGGAGGTAAAGAAGGAGAGGGTGCAAATGCTTTTCTGAAGATGGATGCTGCCGGAAATATATCATTAGAAGGAAAAACAAAGATTGAGTTAAAAGTAGGCGAAAATACCATTACGATTACCAAAGAAGGGATTAGTGTTTCTGCTAAAGAAGGTATGCTGGATATGAATTCATTACAAAATGCTCTGTTGGTAACACAGGATAATTTAAGTATTCATAGTCAATCGAAAACATCAATTAATGCGACGGGAGATCTATTTATTACCGGAAGCATTGTAGATATCAATTAAGGATGTAATGATGCTCTTAAAATCTGTTAGAATATGCCAATAGAACTGACCAATGAAAAAATAGATGATTTATCAGGATTTAAATACGCCTGGTATAAAATGGCAGAATATAATATTAATATTAAATCTTATCTTACTTTAGGAAAAGGAAAAGCCAATCAAACAGAAATAGAAGAAGACTGGATCATCTCACCGGGAGAATATAACCATATCGCAATCAACTCTTCTCCTCAAAGATATATTCAGTCTGACGGACAAATGCAGCCTTTTTACGAGATCCTTGAAAAAATAAATAAGGCAACAGAGGTATTGGAAATATCTTTACATACGGATAAAAGCATTGATGAGGTCACCAATAAAAATGAAGTTTTAAATAAATGGAGCGAGATAAAAAAAGATTTACACTTTTTTGAATTGGTAAAAGAGAGCTATAAAACTTTTATACATATCTATGATAAGGAGTTTAATAATATAGATGATAATATTAAACTGAATTTTTTATACCAGATTATGTTTTATCCGTTGCCTGCTTTTAGAGGAGGAGGTTTCATAGATGAAATTCCGGTTAGAACTGCTTTATCTACTCTTTTTCCGGGCGAAAAATTAAGATACAGCTCCCATTATAAAATTTCTAAAAGAGATGAAGGGGGCTATATAGTGAAACTGGAAGCTAAGAATAAAGATGACCAGTCACAATTTGAAAATGTGTATAAAGATAAGTATCAAAGGACGTTGGGCAGTGCTTTAGCATATGCCTATTCAGTAGAAGGAGAGTATGTGTACAACGAAGATTCAGTATTATCTGAAGTGATGTTCCATGTGAAAGAGGAACTGAATGAAAACATGTTTTATGTCTGCAGATATCATATAAAACTAAATAAAAAAGTATCAGTATGAGTCAATTATATATAGCACAGGATACCCCTCTTATGTGTAGTAAGGGGAGAAGGCTTATAGGAATTAGAGTCAGTTCTCAGTCTTCAGTAAAATTGAAGAAGGGAGGTAAGCTGATGGCTACAGAAGATGACCGCTTTAAAGACAATTTCATTTGTCCTGAAATGATGATGGCGGGAGCTTTAGCCGGAGTGGCCGTTGCGGCGGCTTTTTCAGGAGGACTTTTTGTTCTGGCAGCAGCTGCTTGGGCTGGCAGTGCGTTAATCGATGATTGTCTTAATATATGCTCATTTTTATGCAAAGGAAGTGATTGGAAAAATACACATCCAAAAGTAAAAATTGAAAATAAAAAACCTTTACTGCAAAACTCCAGCTTACATTGCTTTATAGGAGGAGAAGTTACCTTTCACTTACCAATTATGCAGTTGCAGGAAGCCAGCACTGCCAGTGAAATGGCAAAGGATTCCTATGATGATGGCTACCAAGATAAGGAAGGGAATGATATAGAAATAGATGGTTATACCCGTATCAATACTGATGATCAAAGTAAATTAGACCAACTGTTTGGACCCGGAGCATTGAAAAAAGAAGATTTTAATACAAATAGTGATAATGGTTTCTTTGCATCTTTATATTATAATGAAGATACAGGTGATTACTTCGTAGCATTCAGGGGTTCCGAACCTAAAGGCATGCAATTTTACCATGACTGGTTTATTGAAGATGGAGGACAAGCCTTTGGGTTTGATACTCCCCAAATAGAAAAAACAAGAAGCCTTGCAGAGAAAATGGATAATGCAACCAAAGGAAAAGTGAAATTTACAGGACATTCATTAGGCGGAGGAAACAGTGCCATGGCTTCCTATTATACGGGACTTCCTGGATATACCTTTAATGCAAGAGGAGTTCATCAAAATACTTTAAATTATCTCGATAAAAAAGGAGCTGTCAAATCAACTTCAAATATTATCAATTATAGTACAAGTAATGATATTCTTAATGGATTACAAAATAATAGAGAAGGATTACTATCCACTTTAGCATTTTCAGGAATCCCTGGCCTAAATCTACTTGCTGGATTTGGAGGTCTTACTGGAGCTGCACCAAGAGCTTTAGGAGAACAAAATGAAATCTTTGGATATATCGAAGATAATGAAGGGCTTGGTATTAAAACTTTAGGAAGCGGGCATAGTGCTTATGCAGATGCATTTCAGGCGATGATGGACACTATCAACACAGATGTTGTAGCTAATAATATATAATATGAAAACAATTATTTTAATACTTCTATCCATTATGACACTTACCAATTGTTCAGATTCTGTTTTTAGGTCACGTAAAAATGCAAATAGAAAAAATCTTCCACCCGGGAAATTGTTTGATGGAGCACAGCGTCAGGCTGCACAAAATATTTTTGATGAAAACAATGTTGAATTCATAAATACCATTAAGTCTCATCCTGAAGTAATCAACAAACTAAGTGAGAAGGAAAATAAGGGATATACATTGCTGCACTATGCCGCATTGCTTGAAAATATGAAAGCAATGGAAACTTTATTACAAAATGGCGCTGATCCTAATATCATCACACCGCAAGGCTTACCAGTCAGGCATGCTGTAGCACTTAATCATTATGATATGTTGAATATGTTGCTAAAATATCATGCGATGCTTAATCCTGCAATTGGAATCAGCCCGCTTAGTGATGCAATGATGTTAGGAGACGAAAATACTGAAAGAAAAATGATAAATTATTTGCTGGAGCACGGTGCAGATATTAATAACATCTCTTACAATGGAGGCAATATTATGGAAGATGCTACAAGAGATGATCTTGATCTAGCCAGTTATTTTCTGGAAAAAGGAGGGCAGCCTAAAATAAAAGGGACCAATCTTTGTCCAATGGCTGACTATATTCAATATAAGGAAAAGCAGAAAAATGAACGAAATTTACCAGATTCTCCTTATTACCAAAAGTTATTTGGAATAAAAAAACAATTAATTGAAAAGTATAATGTAACATTTCCATACGAGAAAGACCTTGTAGAAGAGGCGAAACTTAGAATAAAGCTTTATGAAAATTTAGGCCCTAAAGATAAAATATCAATAAATTTTGAGAATAATTATGGTGAAAACCGCTATCAGGAAGATTTGGCTATTGTAAAGGGAAAATAGAGACCACTGGAAACAATACTTTAATAAATATAAAATCAGACCGGATGAGGTCTGATTTTGTTTTTATATTTCCTATAATAGAGTAAAACATAAAGAAATCGAACCTTCCTAAAAGCATTCCTTCTACTTTAAAACAGACATTTACAGCATTATGTTAAATCAAAAGTCGTAGTATTACTACATCAAATCGTAGAACTACTACAATATTTCAGATTTACATTCAAAAACTTTTTCCTTACCTGCACCAAGGCTATCTTTGCTCTGTAATCAATCACTATTCACAAAATATATAACAATTAATTCACAAATTATGGCAGCAAATTCAAGAGGAATTTTAAAATTTAACGGGGGAGAAGGTCAGAAATTATTAAAGCTGAACTACAGCGTATCAAGATCTACAGACGTTTCAGGGCGTGTAGCATCAGACCCTTCCAACGCCCTTATCAAAATTACGGTAGAAGCAACTGAAAAATCTGATATCTTAGAAAGCTTATTGAACGGAAAATACAAACCTACAACAGGTGAAGTTACCTTCAATAAATCTCACGAAGAAGGTACACTGACTACTTTAAAGTGGGAAAACGGATATGTGATCCAACACGAAGTTGACTTCGATGCTATTGACAGCAACAGTATGCTGATCAGTTTTGTAGTAAGCGCAGAAGTCATTACCCAAGGTAACTCTGAGTACCGTGGAATGTGGCCGGGAGGCAATTAATAGACCCAAGTCTTTTTAGTAAAAATAACATCCGATAGAACAGCAGCAATGCTGTTCTGTTTTTTTTAAATGATCTGTAAAAAATAACGTGCATAAAGTTAGGATGTTAGACATCAGATCAAACATCAGACATCAGATGATGACGTACTGTCTACCTCTTAACTACGGAAACAGCCCCCGAAACTCTAAGACATTCAAACACTCAACCGGTATTCCTCGCCACAAAACTTATACCCCATAATTCATCACTGATAACTCAAAGAAATATTCCTATTTTCTTATATTTGTTCATTATTGATACTATGGACGCAACACAAGATAAAAGACTCTTTCTCATCGATGCTTATGCAATGATATTTAGAGGATATTACGCACTCATCAGGAATCCGAGACTGACCAGCACCGGATTGGATACTTCTGCTATTTTTGGCTTTACCAATTCTTTGATAGAACTTATCAGAAGAGAAAAGCCGACCCATCTGGCAGTTGTTTTTGATGTTGGGCAGGCAAGCGTAAGGACTGATGATTATTCAGACTACAAAGCCAACAGGAGCGAAACTCCTGAAGCGATCAAAATTGCTATTCCATATATTCACAGAATTCTGCAGGCAATGCATATTCCCATCTTAGGGGTAGAAGGCTATGAAGCGGATGATGTTATAGGAACTATCGCCTGTAAAGCAGAAAAAGAAGGTTATACCACATTCATGGTAACGCCTGATAAAGATTTTGCCCAGCTGGTTACCGATCATATTAAAATCTATAAACCCGGGTTAAAAGGTGGTGATATCGAGATCCTTGGAGTAGAAGAAGTAAAAGCAAAATACGAGATCGAAGACCCTAAACAGGTCATTGATTTTCTTGCCATGATGGGAGATGCAGTAGATAATATCCCCGGTCTGGATGGAGTGGGCGAGAAAACTGCTATGAAATTCCTTAAAGAATTCGGCAATATTGAAACCCTTCTGGCCAATACAGATAAACTGAAAGGAAAACTAAAAGAGAAAGTAGAAGCCTCTGCAGAACGTGGAATTTTGTCAAAAAAACTAGCCACTATCATCTGTGATGCCCCTGTAGAATTCCATCAGGAACAATACGATCTTGATACTCCCGATTTCGAAAAAGTAAAAGAAGTTTTTGATGAAATTGAATTCAGAAGACTATATGAAAACCTTTACAGAGCCTTTGCTTCTGCGCCTGTAGAAACGGTGATCGTAAGTGAAGTAGAAGTTAAGCAGACAGCCGAAGGAACACAGGTAAAGGGACAGGTCATGCAGCTGGATCTGTTTGCCAATTTTGAAGAGCTGGATCAGGCAACTTCGACCAAATCAAATATTGAGCAGAATGATCACCTTTATCAGTTCGTGGACAATCCAAAGGCACAAAAAGTACTTGTTAATAACCTGTTGAAGCAGAAAGTGGTCTGTTTTGATACAGAAACCACTTCACTAAACGAATTGGAAGCCGAGCTTGTGGGAATGAGTTTTTCCTACAAAAAAGGATTGGCTTATTATATTCCCTTATCTGAAGACAAAGGAGAAGTGCTTCAGACACTCGAAATATTCAGACCATTCTTTGAAAAAGAAGATCTGCTCAAAATCGCACACAATTTAAAATTCGATTATAAAATATTAAAACAGTACGATATTACCGTGAAGGGTGCCATGTTTGACACCATGATCGCTCATTATCTACTGAATCCCGATGGAAGACACGGAATGGATTACCTTTCCGAAGTTTATCTGAACTACAAACCCGTTTCCATAGAAACCATTATCGGAAAGAAAGGAAAAAATCAGGGAACTTTCAGAGATGCAGATCTTAGAACACAGACTGATTATGCTGCGGAAGATGCCGATATAACTTTCCAGTTGTACGAATTGTTTGCTCCACAACTGAAAAAAGAAAACTTAGAAGACCTGTTCTTCAACATAGAAATGCCTCTCATGGAGGTATTGGCTAAAATGGAGCTGGCCGGAATTTCACTTGATGAAAAATGGCTTGCACAGGAAAGCATTGATCTTGAAAATGATCTCAGACAGCTGGAAAGCAAAATTTTTGAATTTTCAGGAGAAGAATTCAATATGAATTCCCCGAAACAGCTTGGAGAAATCCTTTTTGAGAAAATGCAGCTTGATCCTAAAGCCAAAAAAACAAAAACAGGGCAATACGCCACTTCCGAAGATGTGCTTCAGAAACTTTCTTCAAAGCATGAAATTATCAAGCATATTCTGGAATACAGAACCTATCAGAAATTAAAATCTACCTATGTAGATGCTTTGCCTTCGCAGATCGATAAAAAGGATAACAGAGTGCATACCAATTTCTCCCAGACCACTGCTGCTACAGGCCGTCTGGCGAGTGTCAATCCGAACCTTCAGAATATCCCGATCAGAACACTTCGCGGACAGCAGATAAGAGGAGCTTTCGTTTCAGGAGAAGGTAAAAAGATCATCTCTGCCGATTACTCGCAGATCGAGCTTCGTCTGATTGCTGAGATCTCGGGAGAAGACAATATGATCAAAGCATTTCAGGATGGAGAAGATATTCACGCCTCAACCGCTGCAAAACTTTTTAAAATACCTTTGGAAGAGGTTTCCAAAACACAGAGAAGCCAAGCAAAGACCGTGAATTTTGGAATTATTTACGGGCAGGGGGCCTTTGCATTGGCAGAACAGACCGGGCTTTCTAGGTCTGAAGCCAAGCAGATGATCGAAGCCTATTTTGAGACCTATCCGAAATTAAAAGAATACATGGCTGAGCAGGTAAGCAAAGCCCGCCAGATGGGATACGTTGAAACCATTTTAGGCAGAAAACGTCATCTGAAAGATATCAATTCCAATAATTTTGTAGTAAGAGGCCATGCAGAAAGAAATGCTGTAAATGCTCCCGTTCAGGGAAGTGCAGCTGATGTGGTGAAACTGGCAATGATCAGAATTGATAAAGAACTGGATGCCCAGAATCTGCAAACCAAAATGCTTCTTCAGGTACATGACGAACTTTTATTTGAATCGCCAATTGATGAGATTGAAACAGCTTCAAAACTGATTAAAACTGAAATGGAAAGCGCATTAGAAACGCAGGGTGCCATTATTGGTAGAGGTGGGAGTCGGGAAGAACTGGCTGGAAGCGCATTAATAAAGGGTAATAATAAAAAATAAGGTGGGTTTTTAAGCTCACCTTTTTTTGATATAAAAAGAAGACTAAAAAATTTAGCCTTCTGAACTTTCTGTATTATGCAGAAAATTGTTGTAATCATTTTTCACCTCATTGATTTTACCTTCGTCTGTGGTTTTTAAGGCTCGTCCCAAAGGATAATATTGATCCCAGTGAACTTGATAAAGATAGTAAGTATAAATTTCCTGCGAAATACTACTTTTGTGGTAGTTTCACCGCTAAAGGAAAGCAGAATATTTAATCATGAATGGCATCATAAGCTTTATGTATAGCATCATCAGGAGATGTTTTCTCAAATAAATAGCGTTCTTTTTTTAGAGATATTGTTTTAGATTGCGAGGGCATTTCCTCTTCCATGGTATTGATGGTTTCATGGGTTAGTTTTCCTTTCATTGGCTCGTAGTACAATGCAGAATGGGAACCCGCTCCCATATTATAGGTTTCAATATAGGAAAGGATAAGGTCACCGTTCAGGTATTTAAATTTACTAAACTGATTTCCATTAGGGCCAATATCATAAAGATTGATTGAAAGTTCTCCTTTATTGATAGCAATATCTTCAGGATTATACATTTTATAGCCTGCTTCATTGTATTCATCTGGTAAAGCAGTTTCCGAAACCTTGTCCAGTCGATAAGTTTTATCAGGATTTCTGAGCAGGATTAATATTTTCCTGCCATCCAATGTATCTTCCTTTTTTCTAATGACCAAAGCTGCATCATCCAGCCCGTCCTGGTTAAGATCTCCTTCCGCATCATACTGAATTTCATATCCGTCGGGTACCAGATCGGATAGTTTTTTCCCGGTTTTAAAAGATTCGGTCGGCTTTCCAGCGTTTTGACCGTTTGCAGAATCTTTTTGTACAGTTTTGTTAGCGGTAGTATCATCTTTTTGCTTTGTTTCTGATGCTTTATCTTTTTTGCAGGAATAAAAGGTCAAAAGACAAAAAGCCAGCGAAGGAATAATTTTTTTCAATGGTTTTTAATTTTGTGATTTGTTTAAATGTAGAGATCTTTTATAAATTGACCCTATTCGGTTTCTGAGTATTTAATCTTTTTCAGATCGCCGATCTCTCTTTTCATTCTTTCTTTCCAACCTTTCCCATTCCTTTTTTCCAGATAATGATCAGTCAGTTCATTGTATTTTTCCTGAGCTTTTATATCTATCGGATCAAACGTACAGCCAGTATTCTTTGAAATGATGCCGTATTTTTCAGTGATACTGTCTATTCGGATGCTTGTTTGTTTATCATAGGCCGGGATAAAAAATCCACCTGCATATCTTACTACAATTTGGTCCTTTTTTATATCTTTTTCTGCCTCACGGATATAGTAGTTTTCTTGCTTAGTGAGTTCACTTTTGTTTTTTATGAATTCATTTGCAGCCATATAAACAAAAAACAATAATGCCAGAGAATTTAAAAGAGGAAATACCCTAAGAAATTTACTTTTAAAACTCAGATTTTTGAAATTTAAACTGCTGATCGGATAAGAAACTAAAGCTGTAATAGCAAAAACGGCAGGAAGGTATTGGAGCTGACATTCTTTAACAATATACCACAAATCAAACTGCATAGGATAATTAAGGAAATAATACCCTACAATGTACACTGTAATGAGAAGAAGTATAACAGTTAAATTAATGGCAATAATTTTTTTCATATCAAAAGCTCTTTCTTATTTAAAAATAAAAATTCTGCAGATAATCAAATTCATTCCGGGATACTTACAAGGGTTGATGTAAATAAAGGATCACAAAAACCTTCAGCAGACTCTCGTGATCCTTTATTGAAGCCCTTTTCATAAGGGGTTAGATATTGTATTCAATCTCACCGATATAATACAGTGCATATTCTTCATCATCCACTGAAACAGGATTGGGAATGGCGTATTTCTTTGCTAAAATAATAGCATTTACAGGAGTTTCCAGACCCAGTTCGTTGATCTTCTGTTCAACAGCCAGAAGCCATTGATCAGCATAAGAATAATCCGTGAATTTTTCATAGATTCCTAAACTTTCATCCTCAAAGCCATATTCCAGAAAATCATCGTCAAACCAATGGATATTTTGAGTTTCTGCAAACTTTGAAACATATTGGTCCTCATCTTCTTCTTCCGTGTAATACGTCTCATCTTCTTCTATAAAATGATAAAAATCCTCTTCATTTTTAAAATATCCCAGCCAAAAGTGTGAAGTCTCTTTCTCCATAAATTATTTTTTTAAGTATATCGTTTATTTATTTTAATCTCCTTAATTGTTCGCTTTCGCTAATGACTTTTTCCAGTCTTGAAAGCCTTGTTTTTTCCTGTTTCGCACTCATCAGCCAGTGGATGGTTATTCTCTTATAGGAAGGAGACTGCTTTTCAAAAAACTCCCAGGCAATACGGTTCATTTTAAACTGTTTTTCATATACAGAATCCAGAATCTGCTCTGTTTCGTGTGAATAGATTCCTGTTTTGTCTTCTTTTCTTGCCTCAAATGCTTTCTGACCTTCCGGAGTCATTAATCCGGCTTTCGTCAGCTCTTCCACTTTTTTAATGTTGATAATGCTCCAGGTACTGTTTGGTTTTCTGGGCGTAAAACGGTTATAATAACTTTCCGCATCTAATGATTTTCTTACGCCGTCTATCCACCCGAAACACAATGCCTGATCCACAGATTCAGACCAGTTCAGAGAAGCTTTTTCGCTGCCTTTTTTGTAGAAGCCAACCAGAACTTCCTTTTCTTTCGTGTGATTTTCCTCCAGCCACTTTCTGAATTCTTCCTTTGTTGCAAAAAATAGAGGAACCATGGTGAGTCTTTATTAGTATTAAAATGTAATATTACAAAAGTTTTCTTTTAAATCAGAAATTTACAGGATAAAGTCCATACCTTAAAAAATATTCTGATTAACTTTTTTATCGTAATTTTAGTATGGTAAAATGCTAAACAATGGAATTTCTTCAGGATCATTATACGATCCAAAATGAACTGCTGCTGATTCTTATTTCCGTCTTTCTTGGTCTGCTGATCGGTGCAGAAAGGGAATACCGCAATAAATCTGCCGGACTGCGGACCTTTATCCTGGTTTGCTTCGGATCCTGCTTGTTTACTATACTTTCTATCAAAATAGGGGTGCAGAATCCCGACCGGCTGGCCGCTAACATTATTACCGGGATTGGTTTTCTGGGTGCAGGTGTTATTTTTAAGGGCGACAATAAAATAGACGGTATTACAACGGCCACCACTATTTGGGCAACTGCTTCCATAGGAATGGCGGTAGGCTCGGGATATGTTTATCTTTCACTTTTGGGAACCGCACTGGTACTTTTAATACTCAGTGCACTGATCTATCTTCAGAATTTTATAGACAGCAGTCATAAGATCCGGGAATATAGAATAACCGTGGCTGGTTCGGAAGACATCCAATACTGCGAAAAAATATTTGAAGATCATCATCTGAAACACCTGATGATCAAATTGCAGTATGCTCAGGGAAACCTTTCCATAACCTGGAGGCTTACCGGCAAGCATACAAAACATGATGAGGTGGTAAGAAGATTGATTAATGATCCTAAAGTGGCCGCATATCAGTTTTAAAGTAAAAGCAAAAAAATAAAGGCCTGAGCCTTTATTTTTTCTTGAAAACATACAGATCCTTGTTCGGTCCGGTAATTTCCTGACCGTCCATATCCAGCTGTATCAGAATATTTTCGCCCACTTTATATTTATAATTGGCCGTTTTTCCTTTTAATGTGATGACACTTCCTGCAGCATCCCACTGAAAAGTTCCTTTATCCTGGTTTTTAGAATTTCTGTCCACATATTCCTCTGTAATACTGAATGTTTTGTCATTGTTCAGTGTAAGGGAAGTTTTGATTCCCGGGCAGTCAGCACACGGAATAACTGCTTCATAGGTACCTGGCCAGTCCAGAGCATTTTCTGAGGTATCACCGGCAGCGGTAGGAGTAGCTTTTGTAATGCTGTCAGAAGTTACGGTCTGTACAGTAGCTGAATCACTGACAGCGTCAGTGGTTTCAGTGGTTTTTTCTTTTTGATTACACGACGCTAAAAAAGCAGCCGATGCAATTCCGAGAATGAACATTTTGCTATTCATCATGATGAAATAATTTTAGATACATTAATACTTAAGTCCTTTTTTTGAAACAAAAACTGAGCCAGCGGCAGTGTGGTTTGGGTAAGAGAGTTTTAAGACGTGGAAATGGTTTGAGGTTATGGGTTACTAGATTTTAGTCTAATTATTTGTTCTAAAATTTTATATCTAACATTTAATTTTTGACATCTGGATCTGGATTCTGATGTCTTTAATCTTTAATCTTTGCTCTTGATTCTTCCTTCTAAAATTCACATTTCACTTGCGAAGCAAAATTCACCATTCACATTTTCCCATCTCAATTTCAACCTTAACCCAAAAGTCTCCTATTTGAATTTCTGCTTTTTTTCCTCAATCCCATATTTCACCATCCACGTAAGGCATATGTACAATATTCTTTGTAAATTGGGGCAAAATTTTGATTATGACAAAAAAGATACTTTTATCTGTATTTCTTTTGCCGGCAGCAATGGCATTTGCACAACAGTATGGAGGAATGTGGATTCCTACAGAGTTGAATGAGAAGGAAATGAAGGATCTGGGAATGAAGATTTCTGCCAAAGACATTTTCAATACTCAGAAGCCGAGTATAAAGGATGCAGTAGTACAGTTCAACGGCGGATGTACAGCGGAGATTATTTCGCCTAAAGGATTATTGCTCACCAACCACCATTGTGGATACGGACAGATCCAGGCACATTCTACCGTTCAGAATGATCTTCTTTCCAACGGTTTCTGGGCTAAAAATCCAGACGGAGAACTTCCGAATCCGGGTGTAAAAGTAGACTTTATCGTAGATATCAAAGAAGCGACTGATCAGATTTTGGAAGGTACGGATAACCTTGTGGAGCCGGAACTTACCAAAAAGATCAATAAAAATATTGAGGTTTATAAAAACGCTCAGAAAATAGAATCTTATCAGTCTATCATTGTAAAACCAATGTATTATGGTAACAAATATTACGCTTTCACTACAGAAACCTATAAAGATATCCGTCTGGTTGGGGCACCGCCTCAAAGCATAGGGAAATTCGGAAGTGATACAGATAACTGGGTTTGGCCAAGACATACCGGAGATTTTTCCATGTTCAGAATTTATGCAGGAAAAGATAATAAGCCTGCTGAATATTCAAAAGACAATGTACCTTACGTTCCGAAACATTACCTTCCGGTTTCTATAAAAGATAAAGCCGAAAACGATTTTACATTCGTATTCGGATTCCCTGGAAAAACAACGGAATACCTTCCGGCAGTAGCTGTAGAAAAGATCATGACAGATATTGATCCTGCAAGAATCGCTGTACGTGAGGTGGCTTTGAAAACACTGGACGAGAAAATGCGTACAGACAGCGAAACAAGGATCAAATATGCTTCAAAATATGCTTCAGTAGCCAACTACTGGAAAAAATGGATCGGAGAAGTGGAAGGATTGAAAAAATCCAATGCTGTTGAAAAGAAAGTAATGTATGAAGGCTCTCTTGTTGCTAAAAATTCTGAGATAAAAGGAACTTTAGATCAATTGAATAAACTATACAATGACCAGGCTCCTTACGCACTGAACAATGCTTATTATACAGAAGTGATAAGAAATGCTGAAACTCTTAAGCTCGCTGGAGATTATTACGACTACATTGCATCAGTTGAGGCAGGAAGAATGGACGATAAAGAAGTTGCTAAGTTAAAAACAAAAATAAGCTCTTTCTACAAAGATTACAGTGCAGAGCTTGATGCCAAAGTAACAGCAAAATTATTGGCCTTATATGCCAACAAAACGGCCCCTCAGTTTCTTCCAACAGGTTTCAGCAAGTATAAAGATGAAAATCAGAATATTCCTGTCATTGAAGAAATGTCTAAAAATTCAATCATCACAGGAAGAGCCCAGGTCAATGGAGCTGGGCTAACTGCTGATATTGAAAAGGCATTTTCTAACCAGGAAAAGCTGATCAAAACTTTGAAAAAAGACCCTATTTATCAGCTGTATGCTTCTATGAAGGAAACCTATATGAAAACGGCCGACCCTCAGTTTATGGCTCTTCAGGCGAAGATTGATGATCAGCAGAAAAAATTCATGGCGCAGCAGATGACAACGGATAAAGACAGAAAATTCTTCCCGGATGCCAATTCTACCCTTCGTGTGACCTACGGAAAGGTAAAAGGTTCTACCCCTAGAGATGCTGTTTCGTACGGATACCAGACCCACCTTGCAGGAGTTATCGAGAAATATGTTCCAGGGGATTATGAATTTGATGTTCCTAAAAAGCTGATTGATCTTTACAACAAAAAAGATTACGGCTTCTATAAAGATAAAACAGGTGATGTTCCGGTAGGATTTACTGCTACGAACCATACTACGGGAGGAAACTCAGGAAGCCCTGCCCTGGATGCCAATGGAAACCTTGTAGGTCTTAATTTTGACAGACAATGGGAGGGAACGATGAGTGACATTAATTATGACCCTCGTTTCAGCCGAAACATTATGGTAGATACCAAATATATTCTCTTCATTATCGATAAATATGCCGACTCCAAATGGCTTATCGATGAGATGAAGGTGATAAAATAATACATAAAAGTCATACCTTTAAGAATCTATTTAAATCCAATTTGAATAGATTCTTTTTATTTAACAGAGATGAAAGATAAGATCATCAATATACTTGCTGCTTTTGAAAAGGAAAATCTCGGAAACTCTTTTCCGCTGGATTACTGTCTGGCTGTTTATCACTGTGTCTCTGATGAAAATTTGCCCCATGTAAAACACATCATTCAATATAAAAATACGAAACAGTTTGAAGAAGACCTGGACTGCCTTTTAAAACATTTTCAGTTCGTCAACTGGTCAGAATTCAAAGATTTTGTCAAAGGACATTTTAAGCCTGGGAAAAAGATCGCTTTGCTTACTTTTGATGATGGTTTCAGGGAATTTTATGATACCGTGCTTCCTGTTCTGGAAAGGAAAGGAATCTATGCCTATAATTTTATAAACCCTGCGTTTATAGATAACCATGAACTGATGTTCCGGTGCAAGGCCAGTTTGATCATTGATACTCTTGAAAAAAGAAGAACAATAGATCCTGAAGTGTATCAGTTGTTAGCACTTGAAAATCAGACAAAAGAAGCTTTAAAACAGCAGGTTTTACATATTAATTACCAAAAAAAAGATATTCTGGACACACTCGCCGGAAAATTGGAGATCAGTTGGGAAGATTATTTAAAGGAATACAAACCTTATCTGACTACAGACCAGTTAAAAATACTGGCTAAAAAAGGATTTGGAATTTCCTCTCACAGCTGGGATCATCCCAAATACGGAGAATTATCATTGGTAGAGCAGATGAAAAGTACAGCCAGAACCTTTAATTATTTGAAAGAAAATGGATTTCTGTATGAAAGTTTTGCTTTTCCATTTACAGACTTTGGAGTGAAAAAAGAATTCTTTGATGAGCTGTTTAAAAATGAAGAGATATTCTGCTCTTTTGGAAGTGCAGGAACTAAATTAGACAGTATAGAAAGGCATTTTCACAGAGTTCCGATGGAAATGGGTGAAAGTGCGGAAAGAATACTGAAAAAAGAAGCTGCTTATTTCAGGCTGAAAAAAATGATCAACAAAAATAAAATTGTGAGAAGATGACAGAGCTGAAGACATTTAACAGAAAAGAACTTGACGATTTTATTTCATCCGGAGATTTCCGCAGTTTTGATTTTCTTCCCATTTCAGAACACCGTGCAAAATCCCACATCAGAAACCTGAAAGCTTTAGATGACCAGACACTTTTGGTTTTGGCTTTTTATGATGGAAAACTCGCCGGATATGTAGGTTGTTTTCCTGATAGTTATAATATTAATGGAGAAATTTTCCATTATGCGTGGCTTAGCACATTGTATGTAAGTGAAGAATTCCGTGGAAAAAGGATTGCAAAAGCGCTCCTGAACAAAATGTTTGAAGAATACAATGGTAATATCATTGCGACGGAATTTACCAAAGAAGCAGAAGCCCTTTACAATATGTTGGGTGTCTTCGAGTATGTTTTCCCAAAAGCGGGTAAACGTTACTATTTCCGGACGGATGCTGCTAAAATGATTCCAGAGAAAAAGCCTGGAATAAAGGTTTTGACGCCTCTTTTTCAAATAACAGATATAGCAGCTAATTCTTTAATTGCTTTAAAAAACAGCCCATTAAAGAAGCCTAAGTTTAAATTTGAAATCCTGAATCATATTGACACTGAGAGTTCAGTGTTTATGTCAACGTTTGAAAGCAGACGGAATGCTGATGAAATCAATGTGTTCATTAAAAATCCCTGGGTTTTGGAAGGAAAAAAAAAGATGAGAAATACCTCTTTTCAAGTTATGCAGATACTTTTAAATATTTCTGGGTAAAAGTTTATGATAATCACAATGTTTTGATAACCTGCTCGCTGCTGCAGCTTCGGGATGGGTATCTTAAAATTCCTTATCTTTTTTCAGCATCAGATTTTGACCGTTTTATTCAGGTTCTGAGTTATTTTATTGTCAAAAATAAAGTAAAAGCCTTAACTAGCTACCAAAAAGAATTGAATGAAGAGATTGACAATTCAAAGATATTTCCAAAGATCTATGAGCGTGATTTCGAAAGGAAATATTTATTCCACAAACTTTTGATAGAGCATCTTCCGGAAGGATTTGATCCAGCCTATCAGGATGGAGACGGGGATTGTATGATGACGTAAATTGTAATGGAGATTTTTAAATACAGATATAGGTTTTCTCTTGAATGATTATAAGAATCCTATATCAAGATACATGAAAAAATTCGAGAACAAGTCCTCGAATTTTTTTATGATCAACTGTAAGATTAATGTCCGAAGATCTCTTCCAGCTTAAGTTCTTTAAAGGATCCCATCTGGTTCACCGCATCCATATTCAGGTTTTCTTTTTTACCGATAATGGCTGTATTAAAATGGATCGGTTTGATTTCTGTCTGATAGAACTGCTTCAGATCTTCAAAATTCAGCTGTTCAATCTGCTCATAAATATCTTTTCTGAAATCATGATAGATTCCGATTTTTTTCAGCCTTAACGTATTGAAAAATATATTGTTTCGGGTTATTCTTGTAGAAGCAATCTGTTTCAGGGCAGCGTTTTTGGCATTTTCAAACTGGATTGGTACTTCAGGAAGCTCGTTCATAAGCTCATCCATCGTATCTACAGCGATCTGAAGCTTATCAGGCTGTGTCCCAATGTATGTTGTAATATAGTCAGGATGCCCCAGTTCAGAATTCGCAGCATAAGAAACATAGGCAGAATATGCTAAGCTTTTACTTTCACGGATCTCCTGGAAAACGATAGATGAAAGCCCTCTCCCAAAGTATTCATTAAATACATTTACCTTTCCGTATATCGAGGTATCGGCAAGATGTCCTCTTCCCACTTTGCTCATTTCCATCTGTACCATATCATAATTTGTGAAATAAACATTTCCGCTCGTTTCCGGTTCAGGATATTGCTTAGGCTCAGGAATCTGATAGCTTACATTTTCTACGTAATTGCCAATATATTGTTTGAACTTTTCAAGATCTTTTCCATAGAAAAACAGCTGATAAGGAAATTTAAAAAGCTTTTTCATACGGTCAGCAAATACCTCCGCGCTGCTGCTTTCAAGTTCTTCTTTAGAAATAATATCCGTGTAACGGGAGAAGCTGCCCAGCTTTGTATAATTGGTCAGAGCCGTCATGATGCGGTTTTTATCTTTTTTCGTGGCCTGGCGGTTTTCCAGAACGGTTTCTACAAACTGTCTGTAGATTTCCTGATCCGGTTTCACGCCATACATCCAGTGCTGGAGGAGCGCAATCCCTTTTTCTATATTTTCTTCCAGTCCGCTCAGTGAGATCAGAAGCTGGTCGTTTGTTGTTTTAAAATCATTGCTGATTCCTATTTTAAAGAACTCTTTCTTCAGATCTTCAGGCGAAAGATCTTCGGTTCCAAGATATTGCAGCAGCTGAGTAGAAATTCCAAGATCCCTGTCGTGATCACTCCCGAAAGGAAAAATAAAATGTGCCTGCGCAATATCATTGTATTTATTACGGACGAAGCTCAGTTTTTTATCTTTAACCGTGTCTGTAAGGATTTCCTTTTCATAATCAATGAATTCCGGCTGTATATCTTCCGTTTTTTCTGCAATAATTTCCTTTAAAAAATCAGACTGTGCATCCCGGTTTATTTTAATCGGGGTAATTCCGGGGTTTTCAACTCTTACCAATTGATCATTAATGCCTTTTTCCTTGTACACAATAACATAATTGTCCTTAAAAAAAGTATTGGCGAAATCTATAACATCTTCCTTGGTGAAGGTTTCATACTCATCCATTTCATTCAGTTCCTGCTCCCAGGTTCTGCCTTTGATATAGGTGTCATAAAGATTGGTAGCCAGTCCATCTGCCGTTTCAAGGCCTTTCATCCTTTGAATTTTGAAATCATTAATGATCGCAGGAAGAATCCAGTCCGGAAAATCTCCTTTTTTAATAAGCTCTATCTGCTCCAGAACCATATCTTTCGCTTCATCCAGAGTCTGTGTTTCCTTCGGAACGGCTACGATGGAAAAATATCCATACTGCTTCAGACCTACAGAAAAGGCCTGAGCCCAAAGCATTCTTTGCGTCTGGTTAATATTAAGGTCAAGCAATCCCGCTTCACCTCTGTTGCTGAGAATATTAGCTGTAATATCTGCCAGCATGGCTTCTCTGGTTCCGTAGCTGTCTGTTCTCCACGCCAGCTGCACCCTTGGTGTCGTTGGACTTTTTACCGTTCTCTTTACAATTTCCGTTAATGGCTGTTCAATGACAGGCGTCTTTTTTGGCAGCTCTCTGTAAGGAATCGTTCCAAAATACTGATCAACAAGCTGAATCGTTTGCTCAAAATCCAGATCGCCAACCAAAACCATTGCGTAATTATTCGGAACGTAATACTCATCAAAATACTTATGAATAGCCTTCATAGAAGGGTTCTTCAGGTGTTCGGGCTTTCCAAGTGTCGTTTGCTGTCCGTTTGGATGGGTCGGAAAAAGAGCGGACATAAGTTCATAATTCACAAGTCTGGAATCGTTATCCTGAGCCCTGTTGAATTCCTCATATACCGATTCCAGCTCTGTATGGAAAAGACGGAGAACAATTTCTGAAAATCTTTCCTTTTCTATTTTAAGCCATTTTTCAAGTTCATTATTCGGAACATTATTTTTATATACTGTCTCATCAAACCATGTATGGGCATTCGTTCCGCTGGCTCCAAGGGAAGAAATCACTTTATCATACTCATTGGCGATCGCGTATTGGCTGGCTTCCTGGGATACTTCGTCAATTTTTTTATAGATTTCCTTCTTCTTTTCAGAATCCTGTTCCGCTTTATGTTCCTCATATAATGCGGAGATCTGGTCAAGAAGTTCCTTTTCCTTTTTCCAGTTCTGTGTCCCAATTTTTGACGTACCTTTAAACATCATGTGTTCCAGATAATGCGCCAAACCGGTATTATCAGCCGGATCATTATTACTTCCTGTTCTCACAGGAATATACGTCTGAATTCTTGGAGCATCAAAATTTTGGGCCAGAAAAACTTTTAAGCCGTTTTTTAACGTGTAAATTCTTACCTTATTTTCATCATTGGGAATCGTGATATATTCGTAGTTGTTTTTATCTTTATGAACCGTTTCTTTGTATCTTCTATCAATCATAAGCTAACTCATTTCATTCCTAAAAATCAGAATGCATTACAAATGTAAGGAATCGGGAAGGAACAAATCAGAATTTCCTTATTATTGCATCTATACTTTTAATTTATACAGAACAAACCAAGATTGCAATGAATATTCATTACCGCAAGCTTTTACCCGGAGAAAGCAAAATCTATAGATCAATCAGACTGGAAAGCCTGAAAAAATTCCCTGAATCTTTCGGAGCCGATTATAATGAAGCATTAAAAACTGAAAAGTTCAGAATAGAATATGATATTGAGAATGAGTTGGCAGAAAGGTTTGTCGTGGGAGCTTTTAATGATGGCCAGTTAATTGGGATCTGCACTTTTGTTAAAGATGAATATGGCAGAGGAAATATTTACCAGATGTACGTTAAAGAAGAATATCAGGGTAACAATATAGGTTTAAATCTGATTCAGAAGGTTATAAAAGAAGCGTATAACCAGTTTAAGAACATTGAAATCTACCTTGAAGTTAAAAATGATAATTTTAAAGCATTTAAACTTTATGAAAAGGCAGGTTTTGTAGAAGTTGATAAGTCTGAACAGGACGAAATGGATTCAAATATAATGATGAAATATTCTCATTCATAACAATACCCGGGAAAGTACCCTAATCAGTCTTCTTTACTTTCTATGCGTCTTTCCAAAATAAATTCAATAAGTTTGCAGTAGTTTTCCAAAAAACCACACCATGCACGGAAACATTCTGATCATCGATGACGAGATCAAGCTCCTGAAATTATTAGGAATGATTCTTTCCCAAGAAGATTTTAACGTAAAAGAAGCCTCAACAGCACGTTCCGCAATGACAATGCTTGAGCAGCATGAATTCGATGTCGTTTTATGTGATGTCCGCCTTCCCGATGCTTTTGGGGTAGAGCTGGTAAGATCCATCAAAACCAAATATCCTCACCTTGAAATCATTCTGATGACTGCTTTCGGAAATATTACCGATGCTGTTCAGGCTATGAAAAATGGGGCGTATGATTATTTGGTAAAAGGAGACGATAACGAGAAAATCATTCCGCTGGTGTATAAAGCCCTGGAAAAAGTAAAAGACAATCGTTCCAAAATTGGTCAGAAAACCATCGTGTCAAAAGGATTCGGACAGATTATCGGAACTTCTCCTTTAATCCTTCAGTCTAAAAAGCTGGCTGAGAAAGTAGCTTTAACGGATGCTGCTGTTCTTCTTACCGGAGAAACAGGAACTGGAAAAGAAGTTTTCGCCAATGCCATTCACGAAGGAAGTGACAGAAAGAAAAACAATTTTGTAGCCATCAACTGTTCAGCATTCAGCAAAGAAATACTGGAGAGTGAGCTTTTCGGACACAAGCAGGGAGCATTTACAGGTGCTGTAAAAGATAAAAAAGGTCTGATAGAAGAAGCGAACGGAGGAACTTTATTTTTGGACGAAATAGGAGAGATGCCTATAGAACTTCAAGCCAAACTACTGCGTGTTCTCGAAACCGGAGAATTCATCAAAATGGGTGAGACCAAATTATCCAGGTCCGATTTCAGACTGATTGCCGCCACCAACAGAAACCTGGAAGACGAAATTAAGCAGGGCCAGTTCCGGGAAGATCTCTATTTCCGACTGAATGTTTTCGAAATCCATCTTCCGCCATTGCGTGAAAGAAAAGAAGATCTGAAAATGCTGGCCAAAAACTTCATCGATATGTTCTCCCGCAAACTTCACCTTTCAAATCTTCAGGTGAACCCTGATTACTATAAAACCCTTGAAAAAAACGACTGGAAAGGAAATATCCGCGAATTGAGAAATGCGGTAGAAAGAAGCCTTATTCTGATGGAAAACAACATCCTCGATGCGGAAAGTTTACCCCATTATTCAGATAAAATCATTCCTGAAAGCGACTCATTAAGCATGAGATCCCTTGAAAAAATTCATATCCAAAAAGTCCTTCAATACACAAAAGGCAATAAAGCCGAAGCTGCCAGACTGCTGGAAATCGGTATTGCAACGCTGTACCGTAAGCTGGAGGAGTATGGATGGAGGTAGACGGGTTCCGGGTTTCGGGGTTTGAGCGCCGGAGAGTTTTAGGGTTTGAGTGTTTTAGCGTTTCGGGATGCAGGGTCGGAGAGTTTGAGCGTCCGAGAGTTATAAAAATGAAATACGGACCAAAAGCCATGAATCCGGAAATATTGAATAAAAGACCAATATCTGGTGGCTGAGTCTCCCGAAGCCACCAGTGGTAATGTCTGAAATCTGAGGTCTGAGGTCTGGTATCTGAAATCTTGGCTCTTGGCTCTTGTTTCTTGAATCTTGAATTCACTCTTCACTTGCGAAGCAAAATTCACCCTTGACAGTTTCCGTCTGAAATCTGATGTCTCACATCTAACCCTTATCATTTCAATAAACGAACCTATCAAAATGATAGGCTTTCGTGTTTTGGTATGGTTGAGTTATTTTATTTAAATATTTGGTTATTAGTTGTTTGGGTGTTTTATTTTTGAAATGGACCTTCTTTTGGCCTATAGGATGTGAATAAAATATTTTAAAAATGACAATTTCAAGAAAAACGTTCAAAAAACGTGAGCACACCAGCTTCAGTCAGCTGGTAGTAGCGTATGTAGTTCTTACTCTTTTAATCCTAATGATTTCGATATGATGCTGATAAGTTTAATCCTGCTTTTTGCAGTGATGTTCTGGCTTCTTTACAAATCCGTTGAATTTTTTGATAAAATATAAAGCTATGTGGAGTTTATTTTTCCTTTCAATTCTGGCCTTTGTGTACATCTGCTATGTTTTGGTAAAACCTGAAAAATTTTAACCGGTCATGAATACAGAAATTTTAGGCGTTATTGCCATGTTTGTCATTACATTAGTTATTGGAATATTTCTTGGGAAATACATTGCTAATGTGTACGGGTACAAAAAGACCTTTTTGGATCCTGTTTTTGAACCTGTTGAAAAATTAATTTATAAAATATCAGGAATTAACCCGGCCCGTCAGATGACCTGGAAACAGAATATGTATGCCATGCTGACGATCAACCTGGTTTGGTTCGTTATAGGATTCCTGATCCTGATGACCCAGGCGTGGCTTCCTTTAAATCCAGACGGAAACCCGAATATGTCACCTGATCTCGCTTTTAATACAGCTATTTCCTTTTTGGTGAACTGTAACCTTCAGCATTATTCAGGAGAAACGGGAGTCAGTTATTTAAGCCAGCTTTATCTGATGTTCCTGCAGTTTGTGACCGCAGCTACCGGAATGGCGGCTATGGCTGTTCTTTTCAAAGCTTTTAAAGATAAAACAACTACAGAATTAGGGAATTTCTATGATTTTTTTACTAAATCTGTGATCAGAATACTCGTTCCGGTGAGTATCCTTGTTGCCATGATCCTTTCTGCCAACGGAAGCCCGATGACTTTCGAAGGGAAAGATCATATCACAACGCTGGAAGGACAGAAAATTGATGTTTCAAGAGGTCCTGTAGCCGCTTTTGTGGCAATCAAGCATTTGGGAACCAATGGAGGAGGTTTCTTCGGAGCCAACTCAGCACATCCGCTTGAGAATCCTAATTATGTAACGAATATGACTGAAATGGTCACTCAGATGATCATTCCGTTTGCATTGGTTTTTGCCTTGGGATTTTACCTGAAAAAGAGAAAACTGTCATGGGTAATATTTACCGTAATGACGGTTGGTTTTCTGGCCCTTGCCGTTCCAAATATTGTCAATGAAACAAACGGTAATCCACTGATCACACAAATGGGTGCCGACAGCAGTCTTGGAGCTATGGAAGGCAAAGAAATCCGTTTCGGAAGTGCATCTTCAGGATATTGGAGTATCGCAACGACAGTGATCTCAACAGGTTCCGTGAACTCAATGCATGACAGCACAATGCCGCTTTCCGGAATGAACGAACTGCTGGCCATGATGATCAACTGCTTCTACGGAGGCTGCGGTGTCGGAATTCTCAATTATTTCATCTTTATCATTCTCGCTGTATTCATCAGTGGTTTGATGGTAGGAAGGACGCCGGAATTCATGGGTAAAAAGATCGAAGCCAAAGAAATGAAAATCGCCATGATCGTTGCGCTGTTCCATCCGTTCTTAATATTGGTAGGAACTGCATTAACGGCTTATCTGCCGGAATTTGGAGCCAAAACATTGAATAATCCGGGCTTCCACGGGTTCAGTGAAATGTTGTACGAGTTTACTTCTTCTTCTGCGAACAACGGTTCCGGATTTGAAGGGCTTGGTGACAATACCCCATGGTGGAATATCTTAACAGGAATCGTGTTGCTGTTATCCAGATTTATTCCGATCATCGGACCGATAGCGATTGCAGGATTATTGGCACAGAAAAAATTCATCCCGGAAAGTTCAGGAACGCTAAAAACGGATACGGCCACTTTCGGCTTTATGACGCTGGCGGTGATCCTTCTTATTGCGGCGTTGTCTTTCTTCCCGGCCCTTACATTAGGACCTATTGCAGAACAGATCCAGTATTTCTCTAAATAAATATTAAAGATTAAAATCAATAGTCAACCATTAGGAAGATTGAAATATCAGGGAACCAGTCTAAACTCATCTAAACATTCACCTGAATATATTATCCATTTTCACTCCTTTTCGTTTTAATCTGTCTTAATGGTTACCGTTGATTACAATTATATAACTCTTTCAAAAAAATGAAAAATCAATCACAGACATTGTTTCAAAAAGATTTGGTGAACGAAGCGATCAAACAGTCCTTCGTCAAGCTGAATCCGAAAATCATGTTTAAAAATCCCGTGATGTTCCTGGTAGAAGTCGGAACGGTTGTGATGTTTATCGTAAGTCTTTTCAGTCTTACAGGAGATCAATCACAGGGGAGCTTTGCTTATAACTTTACCGTATTTATTATCTTATTTTTCACCGTTCTTTTCGCCAATTTTGCAGAAGCCATTGCAGAAGCCAGAGGAAAAGCACAGGCAGATACCCTCAGAAAAACCCGTGAAGAAACTCCCGCTAAAGTGGTGGTGGACAACAAACCCGGCTTTCAGGTAGAAACTGTTCTCAGGATGTCTGCCGAAATGAAACTGGGCGATATTTTCCTTTGTGAAACCGGGGATCAGATCCCTATGGACGGGGAGATTATTGAAGGACTTGCTACTATTGATGAATCGGCAATCACCGGAGAAAGTGCTCCTGTGATCCGTGAATCCGGTGGTGATAAAAGTTCTGTAACGGGAGGTACAAAGGTTCTTTCCGACAGAATAAAAGTAAAAGTGACAACCAAACCCGGAGAATCCTTTTTAGATAAAATGATTGCCCTTGTAGAAGGAGCGTCAAGACAGAAAACACCTAATGAAATCGCATTAACTATACTTTTGGCAGGATTTACCCTGACCTTTATTATCGTAACACTCACTTTAAAACCTTTTGCAAATTACGCGCAGACTCCCATTACCATTGCGGCATTTATATCACTTTTCGTTTGTTTGATTCCCACAACCATTGGAGGTCTGCTTTCTGCAATCGGGATTGCCGGAATGGACAGAGCTTTGAGAGCGAATGTAATTACTAAAAGTGGTAAAGCAGTAGAAACTGCCGGAGATATTGATGTACTGCTGCTTGATAAAACAGGAACCATTACCATCGGAAATCGTAAAGCGACGGAATTTCACCCTGCTGACGGAATCAGATTGTCAGATTTCATTAAGGCTTCTGCCTTAAGTTCTGTGGCAGATGAAACACCGGAAGGAAAATCCATCATAGAATTAAGCCAGCTGAAATCAGAAGATCTTCTTGTTCCCAACCCGGTCTATATAGATTTCTCAGCGGAAACAAGAACCTCAGGGATTGATTTTGAAGACACAAGGATCAGAAAAGGAGCGTATGACACGATAAAAAAACTGACTGAAAAAGCCGGGAATATCTTCCCGAAAGAAACCCAGGATGCCGTTACCAAAATTTCCGAAAACGGGGGAACGCCTCTTGTGGTAAGCGTTAATGAAAAAGTCTGGGGCGTCATCGAACTTCAGGATATTATTAAAACAGGAATTCAGGAACGTTTCCAGAGACTGAGAAAAATGGGGGTGAAAACGGTGATGGTAACCGGAGATAATCCTCTGACCGCAAAATTCATTGCTGAAAAAGCAGGCGTAGATGATTTCATTGCCGAAGCTAAGCCCGAAGACAAAATGAACTACATCAAAAAAGAACAGCAGGAAGGCAAGCTGGTTGCCATGATGGGAGACGGAACGAATGACGCTCCGGCCCTAGCTCAGGCTGATGTGGGGGTAGCGATGAACAGCGGAACACAGGCTGCAAAAGAAGCCGGTAATATGGTGGACCTTGACAATGACCCTACGAAACTGATCGAGATTGTAGAGATCGGAAAACAGTTGCTAATGACCCGTGGAACACTGACGACTTTCAGTATTGCGAATGACGTTGCTAAATATTTTGCCATTATTCCGGCATTATTTATCACTTTCATTCCTTCGCTTCAGAAATTGAATATTATGAATCTTCACAGCCCGGAAACAGCGATATTATCAGCCGTTATTTTCAATGCCGTGATCATTCCTTTCCTTATTCCATTAGCGTTAAAAGGTGTAGCTTATAAACCTATTGGTGCCAGTGCACTGCTAAGAAGAAACCTTTTAATCTATGGTTTGGGTGGTGTTATTGTTCCATTCATTGGCATCAAAATCATCGATTTAGTGATCAGTTTATTCTATTAAAATTTAAAAAATGAAAAATCATATTGTTGCAGCATTCAGACTGACTATTGTAATGCTGGCTGTCGTAGGAATTTATCTGCTTATCGTATATGGAGGCTCAAAAATATTGCCTACGAAGGGAAATGCAGAGATCATTACCCGGAACGGACAGAAGTTTTACGCGAATATCGGGCAGGAATTCAAATCTGAAAAATATTTTCACGGACGTCCATCATCTGTTAATTATAATGCAGCAGGAAGCGGTGGAAGCAATAAAGGTCCAAGTAACGACGAATATCTGGAAACCGTCCAAAAAAGAATAGACACTTTAAAAATGGGACATCCGGGAATGGGAAATGCAAAAATTCCTGTAGAACTGGTTACAGCCAGTGGAAGCGGCTTGGATCCTGATATTTCTGAAGAAGGAGCCTTGTATCAGGTAAAGAAAATTGCAGAAGTAAGAAATCTTTCGGAGGAAAAAGTAAAAGATTTAGTGAAAAATCAGACAGAGAAACCGTTTTTAGGACTTTTAGGACCATCAAAAGTAAATGTGCTGAAACTTAATATTGCTTTGGATCAATTAAAATAATAAACTTTATTTTCTTTTGTCTTGAAACAAAAGAAACAAAAATTCAAGACTTGGAAATTCCGGCTAAAAATAAATGATGTTCTCTAAAAATTCTAAACTCGTGCGGGAAGATTATTTATCATTGGGTTATATTTTTTCCCGCACTCAAACACAAGAATTTTTTTAACGTTCACATCAATTATTTTTTTTAACGCCTCCATTTCCCAGGTCAGAACAAGATACAATTTTAGAACTTTTATGAAAAAATATAGTATTCTAGGAATTATACTGGGGATCTTTTTCCCAAAAGCACAATCATCAGATTCATTAAAAACAGAAAATAAAGTGACTTTTTCTGCCTATGCAGAACTTTTCTACACCTATGATTTTAATGAACCTGCCAATCATCTCCGTCAGAATTTTTTATATTCCTACAACAGACATAATGAGCTTAATCTGAATTTAGGCTTGGTAAAAGCAAATTATCAGAGTGAAAACCTTCGTGCCAACGTAGCTTTAATGGCCGGAACGTATGCGCAGGACAATATGGCTGCCGAGCAGGATGCATTGCGATACGTCAACGAAGCAAATATTGGGATTAAGATTTCAAGAAACAAAAATTTGTGGATTGATGCCGGGATTATGCCTTCCCACATCGGTTGGGAAAGTGCTATAGGAAAAGATAATATCAATCTGACCAGAAGTTTTGCGGCTGAAAATTCTCCTTATTTTGAAACGGGAGCAAAGGTTTCTTATACTTCAGACAACGGAAAATGGTTTTTAAGTGGCCTTGTACTTAATGGTTGGCAGCGTATTGCAAAACCGGAAGGAAACCAAAGCATTTCTTTCGGACACCAGGTGATCTACAAACCGACAGATAAAATTACACTGAACAGCAGTTCTTTCATCGGAAACGACAAATCGAAAGCTGAAAAAAGAATGCGGTATTTCCATGATCTTTACGGGAATTTTCAGTTGACAGACCAATTCTCAGCTTTGCTTGGGTTCGATATTGGGGCAGAGCAGAAAGAGAAAGGAAGCAGCAGTTATAACATCTGGTACACTCCAAATGTGTTAATGAAATACCAGCTGGACAGCAAGTGGGCCCTGGCAGGAAGAGTTGAATATTACAACGATAAAAACGGTGTCATCATCAGCACTAAAACGCCTAATGGTTTCCAAACCTTCGGATATTCCCTGAATGTGGATTATGCCATTCTTAAAAACGTGGTTTTCCGTACAGAAGCCAGAGGATTTACCTCTAAAGATGCCATTTTCGTGAAGAATGGTGAGATGAAGCAGGGAAATTTCTTTATCACAACAAGTTTGGCTGCCTGGTTTTAGAAAGTAAAAAAATAATTAATCACAAAAGTCACAAAAGCTTTTAACACTTAATTTATATACTGAATTCCGGGCATAAACAGCTGTGAAAATCTGTGCCATCTGTGGTGAGAAGAACAACCACAAAAGTCACAAAAGATTATAACATTTAAGTTATTTGAAGTTAAATGTTTTGTGAATAAGAGATCATATAAGTTTTTAAAAAATCAAAGGTTTCTTATACTGATGAATAATAATTATGAGCCGCTAAAAATTCCCCTCCCTTGGAGGGGTGGCGAAAATTCAAAGAATTTTTGACGGGGTGGTTCAAGAAAAAATATCCAGAATAGCCGTAACTTACTTATGCCTTGCAAGGTATTCAAAAACAAAAAACTTTTGTGCCTTTTGTGTTTTAGAAATTAATTAAGCAAAAAATCAATGTCATCAGCAAAACATTTTTTAGAATTGATCCAGAAATCCCGGAAAGGAAAATTCAAGATCTATATCGGGATGAGCGCAGGCGTGGGGAAAAACTTTCCGGATGCTTCAGGAGGCACAATCTCTTCTGCGTAACGGCATTGACGTAAAGATTGGATATATAGAAACCCACAACCGGGAAGAAACCGTAGCCCTTACCAATGGAATTCCCGAAATACCAAGACGATCCGTTTTTTATAAAGGTAAAAATCTGGAAGAAATGGATCTTCAGACCATCATCAATGAACATCCGGAGGTCGTTCTCGTGGATGAATTAGCGCATACCAATGTAGAAGGTTCAAAAAATAAAAAAAGATGGCAGGATGTACTGGAAATCCTTGATAGCGGAATCAATGTCATCAGTGCCATGAATATCCAGCATATCGAAAGCTTAAATGAAGAAGTGAAAAATATTACAGGAATAGAAGTGACAGAACGTGTTCCGGATAAAATTTTAAGTCTTGCTGATGAGGTAGTCAATATAGACCTTACCGCAGATGAACTGCTGACCCGTCTGAAAGAAGGAAAAATTTATAAAAAAGAGAAGATCCAGACCGCGCTTACCAATTTTTTTCAAAGCGGACATATTTTGCAACTCAGGGAGCTTGCCTTAAAAGAAGTGGCTGCCCATGTAGAAAGAAAGGTGGAAACGGAAATCAAAACAGAGAATTTTAAACCGATAAAATTTCTGGCGTGCATCAGCAGTAATGAAAAGATTGCTAAGAACATCATTCGGAAAACAGCCCGTTTGGCAAGTTATTACAACAGTCAGTGGACGGTCTTGTATGTTCAAAAGCCATCAGAAAATCCTGAAAAAATAGCCCTCGACAAACAACGGTATTTGATTAATAATTTTAATTTAGCACAGGAATTGGGAGCGAAAGTGGTCCGCGTAAAAGAAAGCAGTGTTCACAATGGAATTTTGGAGTATGTAATTACCCATAATATCACGACAGTATGCATCGGAAAGCCTCATGCAAAGCTCTGGCAGCGCCTTTCCGGCTATAGCTGGATCTACACACTGATGAACAGACTGAATGAAAAGCAGATAGATATTATTATTTTATCTTAGAAGTAATGAAACTTAAAACAAAACTCACCTTAGGCGTAGGTCTTTTATTTTTACTGATCGTTCTCTTGTCAGTGATCGGATCGGTGTATATCAATAAGCTGAAATCCGACACTGAAAAGATTTTGACCGCCAATTATAACAGTCTGGAGTTTTCCAAGAATATGCTTCTGGCATTGGACAAAATAAGCATCGACAGTGCTGTTGCAGTAAATGATTTTCAGAAAAATAATAAGCTGCAGGAGAAAAATCTTACCGAATTTGGAGAAAAAGAAGCCACTCAAAGCCTGAACCTTCATTTCAACAGCTATCTGAAACAGCCTTCTCCAGAAAAGGAGAAGCTTATCCGTGAAGACCTGGCCAAGATCATGTCCCTGAATATGAAAGGTATTGAGAGGAAAAGTGATATTGCCATCATTACTGCTGAAAATGCGACTTTCTGGATTGTAAGTCTGGGAACCGTATGTTTCCTGATCGCTTTTATTTTACTTTTTAACCTGCCGCAGACCATTGCGGAACCTATCAATCAGCTAACCTTCAGTATCAGGCAGATTGCCGCTAAAAATTACAATGAAAGAGTTCATTTTAAAGGCAGTGAAGAATTTAACAGCCTGGCGGATTCCTTTAATACCATGGCAGAAAAGCTTCAGGAATACGAAAGCAGCAGCCTTTCCAAACAATTGATGGATAAAAAAAGGATTGAAACGCTGGTGAATAATATGCATGATGCAGTGATCGGATTAGACGAAAATCACTTTATCTACATGATCAATGATGAAGCTCTGAAGATCACCAGTCTTCATAAAGAAGAAATTATCGGCAAAACAGCTCATGAAGTAGCGGTTAATAACGATCTGATGCGTGAACTACTTAAAAATATTGATCATCCGGTAAAAGAGCCGATCAAGATTGTGTGTGATCATAAAGAAAATTATTTTGAACAGGATATTGTTCCTATTAATATTGTAAAAACCGGTGAAAAGGAAATGAAATATATTGGAAAGGTGATCCTTTTAAGGAATATTACGCCTTTCAAGGAGCTTGATTTTGCTAAAACCAATTTCATTGCTACCATTTCCCATGAACTGAAAACCCCGATATCCGCTATAAAAATGGGCGTACAGCTGCTCGGAAACCAAAAATTTGGAGCGCTGAATGACCAGCAGAAAGAACTGCTAAAAAGTATCAATGATGATGGCCAAAGGCTATTGAATATCACCGGAGAACTGCTGAATCTCTCTCAGGTAGAAACCGGAAATATTAGCCTTACCGTGGAAAAATGTTCACCTAAAGAAGTGGTGCAGACTGCCGTTAAAAATGTTGAAAAATTGGCTGAACAGAAAAATATTCTGATCAATACCGAATATTTGATTGACGACAATGATTTCATTACTGCCGATTTCGATAAAACAGTCTGGGTAATGAATAATTTCCTCACCAATGCGGTAAAGCATTCTTTCCAGGACGAAAATATTAGTATTAGGATAGAAAAAACGGACTCAATGATTCAGTTCAGTATTGCCGATACGGGAAGCGGTATTGATGAAAAGTACCACCGCCAGATTTTTGACCGTTATTTCCAGGTGCCGGGAGAACAGCAGAACGGTACTGGGCTGGGTCTTGCCATCTCTAAGAATTTTATAGAAAAGCAAAACGGCGAAATAGGAGTGAAGAGTGCTCCCAATCAGGGAAGTACTTTTTATTTCAGGCTGCCGGTGGTTTAAACAGGTTATAAACAAATCGAAAAAGTGAAAATCCTTACCGGAGAAGCTTATATTGATTATTTCAAAGATAAATCACAGATCAGAATCATTCAGTCTAAAACTGCACAGGATAATTATATAATTATTGTTTTTAAAATAACAAAAAGGGCTGCGAAAAAATTTTCACAGCCCTGCAGATATAGATAAGATTATTAGTTTAAATTTTGATAAACTTCTGAACCATCGTTTTGTCTTTGGTAAACAGTTTAATAATATAATTTCCTTTCGCCAGTTCAGAAACATTTATAGTATTACCTTTTACACTTGTCGTGATCAAAATTCTTCCTGCAGCATCATACACCTCGGCTTTCACAATTTCATCATTGGATTTGATGTAAAGAACATCCTGTACCGGATTCGGGTAAATACTTACATTTTCTTTGCCTGTTTTGATTTCTGCTGTAGCCAATACGCCACGAACAGTAGTGGTATAAGTATTTGTGATAATTGGTGCATTATAATCAAAATAGATGTTTGCGGTATTACTGAACACATCACCTATGGTCAAAGTAGATTTTGTTTTGATCTTGAAAGAAATATATCCGTCATTGTTGGCATCATCAAACGGAAGCTGTATATTTTCGAAAATAAATTCGACCTTGTTCGTTCCGGTCATTCTTGTTATAAAACTGTGGCTTCCACTTAATGGAATCAAGGTAGAAATGTCAAATTTCTCAGCATCTATCTCATCTTTTATAACAATATTCCTTGCATTGGCCGTACCGTTATTTTCAAACCGGATAAGGTAATGAATGTAATCTCCCACTTGGCCCTGTGCGATCATTGTGCCTTCAAGACAGGTTTTATCATTCGGGTCCAGAGAATTTATCACTGTTTGGTTCAGGGTAAAGATATTATCGGCTGGTGTATCATCAGGAGACCCATTGATCTGGGCAGTATAATGCAGAATATCACCATCGTTTACAGGTGGGATATCGGTCGGAGTATTCAATTCAAACTTAGCTTTGATCTCTCTTGTTTCAAATGGAAGAAGGTTGGTGAAATTCCAGCTTAAAACGCCCGTTGATTGTGAAGAAGGAGATGTTGAAGCATTAATAAAATCCATTAAACTATCATTAAAATTAAATACAACTGTTCCGGACTGCATGGTTGTGCCCTTATTTTTGAAAACGATTTTATAATCTGAATTAAACCCTGGTACCGCAGAATTCAACGGAATGATTACCATTTCAAGATCAGGATGTGAACCATTGCTTGATATACAGAAATTCCCGATTAAAGGGCTTGCCTGTGCCGGGAAATTGGCTGTTGAAGATGTTGGTGAAATACTGAAGTAGGCTGGGTTTTCAAGAACTGGCGTCAGAGTATGCAATCCAGCCGGTACCGGAATAGAGTAGTCCCCGGAGTGATCCCCAATAATACTTCCGGTAGTTCCGCCTCCGGCAATATTAAATTTCTGGAATGCTTTATTTAAATCTGCCGGATCGCAGCCGTTTCCATTAATATCAAATTTCGTATGGCCTTTGATAGTATAAAAAGTACCGCCAGGAGTGAATGAACAATAAGAATTCACCGTTACATTATTATATCCGTATGTCGCATTTTGGCTGATGATACTATTTATTTCTGAATCATCACAACAAATATAGCTTAAATTGGGGTTGTTTTGATAATTTCCAATCGTGAGTCTGCCGTTTTTTATGAACAGACTCTGTAAATTATTATTAGGAACATTGATTGAATTCAGGATAGTATTATGGCTTATATCAAGAGAAGTAAGTTGGTTGTTATTCAGAAAAAGCGTCTGTAGTAAAGGAACAGCCGAGAGATCAATGGTGGTGAGCTGATTGTTGAACATTCTCAGATAATTTAAGATCGGACTTTGACTTAAATTGATGGTAGACAGATTATTGTAACTGGTTTCAAGTGATTTTAATTTAGGCGTATTCTGAAGATTGATCGATGTCAGCTGATTGCTTGAACATACCAGGTCTTCAAGTTTCGTTAAGTTACTGACATCGAGATTTGTAAGAGAGTTTCCGGAAATATTAAATCGATAGAGTTCTGATAGTGAACTTACATCAATATTGGATATTTCATTAAAACTACAGAGCAAAAATTTCATTGTTGTACTTCCTGAATAATTAATAGACTGAACTTTTCCTCCGGTACAGGTTAGGATATTCATTTTCGGAAGATTGGAAATATCAAGATTAACAATGTTGGCATTTGATACATTAATATTTTCCAGTAATGGACAGCCTGTAAAATTAGCCGCAGACATATTGGTGTTGTTTTCAAAGCTTACCAGTCTGATTTTCAGCATGCCGCTAATGTCAACAGACAGAATGTTTGGGGAGTCTGATACATCCAGATATTCCAGATTGATAAATGATTTTACACCTTCTATGGAGGAAATCTGATAAGGGCTGGCATTTGAGCTGTAAATCTTAATGCTCCGGATATTGGCAGCTTCGGAAAGCTGTATTTCGCCATCATTATTGGTATCTATATTTACCCATTGTCCGGCAAGGTTCTGTGTAATTTCATTGCTCGCATTTCCAGAAAGCAGATTAGTCTTAAAAACCGGATCCGGAATGTTGACAATCTGTGCTATGACAGATAAGTGTGCCAGAAATAGCACAAAAAAGTAGAGTTTTTTCATAGTTACGTGATATTTGTTTTTATAAATATATAAAAAATTATATTACGAAAAATAATTACTTTTTAGTTTTTAATTAATTATATAATGTTGTTTTTGTTGGTTTTTATTTAATTATATTCTTTGAATTAATTATTTGTGTTAATTTTATTTTAAATATTTTTCTTTGATTATTGAGTAAATAAAGGATTTTGAGAGGGTGAATAGGAGCGGGCTTTAGCCCGCTTGATGATAAAGTCAATGTAATCGGCTTTAGCCAAAAACTACTCTTTCACGTGGAATGGTTTACAAACAGATTGATTTCCTACAAAAAAAGCTGTGAGAATCTCACAGCTTTTAAAGTATAATAAGGTCAATTATTTTTATGCTTTAATAAATTTAAGCGTCAGTGTTTTGTTTTTTGTAGAAACTTTGATGATGTAATTTCCTTTCGCCAAATCAGAAACATTCACAGCATTGTTTTTTACTCCGGTCGTATTCAAGAGTCTTCCGGCTGCATCGTAAATTTCAGCTTTAATGATTTCATCCTTTGATTGGATATAAAGAATATCTTTTACAGGATTAGGATAAATATTGAAATCATTTTTACTGGTATTCATTTCAGATGTTGCCAGTACGGTTTGTACTGAAGTGGTATACGTATTGGTGACGATCGGAGCATTATAGTCAAAATAAATTCTGGCTGTATTGCTGAAGCTGTTTCCAGCTGCTAAAGTAGATTTCGTCTTTATTTTGAATGAAATATAGCCATCGTTGTTGGCATCATCAAAAGGAAGCTGAATGTTTTCAAAAATAAATTCTGCCGTATTGGTTCCCGAAATTTTGGTAACAAAGCTATGACTTCCGCTTAATGGAATCAACGTAGATAAATCAAATTTGGATGTATCAATATCATCTTTTACAACAATATTTTTTGCATTGGCAGTACCGTTGTTTTCGAATCTGATCAGATAATGAACATAATCTCCAACCTGAGCCTGTGCAATGGATACGCCTTCCAGACAGGTTTTATCATTCGGATCAAAAGAATTTACAACCGTTTGATTCAAGGTAAACGTGTTATCTGCAGGAGTTTCATCCACAACCCCGTTGATCTGGGTTGTGTAGTGAAGCACATCACCCATATTTAATGAAGGGTTCTGCGTTGATGTATTCAAAGTAAACTTAGCTTTGATTTCTCTCGATTCAAAAGGAAGAAGATTCGTGAAATTCCAGTTTAAAACTCCCGTAGATTGAGAATTGGGAACTGTAGTTGCACTTACAAAATTCATCAGGTCATCATTGAAACTGAATACCACATTTCCTGACTGCGCTCCAGTTCCTTTATTTTTGAAAACAATTTTATAATCTGCATCAAACCCCGGAACAGCAATATCTGTCGGGATGATTACAATCTCAAGATCCGGATGATTGCCATTGGCTGTCATACAGAAATTCTGTGTTAGCGGACTTGTTTGCGCAGGAAAATTAGCAGTTAAACTTGTTGGCGAGATATTAAAATAAGTCGGATTTTCAAGAACCGGGCTGATGGTATGGGCTCCGGCTTGTACTGGAATTGAGTAATTTCCTGAACTGTTAGCCGTTATACTTCCTGAAATACTTCCGCTGGTAATATTGAATTTTTGGAATGCCTTGTTGAGATCATTCACATCACAACCATTACTGTTACTGTCAAATTTTGTGTTTCCTGAGATCGTATAAAAAGTTCCACCCGGAGTAAACGAACAGTATGAATTCACAACACATGAAGTGGTAGAAGTCAGTAAAGCATTGACGTTGGAAATTTCGGAATCATCTGCACAGATATATACAAGATTGGGTGTGCTTGAAAAAGTAGAATTATTATTTTGTGTAAAGTTATTGATGCCGTTTTTAATAAACAACGACTTAAGATTAGGATTCACGTCACAGCCAAAAGTTTTCAAATCTGTATTCTGGGATAAATCGATACTTATAAACTTGTTGTAAGTACAGTTCAGTGTTTCAAGTTTTGGAAAAGAACTGAAATTGAGTGTTATAAATTGATTACCTGCAATACTCAGAAATTTTAGATTAGGTGTCTGTCCTAAAGGCAGGGTTTGCAGCTTATTGGACGTTAAAGCCAGGTTGCTGAGATTCGTATTATTATTTAAAGATAAATTAGCAAGTTGACACTGCGTCATATCCACTTCATATAAATTGGTCAGCCCCGATAGATCAATGGACGGTATATTGCTGAAAAAGATATCCAGATCATATAACTGGCTGCAACCCTGAAGATTTACGGATGATAAAACATAGCATCTGCTGAGATCAAGTTTATACAAGGCTGTACTATTACTCAGGTCGATAGTCTGTAATAAAGGGAAACTATCAATATAAAGGTCCGTAAGATTGGTGAAACTTTTTATACCCGATATTGAAACTACATTATTAAAATTGGAGGAATAATTGGGCATATCATATAAATCAAAACGTAGTTTACTGATATTGGCAGCTTCAGATAATTGAATTTCGCCATCATGGTTGGTGTCAATAATCGTATTATTACCAATGAGGTCTTTGGCCAGATAAGGCATATTAGCGACCAGTAAGCTTTTAAAATTCGCATCAGGAATATTCACAATCTGTGCCTGAAATAAAGAAAGGATCATTATACAAATGATGAAGTAGATTTTTTTCATGGATTAATCTTATTAGTTTATTATTCTTTTCTTAGTGAAAAAGAACAAAAATAAACCATTGAAATCTAATCTCAATGGTTTAATTGTAATTTGTTAAAGATTTTACTGTTTCTCTATCAGATTCAAAAATTCCTGTTCATCCAGAATTGTAATTGTACCGATATCCTGAGCCTTTTTAAGCTTGCTTCCGGCCTTTTCACCGACTACAAGAAAGTTAAGGTTTTTAGATACAGCAGATATATTTTTTCCACCGTGCTTTTCTACCATTTCCTCAGCAGATTCTCTTGTAAACAAAGATAATTTTCCAGTGAAGAGGAATGTCTTTCCTTCCAGAACATTGGACAAAACTTCATTTGTACTTTCGCCCTTTTCAAGCTGTACACCGTAGGACTTTAATCTTTCAATCATCAGGATATTTTCTGGATTGTTGAAGAATTCCACGATGCTTACAGCGATCTTAGCTCCAATATCTTCCACCTGGCAAAGCTCTTCCACAGTAGCAGCCTTCAGTTCATCAATCGTAGCAAAGTTTTTTACCAGCTTTTTAGCAACTGTTTCCCCAACGTGTTTTATTCCGATTCCGTAAAGAACCTTTTCAAACGGAATTTCTTTTGATTTTTCAATCCCTGAGATAATATTCTGTGCAGATTTCTCTGCCATTCTTTCCAGGGGAAGGATCTGTTCCTTCGTTAATGCATAAAAATCTGCGGGATTTTCAATTAATTTTTCCCTGTAAAGCTGTTCGATCGTTTCACTTCCCAGATTATCTATATTCAACGCCTTTCTGGAAACATAGTGGATCATTCTACCCACCACCTGAGGCGGACAGTGAAGTTCATTCGGACAGAAGTGGATGGCCTGATCAATGATTTTCACCAATTCAGTCCCACATTCAGGACAGTTTTTTATATATTCAATTTCCTTGCTTTCTGAAGTTCTTTTTTCTGTGTTTACGCCAACGATTTTAGGAATAATTTCACCACCTTTTTCTACATATACAAAGTCATGCTCATGCAGATCAAGCTTCTTAATAATATCCTCATTATGAAGAGAAGCTCTTTTAACGATGGTTCCCGCCAGTAAAACAGGTTTTAAATTAGCTACCGGAGTGATTGCTCCTGTTCTTCCCACCTGGTAAGACACACTCTGAAGTTCCGTTTCTACTTTTTCAGCTTTAAATTTATAAGCCATTGCCCATCGCGGAGATTTTGCGGTGTAGCCAAGCTGTCTCTGCTGCTGTAAAGAATTCACTTTAAGAACAATTCCGTCTATTTCAAAAGGAAGATTGTGCCGTTCCGTATCCCAGAAACTGATAAATTCCTTCACCTCATCCAGCGTTTTGCAGAGTTTTGCCTGCTGAGACGTCTTAAAGCCCCAGCTTTGAGCTTTCTGAAGCAGTTCCCAGTGAGTTTCTGCAGGTGTTTCCTCAGAAATGTACTGGTATAATACAGAAGACAGGCTTCGTTTTCTCACCTCGCCGCTGTCCTGCATTTTTAAACTTCCGCTGGCTGTGTTTCTTGGATTCATAAAAGGATCCAGGCCTTCCTCTCCACGCAGTTTATTGATCTTGTCGAAGTTTTTTCTCGTCAGATAAATTTCACCTCTCATAAAAAAATGAGCAGGAAAATCACCTTTCAGCGTGAGCGGAATATCCGAAATTGTACGGACATTTGCCGTAATTTCGTCTCCCTGAAAACCATCGCCACGGGTGACAGCCTGAACCAGTTTTCCGTTTTCATACAGAATAGAGATAGAAGCACCGTCATACTTTAGCTCTGCCACAAATTCCACCGGATCATTGATGGTTTTAATGATTCTTTTTTCCCAATCTTCAAGATCATCAGAATCGTAAGAATTATCCAAAGAGTACATTCTGAATTTATGTTGAATGGTGGGGAACACCTTAGTGATTCCGCCTCCTACACGAACTGTAGGTGAGTTTTCATCATAAAATTCCGGGTGTTTTGCTTCCAGATCCCGAAGCTCTTCCAGCAGCATATCAAACTCATAATCAGAGACTGTAGCCGCATCCAGAAGGTAATAATTTTCATTATGCTGATGGAGCTCTTTGCGTAGCTGTTCTATTTTTTGCTGTATGTTTTCAGACATTGCTTTCTATCTTTTGAGCAAAAATAGCTAAACTAATCTCACTAAAAAATAGCAGATTTAAATATTATACAAACATTAAATAGATGTAATATATATTAATCTGCTGATTATAAATGTTTTAAAACACTTGTTTAAATTAATTTAACATAACGTTATGATTTAATTGAGAATTTGTTAAAACTCCCTTAAACAGACGATCCGGAAAGTCAAAATACCTTTGCACATCTGATTTGAAGAAGCCTGTATCATCAAAATATCTGATCATATAAAAATCATGCAGGTTCCTGAAGATTATAAAAATTAAACAAAAGGAAGAAATGAGAAAAGTAAAGATTGTACTAGGATTATTGTTTTTGGGATTTGGAACACTGGCTTATGCGCAGACCACGCAGGCTTCTATTGTAGGAAAAGTGACCGGGCTGGGCAGTGCTGCTCAGGAAAAAGTGAAAGTAACGATCGTGAACGAGTCTACAGGATTCAGGACGGAAACAGAGACTAACTCCAAGGGAGAATATATCTTTAAAGAAATTCCTCTTGGCGGACCTTACACAATTATCGTGAATGAAGAGAAGAAAGAAGGCTATAATGTCAATTTCGGAGATCAGGTGACGGTCAACATGAGCCTGGGAGGTGCAGAAAAGCAGATAGAAGAAGTAATTGTTACCGGAAACTTAAAAAACAAGATCGGAAACCTGGGTGCAGCTACTGCCATTTCAGCTAAAAATATCAGTATGCTGCCTGTGAACGGGCGAAATTTCACTAATCTTACGGAGCTGTCTCCGCTCAGTGGAAAGGGGGGAAACCTTTCTGGCCAGCTGGGATCTTCCACGAACTTTACCATCGATGGGATGACAGCAAAAAATCCTACTTCTGCAGGTTCTACCACCAGCCGAAGCGGTGCGCCATTTTCTATTTCAATAGAAGCCGTCCGTGAATTTAAAATAACCACCAACCAATACGATGTAACCTTAGGAAGAAGTGGTGGAGGAACGGTAAGTGCCGTTACCAAATCCGGAACCAATAAATTTTCAGGAAGCGCATGGGAATATTTAAGAACAAACTGGCTTTCCAGCCCTTATGATATCAGGGGGAACAAAAGAGAAAATGATTTCTCTACTTCTCAGTTTGGTTTTTCATTGGGAGGCCCCATTATTAAAAATAAATTACATTTCTTCGTAGCCTGGGATCACCAGCTGGATTCCAGACCGTTGATTATCGCAGATATCAAATCTACGGATGATGAGAAAAGATTTAATACAACAACGCAGACACTGAATCAGTTCCTGGATATTGCAAGATCAAAATACGGGGTAGGAAATACACCACAGTTCGGAAGTTTTGATAAAGTAAGAAATTCAGATGCGGGATTTCTTCGTTTGGACTGGCAGATCAACGAAAAAAACTTATTAACTCTAAGAAATAATTTTACATACGATCTGAACAAAAACGGATTGGGGGATAATACCGCGATCAATTTTTTTGAATCTTTCGGGAATGATAAAAATCTTGATAACAGCTTACTCTTGACTTTAAGAACAAACGTTAAGCCGAATATCACGAATGAATTAAAAGCACAGTATTTATATACTTTCCAGGATAGCTACCAGAACAATGAGTTGGGGCATCCGGTTCCAAGAGCTGTTGTAGAAGGAGTTTCTTCAAGTGTTGGATCTACCAATATCCAGATTGGAGGACATCGTTTTGGCCAGGAGGGTTTCAGGAATAATGTAATCCAGATTGTAGATAATTTATACTACAACACAGATAAAATTAAATATACTTTTGGGGCAGATTTAATGTATACCAGATCAAAATCTATCTACGGAAGTGAGGTGAACGGAAGATTCCAGTTCCAGGGAATGACGAATTTTGCCAATCTTACGCCTTATAGATTCTACAGAGAAGTGCCTTTAATGGATGATCCGTCTGTAAAATCCAGTATCTGGAATGCAGGAATATATGGACAGATTCAGACCAAAATAGCAACAGGTCTTGATTTTATGGCAGGATTAAGATTGGATTATGGTGGATATCCGAAAGCCGAATTTAATCAAAAGCTTTTTGACGAAATGGGAATCACTACAGATAACCAAATCAAATCCTTTGTTATTCAGCCGAGATTTCAGTTTGAATGGAATATCAACGAGAACAGTAAAGATTTCTTAAAATTTGGTGCAGGAATCTTCTCTTCTGATATCAATAATTATATGGTAATCAATAACCTTGTTTTTGATGGAAAACATTTGGCAACGGTAGATGTGAATCCCGCTACTGTTGGTCTGACTCCTGATTTTCCAGCATATAGAAACGACTACGGCACTGTTCCTACACTTTCACAGAATCAAATGCCTACCATCAATTATACAGGGAAAGATGCAAAAATTCCAATCGTTTATAAAGCCAATATCTCCTACAATCACTTCTTTAATGAAAGATTCAGAGCCGGAATTGCGGGATATATGGCGTTGGGAAGAAACAATTACTTCTATTACGACAGAAACATGAAAGTCAACCCAGCTTTCACTTTAGCTAATGAAGGAGGAAGAGGTGTATATGTGCCTGCTGGTACCATTATCAATAATGATAATAAAAGTGTGAGTATTGACTGGAAAGAAGGAAGGATCAATAACAAATTTGGAAGAGTACTTGAGCTTGTAAGCGATGGTAAAGTCAACCAGTTTTCATTCGTGGTAGATACCAGCTACCGTTATTGGAAAGACGGAGAGATCACAGCAAGTTACACATGGTCTGATATTAAAGACAATACCTCATACAACGGCAACGTAGCGAATTCTGCCACACTTTCCACTCCGGTTCAGAGCGATCCAAGAGACCTGAGAATGAGCTATTCTGATAACCAGTTCAGGAATAAAATTGTGGTGTATGGTAACTCACCTACCATTGCTGGATTTACTTTGGGAGTACGATATTCAGGAATTGGAGGTACACGTTTCTCAGTTACGGCAGGTGGAAATGTCAACGGAGATTTCGTAGATTCAAATGACCTTGCGTATATCTTCCCGGAAATCATTACCCAGCCGCTTCTTAATGATCCTGAAGTAGGACAGGCATTGAAAGATTATGTAGAAAAATATAACAATGCAATTGCAGAGCGTAACGGTGGTAAAAACGGTTTCTTCGGAGTATGGGACGTTCGTGTCGCCAAAAAAATCAAATTTGACAAAATTGGGGCCTTTGAGCTTTCAGTAGATATTTTCAACTTAGCCAACCTTCTGAATAAAGAATGGGGCGTGAATAAATCTTACGGAAATGTAGCATTGTACAAAGTGACAAAATTCAACCAGGAGACAAAACAGTTTGAATACGTTAAAAATACCAGCGGTTTAGCCCCACTTTCTGGGAATCCTTACCAGATCCAGATTGGTGCTAAATATAGCTTTTAACATTTAAACACTATCTTTATCAAACGTTTTTAAGATTTTTATTTAATTAGCTAAATTGTATTATGAAAAAAATTATCTTAGGGTTAGCAGTTTTAAGCACAGTCATAATGAAGGCACAAACCCAGATTATTGCACACAGAGGCTACTTCCAGGCACAGCCGCCTACCACGGAAAACTCTCTTCAATCTTTAGAGAATGCCCAGAAATTAAAGATATACGGATCGGAATTTGACGTAAGGATGACCAAAGACGGTGTTCTTGTGATTAATCATGACGAGCATCACGGACAAATGGAGATTTCCGAAACCTCTTTCAAAGATCTTGAAGCATTGAAGCTGTCTAACGGCGAAAAGTTTCCAACACTGAAAGATTATCTGAAACAGGGTAAAAAAGATTCCTCTTTAAAGCTGATCGTTGAGATCAAGCCTGCCAAGACTCCAGAACTGGAAAACGAGATTACTCGGAAAACCCTTAAAATGATCAAAGATATGAAGCTGGAAGGACAGACCGAATATATTTCTTTCAGCCTGAATATCTGTAAGCAGGTCAAAAAACTGGAGCCGACATTCAAAGTACAATACCTGAACGGTGAACTTTCTCCGGAACAGATCAAAAGCGAAGGTCTTGACGGAATGGATTACCATTACAGCGTTTTCCAGAAAAATCCTACTTGGATTGCTGATGCAAAAGCTTTAGGCCTGATTACCAATTCATGGACAGTGAATGATGCCGCGGTTTATCAGGAGCTGAAAAATCAGGGAATTGGTTTTGTCACAACCAACATTCCGGATCAGTTAAAAAATAAATAACAGATTTGGCTTAAAAAAATAAAGCCGGATATTGAAAATCCACAGCCTGTCTCTTTTGGAGGCAGGTTTTTTTGTGTTTGGATTTATACGTGATAAAACTCTCATATAGAAATGTACTGTTTAAACTGATTGTTTTTTTTTAACGCAAAGATTTATAACAGCGTTGATTCCATTAAGCGTGCGTAATATCCGGTAGCTTAATCAATGGCGGAGCCATCACCTTTGCTCACCTCAAAATAAAGAGTACCAAAGTAAAACTTTGCGTCAAAAAATAAGGTGATTTCAGCAATAAATCAAAATACAGAATAGCTCTGATCCTAAGATAAGCAGTTGGTCTATATTTTCTCAGAAAGACAATAAAGTTACAGTAATGTAGATTCAAAACAGCATTAATAATACTTAATTGTATAAGTGTTTATTAATCAATGATATATAACTGTTGTTAAAACTAAATTCATATTTTGTTTAATATTTTTTTAATAAATGTTAAAATTGTATTAAAGCCATGCTCGTAATGTCGCTTTAATTTTGCGCAAACAAAAAGGATATGCGTAAAGAGACCCAAAAACTGCTGGTTTTGTCGCTGCTAGGATTAGTAAGTGTCAATCTGGCGGCTCAGCAGAAAGTAAAAAAAGATACTGTTAAAGGCATTGATGAAGTAGTGGTAACTGCTCTTGGAATCAAAAGGCACGACAAAGCTTTAGGATATGTTGCAGAAAAAGTAGGCTCCGCAACATTTGAAGAAACCCAGAACAACAACTGGGCACAATCCATGGAAGGAAAAGTGGCCGGGCTTAAAGTTCAGACAGCAGGAGCCGGACCGCTGGGAACTTCCAGAATTACCCTTAGGGGAGAAAAATCCATTATGATGGATCACAACTATGCCCTGATCGTTGTAGACGGTGTTCCCATGGGAAATTCCACCACAGGTTCAGGCACATCCGCTTATGGAGCGGGTTCAGGCGGAGATGTTCCTATCGATATGGGGAACGGTCTTAATAGTATCAATCCTGATGATATTGAATCGGTAACCGTGCTGAAAGGTGCTTCTGCAGCCGCTTTATACGGTTCACGTGCTGCCAACGGAGCTTTAATGATCACCACAAAATCAGGAAAGACCAAAGACGGGAAGCTGAAGGTGACCTTCAATTCCTATTCAAGTTTCGATACCGTACTTAAATGGCCTGACTGGCAGTACGAATACGGTCAGGGAACTTTAGCTAAAAACTCTGCAGGCCAGTTTTACTATTCTTATGGCCTTTCTGCGGATGGCGTAAGCACTGGCGGAACAAGTAGTGCATTCGGACCCAAATTTGCCGGGCAATACTATTTTCAATACGATCCTACCGTACAGGGACAGAGTCTCGAGAGAAAGCTTTGGAGACCTTATGAAGATAATATCAAAGGCTTCTGGAGAACAGGCTCTACCTACTCAAACAGCATCTCAGTAGAAAGCTCAAATGACAAAACCAGCTTCAGGACCTCTCTTACCTACCTGAACAATGAATGGATGATGCCTAATACAGGCTTTGACAGGTTTAATTTTGCCCTGTCTTTTGCTCATCAGCTTACCAAAAAATTAAAGATATCAACCAAATTTGCCTATAACACAACCAGCAGCGATAACCTGCCTGCTACAGGATATAATAACCAGTCGATCTCATACTTCATGATTTTCCAGAATCCGAATGTAGATCTTAGCTGGTATCAGCCCATCTGGAAATATGGCCAGGAGCAGGTGGACCAGATCCATCCGTTCAGCTCTTATATAGACAATCCTTATCTTATCGCCTACGAAATGCTGAATGGGGTAAAGAAGAAAAATATCACAGGAAATATCACAGCTGATTATCAGTTCAATAATAATTTCAGTTTAATGCTCAGATCCGGCATTGAAATTCTGAATGAAAAGAGAACCACAAGAAGACCGTGGAGCTCTGCCAATTATTTAAAAGGGTATTACAGAGAACAGTTCATCAAAGATCATGAATACAATAACGATGTCTTGTTCTCCTATAAAAAAGATCTGAACAAATTCAGCCTTTCCGCCTCAGTCGGGGGAAGTATGCGTTACAATGAATATGTAATGAATGATTACCAGGCAATAGGTTTAAAGACGGCCGGAGAATACAGTCTTACCAACGCACTTTCAATTCCTGTAAAATATCCTGTTCCACGTGACAAGCAGGTAGAAAGTGTATACGGATTGTTTACCGCAGGATATGACAATAAGATTTTTGTGGATGTCACAGGAAGAAATGACTGGAGTTCCACACTTCCGAAGCAGAACAGATCTTTCTTCTATCCTTCAGTGAGTACCAGCTTTATTTTATCAGATATTTTTAACCTGAAAAGTAACAGCCTGAATTTCTGGAAGCTTAGGGGTTCATGGGCTAAAGTGGGAATAGACAGTGATCCTTACCTGCTGGATAATTATTATACAGCGAGCAATATCACAGGAAGTGTAATCATTCCAACTGTTTTTAACAATCCTTCCCTGAAGCCCGAAAAAAATACCAATATTGAAGCCGGGATGGATTTCAGCCTTTTCAAAAGCAGGTTAAACATTAATTTCACAGCCTATCAGAACGTCAGCGAAAACCAGATCATTCCCGTGTCATTGCCTTACGAAAGTGGATTCTCCAAAAGAATTATCAATGCAGGAAAGATCCGAAACAGAGGTCTGGAACTTTCAATGGATGCCTATCCTGTAAAGACAAAAGATTTCTCATGGAAGATCGGTGGAAACTGGTCTACCAACGAAAACAGAGTGATGACCGTTCCCGAAGGATTTGACGGAATTGTTTCCAATGTAGGGGGAGTAGTTTTCTATAAAATGGAAGTTGGTGGCTCACTTGGAGATATGTACGGATACAAACTGCTTCGTTCGCCTGACGGAAAAGTAGTTTACAGAGACGGATTGACGGAAATTCCTGCAGGAATAGAAAAAGTAGGAAATGCATTCCCGAAATGGAGAGCCGGGCTTCAGAATGATTTTAAAATTAAAAACTTTACCATCAGCTTTTCATTTGACGGGCAGTACGGTGGTATAGCGTATTCCCAGTCCCATCATAAAATGTCTGAACAAGGAAAGCTTAAATCCACCCTTCCGGGAAGAGAAAATCCAGGCGGGACGATCGTGGGAGATGGTGTCGTTCAGAATCCTGACGGCAGCTACAGTCCAAATACGAAAGCGGTAACACTTTCTTCATACTATGGAGATTATTACAGAAGAGCAAATGTAGAAACCAACAGTTTCAGCACAGATTTTATCAAACTTAGAGACGCAAGAATATCCTATTCCTTCTCAAAAGATATTATACAGCCTCTCGGGCTTGAAGATGTCACGCTTGCTATTTTTGGAAAAAATCTCTGGATGTGGACCAAATTCCCAATGTTTGATCCTGAAGTCGCTACTCTGGATAATGCCACGATTACCCCCGGTGTTGAGATGGGTCAGCTTCCTACTGCCAGAACCGTTGGCTTCCAGTTAAATCTTAAATTCTAAATTTAAAAAAAATGAAAAAAATAATCATAAATCTGGCGTTGGCCGTTTCTGTTTTTACCCTTCATTCTTGTGACAGAACCTTTGAAGAGATTAATACCGATACCAGCAGAATAAAAGACCCGTCCGTAGGAAGCCTCCTGGCTCCTATCCAATATGAAATGGGAAGCTATGGCTATAACAGGGCAGATGACTTTACATTTGATATCATGCAGGATGCTCTGGATTTTCCCAACGAAGGAAATACATTCAGCAGATATTATTTTAATGAAAAAAGCGGGGCAGGCTATTGGGACAATTCCTACAAATGGCTGAAGCAGGTGAATGACCTTAGAAAATATGCCGCCAAAGAAGAAAATAATAACTATCTGGCTATATCCATGGTTCTGAATGCCTGGATTACGGCTAATCTTACAGATGCTTTTGGAGATGTTCCTTTTTCTGAAGCCGGAAAAATTGAAGAAGGTATTCTGAAACCTAAATATGATAAGCAGAAAGATATCTATATTCAGCTTTTAAACGATTTAAAAACAGCGAATTCTCTTTTTGACGCTACAAAAGCACTTACAGAAACTGATCTTTTTTATAATGCCAATACCAACAGCCAGACCGGAATTTTGGGATGGAAAAAATTCTGTAATTCACTTTCTTTAAGACTTTTGACAAGAATTTTAAGCAAAAACGGTGAAGTGAATGTGCACGAAAGAATTCAGGAGATCGTTAATAATCCCACACAATATCCCATTTTTCAAAATAATAATGACAGCGCTGTCCTGTCCCTTTCCGGAATATCTCCGTATTTACCTCCAATAGCCCGTCCGCAGGATTTTACAACGTCCAGAGCGGCCGGTGAATTCTTCGTGGAAACATTGAAAAATAACAATGATCCTAGACTGAGCATGTTCTTCACCAAAGCGAAAAATACAGCAGGCGCAGATCTGGGTTACAAAGGAGCTCCATCCGGATATACTTTAGGTACTATATTCGATTACCAGCCTTCTAATTTGAATCAAAATCTGGCAAAAGCACCGTTAAAAGTTTTGATCATGACCTATTCCGAAGTGCAGTTTATTTTAGCAGAGCTTGTTAATAGAGGAATTATTGCCGGAAGTCAGCAAACATTTTATGAAACAGGAGTGAGGTCCATCATTGAGCAATGGGGAGCTGTAGTTCCTGCCGGGTATTTCAATAATGATAAAGTGGCTTACGACGGCTCACTGCAGAGGATCATGCTTCAGAAATATATCTCCCTGTTTTTTGTAGACCATCAGCAGTGGTATGAATTCAGACGTACCAAACTTCCTGTACTTCCTAATAACGGAGGACTGCAGAATGGAGGTGTGATGCCTGTAAGATTCATGTATCCAACTACGACAAAAGTGATGAATACTGACAATTATAATGCGGCAGTACAATCCATGGGTGGAGACAATATCAATGTGAAAATGTGGTGGAATAAGTAAATAAGATTGAATAAAGAATAAAGAATAAAGAATAAAGAATAAAGAATAAAGATATGAGTATCAGTATAAAACTTTTAATGCCTTGTGTATTGACTTCTGCGATGGCATTTTCCCAGGATTCAGTTTCGGGATATGTATTTGAAGACGGCAATAAAAATCAAAAAAAAGAAAACCGGGAGAAAGGAATTGAAGGCGTAGCGGTTTCCAATGGTGTTCAGGTTGTTCTTACAGATAAAAACGGAAGGTATAGCCTGCCGGTTCAGGAAGATCAGACAGTGTTTGTCATTAAACCTTCAGGGTACCAGACTGCTGTGAACAGCAATAACCTGCCACAGTTTTATTACCATCATAAGCCAAAAGGCTCGCCTGCCGATTTTAAATACAAAGGATCCGCACCCACGGGAGAGCTTCCAAAAGAACTGAATTTCCCACTTTACAAAAAAGACGAAAGCAAAAATTTTGATATTCTTGTCTTTGGAGATCCGCAGCCTTACACAGAAAAAGAGCTTGATTATTTCAAAAGAGCCATCGTAAACGAAGTGAAAAGCACCAAAAAAAATGCAGTGCTCGGAATAAGTTTAGGAGATTTGGTAGGAGATAATCTGAGCCTTCAGAAGCCTTATGCTGATGTGATGAAGGAAATCGGCCTTCCGTGGTACAACGTAATGGGAAATCATGACATGAATTATGATGCCAAAGAAGACCGTTTCTCAGATGAAACCTTTGAATCCAATTTCGGGCCTGCCAATTATTCATTCAATTACGGAAATGTTCATTTCATTATTTTGGATGATATCCTTTATCCCGATCCAAGAGACGGAAAAGGCTATTGGGGAGGTTTCCGTGAAGACCAGCTGAAATTTGTTGAAAATGATTTGAAACTGGTTGATAAAAGCAAACTGATCGTTGTTTCCTTTCACATTCCTTTAGAGCATAAAAACGAAGACAATTTCAGAAATTCAGACCGCCAGAAATTATTTGATTACCTGACCCCTTTCCAGAATGCATTGATTTTATCGGCTCACACCCATATCCAGCAACAGATTTTCTACGGAAAACAGGCAGGCTGGAACGGTTCAAAAGACCTTCACGAATACAATGTAGGAACAACCTGCGGTGACTGGTGGTCAGGAACAACCGATGACATCGGTTTGCCAACTTCAACCATGAGAGACGGAACAGCAAAAGGATATTCTTTCATCAGTTTTAATGACAATCAATACAAAGTTAAATATAAAACCGCCGGAAAACCGGAAGATTACCAGATTCAGTTATATATTCCGAAAGCCATTCCTCATCCGTCAAAAACATCTGCAAAAATTCTGGCTAACTTCTTTATTGGAAGCAAGAAAGATAAGGTGGAGTACAGGATAGATAACGGGAACTGGGAGGAAATGGAATATGACGAAACGGTGGATCCCAACTTTGCCCTTTCAGTTTTCAAATGGGACTCTACACAGAAACTTTTCCCAGGCAGAAGACCCTCTAATCCTGAAATGTCAAAACATATCTGGACAGTAGGATTTCCTAAAAAACTTGATTTAGGAAAACATAAGCTGGAGGTGAGAGCTTCAGATATGTACGGAAACCAGTTTACAGTTGCCGAGGAATTCGACGTTCAAAATCCGGTTCTTATCCCATAAATTTTCATTTTACTATACTTTCAAATTCAGAACCGGCTTTAAAGTCGGTTTTGTTTTTTATTTTGTTCTCACAGCGTCGGATAATGTACACAGTAGACCATATAAGTTTTATGAAAAAACAAGATCTTTATTCTGAATAATATGCATATACATCTGTGAAAATCCGTGTAATCTGTGGTTAAAAAAACGATCACAAAAGTCATAAAAGCTTTGATAATTAAGTTATTGGAGTTTAAATGTTTTGCGTAAAGAAGTTCACATATGACCTTAAAAGTTAGAAATTTTTCTCATTAAAAAGATTTGCTTCATCTGCAAATCTGCGAGAGATAAAAATGAATCACAATGCATTTAATTAAGGTGTCAAAATTTTTGTGATTAAAAAGACTTTGTATTTGACTACGTTATTAAAATTCTATTAAATCCAGATTTCACAGGCCCTGTAAAAATGTTCTTTCGTAAATTTGCATCAGAAACATTAGTATTATGAATATAAATGGAAAAAATGCCATCGTAACAGGTGGTGGAAGAGGGCTTGGAAAAGCGGTGGCCCTGGCACTGGCGAATGAAGGAGTAAATGTTGCTATCACCGGAAGAAATGAAGAAAATCTTAAAATGACGGTTGAAGAAATCAAAAGGCTGGGAGTGAACTCAACCTATGCAGTTTTTTCTGTAGATAATGAAATTCAGGTAAAAGCTGGAATAGAATCTTTGGCAGAACAATTGGGCGGTATAGATATTCTGGTAAACAATGCTGGAATCGGAGACTTCGGAACAATCGAAGAAATGCCTTCAGAAACCTGGGAGCAGGTGATTAAAACCAACCTGTTCGGGGTATATTATGCTGCAAAAGCAGTTCATCCGTTTATGAAAGCTAGAGGAGAAGGTGACATCGTTAATGTAGCTTCTACAGCAGGTTTAAAAGGTGGTCCTAATATGTCCGCTTATGCTGCATCAAAGGCTGCGGTAGTATCTCTATCCCAATCGATGATGGCGGAATGGAGAAAGCAGAATATCCGTGTAATCACCCTGACACCAAGTACAATTGCTTCCGATATGAGCATTCAGGGAGGGCTTACCGACGGAAATCCGGATAAAGTCCTTCAGCCTGAGGACTTTGCAGAATGGGTAAGAGATATTTTAAAAATGAACAGACGCGCATTAATTGCCAACGCTTCAATCTTCTCTACCAACCCATAATCAGTAATAGTTGCTGAATAACTTTCTTAACAATAAGAATATTCAATAGGAGCGGGCTTTAGCCCGCTTTTCATTTTTACGGAAACATTGGGCTTTAGCCTAAACAAGAAAATAATCATGAAAAAACGATGACTAACAACACTTCCATTTTTTTAACAGTGATAACATCCCTATTTTTGCATTAAATTACTTACGCACATGCAAAATTATTTAGAATTCAATTTCAAGATTACTCCATTACAGCCATGGAATGAGATATTAATGGCAGAGCTTATCGAAATAGGTTTTGACAGCTTTACAGAAGAAATCGACGGAATTTTAGGATATATTCAGAAAGAACTGTTTAAAGAAGAAGAACTTAAGGCACTTCCGCTTTTTGAAAACGAAAATGTACAGATCACTTATTCTTTCGAGGAAATGCCGAATATCAACTGGAATGAAGAGTGGGAAAAGAACTTTTCGCCAATCAATATTGATGATAAAGTCCTGATCAGGGCAGAATTCCATGAATCGGTACCGGGAATGCATGAAATTATCATCCAGCCTAAAATGTCTTTCGGAACAGGGCATCATCCAACAACTCACCTGATGATTCAGCAGATGATGGATATTGATTTCAATGGTAAGAAAGTGCTTGATATGGGCTGTGGAACCTCAGTTTTGGCAATTTATGCAAAACAGATCGGTGCAGCAGATACAAAAGCTATCGACATTGATGAATGGTCTGTAGAAAATTCAAAAGAAAATGCTGCCAGAAACGGTGTTGAGCTTGATATTGAACTGGGAACTGCAGAAAACCTTGGAAAAGAGAATTATGATATCATTCTGGCTAATATCAACAGGAATATTCTGATCTCTGATATTCCGACCTATGTTTCAGTAATGAATGAAGGTGGAAAACTATTGCTTTCAGGATTATGTTTCTTCGATGTGGATGATATTCTTGAAGTTTGCAAAGAAAGCGGGCTTGAGCTTAAAAAGAAACTGCAGCGCGAAGAGTGGGTAAGCTTATTGCTGGAAAAATAATGAAACAAAATAATATGATGAAATCCCTACTAACGGTTTTATGCCTCTTGTTCCTCCAACTATTTTCGGCTCAGGAAGAAAATGTGACGTATGCGGACGGCATTTTTAGCTTTGAGGAAAATAAAATCCAGAAAATTTTTACAGACTGGACCAGAGTAAGAAAAGAGCCGGATGTAAAAGCCCAGATCACCGACTCTTTACTGGCCAACCAACAGGTGATGATTCTTAAAAAAGAAGATGCTATCCTGAAGTTAGGCGAAAGAGGGGCCAACTGGTATAAGGTTTCCTATCAGAAGGGAGATGCTGTTTCCGAAGGATATATCTGGGGCGGAAATCTATGTGTAGGTTACCGTAATAAAAATGGCTATGACTTCCTTTTCGGACTGTCAAAAACAGTAGACCGGAAAAATAAAGAATACAATGAAACCATCAAACAGAATATTGCCGGAATAAAAGTCATAGAGGGAACTAATTTAATTGATGAGGTATATTTTGATACCGGAAGGGGAGAAGAGTTGAGTTATGCCTCATTTACCATTGAAAGCAGTCATAAACTTCAGAATGTGGAACTGACCCTTAAAGCTCTGGTTTCCGGTGAAGCATGCGGTATTGCAAGTTATAATCAGTATGTACTTTTCAGAGATAAAAAACTGGTTGCCCTGCCTCAGCTGATGAATGTAGGGGATGCCGATGTGTATTACCATTCTGAAGAATACATTTTTCCCAATGATAAAGGAGGTATTCCTGATGCCTTTATCTTTAAGATAGAAGAAATGGAAAGAGACGATAAAGACAGGGAAAAGAAAAAACGTTCCTCTAAAACATATCTTTGGAACGGAAATTCTTATAAACTCAAATAAATTGATACTATTCCCAATAGCATTTGCTAAATGTATTCTAATGGTTAGTACTCTTTTAAATAAAAACTCACAATTTATATTGTGAGTTTTTTATGTGAATAAGACTGAAAACATCAATCTCTTTTAAAATCTAATTTAAGCTTTTAATCCAACGGAATGAAAAGATTGCAGATTAATGATGAGTTACAATGGTGGGTGGATTACTCTCAGACTCCGGCCCTTGTTCAAGGGATACAAATTTTCCGTCTTTGAAAGTTAAAATATTGGTTATTGAACTGTTTCCCATTATGAAATTCTCTTTGTAAAATAAAGATTCTTCCATTTCTCCGGTCTGTTTATTTTCTGTAAATGCAGATTTATAGGGTTTTCCAAATTTTGATATAACCTGTTCCTTGGTCATTCCAATACTTAATGATTCGGAAGTGAATTTACTCCTTGATGAACAAGAAGTTAAAAATGCTGAAATCAGAATTACATACACTGTTTGAGTTAAAAAGATTCGCATATTTTTTTATTAAAAATAGTAAAAAGTATTAGATATACTAGTACAATTTAATCTTTAGGGAAATTTAAAATAAGGGAGTGACAGATTTCTATAACCAATATACGGACAGCAATTTGCAAAATAGCTATGAAGTAACTATCAGCAATTGGAAAGTTTATGCCTGGACAAACAAAATGAACTTTTTTGGATGTATAATAATTGTTAGATTTGGATATTGGATTTGGCATGTAATCCATAGACTGTTAGAAAGAATAAAAGGACAACAAAATTGCGAAATGACTGACATATTTGAAAATTATCTATCCTCAACAGGAGAACTATCAGCTGAGGAAATTAGCTTTTCTGCACAGTTTTTCAAACCGATCCGCTTAAAGAAAGGTGATTTTTTTATTCGTGAGGATGAATCCTGCCGTTATATTGGGTTTATCGCTAGTGGCGCTGTAAAAGCATACGCTACCGACAAAGAAGGAAAGGAAAATATAACCTGTTTCAAGTTTGAAAATGAATTTGTCACCTCGTTTCCGGAGTTTGTCACGCAGAAAAAATCCAGAAGGAGTATCAGGGCTATAGAAGATAGCATAATCTATAGAATAAGCTATCCGGACTATCATTATCTCCTTGGTCAGGTAACCGCTTGGAACGGAGTCATAAAATCGGTGATGGAGCAGGAGTATAAACAGAAGGAAAGTTATCTGCTGAATTACAATAACAGGTCGGCTGTGGATAAATACAGTTTTGTTCTGTCTGGCGAGCCGATCCTCATCCAGCGTGTAGCTACACAGGATCTGGCATCCTATCTGGGCATCACACAGCGATCGCTTACACGTGCAAAGGGACAAATACATAGACTCAACGTTTTATAGGACAAATGTCCTTATGCAGGCCTGATCACTGATGTAGATTTGCGCAAAAAAAAATATGCTACATCAAATTGCTCCCGAAGTGTTTCAGATTTCACTGATGCCACGAAACAGCATTAATTGCTATATTATCGAAGGTGTATTGGTAGACTCCGGAATACGGAGTTCATATACCACAGTAAAGAAAGCTCTCCAGAAAATCTTCGTTTATCAACATATACTGACGCATGCGCATGCTGACCACCAAGGCTGTAGCGACCAGATATGTGATGAGTTCGCGATACCCTTACTTTGTCATCCCGACGAAGTTTTTAGGACCGAAACAGGTATCGTAACCAACGACTATCCAGCTCCGCAACACTGGATAGCAAAGCTTCAGCAAAAATACTGGGCGGGTCAGGGACATAAAGTTGAGCGAACCATTGTTGAAAATGACAGGATCGGCAACTTTCAGGTAATAGAGACGCCCGGACACTCGCCAGGTCACATTTCTTTATTTCGGGAGCGAGACGGTGTACTGATAATCGGTGATGTGGCGACAAATATGAACCTGCTTACAACAGCAACCGGTCTGAGGCTTCCGCCAAACATATTCACTTCAGATCAACAGAGCAACATCAGATCACTCCAGAAGTTAGCAGAACTGAAACCTGACATTATCTGCTTCGGTCATGGACCGGTCATGCGAAATACAAATCGGAAGTTTGAGCAATTTGTGGCTAAATGCAGTACAGCTGTCAGAATATAGATATTGCTAAATGTGCTAATACTAAAGTTTGGAACACCGGTTGTTATGTATAAAAAGGAGACAATTATTAAATAGTGTCTCTTTAAGTGAACTTGGAAGGACGACTATTATTAAACCGTTTAAATACAAGATTGGATTGAATTTTGGTGTTAGATATTGATTATCATTTTATTGTAAGTTATTTGGACGACTCGAATCCTTAGGATTGAGATCTTTGGAAAGGATAAAAAGATAGAAATAACATAATCAGAATGTGGACGGCGGTTTTATGGTGAATTGTTATAAATTGAAAATTCAGAATTATAAATCATACCCTTTAAACATTGAAAAAATGACAAATATTTTGATTAAAGATTTAATTCAGCAATTGAAAGATATTGAAAATGCTGACTTGTGGATTGACGAAAACTTCGAAAAAAAGCTTTTGAAGGTTGATGAACAAACGGCTTTTGAGCGCCCCATTCCGGATATACACAGTGTTGCGGAAATTATCTCACATTTAACGGAATGGCGTAAAGAGGCTTTTAGCAGACTTAAAGGAAATCCAAGAGGTCTTGAAATGACGGATGCCGCTAATTGGCGAAGTAATGAGGATCTCAAAGTAAAGGGCTGGGAAAATCTGTTAAAGGAATTTTATACCAGCCAGCAACAGATTATATCATTTCTGGAAGAAAAAGATGACGACTATCTGTATAGTCCTTATCTATTTGCCCAACCGTCTTTCCCGCATAATTTCCAGTATCTGGTTACAGGACTTATCCACCACGATTTTTACCATCTCGGACAAATCGGTATTACCATTAAATTTTTAAAAAAGTAATTTCATGTTTACTCTTTATACCGGATAGTTAACGAACCTGATTAATATGCCTTTTTTATGATGATGCTGATCTCACCGTTTCGCTCAATATAGATGACTTTGACCTGGTTTAGATCATCAGTCATCGCTCTTTTTCTCAGTTCCTGCATAATATCTTCTTTATGCAGCTGTGCCCTTTCCATATTGGCCTGTATAAACTTACCGTCCTGAAATACCATAATTTTATCTCCCTCAACCAGATGAATGAAGCGGCTGCTTTTCCCTTTATACCAGCTGAAAAATCTGTGTAACAGGACAATTGCTGTACATGTTATGGTAACTGGAATAAAAGGGGAGGCTCCCACTACTGCACGGCTCAGAATGGCACCCAACAGCATTACAATAATGTTATCGAGAGGTGATCCGATACCGAATGACCGCCTGCCTGAAATACGGATCAGGATTAGAGCGAGTACAAAAACCGTGACACCACGACATGACATTTGGAGCGTATTTAATGATGTTCCGTTTCCCCAGAGTTCTATTAAAGAATCCATAAGTTTCATTTTAAACAAAAATATAAAATCCGTCAGAATCTGAATGGCTGTAAGGAAAATTCCATCTGAAAATGACTCTTGTGCGATTGATAGCAAAAAACTTTGATCACGTAAAGAATTGTATTGAGAAAAATAATTTCTGCCTAGCTGTACATCCAATAAGAACTGTAAATACAGGCCGGTTTTTTATCTTTATGATCCCAATCATGATCTTCATCAGGAAGTCTTCCTAGATTTGTATATGATTAATGCAAGCATAATTCCATCTACAATGCTATTTAGCCTCTCATAACCGGGAGGCTTTTTTATGAACTGCGTGTAGTAGTGGTTGATATTTCAATCATTTTAAACTTAAAATAAACTAAAGTATTTATAGCGTTTCACTCAGCTTTTCTGACTAAATTTCTAATAAGTTTAAAAGGCTTATTAATAGTAAACTCTGCCCTTAATGATTTTAATGAGGTTTTCACTTTCCATTCTCTTAAAAGTCCTGATGACGGTTTCAATTCTTAAACCTGTTAGAAAAGCAAGTTCTTTTCTGGTGTAGGGTATTTTATAGGAATAACGTTCTTTATTTTGGCTGCCTTTTAAATTGTTGAGTACTGTAAGTAATTGATGGGTAGAATCTTCGGATGTTAAGCTGTTTAAAAAAATACAGCTGTAGTATGATCTTTCTGCTAGATAGTGGAGGAATTTCATTTGAATTTCAAAATCTGAAGCTAGCAATTTCAAAAGTTTGGAGTGCTCTAATCTAAATATAGTACAGTCCTCCATTAAAACAGCATTAACGGGATATTTATATTTAGAGAATAAAAAAATCTCACCAATAGAATCGCCCTCTTCATGAATACTCTGAATAAACTCCTTTTTTTTAGTCTGAAAATTGGTAAGCTTTATTTTACCTGTTTTAATCTGAAAATAATATACGGGAGCATTATCCTCTTCAAAAGAGCAGCTGAGATTTTTGTAATTGAATAATATCTGCTCCAAAAGTAATGAGCAAGTCTTCTTGTATGACCATAACTCCTAATTAAACAACTTTCACATAGCTTGATTGTGAATATTTATTACAAATATATTAATTTAATATTTCTTTGAATGTGATTCAGATCAAAAAGGCTTTTAAATTATATTTTCAAATAAGCTTTTCATACTTCATAGAATTGCTGAAATAGTGGTGGCTGATCAGTATAAGCGCCATTTATTTTTTAGGAGATAAGCTGATAAAGATACTATTTTTTTTATATGTACCTTTAAATTATTGAAAACCAGGTGATAACTTGTAATGGCATTGTAAGAATCCTATGTTTTTAAAAGGTTTAAAATATGACCTATGTCATAATATATGCTTTGCTGATAGGCTACCTTTGAAATATATCATTTAAGAAAAATATGAATGCAATACTTGGGCAAGTTGTGAAATCTATAGTTTTGAATTTGAAATTTCCTTATAAAGCAAGCATCTTGTAAATCTTTAGCCATATGCAATGGCAGACGGAAGGAAGATTTTTGCTTTTGAGCCTCAAAAAAACAAGCGTTTGTTCATACTATAATACGTTTGAAAACTAAGAGGCAAATAAATTCAAAACTTTATACCATATCAGTCTTCTACACAACAAAGCAAACATTAAAAATTACATTATGTCTATCCAAAAAAGTCTTTTGCATTCAGTACAGGCAATTGAAGAGCAGTATACTGCTGGTGATTATATATTTCGTGAAGAGGCTATACCGCAGTTTTATTATCAAATTGTGACGGGTGAAGTGAAGCTTAACAGCTATAAGGAAGACGGAAAAGAATTTATACAGGAAATTCTTTCAGATAATTCTTGCTTCGGAGAATCAATGCTTATTTTGGGAAAGCCATACACTGTAAATGCGGTTGCGCTTACAAAGTGCAATGTCCTAAAAATAGGAAGAGATCAGTTCTTCCGGTTACTGCAGGACAATCCTGCTATTTTTCTGGATATGTATACGACTTTGTCGGAAAGAACCTCTGAAAAACTGGTATTGATGCAGAAAATTTCAGGTCAAAATGCTGAAGAACGATTACTGGAGCTGATGAACCAAATGAAAGAGGCCAAAGAAAATAAAGATAAATACTCATTCGAAATCCCCTATACCAGACAGCAGCTGGCTTCACTTACAGGACTTTCTCTGGAAACCACAATCAGGGTAATAAAGAGAATGGAGAAAAATGAAATTCTTGTAATAAAGAACGGAAAGATATTCTATTAATATTCTTATATAGCTGGTTGAATATATAATGTCAACTAAAAGTTAAAAGTAGATCTTGCGGTTTTTAATTTTTAGCACTTTGTCTGCTTCCATTTTTTTTACAGTTCTTATCACTGTTTCAACTCGTAGTCCGGTTATGGATGCTAACTGTTTTCTTGTAAGAGGAAGCTCATAAGAATAAGGGCTCTGATCCTCACTCAAACTCTTAAAATAGGCTAGAATACCTTTAATTCTTACATTGGAATATTTAGAGGCATTATTCTGCATCAGAATAAACTTTTGATAAAGCCGCTCCGCAATAAACTGCCGGACATCTAATGCAGCCTGATGATGATCATCTAAAAGCTGCAGAAAATCAGTTTTAGGAACCATTATAATGCTGCATTCCGAAATGGCTATGGCGTTTACCGGATATGTTTCTTTAATGAAAGATAACAGCTCGCAGACACTTTGTCCGTCGGATAAGAGGCTTTGAATGAGTTCTTTACCTTCTTCGTTGGTATGGCTCAGCTTTACGGTGCCGGTAATGATCTGATAGTAGAACTTAGGTAGATCTCCTTCTTCAAAAATAACATCAGATGGACCGTAAGTTTCAGTAAATCCACCGTATTGTGACAGTAAATCAATATCAATAAGCATAGCAAATTATTAAGCTATGGCATCGTCCGGTTACGTTACAAACGATACCATAAGGTTTTTTAAGTATTTTGTTTTCATTATCAGATTTTTTTTATGAAGTGATTCCGGTAGTCATATTCACATCAGCTCTTTCCCGAATAAAAAGGAAAAAAGATTCTGGAACTGGTGTACATACATACAATTTATATTATTTCCGTAAAGCTTCAGTCCCGTCATAGAATGCATATCACGGAGATCAATATCATATTTTAAAAACTCCTGACCTCTTTCAAATCGTACAATATACTGTGAATCGTAGGTTTTAATAAAGCCAAATTTTATAAGCCACGATTCATCTATTTTTAAAGGTTTTATCAATTTGGCAGGTACGCATAAACAGGTTTCTGAATTTTTTATTTTAACCCAGTATTCTTCATCTTCATGCTGGAATACCTCCGTAAGCGAATATATCTGGTTTTTATATCTAACGAGATTCTGTATTTTTAATTCTGTGATTTTCATGATATTCGGTGGTTTTGGTTGTACTCCATTAAGCTCATTGTCGCCTGTCAGATGAATCCAGGGTAAGAGAAAAGCAAGTATTTGTATAGATGCAGAAAAGGTTCGCCATTCTTACTCAAGCTATTCATATTAAATTTATAAAGATTGTTAGTTATACTATATGATCCAGATCATATATCTTGTAATTGATGGTGTCTTAATTGGTTACAATATTTTTTTAATTAAAATGGCAGGTTATAAAATCTGTTTGTGATCTCACTCATAAACAGAAGTAAAGTAAATGGATAATTTTGACTGTATAATTGATATCTGCAATCATTATTATTCAAACCAAATTATATTGATATGAAAAATTTATTGCTATTTATGCTTGGTATATCTGTATGTATGTTCAGCTGTAAAAAACAAAACATTGAGAACGAGACACGGGCTGACTCCACAGTAAACCCCGACACTTTTGACTCAGCAAATGTGGCTCCTGCCACACCTTCAAATCCCCCAACAGATACAGCCGCTTACCGAAGTGGCCCAGATACATTGCAACAATCGAAAAAACAGAACGATTCCATAACACGCTAACACTTTTTTTAGACTCCATATATTCTTGGCCTTCCTGTTTTCAGGGGGGGGTCTTTTATGAATTATTGATTATAAGCAGGCTGTGTATAAAATTCATGATTAATATTTAAATCTAATGCTTATTGTTGTGATCCCTTCTGAATTGCAGAAAAGGTTTCTAACAATAGAGAACTGTGAATAGTAATTTATGATACAAGCCATAATTTTATTAGTACTACCATTATAAACTGTAAATGATGAATTATAATTCATTATTAATAGTTTAAATCTATTTTTTAAAAAATATAAATAGTATTTTATAATAATATGATAAAATTTTATTTTTATGATATCAATCATAAAATGTTCATTATCAGTCTTCATACTTTTGTAGTACACACACCACAAAATATAATATTATGAAGTCATTCGTATTAATAGCCTTAATTTTAGGCTGCTCTGCTATGAGTTGTAAGAAGGAGGCTCAGCCTCAACCGAGATCTATTGACAGTATCAATACCGGAGACAGTATGGTTACCGGTACAGCACAGGTGACACCGGATTCCGGTGATACTACGCTTCCTATGGACAGTACAGCTTACGATGTAGATTCTATTAAAAATAGTAAGTAACCTCACTGTAAGCTACTTTTCCACCCACAGAATCAAACTCTGGAGATTTCTATACTGATCATTTCCATTGTATTTCACTGGAACCTTTTACGCTATATAAAACCCTAAATTTTTATTATGGGAGAATCGTCATTATTTAATCAGACGGGTATTCAGATAACATTATTACTGATGTTGATCGTTATTATTGCCGTGCTGGTGGTTCTTATTTTCAAGTTTTTATCCATTTATGCAAGGATATTAAGGCATAGGGAGCTTCTGGAAGTTCAGAAAAAGATTGAAAATATGTCCGCAGAGGAGCTTAAAGAATACGAACAGAAAGAAAGAGAATTTAATTTTCAGCCTGAAGAAAACCAGCTTTCGGGCAGTCTGCCACCTTCTGATGAAAAGGGAATTATTCAGAATATCAATTCTGTCGAAGAATTGCGGGTATTTCCAACGAAAAGAAGAACATCATCATTTTTACAATATATAAGCCCGGAGCTCAGCAGACTTATTCTTTACTTTTTAGGAACCGCCATCCTGTGGCTGATCATAGGGACAACTTTTGGGCTTTATGCGGGTATCAAATACGTTGCACCCGATGTTGAGCATACCAGCTGGCTGAGTTTTGGCAGGTTGAGGCCAGCCCATACCAATGCTGTATTTTGGGGATGGGCATCTTTAGCCATGGTGGGGCTTTCATACTATGTTGTTACAAGGGTAAGTAACGTTGAAAATTACAATATCAGGCAGGGGTATATTTCTTTAATTCTGATCAATATTGCAGTGCTGGCCGGAACGATATCGTTATTGGCCGGAGTGAATAACGGAGGTGGAGAATACAGGGAGTATATATGGCCTATTATGATTACGTTCGGAGCAGGGGTGGCACTTTCCTCACATAATCTGTTTAAGCCTGTTGTCAAAAGAATTGTTAAAGAAATCTATATCTCAAACTGGTATATTATTTCGGGATTTATGTTTATTGTTATTGTCATTATAGTAGGCTATATCCCTATATGGCAGGACGGAGTAGGAGAAACAATTACCCAGGGATATTATATGCATCAGGCGATTGGAATGTGGTTTATGATGATTAACCTCGGGCTTATGTATTACTTTTTGCCACAGCAGCTTAATAAACCCATTTATTCCTACAGCCTGGGTGCCCTGGCTTTCTGGACCCACATATTATTTTATACCCTGATCGGAACCCATCATTTTATTTTCAGTGCTATTCCCTGGAGGCTGCAGACCACAGCAATTGTTGCCAGCGTCGGCATGCTGATTCCGGTGGCGGCAGGCACAACTAATTTTCTTTTGACATTTAGAGGTGCATGGTACCAGCTTAAAAACAGCTATACCCTTCCTTTTTATTTCATGGCGATTATTTTTTATTTTACGGGATCTTTTCAGGGTACCGTAGAAGCTTTCAGATATACCAACCTGCTCTGGCATTTTACAGATTTTACAGTTTCCCATTCTCACCTCACCATGTATGGGATTATCACTTTTATGCTTTGGGCGTTTTCATATACCTTAATTCCTCGTCTCACCGGCAATGAGCCACCGAAACTGCTGGTAGGCATACATTTTTGGCTGGCTCTAATCGGTTTACTTTTTTATGTAATAGCATTAATGATTGGCGGAACACAAACAGGGTTGATGTGGATGAAGAAAAAGCCGTTCATAGATGGCGTTATCAATATGTTTCCTTTCTGGCTGTGGAGAGCAATAGGGGGAACTATGATGTGGGTGTCCCATCTTATTTTTGCATACAATTTTTACAAAATGGTTACCAAAGACAGCAATGTGAGGATTCCGCAGACCCCTGCTGAAATACTGGCAGCAAAGAGGCAGCATAGCCGTACAGAGTTTAACCCTTAAAAAGAAAATTATGATATTGCTAAATAACCATAAAATACTTTTCGGCTCGGCACTTTGTCTCTTTATATTTCTTACACTTTATATAGCGGTTCTTCCTGCTCTTGATAACCAAAGGATTAATAAGCCTTTACCCCGGCAGGCAAAAATACTGACAAAAGAGCAAAGAGCCGGTAAAATGGTATATATTGAAAATGGATGTGTCGCATGCCACACCCAGCAGGTAAGAAATGTTGAGATGGATAATGTTTTTGGCAAAAGACCGAGTATTCCTGCTGATTTTGCTGTCAACAGAAGAACGGATTTTTGGAGAAATACAGCCAATCTGATGGGAACACAGAGAGCCGGTCCCGATCTTACCAGCGTAGGAGAGCGGCAGCCAAGTGCTGAATGGCATCTGATTCATCTTTACCAGCCAAGAGCTGCTGTAGAAGCGTCCATTATGCCTTCCTATGAATTTCTTTTTATAGAAAGAGATTACCTGCAGCCTGGTGACGTTGAAGTTAAAGTACCGGAGAAATTTATTAAAAATAAAAGAAAGAAAATAGTAGCTACACAAAAGGCTCTTCAGCTGGTGGCCTATCTGAAATCACTTAAACAGACCGATTACACCGATAAATCTATTGTTCCGCCATTTCTTTACAAGCAGGTAAAAAAAGAGGGTGGGGGAGCTGCCGGTTCATCCAATCTTCCTGATGGAGGAGAGCTTTTTACCGCAAACTGTGCTTCCTGTCATCAGGCAAACGGAGAAGGAGTTCCCGGGGCATTTCCTCCGCTGAAAGGCAGTCCGGTAGTGACAGGTGGTGACCTGGAACTCTATGTAACAATTATTATGAAAGGATATGATCCGAGGCCTGAATTCGCGACAATGCCGCCGGTGGGGACCAATGCCAATTTTACCGCTGAAGATGTTACCGCTATCATGAACCATGAAAGAACGAGCTGGGGAAATAATGCGAAAAAAGTGACCCTGGAAGAAGTAAAAGTAATCTATGATAAAATAAAGCAACAATCTGAAAAAATTAATAGTAAATGCACTGAATGTAATTTTGATTTTATGGAGTAGCTATGCATTGGCATGTGATGCATGCCAGCTGCGTCAGCCCGAAATTACTAAGGATCTCACACATGGGGCCGGTCCAGAGAGCAACTGGGATTGGTTTATTGTAGGGATTGTTATCCTGATAACGGTTTTAGCTTTTATATTTTCAGTTAAATATCTGGTAAAACCGGGTGAAAAAGATGAAAAACATATTAAGTATTCGGTTTTCTCAGATGAAAATATCACGTTATGACAAAAGACAGAAGTAAAGTGTTTCTCTTTATAGATAATGATCCGCATCCTATTGCAGAGCTGGAAACTCCTATTGTTTTCGATCTGGATACCCAAAAGCTTCCTGATGGTGACCATGTTCTGAAAATCGTCAGCCGGTCTCCATCAGGAAAAGAGGGAATCAAAAAAATAAATTTTACCATTTCCAACGGTCCTGCTATTAAAATTGAAGGTCTTAAAAATAAAGACGTCGTAGATGGGACATTATCATTAATGATTAATGCTTATGATAAAGGAAACCAGAAAAGTTTCCTCATCACCGGTAGCGAGACCCCGCAAACGATACCTTTCTGGATATGGGTTATTATTATTCTGTTTGCAGGATGGGCTGCTTATTATGAAATAACGAGCTCAGCGGTGCAATAGAAGTCAGTTACCCTAAAGACTGACATTCAACGAAACAAAATATATAAATTAAAAATTATGGTTATTAATGAAAAATTTTTGCTTTCAGCAGGTGCTGAAGTAAAAGAATATAATTCCGGTGATATTATTTTTCATGACGGAGCAACTCCTCATTATTATTATCAGATTATCAAGGGTAAAGTAAAATCAATAATTATAATAAAGAAGGAAAAGAACTTATCCAGAAAATAATTACAGAAGGAGAAAGTATAGGTGAGTCTCTCCTGTTCATTGGTAAACCATATCCTATGGATGCTGTTGCTTTGGAGCCCTGTTCAATTATAAAATTATGCCGGAATAACTTTTTCAGTATGCTCAATGTATATCCTCAGTTGTATCTTGATCTCTGCAAAGAATTATCAGATTGCCTTTATTATCAGTATATCATGCTTCAACTCATCACAGAATCCTTCAGAGAGGATAATGGGTGTATTGGATTATCTTAAAGCCTCAAAAAAGGATCAGGCTCCATTTTCTTTTAAAATACCATTTACCAGACAACAGCTGGCAAGCCTTACGGGGCTGTGTGTTGAAACAGCCATCAGGGTTATTAAAGATATGGAAAGGAAAAAAGTAGTGATGATTAAGGATAGGAAAATTTATTTTTAGGATGCCCGCTTTAAGCAGGTTCCGGAAAAGTATGCTGTCAAAAGGAAAATGAGACAGAAGTGAAGCATACGTATTAATGATTGTTAATTTTATGCTAAAAGGGAATTATATGATCTGTATCATACTTTAATTAATATCTTTTATTTAATTTTATTATTAATTATTTATCATAATTAATTTATTTTAAAGAATATTTCAAATACACACCAAAAATAATATTATGAAACCTATTACATTATTCCCATATTATGCAGATGTTTTTGTCGTCACAGGTAGATATTTATCTCATTGTCGGCCTAGAAAAGATATCATATTCCGAGAATTCTCAGACGTTGCAGATTCACACCTAAACCGGGATCTCCGGAGCAGCACTTTATGCCATTGCAGCTGAAGTTACTGATGTAATTTTAACAGCAGATTATCTTCCGACAAAGTAATGAATTCGTAATTGCGAATTTAAAAATGCTGTAAAATCATATTTCAACCACACCAATTTAATAAAATGCTGATAGCGGATGATCCCTGATGAAGCATTTTATACATTTTATCAAACTAATAAATTTTTACTAAGAGAATGTTTAAAATTTATTAACAGTAAAAAAAATTATGGTTATTAACGAAGAAATTTTAAGCTCAGCTGGCGCTGGGTTAAAAAAATACAACCCTGAAGAAACTATTTTTCACGAAGGAGATACCCCATTATATTATTATCAAATAGTAAATGGTGAAGTCAAACTGAATAATTGTAACGCAGAAGGAAAAGAATTTATACAGAATATTTTAGTTGACGGACAAAGTTTTGGAGAGTCATTGCTATTTGGTGATAAACTATATCCAATGAATGCTGTTGCTATTTCTCCGTGCACTATTCTTAAATTATGTAAAGAAGATTTCTTAAGCATGATGAAAGAGCATCCTCACCTGTTTTTTGATTTTTGTAAGGTGCTGGCAGACCGACTTTACTATAAGTACATTATGCTTCAGAAAAATTCTCTGGAAAGTCCTGAGGAAAGGCTTATTGGCGTCATGGATTATCTGAAAAGCTCTCAAAAAAAACAATGTATATTCTCTTTCCAGATACCCCTTACCAGGCAGCAACTGGCCAGCCTTACAGGAATTCGTGTAGAAACTGCGATTAAAACCATTAAACGTATGGAGAAACAAAAAATTGTGAAAATCATTAACAGAAAAATTTTATACTAATAGGTGTCAATATGATGCCAGTCATAAAAGACCGGATGATCCTGTTGTAAATTTGGCCTAACAATCTGATTAAAGATCTACAGTCTTCCTTTTATGGAAGTTACATAAGCTGTTCAGCTTAATGAAAATTATCACCAAAAAACCAAACCATTGCTTTTCTGATACTAGTTAAGATTGGCAATACATCACTTATATATTAATTTTTAAAACATTTAGTTATGAACACTAGAAATTCAAGCAATCGTAGCTCAAGAAGTAATTCTTCAAACAGTGAAAGATCTACTTTAGAAGAAGTTTATCAATTAGGTTATGACCATGGTTATAACGATGCATCTGAAGATGAAGATTATGACGATGATTTCTCTGATTATGAGGATTATTATGATGACTATGATAATAGTTATGATGATGACGATGAAGACTATGATGATGATGAAGATTATGATGACGAAGACTACGATGATGATGAAGACTATGATGACGACGACGATAATAGGGGAAGAAACTCTGGTGGCAGAGGAGGTTCCCGTGGTGGTAACCAGCAAAGAGACAGTCAGGGAAGATTCACTTCAGGAGGAAGAGGAGGATCCAGATCCGGTTCAGGATCTAGGTCTGGTTCAGGCTCCAGATCTGGCTCATCAGGAAGAGGAAGGTCTTCTTCAGGTTCCGGAAATGGAACTTCGAGAAGAGGTTTTGCTTCCATGAGTAAGGCAGAACGTACGAGGATTGCCCGTATGGGAGGTGAAGCTTCTCACGGTGGCGGAAGATCTTCCAACTCAAATTCAGGAAGATCAGGCTCCAATAGCGGATCAAGAGGCTCAGGCTCAAGATCCGGAAATAACGGTAATTCAGGTTCAGGCCGTGGCTCCAGCTCAGGAAATGGAACTTCAAGAAGAGGTTTTGCATCAATGAGTAAAGCAGAGCGTACCAGAATTGCCCGTATGGGAGGCCAGGCCTCTCATGGTGGCGGAAGACGTAATAATTCATAATTTTTTCAGATTACCTCTTTATACTTTTTAAAGAGGTAATCTTTTAACTCAATTCAAACACCACATCATATCATGGCAACAAAAACAACAGAAAATAGCAACACAACTGCATCTGCTTCAGCTTCTGGAGCTGCATCAACAGCAGATAAAAAAATGAAAGCAGATAATGCTTCGGTAAACAAAGGAGAAATGGAAAACTCTTCCCTGCATAAATTTTTTGTAAGTGCTCTTAAAGACATTTATTTCGCTGAAAATGCCATTATAGAGGCTTTGGAGAAAATGCAGCAAGCAGCAACAACGGAAGAGCTCAAAGATGCTTTTGAGGACCATCAGCTTCAGACCAAAAAACACGTGAGCCGCCTTGAGAAAGTATTCAGACTGATCGATGAGGAACCTGAGAAAAAGGAATGTGAAGCTATAAAAGGAATTATAAAAGAAGGAGAAGAAATTATAAAATCTACCGAGGAAGGATCTATGACCAGAGATGCAGCCTTGATTATTGCTGCACAGAAAGTGGAGCATTATGAAATTGCCACCTATGGAGGCCTTGCCCAGCTGGCTATTACCATGGGGCATGATAAAGCTGCAGATCTGCTTGAAAAAACACTTCAGGAAGAAGAAGATACAGATTATAATCTTACCGAAATTGCAGAAACATTTATCAATTTTGATGCAGAACAGGAAGATTAGATTCCATTAATTCATCATGCCATATAGACCGCCATGGTGGTCTATATGGCATCTTTAACCATGAAGTAAGATATGAATCAACAGGAATTTATAAAAGTACTGCGGTCCGGACATTTCAGCAAGATTGAGAATAAAGGAGAGTGGATTGAAGAGGAAGCTTTAATTTATGCCAAGGAAATTAAAATAAACATCTTTTTATTGTTTATTTTCTTAAACACTCCGAAATCGGAAAATATCCAGGCTTTAATTGCTGAATTCGATGATTTCAGCAGTATCGGAAAAGGTGAACCGTTGCGGACTATGTTTTACCTGCAGATGAATGAAAATAAAGATTTCCATTGCCTTGAGAAACTCATAGGAACCTCCAAACGTTAATTTATTTTACAGAGAAATTCACAGTTCATTAGTGCTTATACTCTGCTACGATAAATTACAGTCATCATAAAATTTACGATTGAGATGTAGAATATGCGATCCTGTAACAGAAAAATAGATCTGTTCCGCAATCTGAATAAACGTTAGTAACGGCTCTTCCTCCAGGACCTAATGATACTGACTTTTAATGCTCTGATGAATGGTAAGGATAAAATAATTCCAGATTCAAAAATAAACTTACTGTAGCCATAATCAATCTGTCAACGGACGATATGGCCACCCACAGGATGGGAGAAATACAAAAACAATAACTGAAAGTAATTGATGAGAAGGCTGCAATTAAAGAATAAATATGTTTTAATCACTGGTGCAGACAGTGGTATCGGTAAAGCTGTAGCGCTGCTTTTTGCTGAAGAAGGAGCCCATATTGCTATTATTTATCACCATGAAGATCAGGATGCGGAAAAAACGAAAAATGAAATATTGGCGTTGGGCAGAAAGTGCATTATTTTCCCGGGAGATATTAATGATTATGAATTCTGTGAAGATATAGTTAAAAAAGTCATTGCCAAATTCGGAAAAATAGATGTTCTGGTGAATAATGCCGGCGTACAGTTTCCCTCCGATAACATTGAAAGGCTGGAAGAAAAAAATATCAGGAAAACATTTGATTCCAATATTATCGGGATGATTTTGCTGACAAAAGTTGTTTTTCCATACCTGAAGAAGGGCGCAAGCATCATTAATACAACCTCTGCAGTCGCCTATCTGGGGCATGAAGAGCTTTTAGATTATTCGGCAACCAAAGGAGCAATCGTTTCTTTTACCAGATCTCTGGCCCTTCAGGCAAAACCGAAAGGTATCCGTGTCAACGCTGTGGCTCCGGGACCTGTAGCAACACCCCTTACTGAAAAAACTTTTGGAGAAAAAGAAGAAGATATGAGCAAACCTCCTTTTGAAAGAAATGCCAGCCCGGAAGAAATAGCTGACAGCTTTTTGTTTCTGGCGGGCAGCGGATCTGCTCAGATAACAGGACAGGTTCTTCATCCAAACGGAGGACTCATAGTCAATGGATAATAAATATAACATTATTAAGAAATAGTATGAAAACAATTATTTTATTAGCAATATGCACAGTGAGTCTTACGGCCTGCCGTTGTGATTTACCTGATGATGAAGACCCAAAGAAAAGCGAAACGAAAACAGTGAGTGATACCTAAAAATCAAATAATATGAACAGGGATGGAGCCAGAAAAAGCATATGGCAGGAAGAGATCAAAAAGTTTTCTCCAGGCCAGACCCTGGAAGAATGGTATGATGTTGCCATCGTTGGGGCTGGTATTACAGGCATGTCTACTGCGGTAAGACTGCAGAAAGAGGGACAGAAGTGTATTGTTCTTGAAGCTTCCAATATAGGCTTTGGAACAACCGGGGGAACAACCGCTCACTTGAATGATTTCTTTGATACAACCTATGCCCAGGCGATTAAGGATTTTGGCCTGCATAACGCCAAGCTCCTGAAATATGTAGGAATAGAAGCAAAAAATATCATTCGCAACAACATCCGCGAATTTAATATTTCCTGTGATTTTCAAAGTAAGCCGGGCTATTTGTTTGCTTTAGATGATGAACAGGAAAAAAGACTGGATGCTATTCTCAAAGGAGCCTTTCAGGTAGGACATCCGATGGTGCAAACCGCTGATACTCCTTTCCCTTTTGCCTTTAAAAAAGCTGCTGTTATTCCTGATCAGGCACAATTTCATCCCATAAAATATATCAGAAGTCTCGCAGAAGCCTTTATTCGCCTTGGTGGTGTTCTGGTGGAAGACTGTTTATGTGAGAGCCATGATGAGAATGGAGACTTTGTCGTATTACAATCTACAATAGGAAACATTACTGCAAAGTCTGTTATTTATGCTACCCATATTCCACCAGGTATTAATATGCTTCATTTTATGAATGCTCCGTACCGCAGTTATGCTATTGCTTTCAGGCTGAAGGGTGATTATCATCCCAAAGAGCTGGGCTATGACCTTGCTGAGCCTTATCACTATTACAGAACACAGCAGATAAATGGTGAAGACCTGCTGATTGCCGGAGGTGAAGACCACAAAACAGGGCATGCCGATGATACCGGTGAATGTTTTTCAAGACTGGAGAATTACGTAAGAGAACATTTTGACGTTGATACAGCAGTTTATAGTTGGTCCAGCCAATACTACGAGCCTGTGGATGGTCTTCCTTATATCGGAGTATTGCCCGGCAGTAAAGGAAAAGTATATACCGCAACAGGATTTCGCGGGAATGGGATGATCTTCGGGACGATTACATCGCAAATTCTTGGCGATTTAATTTTAAAAGGTTCCAATAAGTATAAGGACCTTTTCAATCCTGAAAGAATAAGGCCAATAACAGGTTTTGCCAATTTTGTAAAAGAGCAGACCGCTGTAGTTTTAGATTTTGTGAAGGATAAAGTATTTGCAGAAAAAGTGAATTCGCTGGCCGAACTTTCTGAAGGAGAAGCAAAAGTGGCGAAGTATGAAGGAGAGTCTTATGCCGTATATAAAGAAAAAGGAGGGAAATTACATCTTCTTAAAAGTACATGTCCGCATGCAAAATGTGAAGTCCGCTGGAACAGTGCAGAAATAAGCTGGGACTGCCCGTGTCATGGATCAAGATTTAATGTGAACGGTAAAATGCTTACCGGTCCTACAGTCAAAAATCTTCAGAGGATCGAGCTGTAAAAATCTTAGAGCTAAAGCCAGTGAATACGGCAATGACAACCCAAAGAATATGAAAAAAAAGCATATCATACCTTTTCTGCAGGGACTGTATTTTATAATAACAGGGATCTGGCCGCTTGTTCATATTGAAAGTTTTCTGTACATAACCGGTTATAAAACTGATATATGGCTTGTGAAAACCGTAGGTATATTGATTTTACCATATAGTATCTTGTGTTTTTATGCAATATTTAATACTAAAAGAAATACTGCAATTGCTACAGTTAATATCATGTGCTGTTTGGGATTGGCAGGGGTAGATCTCTATTATTACCTCAAAAATGTCATCAGTTGGGTTTATCTGATTGATTTTGCTTTGGAAATGATATTTTCTATATACTGGTTTTTTTACCTGCCGTATTTTAAAAGATCCATGTAAGTTTTTGATGCAATTCTAACAATACCAGAAAACATGAAAATCAAAGAAATTCCAGGAATTCCACAGCAGAGAAAAGGTGGTTTTCATAATACAGAAAGTATAAAGAAATTTGATGATTCTGAAATGGCTGTTCAGGAGTTTATCATACTTAAAAACAGGCTCTATTCAGTAAATGAATGGAAAGATTTTTGCGGGGAAGGCTTCGCAGGTTTTAAGCTTTATGATTCATCAGGGAACCATGTCGACCGTATTCCGGTGAAAGGGGATTTTATAAGGATTGACATTCCGGGGCCGGGCACGCTGGAGGCCGGTTTTGACTGGGTTAAAATTACAGATATCAGTGATCGGCATACAAAAGAAGATGAATTTGAAAATATATCGATTATCTGCAGTCCTTCAAAAGAACCGGGTAATTCCAGTAAGAATAAGTATACCGCCCATTTTTATTCCTCCGGTGCCACTTCAACTTTCATGATTTCGAGAGGAAATACTTATATCAAAGCTGCAGTTTATGGAAGGAACGAAACAGCTAATCTGGATGCTAATTTTTTGGACTCCATAAGAAATCTGGTGATTGCTCTGGGAGGAATGATAGGGATTTCCAAAATTCAGTGGAAGAGACTTACCGATGCTCTGTTAGATTTTTAAAAGTAAAAGTGTTCTTATGAAAAATAATTTTTTTGACAGATTCGCAGATAAGGCTGTTTGCTTTACAGGAAGTGCCTCAGCCTTTATTATCGCTGCCTTGCTGGTTATTATCTGGGCAGCCACCGGGCCTTTATTCAATTTTTCTGAACCATGGCAGATTGTCATTAATACCGGGACCACCATCATCACTTTTCTAATGGTTTTTTTAATTCAGAAAGCACAAAATAAAGATTCCAAAGCTATTCAGATTAAATTAAACGAATTGATTAAAGCGCATGAAAAAGCAAATAACCGTCTGGTAGATATAGAAGACCTGACAGAAGATGAACTGGATAAGATTCATAAGCTTTATGAAAAAAATGGTCGTTTCAGGAAAAAGCGGGAGCAAAAACAACCTCATCCCAGCGATCAGGTCTGTAATTACCGATACAAATAAAACATAATCTTTAACTGAAAACTAGACGACAATATGAATGGAGTTATTATTCAATTTTTCCATTGGTATCATGAAGGAAATCTCTGGAATGAATTCACAGAAAAATGCAGCTACCTGAAAAGCCTGGGATTTACCGCAGTGTGGTTCCCGCCCGCCACAAAGTGCGTATTGGGAAAAGAGGGTAGAGGATATGATGTTTATGACTCTTATGATCTTGGAGAATTTCACCAGAAAGGAGGCATTCCGACACGGTATGGTACTAAAAAAGAATATCTGCATGCCATTGACAAAGCCCACGAAGTTGGAATGTCTGTGTATGCCGATATAGTCATGAATCACCGGATGGGAGGAGATGAAATGGAACTTATTACGGTACATCAGGTAAAGGAAGAGAACCGAAATGAACAGATTGGTGAACCTTTCACCGCAAATGCTTTTACGAAATTTACTTTTCCGGGAAGGAATGGGAAATATTCACAATTCATATGGGATTATACTTGTTTTAACGGAATAGATAGTATTCAAAAAGACAACACAGAGCAGAAAGGGATTTTCAGGATCCATAATCAATATGGCAAAGATTGGAACCAGACCGTAAGCAGGGAATTTGGAAATTATGATTACCTGATGGGAGCCAATGTAGAGTATCGCAATCCTTATGTTGTCAGTGAAATGAAAAACTGGATCAAATGGTACCTGGAAACCACCCATGCAGATGGGCTGCGTTTGGATGCCGTAAAGCATATTTCTGTTGATTTCCTGCAGGAATGGATCACCTATGTAAAAACAGAACTGAAGCCGGATTGTTATATATTAGGAGAATTCTGGAAAGACGAAGCAGAAAAGATATCTCATTTTTCGGATCAGATAAAAGAAATGATTTCCTGTTTTGATGTACCTCTGCATTACAATTTTTTTACAGCGTCAGAAAAAGGAAAGGATTATGATCTCAGCCAGATTTTAAAGGGCAGCTTTCTTGAAAAAAAACCTGTTTTCTCCGTTTCATTTGTAGAAAACCACGATACACAGCAATTACAGTCTTTGGAATCAACAGTACAGGATTGGTTCAAGCCGTTGGCTTATGCTGTTATTTTACTCATGGAAGAAGCTTATCCCTGTGTATTCTATCCCGATCTTTTCGGTGCTCAGTATACGGATATAAAAGATAATAAACAGGTGGAAATTATAATGCCAAAGGTAGAAATTCTCCCTAAACTCCTTGAAGCCCGTCAGAAATTTGCCTATGGAGAGCAGATCAGCTATTTTGACCATCCCAATTGTATTGCCTGGGTGAGAAAAGGAGATTCAGGCCATGCAGGCTGTGTGGTGATCATATCTAACAGTGAAGCGGGCTATAAAGACATTGATCTGGGAAAAGAAAATGCTGTATACAAAGATTTTATGGAACAAAGAGACGGCGAAATCAAAACGGATGAAAACGGAAAAGCCAGATTTACAGTCAATTCCCAATCTGTAAGTGTGTGGATTAAGATATAACGTTAGTGCTGAAAATTGAATTGTATTGCTATATAGTAAAAGCCACTCTTCAACAAGGTGGCTTTTACTATTCAGATGTAAAGGTTAATTAAGGCTGGCCGCTTCCTCCTGCAGCCCCATAAATCTGTCCGGTGGCAAAGCTTGCATCATTGGCTGCAAGCTGAACAAATATAGAGGCGAGCTCAGCCGGTTGCCCGGGTCTTCCCAACGGGGTATCACCACCAAACTTTTCAATCTTTTCCTGGGTTTGACCACCACTGATCTGCAAAGCGGTCCAAATTGGTCCCGGGGCAACACCATTCACCCGGATTCCTTTTGGTCCCAGCTGTTTAGCCAACGATTTCACATAATTTGTGGTTGCAGCTTTTGTTTGCGCATAATCATACAGGTCGGCAGATGGATCGTAAGCCTGTACCGAAGATAAACCAATAATAGAAGAGCCTGGTTTCAAGTGAGGTAAAGCCGCTTTAATAATCCAAAAGGGTGCATAAAGATTGGTTTTCATCGTTCTTTCAAATTCTTCCGTGCTGATGTCAAGAATAGATTCATGGGTTTTCTGATGTCCTGCATTATTAACCAGAATATCCAATCCTCCTAATTGCTGTACAGCCTGTGATACCAGCTTATTGCAAAATGACTCTTCCCGTAAATCCCCGGGAATGGCTACCGCTTTTCGTCCCACTTTTTTAATCAATTCGATAACCTGTATGGCATCCGGCTCTTCTTCCGGGAGATAATTAATGGCTACATCTGCTCCTTCTCTCGCATAGGCAATTGCTGCAGCACGGCCGATTCCTGAATCTCCTCCTGTAATTAATGCCTTTCTGCCGGTCAGTCTTCCAGATCCTATATAACTTTCTTCACCATGGTCAGGTACAGGGGTCATTTTTCCTGCCAAGCCGGGAAAGGGCTGGAACTGTCTTTTGAATGGAGGTTTAGGATACTTTGTTGTAGGATCTGTAAGGTCCGGTCCCGTAGTACTTTTAATATTTTTTTGAGTCTGGGCAAAAGATCCCGGGGCGACAGCTGCTACAGCAATCGTTGCTGCTATTTTTCCTATAGCATTTCTTCGTGTGATTTCCTTTTCCATACTATTAAGATTTAGTGAATGATATTTTAAAATTTAATTTTCTCTCTTTTTATATTCTTCAATTTTTTTAAACTGATGGTAGGATTCCTTCAGCTTCTGCAATTGTTCTGAAACAATTTTTTTACTTTTTTCACAGAGATCTCCACTGTCAAGGGCCGCCTGATAAGCTTCTATCGCAGCTCTTTCTCCAAATACCACGTTCTCAAGGGTAGATTCTTCGATAGTACCTAACGTAAATGAGTTTTTGATATCAATCCATGTTCTGTGGACTGCTCCAGCAAGTGAAGCTGAATCTTTAGGATCTCCATTTTTTTCAATGATCAGATTCATCAGCTCATTTTTCATGATTTTTGACTGAGAGATCATCCGGTCATATTCATCTTTGATATCAGGATACATTTCCCATATTTTTCCTTCCACTTTTTCAAATCCTTCTATTCTGTCGTTCGTGATTTGCAGCAAATCATTAAGTACGGATATGGTTTGTTCTGTTTTCATAATATAATTTTTTGTAATGGTTTTATTTTGCTGTTATTAATTAAGATTGATTCCGGCAAATCCGCCACCAACAATAACGATATGCTTTTTCATGTTAATTAATATTGGTAATTGTTCTATTATCTACTCACATAGCATTTAAAATAGACTATTATATTCGGTTAAAATATATTAATGAATGCGGTTGATGAGCTTTTTCTGACCTCCGAAAAAGTAAAATTTCTGCTATTCTTTTTTCGAGATAGTCAATATTTAAAATTAATAAACGCTTAGAACTTATTTTATAATTTGGATCATATGCTATTAGCTTTTTTAAAAAGATTTAAAAGATCTAAACTCACATTCTGATCTAATAAATATTATATAGTTTCTACATTTTAAATTATAACGAATTTTATAATACAACCACGTCATGCCTGCCGTTTTCTGTACATACGAGTCAGTACAGATGAACAGGCTGTGAAAAGATATTTCCAATGCAGCTAGTGGGAATGGCTTGTGAATTATTGTAAATATAACAATCTGCTTATCTTCCTGACACTGAAAAACGCAAGGAATATTATGCTACCCCATTCAATCCACCATTAGAAAAACTTAAAGGGCTTCCTCTGCTTTAGTACAGTTGGCCTAAAATGATATCCTGTTCGATGAAGGCTTAGCGTATGCAAGAAAGCTGGATGAAGCTGGTGTTCCAACATCTATCAAGACTTATAATGGATTTATTCATGATTATGATCTATTGAAGCTGTGAAGTTTTTATTAAAGCAAGGAGCATTAGCGCTTAAAAAAAGCTCTATTTGCGAATAGCTAATTTTTTTGCAAAATAAAATTATAGGTTTATTACAATCAGAATTAGTATTATAGATTTACTTGAGAATGCTTAATCTTGGTATTATGGCAAACTGTGGAAGCATAAGAACATTGTGTGTGTGATTCAAAACGGAAAGGATAAAATTGATAATCTTCTTTATTTCGTCTTTTTACCTTTTATATGCGCTTTTTTATAAAATGAATTCATTTGTAGGATTTATTTTTGTAGCAGCAATCAAATGAGTTAAATATACTCATGATTGGGGACATAAGAGACCCTAGATATTTTTTTATCATTTGTGTATAAACTGCATCGGTATAGATGCAGTTTTTTTTGATGTATGTGGCAATGTTAGCGGAATTTCTATAGCAAATTTTATTATTTGAAATATAAGCACGCTTTAGTAGCATTTTGTAGACTTATTATAATTTCAAAAAAGAAATAAAAATTGTATAAATATATTACTGCTTTAACCGTTTCATTTATATAAAAATATACTAATGGAAGCATTTCTAATTGAGCCATTTCTCAATGCCGATAATGGTATTTCTTATATCAACACTAAAAGCATATCAGAGTTGTTGTTACTACGGCCTACGGAACTATTTCAGCCGCATAGAACGGAATTTAATGTCGTTTATCTTTTCGAAGAAGGCGGGGGAAAGCATACAATAGATTTTAACACAATTGATATAGAGCAAAAGTGTATGCTTTTTGTTACTCAAAATCAAGTTACCCAGTTCCATGAGCTTAGTCATTTCAAGGGTAAGGTGTTGATTTTTACTGAAGATTTTTTTTGCAGAAATAATCTATTTCAGACCCAATTTTTTGGACAAACGGTGTTGTTTAATGATCCATTGAACTTGCCTTATTTTAATGTAGGGGAAAGATTTGATGAGATTTCCTCGTTGTTTGGATTTATAAGTGATGAGCTCAACAGGCCCTATTACGAAGCACAACCCACCATCTTAAATAACTATCTGTTTAATATCCTTCTAATCGGAGAAAACTTATCGGAATATAGAAATAGCGAACTCGCTGTTTCCAAGAACAGGCTTTTACTGTCAAAATTCAAGTCTATGGTTAATAGAAATATCCATCAAAGATATACCCTAGAATTTTATGTAGAAAACTTAAATGTGACTTTGAGAACACTTCAAATTGCTTTTCTAGAGGAAGAAAACCAAACACCAAAACAATGGTTGATAAACAGAATGATTCTGGAGATCAAAAGGAATCTTTGTTACCATGAAAAAAGTATAAGTGAAATTGCATACAAGCTAGGCTTTAAAGAGGTAACTAATTTTACTAAGTTTTTTAAATCAAAGACAGGTTTCACTCCATCGCAATTTAGATCCCTTTCATCCAGAAAATAATTCATGATACACTTTACATCAATTAACTTAGAAGGCTTTAAAAATGTATTAATAGTTAACTAAATTATTAAGCTAATTTAGTGTAACATAATTTCAGCGGAATTTTCTGATAGCGTACAATAGACTTAATTTTCTTGAGGAAATTGTCTTTGATATTTTTGAAATAAAGTAAGCCACACCATCTATATTAGGTGTGGCTAAAACACAAATGATGAAAAAAAATTATTTTTAAAAAAATAAATCAACAGCTTCGTCTAAACTGAATTTATTTTTTAATTAGTACAAAATTAGGTCTTTTTCAATCACAGGTATTGATAAAAAGGCGCATAAAAATGATCAATTTATTGTTTGAATAGTCATATTCCGCATTGAGATATAGGTTAGCTATTTCAATAAAAATAGCAAAAACTCATAGGTGCCTTATTTAAATTTCACATTTTAATCTACAATTAGACTATTGCTGTTTCTGAAGATTACTTTGTTGTTTTTCGGAAATTTGGTAGAATAATTTCGGAAAATGAATAAATATTTGTTCGTGTGCCCGCGATTTTGTGTTGACCTTTGCATCTGTTGAATGTAAGAACATCTTAATACCTGTCCCTAACCCATACCTGAGCAAAAATAAAAAAGTCCTTACATTGCTGTAAGGACTTTATCTTAGTTAGTGAGCGCGTCAGGATTCGAACCTGAGACCGTCTGCTTAGAAGGCAGATGCTCTATCCAGCTGAGCTACGCACCCATTAAATAATTTTGAAAAAATTACTAAAACTGTCGGGGCGGCAGGATTCGAACCTGCGACCTCCTGGTCCCAAACCAGGCGCGATGACCGGACTACGCTACGCCCCGATTGGTGGTCATCTAAACAAATTTTACTTCGTTTTTGCGAGTGCAAAGATAGAATCTTTTTTTGAATAATAAAAATATTTCTGCAGAAAAGATTAATTAAAATAATCTGAATCTAATGGTAATGGTGATGGGAAATAGTAGATTTTTCAGAACTAATAATATTGTACATTAAATATCAGTGTTTTATAATTAAGGCCTTCTAAGTTTTTAATTTTTTCGGGGTTGTGTTATAAATAAAAAAAAATTCCCGGAATTTTCCAGAGAATTAATTATTGTCGCAAAAAATGCGGGATAAAATTTAATTTATTTTTTTTATAAATTTTGCGCTTTCTGTTTTCTTATTATTTTTGAACGCAATAAAATATATCCCTTTGTTCAGCTACATAGATTTTATGATCTTCAAGAGCTTCGGATTTTACAGTCTGACCAACAGCATGCAATCAAAGGTTCAAAGCAGTTCTTATTTTATCGGTAATTTAAAGTAGTTTTACCTATCACGGGGTTATATTTTAATTAATTTCACAGGTATGTTTCTTTTTGTCATGATTTTTGATCTGCATTCAATAAATAAACAAAATGAGTTTTAGATTTTTTATTACGTTAATTACTCTGCTTTTATGCATAAATTGTATATCACAGCAAAAAAATATCCCACATCAAAGCACTCAGGATAGCTTGCAAAAAAAGGATAAGATTGAAAAGGTAGAGGTTACAGAACAAACCAGAGGGACAAACAGGAAAATGACGTTTACTCCCGGTTCTAAAATCGTATCCGTAAATGGGAATGTATCAAATTCTATAGTATCAGATGAAGATTGGGCAAGCATCATACATCAAACAGACCTTATTGATCTGGATAAAATAGCTTCATTAAAGGCTCCTTCAGAAGGACGGTTTACTGATAGGGCTTTATCTTCTGTTGTATCCATTACAGTCAACGGTAAGGTTTACCAGTCCTCAACTTTTGATTCAGGTATACCTCCGAAAGAATTGGAAAATCTGTATCAGCTTCTGGTAAAAGAAACAGATATAAAATAGGAACTTCCCAAAAAGAACTTTCGTTAGTAGATGGTTTTTAATAAGAAAATAATAGGTCATCAAAAGGGTAAAAAGAAGATAACCCACAAACGAAAATAATGATAACTCAAATGTTGAAAGGTAGATTGAGTAAAAACTGAAGCTTAAAAAATTAATTCCACAAGGATTGAGGCCTCAATAAGCAGGGTAATATAACCAATAAGTCGATTGAAGAATTCAAAATAATATAAAGATAAGATTTATTTAAAATTATGATAACCACTATTTTTTATAGTGGTTTTTTTATTGGATATTTATTTAAAATTTCAATATATATTAATAAATTGTTAATTACTATGATTATTTTATTGTTAATTGGTATATTTGTTGCGAATTTAATATTTAATTATTTAATAATGAGAACAAATTTATTTTTTAAAATTATGATGAATCGTCAGTTTTTTGTGTTTTTATTGATGTTTTCGTCAATTGGTTTTAATGCTCAGATTTCTGCATTTCCATGGACGGAAACTTTTGAAGATAGTTCACCAACAAGAGTTAGCTGGACACAAATACACGAAACAAACAATGTAAACTGGACTTTTGTTGCCACTGCAACTACAGGAAGTGTAGGAGTAACCGCTTTTGAAGGAACCAAATTTGCTAATTTTCCGGCCAATACTTCTTCTGCAGATAAAACAAAACTGGTGAGTCCACCATTTAATACGGCTGGTCTTACTTCTCCAAAAATTAGTTTTTACCTTATTAACCCACAGCTGAATGGGAATGCAAACTGGGTTAGAATTTATTACAGAATGTCAGCTACAGATCCCTGGATAACATTGTTGGGATTTCAGCCTCCTTTTGCTTCCTGGTTTCATTTTGCAAATATCGGCATGCCTCCTAATATTTATCAGGTAGCTATAGAATGTGAAAATGCTCAGGGATATTCAACATTAATAGATGGCGTTACAATAAGCAATGATGATTTAAGTACCCATGATATTTCAAAACTGGCGAAAATATTAATTAAATATTATCCAAATCCAGCTAAAGAGGTTCTGAATTTTACAAGTGATGAAAGAATGGAGGAAATCAATATTTACGATGCAGCCGGAAAAAAAGTACTGACGAATAGAGTAGATGCGGATAACGGAAATATCAATGTATCACGTTTGAGTAATGGAATGTATATCATTTCGGGTAAAACTGAGAAGGGAAATACAGAACCATTTAAAATGATAAAAAAATAGAAAGATCGTATTACAATACTGAATTTTATTAGTAGAAAGCATCTCTTAGAGGTGCTTTTAAATTTTTAATAGTCACAAATAAAATACGTGCTGGAAACAGTTTTTTATTTTTGAAGACTCAAGTCCAGAACCGTCACATGATGAAACGTATGTTAATTTATCAATTGTTGATAAATATAATATATTTTGAAATTGTTCCTAATGAAATTTAAAGTCCCTTATTTTTTTCAAACTATAAAATGTCTGGTTTATAACTGGAAATGTCCGGTTGAACCATTTTGTGGTTATATGCTAATGCAGTATGCGATATGTTTGCTTCATAATTATTAAAAAAAATATCATGAATGCAATCAGAAAATTTACGATCGCAAGTGCAATATGTGCAAGTCTTTTTTCAGCAGTAACAATCTCCTGTAGTGAAGATAATGATTTTCCAACAGGGCAAGAAACACCGGCAGTAAATCATAACAATGCAAAAACAAGGTTTATCAATGTCAAAGGAACTTATTTTGCTTACCGTAGTTGGGGTAAGGAAGGTGGCATCCCCTTAGTATTATTGCCGGGAACAGGAGGATCAATGGATGATTGGGATCCGGCAGTCACAGATGGCTTTGCAAAGCAATATAAAATCATCATATTCGATAATAAAGGGGTTGCGAGTTCAAAAGGAACTACTCCCAATACTGTGCAGGCAATGGCGAACGATGCTATTGATTTCATTAAGGCACTGAAGCTGGGAAAGGTTAATATCATGGGATTTTCAATGGGAGGCTTTGTAGCGCAGCGAATCGTTTTGACGGAACCTGAGCTTATTAACAAGATTATTTTAGCGGATAGTGGGCCTAAAGGGGCAATTGGTCTGTCCAACCTGCCCAGCATCATTGCTGGAACAGCTGGGCTTAGTTCGGAAGAATCTTACTTAAAATTTGGTTTTACTGATTCAGATAAAAGCATTGCTGCGGGAAAAGCGTCCTTTGCAAGGGTGTATTTACGTACGACCGACAGAGATCTTCTTCTGAGCGACGCTACATCCGCTGCACAGTTTACTGCTGTTTTGGCATGGGCTCAACCTGATGCAGGTGCGCTGGAAGAGATAAAAATGATAAAAAAGCCTGTTCTCATCATTCATGGTGATAAAGACCTGCCTATATCCATCCAAAATGCTTATAATATGAAGCAAAACTTAGAAAATTCTGTACTCCTGGAATTCTCCGACTCTGGACACGCTGCTTTCTATCAGAACCATGAGGTATTCCTGAATAAAGCACTGGAATTTTTAGAGCAATAGATCGGGTATAAATAGTACTGATCATACAGCAGTTGGCAGATCATTTTAAAATGATCTGCCATTTTCATTTTTTTTCGATGCCTTCACTACATAAAATAGGTCTGATAGCAGAAAAACACCAGTTATTAAGAATTATTTGTGTTTTTTTTCGTAGCAAACAATTGTATCCAAGTAAAAATAAAAAAGTCCTTACATTACTGTAAAGACTTGATTGTGATTAAGTGAGCGCGTCAGGATTCGAACCTGAGACCGTCTGCTTAGAAGGCAGACTGCTGTAATTTTTATATAGTTAGATTTGTTATTCTAAAAATCTCTTAAATAGTATATTATATATCTATTTTGTATTTTTTATATCTATTCTTTTTACTATTTTTGCACTGTAAAGCTGACCTGAAAACTGACCTTACCTTTACCTGACCTAAATATAAAAAGATATGGCAACAATCAAAAGAGCATTAAAAACAAAGCCTAACAATGAGGGTTTTTATCCTATTGTTTTTAGAGTGTACCACGATGGTAAATCTGCTGAAATATACTCTAAAATCTATATTGATAAGAATGACTGGGATACTTCCAATAACATTGTTAAAAGAAATAACAGCAATTACAAAAACATTAATAGTTTCCTGAATAAAATTCAAGGAGAGTTAAATGATATTATTAACAAGCTCGAAGCTACTGGCAAAGAATATTGGGCAATTGATGTGAAAAATGAGTATTCCAGATTGATTGAATCTGAGAAAAAAATAGCTGTCAATGAGAATGTAGATTTTATAGAGTTTTTGGATGGATGCATAAAAAGACAAAGCCCAGGCAATGGTAAGGTTACTCGTGATACAAAGAATTTCTTAATCAGGTTTTCAGGAAAGAGGTTACCTGTTTATAAGATTGATGGTGACTTTGTAAAAGAGTTCCACGATTTTGTTAAGAAAACAAGTACTTCCGATGGTAGCACCAGAATGAGGAGTTTTAAAGCAAGATTCAACGAATTAAAAGAATTGGGTTTGGCTACTGACAGAAACCCTTTTACATCAATCAAAATCAAGCAAAAAAGGACTCAGAGCCTTATAGCTTTATCAAATGATGAAATTGAAAAGCTAAAGGGGTTTGAGTATAACAAATACCCTGATTTGAAGCTGTCTTATATTACTTTTATGTTTTCGTATTATGCTCTGGGAATTAATTTTAAAGATGTTATAAAGCTGAAATATTCTAATATTAAAAGGGATAAGATTTCGTACATCAGAAGCAAAACGGGTAAATTAATTGAAATTCCCAGACTTCCAGAAATAGAACCTTATTTAGAGCTGATTAATAATTATCCAAAGGAAAACAATGATTATGTTTTTCCTTACCTTTTAAAAAGACATGATACAGATAATAGAATCTTTAATAGAGGTAATAAGCTTATAACAGTTTTTAACAATAACTTAAAGAAAATAGCCACTTTAGCTAAGATAGAGAGTAATCTAACCACGTATGTTGCAAGACATTCAGCCTCAAATAAGCTGTATAACACTAAAGTACCTATTGAAGTGATAAAAGATTTATTGGGGCATGACAGTGTTAAAACAACAGAGGGATATATAAAATCACTTCAAACTTCACAAACACAGGAAATTATTAAAGGAATTCTGTAATTTCGTAATATGTTAAGTGATATACATAGAATCTTTAATGCTTCATTTGAAGTAACGAAATTAAAAACTGAAAAAGAATTTGCAGATTTTTTTGAAAATTTCAAAACTGATAATATTTCAGAAAGACTTAATCAGGAATTGTATAATCTATTCCTGAAATCAAAGAAACAAAGGCTTTTTGAAGTGCTTTTAAGCCTTTCAAAATGGGGGTTAAAGAGTTATAGTAACTGGAAGTTAAGTTTTCCATTTGCTCCGAAAATCACCCATTTTAATAATAATTCTATAAATTTAGAACTGAAAAATTTCGAAAAAGAAATAACATTTTCTATTATAAACATTCTACTGTTTCTAAAATTAAATTTTAGAAATAAGAAAGGTGAAATTTTTTCTTTGCCAATGGTACTTTATTCTGAAAAGGTCTTAAATAGTAAGTATCCTATACATAGTATTGAATTTAAAATTTCCAGATATGAGGATTATTTGAGGAAAGTAGAAAAGGAAATTTTTATAAAATATCTTTATTATTCAGTGTTAGGAACGGTCAAGTTTCAGAATATTGGAAGCCTCAATTTAGAGGATTCTAATTCTGTATTAAAACAAAAACTTACATTAGCTAACCAATCTTTACTTAAAAGGCTGGAATTCCTGAAAAGTGAGAATACACTCAACTATTATTCATATATAAACGAAATTCAGAAAACTGAATCTAATGCTGAAAATATTGCTTCTACTGCATTTGTATTAGAGGAAAATTTCACAAAGGAAGTTTTGAAGGATTTTAACTTGAATCTGAGCTTTAAAGAGGAGTTCAGAGAAAAAGTATTTATCGCGTTAAAGCCTTATTTTACTGAGAATTCTCAGTCTTTATTAAAAAAGCTATTGGATTCTGAAAGCACCAGTACAAGAAGCAAAATTGTATTTAATCAGTCTGGTATCTGTCTGACCTACTTTTTAAAAGAGCTTTATAATAGGCAAATTATTATTTCTAATTCAAAAACTACAGTTCAAAACTGGCTAATAGAAAACTTTTTATATACATACAAGGGAAGTATTAAAGATTTTACAGCCAATACTGTACAAAAAACTCTTTTCAGAGATGAAAAGCCTCCAAAACATGTAATAGAACTAAATTTTTAATACCTGTTTTCTGCCTATTTTGTGCTTAGGCATTTTTAAGGATTTAAAATTTTAGGATACTTGCACCATAATAACAATAAAAATTAAAACAAAATGGGGCAAATGCAACAAATGAACTATTACAAATCAAATTCTCACTATTATTCTCAATCTATTAGAAAGACTTTTCTAACTATTCAGGAAGCTGCAAAATATTTAGGCTACAAAGTTTCTACCCTCTATAAAATGAATTCAGAGGGTAAAATTCCGTTTTATAATCCTACAAAAGGGAAAGTGCTGTATTCAAAACAGGAACTTGATGAGTGGATAAAAGGGGGTAAGCTTTCAGTAAATGACTTAGAAAAGAAATTTAGAGGTTCCTAAAATAAATTCCGTAAACAAATCTTTCAGAAATTAAATTTTAACCAATACGAATCCATAGAAGTACTTTAGTTAAACCAAAGTAACAGCAACCGATCTTCGGGCACGGTGCTACAAGGAGTAAATCCAGATTCGGAACATATAAATGTTCAAACCTCAGCCTTTCTATGGTTCGTTGTTTTAAAACCTATAAAACAATGTTCAAAATCTTCACAAACCTTTTTACTAAAAATTCTACAAAAACCATTGAAAAAATTCAGCAAGTAGTTGACTATATAAAAGATAGTTCCAGACCTGAAGTAAAAGAAATTAAAAAACTCAGAGCCTTACAAAAAGGGACACCAGAGTTTAATTCAATAAAAAAACAGTTGCCTCTCATTTTGTGGAATTTTACCACCGATGGTAAACGAAGGATTAAAAATATTATTCAATCAACAGGCTATATTTACTATGATATTGATAATAATTTAGATTTTCAGTTTAATAAAAATTACTTTACTGCATACTGGAAAAGTGTAAGTAGTACTGGCTACGGTTGTCTTGTTAAGGTCTCGGGAGTTAATAAAAACAACTTTAAGGAAGCATTTACGGATATTGCAGGACAATTGAATATCCCTTTTGATTATAAGGCTGGTGATATGGTTAGGGCAAATATTTTATCTTATGACCCCAATGTTTACTATAATCCCAATGCACATACTTTTGATTGTACTTGTTATTCTAGTGTTGATAATGCTGATGTTAAAAAAAATCACCATTCCATTAGTAAAGATATATTATTTAATAGTTATATATGGAATGGAGAAAATACCCCAATCAGATATGATAATTTACAGGAAAAAATAGCAGAAAAGGACAGGGTTTATGATGAAAACGGAGTCTGCGATTTAAAAGATGGTAAACTATATTATTCAAGTGTTGTTATTCCTAAAACTATCAAGGAAGGGCAAAGAAATCATATTCTTTCAAATATTGCTATTAAAATCATTGCTTTAAATCCAGAGTTACAAGATAACAGGCTTTTTGGATTTATCAGTAAAATAAATAGTTCCTGTTGTATAGTTCCAATGAAGAATGATGAAATACAAACTATTTGCAGTACTGTTCTGGGTAAAAGAAGTGAATTTATACCTTATAATAATGCAGCTAGGAGATTTTTATTTGACCCACAAAAACAATTCCAGAAAGGAGAAAAGCAAAAACTGGCTATAACTTACCTGAACAAATGCAGAGGGGAAGAAAAAAAACAATTGATTAGTCATGCTTTTTCTGATTTATTGAGTGAGTGCAGAAAATTTAAAATAAAAGATATTTTGGAAGAGACCAAAGTTTCACCAACTACCATAAATAAATATTTACCCATAATTTTAATAGAAGAGTATAGAAATGAAATTGAAGGCATTCAACAGTTTTTCAATGCTAAGAAACAAATACAAAAGTTAGTGACTGTTCCTGCTTAGGATTGTGCAAATTCTAAGGAATTATCCTTGTTGGGTTCCAGTATTAAGAAATTCCTATAAAAAGGAGTTTTCTCATTCTGAAACTATATAAAAGGATGTTTTACAAGAAATAGATTTTAAACATTCAGAATGAATTAATATCTTTGCTCACTACTTCAACGAAAAAATAAAAGTGTAAACTTTTGCTTTTGTCTTGTGAATCGGCAAAATTCAACCTTATCACAAAATGCAAATAGTTTAGCACGCTTGTCATGTCATATGGCAAGTGGCTATCCTGTTTTATGTGATATGGCTTTGCCGAGCCAACAAGACTAGAGCATGTGAGAACCCACTTGCTTTTTTTTGTGCCTTTATGGTAACCCATAATTGTTTAGGGTTATTTAAGATTAATTTTAAAAACAATTAAAAATTATTTGATATGAAACATTTATTTCTAGTAGTTATAGTGGCTATTTTTTTCGTTAGCTGTTCTAATAACGATGATGACTCTTCATTACAACAGAACAATCCAGTAACAACTCAATACTTCCATCCACCTATATGGGTTCAGGGTTCTTGGAAAGTAGGTAATACATCTTATTATAAATTTACAAATGATGATTTTATTTATGTAATGAATGGAACAAGTTACAAAGCAATTCTAACACAAACTGCTGCTTCAAATCAGACAGCTAAAGTAGATGAAGTGATAAGTGATACAGACTATAATTTCACAATCACTGCTGGTACTTCAGGTGGAACTTATAAATTTCACAAAATAAGTTCTACACAGATTCAGTGGGGTAATATAACCTTAGATAAAGAATAATTAAAACTACAGGTAATGAAAAAATATTTATTCCTCATGTTTAGCTTGTTTTTTATAAAGTATAGCTCACAAAAATTCATTTACTCATCTTCAAAGTCATCAGAATATAGAAAAGGTAAATACATTGGAGATAAAAATGAGAATATTAAAATAATAATTGATATTGATAATAAATTATTTATAGAAAATAAATCAATCTTTAAAATCTCTAAAATTGAACACCCCTTTAAGTCATCACCAACTTTTTATATTATTTACTTTAAAGACAAAAATGAGCTAAACAAAGTTCAATTTGAAAGTAAATCAAAATCAAAAACAATTATGGTGGTAGAGCGGGGCTATTATGGCAATTATTCAATGTACAATAATTTAGTAACAATTCACTAAAACAAACTTCATCACATCTAAAAAGTTACCCATGATTAAAAAAACTATCCCTATTATTTTATTTACCACAGTATTGGCATGTCAAGGCAAATTGGAAAAGATTGAAAATACTAATCAAAATACAAATAGTATTGATACAATTGATTATTCTACGATTAATGATAGTACTCAGATTGATTCTCAGCAGCTTAATGTCCAGCAACCTACTTATGAAGAAAAACCAATAGAATATGAATCACAAACAGCTACATACAGTTTTGTACGGTTTGATGTGGTTAGTACTATTGGTGGTTCATCAAATGAATATGTTTTGACTACTGATATATTTGAAACTTCATCTGATATGAATGAGGATGAAAAATATAAAATATTAGATGAAGCAGAGAAAAAGCTAAGACTTAGCAAGGAGAGTATTTATAAAAAAATAATTGGAAGAGAGATTAAAACGTTTAATTCTTACTCTGATGCAAGTAAAGCAAGGGAAAGTATTTTGTCAATAAATTCTTCTGAAAATGAATATTAATAATGTTTTCGGAATGTTTACACAGAGCTATTTAAAATTTCTTAGCTGGCTGTTTCCGATAGATGAACAGGAAAGGGATATTTTACCAGTTTCATCGTATCATTATTACAGTCCTTCACCTTTTCAAATGCTGATAATAGATTATTTGGCTTGGAACGGAGTTGATAAAAAGGGAAATGTAAACCGTAAAAAGGCTTATCCAACTAGTATTGAAATTCAGGAAAACCAAACAGCACTTGGAAAATGTGGTTTTGCAAACGGTGAGTATATTGAAAAACTGATAGTTTCTGAGTTTTTGGAAATGAAAGTTAACATTCCTGATTTGAATCCAGTAATGTTTGCTAATTTTTACGAAGATATATACCATAATGTAAGGCTTGTTAGATTTGCTTCTTTAGAAGCTCAAAAATCAAATAAAAATACAAAGCAATACTTCAATACCATAAAAGAGTTTTTAATACAAATTCAAGGCTTTTTAGAGGGTGAGGATTTGAGAGTAAGAATTGAGAGTAATTTTACTGAAACTGGACATTGGGGTAACTGTTCGAGAGTTGAGGAATTTGTTACTCCTTTTACAAGGATACAATTAAATTGTAATACATTAGGGCAATTCAGTATTAATTATTTCATAAATCCTCATCTAAAGGAACTCTTAGGGGGATTTTTGGGGAACACTGTGGAAAAATGGTTTGATGAGTTGATTAATGGTGAAATGAAAGACCTTGTAAAAATGGTTTCGTTGAACAGGAGGTATGACAGGTATTTTGAGGAGTTAGTAAAGTTTACCAAAATCTATCCAAATTACAAAGCTGTTACTACTGAAAGAAGTTCTTTATAAATCAAAAAACAAGCATAGACCTTTACTATGTTTTTAAAAAGAGAAATTCCCTCCAATTTCAGAGGGAATTTTTGTTATGTACATTAGTGTAATGACAGAGAGTTAATGGTTTGAATATTAAATCATTGATTTTTAGTGTTTTATTTAATCCAAAAGGAAGATTGGAATTTCTGCTATAAATTAATAATATATTCGTATATCTTATCAATTAATTTTCTTATGCCTTCTTCAATTTTATCATTGTCAACTGTGACATTAAAAGTTTGTTCATTATAGATTGCTTTCAATAAAATATGACTATCATTATTCTCAATTGAAATAGGGATGTGTACATCTAAAGAAAGACTATCGTATCCATACTTTTTGAAATCGTTATAGGTTAATTCATATTCACTAGAATTTACTGAGCTAAAGAGTGTGTCTTCAAGATTTATAGTTTTTCTCTTACTATTTTTATCAATTATTGTAGTGACAGTTATTAATTCCAAATGTTTTGGAACATCCTCCATTACTTGCATTAAGATATTTTTCGTAACAAGCTGTTCTCTAACATTAATTTTATTAATGCCTAAGTTACTATATTTTTGTTCTCTAGCACCTTTTACTTTTAAATCATATTTATGATTCTTGATAATCTTTAAAACTGGGTCAAAAATTCTGTTTCGTTCTTCATCAGAGTATGTATCTAATAAAGATTTTATTTCTGTACTATCAATATTGTCATCTAAGACTATTTTTTTATAGTTATCTCCAACCTCATTAGCCCATTCTTTTACTTCTTTAAACTCAATATGAGATTTCATCAATTTATCCGTAGATAAACCAATCTCAAAACTACCATATTTTAAGTCAACCATTCTCAAATCAGTATCTTCAAACACCGATTTTAGCACACTATTCCTTTTCCTCTCTTCAGGTATTATATTGCTAAATTTCTTTTCAAAATCTATCGTAACAAAATTCTTGTATGATATTGATAAATTTTTCAATAATGTATTTGTTAACTCTCTTAGCCCTATTGTATCTCCATACTTTCTATCATTAGTTGAGAATTTTATATAAAAAGCATTTTTCCTTAAATCATGTAAGTATAGCTTTTGATTATATGCGTTTATTTTTTCATAATAATAGGAGTTTTCCAATGGTTCGTACTCTAAAAAAGAATCAGTGTCAGGTAAGTAGTCTTCAGAGACAGATGTAGTCATTATTGACCAATTATCAATAACATCTCCTTCAAAATCCCTTTCAAGGAGTAAAAGAATATTTTTTCTAATTATTATCTCTCTTAAAGAGATTCCTTTTGTAAGGTATTTGAAAATGTCATCTTCATCTATATCAAAAAGAATAAAAATATCAGAATTATCTAAATTCTCTACAAGATATAAAAGATAGTCTTTTCCATTCAATTTTAAATGGGAAAGAATTGGTTCATCTAAAAAGATAATATCTTCTATTTTTTCAAATATTGATAAATCAATGTGAGAATTAGTTTTCATCTTCTATAACTTGAAAGTTATTAATTAAATCAAAATTACTTTTAGGGTAAAAAGTATAATGATGTCTTTTATTGCCTGACTGATGCTTTATACCATCATCATCTTTTATACTGCACCAAGCAATTGCATTATACTTTCTTCGTATGCTCTTTGATAAGTTATTAAGTTCCTGAATTGCTGAATCTTTACTATTGAAAGTTGAAAGCCCCCAAGCTAAACAAGTAGTACTATGTTTAGGTCTAATTCCAATAGGAATAAATGAATCAAGTAACTTGTCTTTGTTAACCCATCTATAAAGTTTTAATTCTCCAATTTGACTCTGAAGAGGACAATTTTCTATTTTATTAATATGTTCTTGGTGTAGCAAATCCATCAATAATTCTATAAATTATATATCACTTTTTCACAAATATACATTTTAATCATTTGATATATTAAAATGATATTCATTTATAAGCTAAGATAAGAGTAAAACCTCAAATAATTATTACGATAAAAAAATATTTAATTTCTGTTATTTGCTCAATTACTAATTAAATGGCAGATTCAATTATGCTTTTGTTAAAGCTTTAAAAATTAAGCTTAAGGCCTTTTTCTTTATTCTCATAAATTAAGGTTTTCCATTTTAATTTATTGTTCATACTCAATTAATTTTCTCCAAATGTATAATAGGGTAACGACAAAACTTGTCACATTAAAACACAATTTAAAGTTATTATAAAAATTATATGTTGAGAACTTTCTTTTTTTTCTATTGAAGAAATTATGTTTTATCTAAATTCGGAATTTCATTAAGGATTTTCAAAAAGAAATTATTTAATTCCAGATGTAAATTAAAAATACTATTTCCAGTTATAAATATTCTCTTAGGGTCTAAATCCTGAAAAACTTGTATTTGTGTAAATGGGTTTTCATCTTTGTGAGCAATAATATTTGTCCTGATTTCTTTCAAATATCTTTCCTCATCTTTCAGGGCTTGTATTTTAATTTTAAGTTGTTTAAGTTCTTCATCTATTTCATTATCATTTATTTGTTTCAGAATTTCTTTAACATCTTTATTCCCAGTGAGCCTACCAGAGTTAATTAGTATTTCATATGAATTAAGGGCAACAATCCTTGCAAAGTAAGCTCTTTCAATACCGTTATTTAAAACATTACTTAAATCTAAGTACTTTAAACCCAATAGGATGTCACTAACTACAAGTGAGTTATGCAATATTTTATTAAGAATAAAGTGAAATTTATGATTTCTTTCTTCATTTAATATTTCAGGATAAATTTTTAAACCTTTAATATTTTTATCTATCCCTAAAATTAATTTATCATAGTGATTTATTAATTCTTGCATCATCGTTATTTCTTCTTAATAAAATCTATAATCGAATAGATTATTTGAGTAGTTAAATTATTAAATTCTGTGTATAAAATTTTCAGCTCCATGGACAGATTATATATTTTTTCATGTTCTATATTATAAATATGTTCATACAACTCTAAAGAACTGGTATTTTTATGAGCAATAGTATTGTTTCTAAGATACATCCAACCTTTACGAATATATTGCTATTATGTAATGCTGTAATGGGTTTAATTAATATTTACTTGATGTTATAACGGTTTTTTAAATTAATCCATTTTTGTGATGAATCATCGTTTAGTTTATGGAATATTTTTGAATCAAGCTGCATATTATAAGAGGATATTAATTTTTCATACGAAATTATATTATTAATTATTAAAGGGTCTCTATCTTCTAGTTTCACAGTAGTAAATATTTTCTTATAAAAATCTAAAACAATTTGTAATCTAGAATTAAATGAGTATATCTTTATAAATTCTTTGATAATGTAAATGGGTAGTATTAGTTGAAAAATTTTTATTAGTAATTCCTTTTCTATAAAAAAAATGGAAGCTAAATATATTATAAGTACGCATATAAACAATGGTAATTGCTTTTTTATCATTGCTTTTACAACATTTTTTGAAAAAAAAGCATTTTCATATCCGTTAACACCTAGTTTATAAATACTTTTTTGTATTTCTTCATTAGTATAATAATTTTCTGAATTTTCATCAGATAGCTGAGAATTGAGAGCATTGTCTATATAATCATCTATACGTGATTGTTCAGCTTTAATAAAAAAGCTACTGAAAATTATTTCTAAAATAAAATATATTATTGAAATAATACAAATAATTATATCCACAAACGCTTTAATGCATTCGGGCAAAATTAATACAATTGTAACTAAAGATGCAACTGTTCCTAATATCATTAACCAAAATTGAAATTTAGTTATTAAGCTTGTTGTATCATAATTAATTTTGTGAGGAACTATTCTATTCATAATCTAATTTTTCGAAATCTTCGTGTGCTTCTGGTTCATGTCATAATTGTTTCTTTGATAGTCAATTTATATGCCTGCTCCCTAAGATATGACAAAAGTCCTGTATTAGGAAGTTAAGAATATGGTAAAATTTTATGTATTTCAATTATTGCTTGCAAAGAATTATCGTTTTCTAAATAAGTTTCAATTTGAGATATTATTGATGATAATTTATTAAGTTCATCTTTTTTCCATTTTGCTGCTCCATAAGGGATGTTTAATCTTCTTCCAGCCCAAAAAAACCCCTTTTCTATATCATCATTAAAAAAATTCATTTGAGTTATTTGTAATTCTAAATCATATGAACTTAATGGATTTCCTACTTTACTATTCCAAGCTTTTAATAATCTAATAATAGGTCTTACTATATAATCATACTTTTTGTTGACATTTATTAAATTATCTTTCACATCGTTTGGATTTGTAGAAACCCAACCATATTCTCCTGGAATATATAATTGTGATGAGTAAAATGTTATTTCTTCTTTTGCTGGAACCAAATCATATTTTATATTATTCAACTTTAATGTTACAGTCGGAAACGTTTTTATTACTTCTGAACCATATCTGTCTTTATAATATTTATCAGCAAAATGTTTTAACCAATTTCTATATGTTTCTGGTGTTCTCTCATATTCTGTATGATTAAAAACAACCATTATATCAATATCTGAATTTGAATCATATTTTCTAGGTAAGATAGTATCTCTATCAAAAGAACCGAAAATAAAGCGTTTTTTCATCAGATATTCTAAATCTTTATCAAGGTTCTTAAAAAGATTTTCAATTGAACTATTGATTCTTTTTAACTCTTCTGAATCATTTTTTAAGTAATAATTAGATGATAATTGTTTTAAATAATAATTTAAAGATGTTGCCATTAGAAGTAAGTGATTTGTTATTTTTTATAGAGCAATTGTAAGTTAATTATTTAAGTGATGCAATAGGTAAAAATACTATATTTAAAATTCTTAAAAAATAGTGCTTGTATTTTAATGGATTTCAAAATTAAATATCCCACAAAGTTACCTATATGGAATACAACTCCCCCTTCATTTTTAGTTTTTGGTAATCCCCCCATTAGAATTTTTAAGATTTTCTATGGTCTATGGAAGAAAAAAAATAATTTGATTTTTTAGGGAATTCTATAGAAGTAAATTTTGCTTGATGTGTTGTTGAAAGGGTAGGAAGAGTTTAATTTTTATTAAGATAATTTTAGATTCTTTTTACTACTGTTTACTAAAATACCTGACCCTAGACCTGACCTTAGTAAAAATAAAAAAGTCTCTACATTGCTGTAAAGACTTGATTTTCAGGTAGTGAGCGCGAAAGGATTCGAACCTTTGACCGTCTGCTTAGAAGGCAGATGCTCTATCCAGCTGAGCTACGCACCCATTAAATAATTTTGAGAAAATTAATAAAACTGTCGGGGCGGCAGGATTCGAACCTGCGACCTCCTGGTCCCAAACCAGGCGCGATGACCGGACTACGCTACGCCCCGAAGAATATATTGTAAGAAAAAGAAATGCGGAGGGTAAGGGATTCGAACCCTTGCGACGCTTGCACGTCGACAGTTTAGCAAACTGCTCCATTAACCACTCTGGCAACCCTCCTTTTATCTTATTTTTTAATGATCGTTGTTCCGTTATTGCGAGTGCAAATATAGAATAGATTTCTTTATTTACCAAATAAAATTCAAGAAAAATTTGTGTATTTTTGAGGTGATAAATGATTAAAAAATTAAACTGATGCGTAAGACATTATATATCATCGGATTAAGTACTTTTGTTTTTTCATGTACTTCCCAACAAAATGTAAAAAAAAATACATACAAGCCGAAAGCCCCGGTATCACAGGCCAAACCCGCAGTTAAAACTCCGGTTGCCGAAACTCCGAAACCAAAAATTACCAACGAACATGGAGTGGAGTTTTTTACAACCAATCTTGCTGATCCGGCAAAAAATGACAATACTGCAAGCTATGGATCTATTGTTTCTGCAAAAGTGCCGGGATATAAAGTCGTAAAGACTTATTTTCCAGCCATTGCACAGAACTTCAGACAGCGATATCTTATACTGCATTATACTGCACTTCCTGATGATAAATCCATTACGGTTCTTACCCAGCAGGGTGTAAGTGCACATTATCTGGTCAATAATACCGGAGATAATGAGATCTACCAGCTGGTGGACGAGAATAAACGTTCCTATCATGCCGGAGTAAGTGCCTGGAGAAATGATAAAAACCTTAATGATAACTCTATCGGTATTGAGATCGTTAATGCAGGATATACAGCAGATGCTACCGGAAAAAGAATATTTGCCCCTTTCAGTGAGGATCAGGTAAAAAAAGTGGCTGCGCTTGCTAAAGATATTGCAACCCGATATCAGATTCCGGCCACCAATGTTCTTGCCCATTCCGATATTGCACCTACAAGAAAGCAGGATCCGGGACCCATGTTTCCATGGAAAAAGCTCTATGATGAATACCAGCTTGGAATGTGGTATGATGAAACTACCAAGCAGAATTTCTTTGCTGTAGCACAGGAAGATGTCCCTATCAGGTATAATGATCCTTCCTTTATCTTCTTAATCCAGACTGCATTGCAGAAATTCGGATATTATCTGGATCTGAGCGGTAAATGGGATGATGCAACGAAAAAAACAATCGAGGCCTTTCAGTACCATTTCCGTCCACAGAATTATGACGGGATTATGGATGCTGAAACTTGGGCGGTCCTTCAGGCTTTAAATCAAAAATATCCAGCGAAATAAGAATTAAAACGCATCGGTTCAGATGCGTTTTTGCTATATTTAAAAAATAAAAACAGTTAAAATATCTGTAATGGAAAATTTCAGAAAAGAGAGTGATCTTTTAGGAGAGTTAAATGTACCTATAGATGCTTATTACGGAGTACAGACGCAGAGAGCGATCGATAACTTCAAAATTTCGGGACAGCTTCTGTCTTCCTACCCGGACTTTATCAAAGGTCTGGCTTTCGTAAAAAAAGCAGCAGCAAAAACGAATTATGAATTAGGTTTACTAGAGGAGACTCTTTACTTCAAAATAGCAGAAGCATGTGATGAAATAGCAGGAGGGAAGTATCACGATCAGTTTCCTGTGGATATGATCCAGGGAGGAGCCGGAACCTCAATCAATATGAATGCGAACGAGGTGATCGCTAATATCGTTTTAGAAAAATTAGGAAAAAATAAAGGAGAGTACGAATTCTGTTCACCCAATGATCATGTCAATCTTTCTCAATCGACCAACGATGCCTATCCTACAGCCATTAAAATGGGATTGCTGCACATGAATATCGGTCTTGTTGAAAGACTTGAGAAAATTGTTGAAGCTTTCCGTGCAAAAGGCGGCGAATTTCACGATGTGATCAAAATGGGGCGTACCCAGCTTCAGGATGCTGTTCCAATGACATTAGGACAGGAATTTGAAGCGTATGCTGCTACTTTGGAAGAGGATATTTCCAAATTAAACAACAACGCGAATCTTTTTGTTGAAGTCAATATGGGAGCTACTGCCATCGGAACAGGAATCAATGCTCCGATAGGATATGCTACACTTTGTGCTAAAAATCTTGCTCAGATCACAGGTTTTTCGGTTGTTTCTGCACCGAATCTTGTTGAGGCCACACCGGATACAGGCTCATATGTCATCTATTCTTCGGCTACAAAACGTCTTGCAGTGAAGCTTTCAAAAATCTGTAATGATTTGAGACTGCTTTCTTCAGGTCCCAGAGCCGGATTGTTTGAGATCAACCTTCCTCCAATGCAGCCGGGGTCATCTATTATGCCTGGAAAAGTAAATCCTGTTATTCCGGAAGTCGTGAATCAGGTATGCTTTAAAGTATTTGGAAATGATCTTACTGTAACCTTTGCTGCGGAAGCAGGCCAGCTGCAGCTTAATGTCATGGAACCTGTCCTTTCACACGCCATCATGGAAAATATTAATTTCCTTTGTAACGCCCTGGATACGCTTCGTGATAAATGTATCGTAGGAATTACAGCAAATAAAGAAATCTGCCTGAATATGGTAAAACACAGCATCGGTATCGTAACAGCTCTTAACCCGTATATCGGGTACAAGAAATCGACGGAGATTGCAAAAGAAGCTTTAGAAACCGGAAACAGTGTTTATAATCTTGTTTTGGAAAAAGGAATTCTTTCCCAGGAAAAATTAGATGAAATTCTTGATCCTAAAAACATGCTGAAGCCACACAACAAATAAAAACATAGGCGATCATTGATCAATAATGGGTGATGATTTCATTCAGGATTAATGATCGCCTATTTTTATTGCTAATTACTCATTACCTATCATAACTCATAATTCAATCGCTTGAGGTTCTTAATCATCATTCCTGCCCATAACGAAGAGGAAAATCTTCCATTCACACTGGATTCTTTACAGCAGCAGAGCTTCAAAGATTTCAAGACTGTAGTTGTTAATGACGGTTCCACAGACAGAACTGCAGAAGTGATCAGGAAATATACAGATCGTGATTCACGTTTTCAAACAGTAGATCTTCAGAAATCTGCCCATCAGCCGGGTTCTAAAGTGGTGAATGCATTCAAAAACGGATTGAAAATCCAGGATATTGATGAATTTGATATCATCTGTAAATTTGATGCTGATATTATTCTTCCTGAAAACTATTTGGAAACAGTGGAAAGTGCTTTTAAAAATAACCCTGAATTTGGACTTGTTGGCGGATTGCTGTATGTAGAAAAGGAGAGCAACTGGGTGTATGAAGGGAATTCAAATAAACATCACGTGAGAGGCCCTATGAAAGCTTATCGCAAAGAATGTTTTCTGCAGATAGGAGGTTTAAGAGAAACATTGGGTTGGGATAATATTGATTCTATATTGCTGGAAGATTTAGGATGGAAAGAAATTGTCCTTCCTGAACTCCAGGTAAAGCTGATCAAAGTGAAAGGTGCCGATTATACCATCAGGCCGGCAGATTATTACGGCAGGTATTTTTACTTTTTAGGATTGAACAGGTTTCTAGCTTATATTGCCTCTTCAAAAGAAGCTGCAAAAATCAAGTCTGTGTCTTTTTTCTTCAACATTATCAAAGCTTACGAGACTTGTAGATCAGAAAAGCTTGAACTCAAGATTTCAAAAGACGAACAGAAATCGATCAATAACAAACGTTGGGAAATGCTGAAGAAGAAGTGGCTGAAAATGTAAAAAAAGAATCAGTTACATTTTACCTTTGCTAATCTCTAATCTCTAATCTCTAATCTCTAATCTCTAATCTCTAATCTCTAATCTCTAATCTCTAATCTCTAATCTCTAATTGAAAAAAATAGCCTACATAGAAATAGATACCCACGCCGAAATTGCGCAGGCTTTCATGGATATTATGAACGACTCCTCGGGTTTTACCGTAGATTATTATTTTTCCAAAAAGATTAAAGATTTGGTAAGTGAGAATGGAGAAACGGTGTTTTTATCTGACAGCTCCATGATTCTGGAGCAGCTGAAATTGAAGACCTATGATCTCATCATTATCGGGACCGTTCACCGGTATTTTAATACTTTTCATGCGTTGACTCAAAAGTATACTACAGCCGTAATTGTTCACAATATCAATTTTTCTGTAGCTTCAAAGGGTGCTTTGATGAGGAGTATTTTTAAGGGCGACATTATTTACCGGCTGAAGCTTTGGTGGAAAGAAGGATTGTTTTATACATCAAAGGCTTACCGGAATGCTAAAAGTCTTTTGGTGCTGGATGAAGAACTCGCGTCGGTGCCTTATCAATTTTTGCCTTTATTTTACAGTGAAAATTTTGAACAGCCGGAGAATAAAAACCTTGTTATTGTTATTCCTGGTGGGGTTTCTCAAAAAAGAAGAGATTATCAGTATGTTTTTAAAACCATTGAAAATTTAAAAACTGAAGAAAAATGTGAATTTATATTTCTCGGAAAAGCAAAAGATGATGAGTTGAAACATTTGGAAAAGCTTTCACAGAAGCTTCCTGAAAATATTTCTGTGCGGTATTTTTCAGAAAGGGTTTCAAATGCTGATTTTGAAAAAGAAATGCAGAAAGCTGATGTTCTGTGGTGCCCTGTCCGGAATAAAGCGCAATTCTTCAGCAGGGAAGAAATATATGGGGTAACCAAAATGACCGGAAACCTGGGGGATGCCATCAAATATGGTAAAACAGCTGTTTTTCCGAAGAATTATCCTTCAAAATTAGAATTTATTGTCCCTGAGAAAGAACATATCATAGAACAGTTTAAAACGCTTAAAAAAAACCGTTTTGATTTCCAGAAAAATTACAGCAAAAATACAGTTCTTAGAAAACTGGAAGAACTTCTTGAGCGCTTAACTTCTATTTAAATTTAAAAATACTCTTGATAAATTTTGCGTTCAGATAATCCTCAAGTGGAAATACTTTTGTGAAATAATTACCAATATAGATCAGTAATAAAACAACAGCCGGTTTGTAAATCAGGTTGATCAGGTTATTGTTGAAATTAGGGAGTACAATGGCTACAGTAATCGCTAAAGTACAGATAATAGAAACAAAGATCATTTCGATGCTCAAAGGAGAAACCTTGAAAACAAAGTAGTTGAAAGCGATCTTAATAACATTATAAGTGGTTAATGAAATTGCCGTAGATAAAGCGATTCCGATTAGTTTTAGATCTGTATTTTTAATAAAATAATAATTCAGTCCCACTGTAAGACCTGCCAGGAGAAGCATGATCAGAATATTAAATCTGTAATATTTGGAAAGCGAAATAATATTTCCATTAAAACCTGTCGCCAGATCGATCAGAACGGCAGAACCCCAGATCCATACCACAGGCTCATATTCCCGGAGCATAGTTCCGTTCTTAGGCATGAATTGCGTCAGATAAGGAAATCCTACCATGATACATGAAAAAAGAACAGCACCCAGAAAATATAAAGATAAAGAAGTCTTCTTGTGAAACCGGTCCAGCTCCTCCATATCACCGTCAGCCAATGTCTTATTGATGATCGGCGCAGAAATATTAAACAGCCCAAGCTGAGGAATAGAAATCAATGAGATTAATGCATAAAGAACAGAGTAAATTCCTACTTCCTCCATTCCCAGGAATTCACCGATCATAAAACTGTTGATCGCTAAATAATTTCCAAAAGTTCCCAAAAATCCAAAAAAACTGTAATTGAAAAACTCTTTCCAGAACTTATCTTTCTTAAAGTAATCCGTATTAAAATCCAGCTGAATCTTTTCAAGCTTATTAGTATAATAAATATATCCGAAAAGCATTAAAGCAAAAATACCGAAGAAGAAAGCAAAAGCAATTTTTTGGGACAGTAAAAAATAGGCATAGAGACAAAAAGCTCCAAGATTAGCTATTTTAGGGAAAAGGTTGTCAAAAATATTAGAGACTACAATTCGTTTGTAATTAGATGTATACTTGTTGAAAATGGCACAGAGCGAAAGAATAAGGATCAGTGGAAGAATCATTTCTTTCAGCTTCCATGCTTCCGTGTGTTTGAATTTTGGAAAAATATAAGGAAGGATAAAAAAGATACCTGTAAAAATGATAAAATTAATAAAGATCGTAAGCAGAGATAATGACAGCATGTTCTGGTTTTTACCATCCCTTTCTACCCTCTGAAAAAACTTTACGTTCGAGTAGGAGATACCCAGTACCACTGCAGGTACCAGCATTTCTGCTGCAGGAAGAATATAGCGCAGCTTTCCATAAAACTCAAAATTGTAAGGAAAAATAAAAATGGCGGATATGGTACCCAGCAGAAAACCAATATAACCTATGATGGAATATTTGAAGCCTTGTCTCGCTACTACACTCATAATGTTCTTTTAATGGTTTTTTGGCGTGAAAATAATATTGTTGATATAGCTCGTCTTATTTTTTTCATCGTTTGTATTGCGTATCAGGATCTCTTCAGTCAGAAGTTCCAGCTTAAAACTTTCACGGTTAAGATATCGGGCGTCGTATCCCCAGCTTTTCACTTCAGAAATGTCGTTCCATATAGGATTTTCGTGGTGTCTTTGTTCCATTTCAACCATCAGTGTCGGAAGAAATTGCTTGATGATCTTCTTGGCGCCGTACAGTGTTTTCATTTCGTTTCCTTCCACATCTATTTTGATGAAATCCAGCCTGCTGAAATGTTCTATGGCGGCCCAGTCATCCAGTTTGATCACCTTTACCTTTTCTGTGTAGCTCTTTTCTTCTCCTTTTTCTTTATAGGAAGTATTCAAGGTACCGCGGGAAGCAATCAGTCTGCCGTTGATCATCGGGATCTTAAATTCAGCTGTCGTGTTTTCATCAGAAAGCGCTAAGGGTAATACCCTCATTCTTGGAAAAAGTCTTTTCAAACGATGATAGAGCTTTTTGTTCGGTTCAAAACCATAAATATTTTCATGATTCAGCTTGTTCTCCAGCTGATAAAGAAAAGTTCCAACATTGGCTCCGATGTCCAGAATTACAGCACTGTTGGGAAGGTACTCCTTGATCCATACCAGTTCCGGTTCTACATTCCGGCCCGAAAAATTATCTTGAGTAAGATTGTTTAAATTCTTAAAATATCTTTTCTTATAAAAACTCGGACTTATATATTGTAGTTTTTCTGCAATTTTTTGGTATAAAGACATCCTTAATTGTTTGACGAAAAGCAAAGATAAGCAAAAATGTTAAACTAATGTTAAAAAATAATAAATATAACGTATTGATTGTCAGGAAGTAAATTTTAAGTATTATTTTATAAGAAATTGACTTTTAAAATGTTGCTCTTTTGCCAAAAAACTGCAATTCTCGCAGTTGAATTCTTCTTCAATTTAGCCCCATTAATGATAATAAAAGACTGTGTTTAAATTTGCTTAAACAAAAATCCCGCAATTAAAAAGCATTCGCCAAATATTCGTCGGTTCGATATTCCCTCTCCGTTGGAGGGTGGCGAAAATTCAAAGAATTTTTGACGGGGTGGTTTATCATAATTGTAAAATACAAATTTATAAATATTCATCCATTTTAAAATGTAATTTTCATTTCTTTTTATTTTATGGTACCTATTTTATAAATACTATCAGCTTTTTTGCGAAAATCGAAATGAATAGATGCTTCATTTTGAAGATTTGTAAGGTGTAATAATGTTAAAATTTTAATATTATCATCATTAATTTCAAAATGTTAACATTTTAATAAAATTTTGGCAGATATTTTGATATCCAATCATTACTTATCGATAAGGACACATAAAACTAATAATCACCTATTTTAACAGTTTAAATATTTAATAGTGATGAAACACCTAAACCAAAATCAGGAATTTCGTTTCAACGAAATCCTTTTTGAGCACCGAAACAAAGAATACGGTGCCTATGCATTAAGAAATGAATCGGATAGAATATTAACCAAAGCATTGTTTGTGGGCGTGAGTCTATTGGCCGCTGTTTCAATAACGCCGCTTATCATTTCAGCATTCAGAACTGAACCCTCTGTACATGTACCTGTAGATGGACCTCCACTAGTTATTAAGCTAAAAAAGGTCGATCAAATAGAAAAACCGCCTTTGCAGATTGAAAAGACTGTTGTCCTACCTGAAAAGGTTAAAACTATTGATAAAAGGCTGCCAGAGCCTAAGGCAGAAGTAACTCATGAGAAAGTGGTAGAGAAAATTGAAGGGGCAGTAGCTGGAACAGAAAATAATAATGATGGATTAATTGCGAAAACTAGCTATCATTCAGCTCCGCCTCAAGCTGGCCCGGGTCCTGCCGTTCCTTATGTTCCACCAACCCCACCAGCTCCGGTTCCTGATAATCACATTGCAGCTGCCGGAGAATTAAGCGCTGAGGCTGCATTTTCTGGAGGAATTGATTCATTCAGAAATAAAATGATCAATAAATTTGATTCATCAGGTTTTGAAGGGCAGGGAGATACTATGAGAACCGTGATTACTTTTGTAGTAGAAAAAGATGGAACTATTTCCGGAATCAAAGCGAACGGGGCAGATGCTGAATTTAATAAAGAAGCTATGAGAGCCATTAAAAGCATTGGCGGAACATGGAAACCAGCTAAAAACAAACAGGGTGAAAACGTAAGAAGTTATTTCAAATTTCCAATCACGATGAACTTTGAATAAGTAAGATAAAAAACAAATCTTGATAGTTATCCACAAAGAATTTTTTTTGTGGATAATTTTTTTAATTCTTAAATTGCTTATTAACAATATTTTAACTTGATTTTGGATTTCTCCACTCATGGATAGCAAAGAAAAAAGTGTATTTTTGAAACCTAAAGTTCTAATAATGGCAAAAATCATAGGTATCGCTAATCAAAAAGGAGGAGTTGGAAAAACAACCACAGCAGTAAATCTGGCGGCAGCATTAGGGGTATTGGAAAAAAAAATACTGATTATTGATGCTGATCCACAGGCAAATGCTACTTCCGGTCTTGGAGTGGAAGATGTTCAGTACTCAACGTATAATCTATTGGAGCACAGTGCAGAGACAAGATCTTGTATCAAAAGAACTGCTTCTCCCAATCTGGATATCATCCCTTCACATATTGATCTGGTAGCAGCGGAAATTGAGCTCGTGGATAAAGAAAACCGTGAGTATATGCTGAAGAAAGCATTGGCAGAGGTGAGAGATGATTATGATTATATTATTATTGACTGCGCACCCAGTTTAGGACTTATAACAGTGAATGCACTTACTGCGGCAGATTCTGTGATTATCCCGATTCAGTGTGAGTATTTTGCATTGGAAGGATTAGGCAAGCTTTTGAACACTGTGAAAAATGTACAGAAGATTCATAATAAAGATTTAGGGATTGAAGGTCTTCTTCTTACCATGTACGACAGCAGATTAAGATTGTCTAACCAGGTTGTGGAAGAAGTGAATTCTCATTTCCCCGACATGGTTTTTGAAACCATCATCAGCAGAAACGTCAGACTAAGTGAAGCTCCAAGTTTCGGAGAAAGTATTCTTAATTATGATGCAGAAAGTAAAGGAGCTATACAGTATATTCAGCTGGCAGAAGAAGTTCTGTTGAAAAACGAAAATTTAGTAAAAAATTAATTTAATAATAAATGGTGGATAGTGGTGTAAAGCATCACTTATCAATCAGCATTTATCAATTATATCTATGAAGGACAAAAAAAGAGCTATGGGACGAGGTTTAGGCGCTATTTTAAGTGCTGAATCCAAGGCGAGCATCAACTCCGCTACCGATGAGGGTGCAGATAAGTTTGTAGGGAATATCGTAGAGGTAGCCCTTGAAGATATCTATCCCAATCCTACCCAGCCGAGAACTTATTTTGACGAGAAAGCACTGAACGAGCTTGCCCTTTCCATCAAAAACTTAGGCGTGATCCAGCCGGTTACCTTAAGAAAAGATGGTGAGAAATTCGAGATCATATCAGGAGAAAGACGTTACCGTGCAAGTAAAATTGCCGGACTTCCTACCATTCCTGCTTATATCCGTTTAGTAAATGACCAGGAGCTTCTTGAGATGGCTCTTGTTGAAAATATTCAGAGAGAAGATCTTGATGCAATTGAAATCGCTCTTACCTACCAGAGGCTTTTGGATGAGATCGGCCTTACCCAGGAAAATCTGAGCCAAAGAGTAGGAAAAGATAGGAGTACTATTACCAATTCTATCAGATTACTAAGACTGAATCCTGATATTCAGAATGCCATCAGAAGCGGTGAAATCTCTGCAGGACACGGAAGGGCAATTATCAGCCTTGAGAATGAAGAGTATCAGCAAATCTTATTTGATCTGATTATCAAAGAAAAACTCAATGTACGCCAGGCTGAACAAGCGGCAACAGCATTGAAGAACCCTAAATCACCAGCAGCGAAAAAAGTAACTACTGAGCTCAATAACAACTATAAAAGAGCTCAAAAAACAATCGCTGATATTTTAGACGTAAAAGTAGAGATCAAAACTTCCGGAAACGGTAAAAAAGGTAAAATTGTCCTGGACTTCAAAAATGAAGAAGAGCTGGAATATATTTTATCCCATATTAAATAATGAAGAAAATATTTTTCACTTTTCTTTTGTGCACTTTTGCTTTCGCTTATTCGCAGGTAACCCCGGGCGACACCATTCGTATTGGTCCTCTTCCGAAGGACAGTGTTGCTGTTATTAATACGGTAAAACCTACAAAATCTGTAAAAACAGAAGCTAAGATCGTAGAAGATCTTGAAAATGCAAATGGCCCCACAAAGAAAACCATCAAGCTGAATCCTACAAGAGCCGGGCTGTATTCTGCAGTATTTCCGGGTCTGGGACAGTATTATAACAAGAGATACATCAAAATCCCTATTGTCTGGGGAGCGGTAGGAGCCGGTATTGGATACACGATCTGGAGCAATAACCAGTACAAAAAATACCGTGAATATTACGTAGCAAAGCTTAACGGTACACCCAATGAATTTGTAGACAGTCATCCGTGGCTTGATAAAAAAGCTTTTGGGAATGCTCAGGACAGGTACAAAAGGCAAAGAGATTATGCTATTGCCATTACCAGTCTTATTTACATTCTTAATATTGTAGATGCCGTAGTAGATGCCCATCTTTATGAAAGCCGCCATGACCCTGATCTTACCTTCAATCCAACGGTTATACAGGATCAGTACGGATATGCAGCTCCGAAAACTGGCCTGAGTTTAAGTTATAGATTTTAAAACAACATTTAATAAAGATCATCAGAATCCGTAAGATTCATGATACCAAAATAAATATAGATATCACATGAGAATAGCATTAGTTGGATACGGAAAAATGGGGAAGATCATAGATGAGATCGCACAGAAAAGAGGTCACGAGATCGTGGCACGTCTCAAAGAAACTCCAACAACCGAAAATCTGAATAATCCGGACGTTGCTATTGAATTTTCACTGCCGGAAGTCGCTTACGACAATATTAAAGCCTGTCTTGAAAATAAAGTTCCGGTCATCTGTGGTACAACAGGCTGGCTGGATAAAAAATATGAAATTGAAACAATTGCTGTAGATAATGATACAGCCTTCTTATACGGTTCAAATTTCAGTTTAGGCGTCAATTTATTCTTTGCTCTTAACGAAAAAGTAGCCGAGATCATGAAAAATGTGGATGAATACTCATGCCAGCTTGAAGAAATTCACCATATCCATAAAAAAGATGCACCCAGCGGAACCGCTATTTCTATCGCCGAAGGAATCATTAAAAATAATCCTAAATTTAATGCGTGGAAACTGGAGGAAACCCAGGGCCAGGAACTCGGTATTTTTGCTATACGTGAAGACGAAGTTCCAGGTACCCACAGCGTTTATTACAAAAGTGAAGTCGACGAAATTGAAATAAAACACACTGCTTTCAACAGAGACGGCTTTGCACTTGGAGCAGTAGTGGCTGCAGAATGGATCAAAGACAAAAAAGGAAACTTTACCATGAACGATGTTTTAGGACTTTAGTTTGTAACAATTGCACCAAACCATAAACTAATAGTAAAAATGATGATTTATAAGCGTAGATAACAGATAATATCATTTATAAATCATCACTTATCATTTATATTACCAGATAGGCACAGAAAACTATGAATTATTTTTTAACTTATACAGTATACGTTCTCATTTTATCAGTATTGATGGGGATTTCCACTTGGAAGTTGTTTAAAAAAATGGGGTACAGTCCCTTATTTGCATTTATACCTTTCTATAATTACTTTATTATTTTAAAGGAAACCAAGCATCCGAAATGGTGGGCAATCCTGTCTTATTTTCCAATAGTGGGACCTATCATGATGTCTGTTTTCCATATTTACTTAATGAAGAAATTTGGAAAAAACCTTTTCCAGAACCAGCTTCTTACAGTAATACTGCCCTTTATTTACATGGCAACTGTGAATTATTCTAAAGATGTGGAATTGGAAGATGAAAATGCGGATGACTTATTCCTGACAGACGAAGAGAAAAGCTTAAAAAAGAAAGATACATTCATTGGGTCCATTACTTTTGCAGTGGTTTTTGCAACGATTATTCACGTTTTTGTAACACAGCCGTTCGGAATTCCTACAGGATCCATGGAAAGAACACTTCTTGTGGGTGACTTCCTTTTCGTGAACAAATGGAGCTACGGATACAGAATGCCGATGCGTCCGGTCGCTATCCCATTCCTTCAGGGAACTATCATGGATACAGGACAGAAAGGAAATCCAAAAGATGATCCTAAATCATATGTAGACGGCGTGAAGCTTCCATATACCAGAATTTTTCAGTTCAGTAAACCACAGAAAAATGATGTGGTAGTATTCAACTATCCTCGTGATTCCGTGCATACAGCGATCGACAGAAAAGATCCTTATGTTAAAAGATGTGTAGCAACAGCTGGAGATACATTTGAAATGAGAGCCGGAAGACTTTTCGTCAACGGAAAACCGGAAACAGTTTTAGGCGATCAGGAAGTACAGCACAGATATATAGTAAATACGGGTAGTCAGCTTGATATTCCTGCATTGTATAATACATACGGATTCCTTCCGGTACAGGAAATTCAGGGTGAAAAGGGATATATTTATGCCTTCCAGGGATTGACTGATAAGACAGCTAAAGAAATCAAAACACTTCCTCAGGTCATTGATATGAAAGAGGATATCACTCCTAAAGGTGAAGCTGCAGTATATTACAGAGACGAAGCCAAAACAAAAATAGACACCACTCAGTCCATCTTCCCGATCAACAAACCTTGGAACCAGGATTGGTACGGACCGGTAAGGATTCCTAAAAAAGGAGATGTAGTGGCTATCAATACTGAAACACTTCCTATGTATCAATGGATTATTTCTCAGTATGAGCACAACAGGCTTGAGAAAAAAGATGGAAAGGTATTGATCAATGGAAAAGAAGCTAATCAGTATACCATCCAACAGGATTACTATATGATGGTAGGAGATAACAGAGATGCTTCATTGGATGCAAGATTCTTCGGTTTCGTTCCGGAAGAAAATATTGTAGGAAAGCCGATGTTTACATGGATGAGCCTTCAGGGAGCTTTCTCTGACAGCAGCTCTACTTATCAGGCTCCGTTCAAGGTTCGTTGGGATAGGATGTTCAAAGCAACCAATACAGGAGAGGCCAATAAAACCTCATACTGGTGGATTGCAGCCATGATCCTTATCCTCTTCTTCGGTTGGGAGTATTTCATGAAGTTATTCGGAAAGAAAAAAGCAGAAGACGAAATATAATTTAGATTAAAACTTAAAAAATAGAATGAAGTATTTGAAAAAATGCTTCATTTTTGCATCATGAATATGACGAATGTATTATTGCCGGTATTTTATATGCCCCCGATTTCATGGTTTTCAGTGTTTTTAAACCCTGAGAATGAGATTATATTTGAACAGTTTGAAAATTTTCCAAAGCAGACCTATAGAAACAGAACCAATATCTATGGTGCCAATGGGAAGCTTTCTTTGATTATTCCTATCAGCCATAACGGGAAAAGAGAGTTTAAAGATACTGAGATTTCCTACAGGGAAGACTGGAGAAGCCTTCATTGGAAATCTATAAAAACCGCCTATCAGAGTTCTCCTTACTTTGAATACTACGAAGATAAGTTGGTGAAAATATATGATCTGAAAGAGAAATTTCTTCTTGATTTTAATCTTAAAGGGTTGGAAATCATTCAGCAGATCCTTAAAACAGAAAAGGCACAGTCTTTGAATGAAGAATATATCAAAAATCCGGAAGGTATCAATTTCAGAGAAAAATTTTCTGCAAAACTTCCTTCTGAATTTATAGTGGAAGAGTATTACCAGACCTTCTCTGATAAATTGGGATTTTTAAAAGATTTATCGATTCTCGACCTTATCTGTAACAAAGGTCCTGAATCTCTGACTTATATAAAAAGTATTAAATAATATAGAAGGTACCATTAGTAAAAATTCTCAGGAATCAAAAGATGAACATGGTGCTTGCATATGACTCAAATAAAATAATTATCAACATATGAAAAAGGTATTATTAGCTGCTGTTTTTCTGGCAGGCTTTAGTTTCTCTTATGCACAGGAATCCCAGGCAAAGAGTATTGATCCAAAGGAAGATAAAGATCTGATGACTTGGTATCATAAAGACTTTTCAGCAACAAAAGTATATGGAATAAATACGGCAAATGCATATAAATATTTAGAATCTAAAGGTCTTAAGCCTAAAACGGTTGTAGTAGGAGTTTTAGACAGTGGTGTTCAGATTGATCACCCAGGTCTTGTGAAAAATATATGGTCCAATCCAAATGAAGTTCCCGGAAATGGAAAAGATGATGATGGAAACGGATATATTGATGATGTACACGGTTGGAACTTTATAGGCGGTAAAAATGGCGACATTGATATCGATAATATGGAAGTGACAAGAGTTGTTGCTAAGTATAAGCCTGTTTTCGAAGGAGATGACTCTACAAAAAACAAGGCGAATCAGGCTAAGATGCCGGAAGAGTTTGCCATGTACATGAAAGCTAAAGACCTTTTCGGCAAGAAAAGTATTGAAGCAAAGCAAAACCTACAGACTTACACAATGATCAACAGTCTCATTCCTAATATGATAAAACTCTTAGGAGGAAAGCCTGTTACTGAAGAAACTTTAGCTGCCATAAAAGCCCCTACAGATCAAAAAGATGCCATTGCGCTTCAGGTTTTAGGTCAGGTTTCCCAAAGCCCGGAATTTAAAGGTAAGTCTTCTGCTGAATTCGAAAAGCTAATGAAAGAGCAGATGAAAGAAGCAATAGATCACTATGCACCCGCAGCCAAGCAGTATGATTTGAGCTATGATCCAAGAAAAGAAATCGTAGGTGATAACTATGATGATTATTCTGAAAAATCTTACGGAAACAACCATTATGAAGGAGCAGATGCAGAACACGGAACACACGTTGCCGGAATTATTGCAGGTCTTCCTCAGGGTAAAGAGATACAGTATGGAGTAGCTTCAAAAGTGGCTAAGATCATGTCCGTAAGAACAGTTCCGAATGGTGATGAAAGAGATAAAGATGTAGCTAATGCCATCAGATATGCTGTTGATAATGGAGCCAAAATTTTAAATATGAGCTTCGGTAAACCGGTATCTCCAGGGAAGAATGTAGTTTGGGATGCTTTCAAATATGCTGAAGATAAAGGAGTTCTTCTGGTAAAAGCAGCAGGTAACGAAAATGAAGACGTTGCTGAACACCTTGCTTTCCCTACGAATTTTAAAAATACGACAGATGAAAAACCATTTGTAAACAATGTATTGGTTGTAGGAGCAAGCACCAACAGAAATAATCAACTGAGAGCAGACTTCTCGAACTTTAACAAGAAAATGGTCAACGTTTTTGCGCCGGGTGAAGAGATTTATTCTACAGTTCCTAAAAACGAATACAAATACCTTCAGGGAACTTCTATGGCATCACCTGTCGTGGCAGGAGCAGCAGCCGTATTATTAGCTTATATGCCCAATCTTAAACCAGATCAGATCATTGAAGCCCTTGTAAAAAGCAGCAACCCAAGCGCAGAGAACAAATTTCCTGAATTTTCTCAGGCTGGAGGCGTAATAGATCTTCAGAAAGCTGCAGAATATGCTTATACTAATTTCTACAATGGTAATAAAACATCAGCTAATAAGAAGCCTGCGAAATCCATAAAAAAGGCTGTTAAAAAATAATATATCTGCCTGTACATAAGGTAAAACCATAAAAAGTCCGAATTTTTCGGACTTTTTTTATTTTTATCTTTCAATTTGGCACGGTTTTTTGTAACTTTATAGTAACAAAATAATAAACAACAAAATGAAAAAGTTACTACTTGCAGGGATGATTGGAACATCACTTTTTGCAGTGTCTTGTTCCTCAGTAAAAAAAGCTGAAACGTCTCAAAACCAAAGAGTCGAATATTTGAAATTAAAAGGAGATTGGGAAATTGTAAGCGTCGATTATGAAAAAGGATTCAAAATTAAACCTTTTGATGAAGGAGCGGATGCTCAGTGTTTCGTAGGAAGCCATTGGAGATTAATTCCAAATAATTATACCGGTGCCTATACTTTAAATGGTGGTGGAGCTTGCCCAAGCCTTACTCGCCCTATCAAATTTGAAGTAAAAGATGGCAATACATTCTTATTCAAAAAAATAGCTGAAGGAACTAAAGCCAAGCAGAATACTGTAGGATATTCCCTAACGATTACCAACCAGTCTACAGATCAGTTCTCACTTGTACAGAGTGTTCCTTTCGATGGAAGCACAGTACAGGTTGTTTACAACTTCCAGAGAGCAGGAATGAAATAATTTATCAATATAAAAGATCAAAAAAATGAAATTTACTAAAACATATATAGGAGCATTATTCTTATCATCAGCATTATTATTAACAAGCTGTGAAGCCGTTCAGAATTCTAACCACCAGCAGAGAGGTACAGCAGTAGGTGTTGCATCAGGAGCTGTGATTGGGGGTATTTTAGGAAATAATGTAGGGAGTGGTAAAAACTCAGCTTTAGGAGCTGTGTTAGGAGGAATTATCGGTGGAGTTGCAGGTAATGTTATCGGTAACAAAATGGATAAGCAGGCTAAACAAATTAAAGAAACTTTACCTGGAGCTGAAGTAGAAAGAGTAGGAGATGGTATCAAAATTACTATGAATGAAAGCATTGTAAACTTTGCTTTTGACTCTTCTAATCTAACTTCAATTGCTCAGACCAACCTGGATAAATTAGCTCAGGTACTTGCTGATAACCCGGATACAAATATTAATATCTACGGTCATACAGACAGTAAAGGTGCAGATGCTTACAACTTATCTCTTTCCCAAAGAAGAGCTGATGCGGTAAAAGCATACCTATCAGGAAAAGGAATTGCATCAAGCAGAATGTTTACAAAAGGTGAAGGTGAAGCTATGCCGGTTGCTACCAACGATACAGACGAAGGAAGAGCTAAAAACAGAAGAGTAGAATTTGCTATTACAGCAAATGAAAAAATGATTAATGATGCCAAACAAGGGCAATAATTAATTTTATATAAATATTTTCGTAAAAGACCGCCTCGGCGGTTTTTTTTTGTATTTTTATCCTATAAATTTTGAATTCATTATTTTTGTAACTGAATTAGCATAAATGAAGAAATATCTTAAACTCCTCCGGGTGGAACAATGGGTGAAAAACCTGTTTGTTTTTGTCCCTCTGTTTTTTTCAGGAAACATTACAAATTTAGACCTACTTACCAAAAGCATCTTTGCGTTTATTATTTTTTCGTTCGCAGCAAGCGCTGTATATATCCTGAATGATTATAATGATATAGAAGCAGACAGCAAGCACCCCGAAAAAAGAAGAAGACCTCTGGCAAGTGGAGCCATCTCAAAATCCACGGCAATAGCAATTCTTGCAGGACTTATTATCGCAGATGTAGCACTTGTATTTTTTGCGCAGCTTTATTTCCATGAGTTTTTGTGGAAGTTTGGGGCGATCATCGCGATGTATTTTGTAATGAATATCGCTTATACGTTGAAATTGAAACATGTTCCCATCATTGATATTTTCATTATTGCCACAGGATTTGTACTTCGAGTACTTGCAGGCGGTTATATTACAGGCATCAATATTTCCCAATGGGCCATCTTGCTGACTTTTGTACTGGCACTTGTTCTTGCGATCGGGAAAAGAAGAGGAGAACTTATTAATGCGCAGGTTTCCGGGAAAACAAGAAAAGCTTTAGACGGATATAATGTACAGTTTGCAGATATTGCACTTTCCATTTCCGTTACCCTGGCGATCGTCTGTTATCTCATGTTTACCCTTTCACCTGAAGTTCAGGGAAGGTTCCATGAACGGGTGTTTTATACCGTCATATTTGTAGTTTTCGCTTTTCTGAGATACCTGCAGCAAACGCTGGTCTACAACAGAACGGAATCTCCCACAAAAATTGTCTACAGAGACCGGTATATTCAGGTAACCTTAGTACTTTGGGTGGCCACATTTTTAATCCAGATTTACTTTAAGAAATGAAGCCGAATTTCACACAAAAAATTACCAACTGGGGCAATTTCCCGGTAGTAGAAAAAGAAATGAGATCTGAGGACAGCTTCAAAAAAATAAAGGAGTTTGTACTCAGTCATAACGAAGTTATTGCAAGAGGAAACGGAAGATGTTACGGTGATGCTTCCTTGGGAGAAACTATATTTTCTACCAAAAAACTTAATAAATTCATCAGTTTCGACCGTCTGAATGGAATTATAGAATGTGAATCAGGAGTTTTGCTTTCGGATATACTGGAAATTGCTGTGCCACAGGGATATTTCCTTTACGTAACTCCCGGTACGAAATTTATTTCTGTAGGAGGAGCAATTGCTTCCGATGTTCATGGTAAAAATCACCATGCAGAAGGTTGCTTTTCAGAATATGTCATTGAATTTAAGTTGATGACAGAAAAAGGAGAGATCATCACATGCTCCAGAGAAGAAAACCAGGATAAATTCTGGGCTTCCATTGGAGGAATGGGACTTACCGGAATTATTCTTACAGCGAAATTTAAACTTAAGAACATACAATCTGCCTATATTCGTCAGGAAAGCATCAAAGCAGAGAATCTGGATGAAATTTTCAGACTTTTTGAAGAAAGTGAAAGCTGGACGTACACCGTAGCATGGATTGATTGTCTTCAGAAAGGAAAGAATCTTGGCAGAAGTATTTTAATGAGAGGAGAACACGCTTTTCAGCATGAACTGCCCCATAATCTCACCAAACAGCCTTTAAGACTGAAGAAAAAACTGCAGCCCATTGTTCCGTTTTATTTTCCAAACTTTGTCCTGAATGCCTTAACGGTAAAGATCTTTAATCTTTTGTATTATAAAAAACAGGCAAAAAAAGAAGTTAAAAGTTTTATAGATTATGAAACTTTTTTCTATCCTCTGGACGCCATCACCGATTGGAATAAAATCTACGGAAAATCAGGTTTCATCCAGTATCAAATGGTGATTCCGAAAGAAGCAGGAAAAGAAGGCATGAAAATGATCCTTGAAACGATTGCAGCAAGCGGAAACGGTTCTTTTCTGGCCGTTTTAAAGCTTTTTGGGAAAAATAATCCTGATGCTTACAATTCATTTCCGTTTGAAGGGTATACCCTTGCTCTCGATTTTAAAGTCAATTCAAAACTGAAAAAACTGGTCGGGAAATTAGATGATATCGTGCAGCAGTTCGGAGGAAGGATCTATCTTACAAAAGACAGCATGAGCAGGTCGTCATTGACAAATTACCTTAAAAATATTCAAAGTTCAAAATTTGTGTCTTTACAGCACAAAAGAATCATAAACAACAATTCATAATGATAGTTCTGGGAAGTACGTCTGAAGTGGCACAGGCTTTTGTGGAAAAGGCTCTTCAGGAAGGAGAAAAGTTTGAAAAAATATACCTTTTCACTTCAAATAAAGAAACTACCGAAAGATTTGCAAGGCATATTGATGTCAAATTTCTGCAGCAGTCCGAAGTTATCGAAATTGATCTTATGAAAGAGATTGATTATAATAAATTTGATCATGTCAGTTCAAATGTATTATTTTGTGCAGCAGGATATTTGGGCGACGGAACCGAGGAAGGTCTTTATGACAACAGGAACACAGAAAAGATTATCAACATCAATTATTCAAAGCTGGTTCCGGTAATGAACTATTTTGCGCAGAAGTTTGAAAGCAGGAGATCAGGAACCATCATTGGACTTTCATCGGTAGCAGGAGACAGGGGAAGACAGAGTAATTTTATTTATGGCAGTGCAAAAGCAGCTTTTACGGCCTATTTGAGCGGTCTTAGAAATTACCTTTTTGATAAAAAAGTACATGTGCTTACCATAAAACCTGGCTTCATGGCTACGAAAATGACGGAAGGACTGCCTTTGAATCCTAAACTGACAGCAACACCGAAACAGGCTGCTGCTTGTATTTATAAAGCGTTTAAAAAGCAAAAGAATGTGGCGTACGTTTTGCCAGTTTGGGGTATTATTATGATGATTATCAGGAATGTACCTGAATTTATATTTAAAAAGTTAAAGCTTTAATAAAAATGAAAAAATTGTATTGTTTTGATTTTGACGGAACCCTGACGTATAAGGATACTATGTTTATGTATCTTAAATTCTACGATTCTACCAAATTCCGGATACAATTTTTAAGACATGTTCCTCTTTTCATTCTCCTGAAAATGAAGCTTGCTGAAACCGAAAAAGTGAAGAAAAGCTTCATCGGATCTATTCTTAAAGGACAAACGCAGGAAAAAATAGAATTGAAGTCCAAACAGTTTTTTGAACATCATTATCCCAAAATAGTACGGGAAAATGCCTTAGACTTTATTAAAAATATCGATAGAGATAATACACAGAGTTTATTGGTTACCGCTTCCTTAGACATCTGGGTAAAACCATTCGCTGAAGAGCTTAAAATGGAGCTGGTATCTACCCGTGCAGAGTTTAAAAACGGCATTTTTACAGGAAATTTCATTGGTAAAAACTGTAACGGAAAAGAAAAACTTCTAAGGATAAAGGCGGAAATAAGTGATACTAAATATGACAAAATAATTGCTTTCGGGGATACTTCCGGTGACCGCCAGATGCTTAAATGGGCAAATGAAGGTCATTACCAATTTTTTCACTAATTTTGAAAGGTAAAAATTAAACATGAAAAGACTGCTTCTTGCAAGTACTGCAATCTTAATGAGCTGTGCAACCCCATCGTCTCAGCCACCATCAGCCGGCCAGAACGGTGCAGAGCTACTTGTTTCTGAGTCACAGGGTGGTACAGATGTGGCTGGATTTACCATTATTAAGAATGAACAGGAATTCCGAAACTCCATTAAAGGAAGTTTTGGTCTTGTTGAAGTGAAAAAAGAACCGGATGTCAACTATCCCAAATTTCCAAAAGATAAAAAAGTGATTTTATATCATATGGGAAGTTTCAGGTCGGGCAGCCATAGAATTGACAGGATTAAAAACGTATCGGTAAAAAATAATATACTGTACATAGAAGTTCCTGCTGTAGAATCTGGCGGAATGGAAATTCAGGTGCTTTCCAACCCCTGGTTTATCTTTGCTGTTCCTTCAGACTATCAGTTTACTTCCGTAGAATTAAAATATTCAAAATAAAATGAACAAAATATATTTAGATAACGCTGCCACAACACCTCTTGCTGAAGAAGTCATAGATGCAATGGTGAGTACCATGAAGATGAATTTCGGAAATCCTTCCTCTACCCACAGCTTTGGCCAGGAAGCAAAGATCCTTATTGAAAATGTAAGAAGACAGGTTGCAGATTATCTTCATGTAACTCCTGCGGAGATCATCTTTACTTCGTGTGGAACAGAATCAAACAATATGATTATCAAGTCCAGTGTAGAACACCTTGGAGTAGAAAGAATCATCAGTTCTCCGCTGGAACACAAGTGTGTTTCGGAGAGCATTTTAGATATGAAGAATAGAAAGGGAGTAGAAGTAGTCTATATTCGCCCTAATGAAAAAGGAGATATTGATCTTAATAAGCTGGAAGAGCTTTTAAAAGCTTCAGACAAAAAGACTTTAGTAAGCTTGATGCATGCTAATAATGAGATTGGAAATATTGTAGATATTAAAAGAATAGCAGCATTATGCAAAGCGAATAATGCTCTTTATCATTCAGATACGGTGAAAACCATGGCTCACATGGAGTTTGATTTTTCAGATATCCCTGTAGATTTTGCTTCTTGCAGTGCCCATAAATTCCATGGTCCGAAAGGAGTAGGTTTTGCTTTTATCAGAAAAGCAACTGGTTTGAGAGGAATTATTACCGGAGGGCCTCAGGAAAGAAGTCTGAGAGCTGGGACTGAAAATGTTGCCGGTATTGTTGGTTTAGGTAAGGCTTTAGAGCTTTGCATCAACAATATGGAGGCTTATGCCGGTCATATAAAAGAAATTAAAAAATATGCTATTGAAAAATTATCTGCAGAGGTTCCGAATATTAAATTCAATGGACGAAGCGGTGAGATGGAAAATAGTGTAGACAGCGTTTTAAGTGCATTACTTCCCTACAAAGATCCTTTGATCGGGCTTCAGCTGGATATGAAAGGGATTGCAATCTCTCAGGGGAGTGCATGTTCTTCAGGAGCATCAAAACCTTCAATGGTGATGATGATGGTACTTTCTGAAGATGAAATGGACAATTGTACTCCATTGCGTATATCATTCAGCCATATGACGACAAAAGCAGAAATAGACGTTCTGGCAGAAGCCTTAGCAGAAATTTCTAAAGGCTTTGCTATAGAAAAAACAAATGTTGAGCATAGATAGTCTTATTGCTTAAAAGTCGTAATTTTGAATATCCAATTAAGGATTAAATAGAATATAATATTAATTTAAATAAAAGAAACAAAATGGCTTTAGAAATTACGGACAGCTCATTTCAGGAAACGGTTTTAAAATCAGATAAGCCGGTATTGGTTGACTTCTGGGCAGTATGGTGTGGACCATGCAGAACTTTAGGACCAATCATCGAAGAAGTAGCATCAGATTTTGAAGGAAAAGCGGTAGTAGGAAAAGTTGATGTAGACAACAATCAGGAAATTTCAATGCAGTATGGCATCAGAAATATCCCTACAGTTCTGATTTTTAAGAATGGTGAAGTGGTTGATAAATTGGTAGGCGTAACCCCAAAAGAGGTAATTGCTGAGAAATTAAGCGCTCACTTATAAAAAAATAAGTTTGATAATGAACGCCTTTCATTTTTGGAAGGTGTTTTTTATTGAAATAATTTGCAGGTGATGAAAAAAGGTGTAATTTTGCAATCACAAAAAAGAAACGACGTTCTTTACAACAACAGAAAATGATCCGGTAGTTCAGCTGGTTAGAATGCCGCCCTGTCACGGCGGAGGTCGCGGGTTCGAGTCCCGTCCGGATCGCAAAAGTTTTTCAATTTACTTTTAAAAAAATTAGATCCGGTAGTTCAGCTGGTTAGAATGCCGCCCTGTCACGGCGGAGGTCGCGGGTTCGAGTCCCGTCCGGATCGCAAAAGTTTTGTCAATTTCTTTTAAAAAAAATTGATCCGGTAGTTCAGCTGGTTAGAATGCCGCCCTGTCACGGCGGAGGTCGCGGGTTCGAGTCCCGTCCGGATCGCAGAAGTTTTATCAATTTACTTTTAAAAAAATTGATCCGGTAGTTCAGCTGGTTAGAATGCCGCCCTGTCACGGCGGAGGTCGCGGGTTCGAGTCCCGTCCGGATCGCAAGATCTTTAAACCCCTTCAATTATTTGAAGGGGTTTTTGTTTGTGTATGAAATAAATAATAATCCTAATGTCTATATTCACCGTATGGGGCAGGCAAGCCAAAATTCAGAGGTCAAAATCTGTTTGCTGAAATTGCGGAATGGGTAAATTTTTGAAATAAAGCCACAAACAGTATATCAGAATGGATACGGTAGATGAAAGTACACCATTACAAAACTTAATGATACTGACAACTTCCGTAAACTATCGCACTGCTGAAGTCCCCTTCTGTGAAATCGATCTATATGATGTTGGTTAAATTGCTTCTTGTGTACATCTACAGTTTATTCTACATTAGTAAACCAATATAAGCTCAATGCTACAAAGAAAATTTATTCTGTTCTCCATCCTTAAAACTTGGCTCATGGCTACGGTAATTTCGACGGTGATCCTGGTTATTTATATGATGATCACAGAAGTTCCGAGTGAACATCCCAGAAACTGTGATATGAGTGGTTTGGCTTATGGTCTTTTGATCTTTTGGATTCTGTCTTTGGGTGTAATTTCTTTCAGCAGTCTTTTTTCTTTATTAAAAGTTTTTCAGGGAAAAGGACAAAGATGGCTGTGCTGGTTTTTGCTCCCGACAATAACTGCAGGTTATTTTTTTATGGAAATTTCTGACGGGAAGATTGATGGGGAAGGGCTTGCATTTTTCTTGATTGCCAATCTGCCATGGTTTCTTTTGTGGGGATTTTATTTTTATAGGTTTAATTCCTTATTTAAATTTAATGAATAAAATGAATAAAATGATAAAAATATAAAATCGAATCATCAAAAAATGAAAAAACTGTTTCTGTTTCTTGCAACTGTAATGCATGCTGCAATTCTTTATTCCCAGCCCATCACTTTAAAATCGGTAGATGAAGTTAAAGAATTCCGGCTGATGCTGTGTTACGGAAACGGCGGAAAAGGTGCTTTTGTACAGTATGAAGGAAAGAAGGACATAATTCCGCTTATAGTTAAAAGCTACATATTAGATACAATCGGAAGAAAAAATAATCAGCCTGACCACCATTATTTTGAGTGGGATGAAATAATAGATGGAAAAGTAAGCGGCACCTATAAAATGCTGCAGATCCAGAATATTATTGCTGATGCCTCGTACAGGAGAATAAAGGATTGGAAAAAATTCACCCTTGAACTGGCAGATGACGATGATGAAAAACCGGATGGCAATGATAAATACCTGTTACATGGAGCATTGATATCTTTTAATCATTTTTATAACAGCAATCTGCTGATTGAGTATCCTGACGGAAAAAAGATGACTGCAGTACTTCCTTTTCCGGATAATCCAGATGCAGCTATGCAGAGTATCATAGAAGATTATAATTTTGACGGATATGATGATCTGGCATTCACAATTCCTGATGCAGGAATGGGCGTTTATAGCATGTTTACCATTTACCTCTATAATCCCAAAAAGAAACGTTTTGAAAAGCTGCAGGAACCGGACTATTCAAAGTCCAGCTGCTCGTGTCTGTGTGATGTATCTGTTAATAATGAAAAAAAAATACTCCAAACAGGCTGTAGAGGTGGCGCTGCCTGGCATCAGGATTCTTACAGTTTTGATAAAAATGGGATTCTCAAATGGGATTCTTCAGAAGAACATAACGGAGAATAAGAACAGCATATTTTTTCTAAATTTTTATTTCAGAAGTTATATGAATTTATAGACCTAACAAAACGCTCTTCCATTTACGAAACAATATACTTTACAATAGCTTCACAGTGTATTTTTGTGGTATCAAAAACAGGAATTGTAAAATCATCCTGACTGATCAGCAGCGGAATTTCTGTGCAGCCCAGAATAATACATTCTGCACCACTGCTGATAAGGTTTTCCACAATGGAAATATAATTGGTTTTGGTTTCAGAATTAATAAATCCTACTCCCAGTTCTTCCTTAACCGTATGCTGAATATAATCTCTCGTTTCCTGTTTTTCCGGGATCAGTACTTCAAGTCCGTATTCCTGGAGTTTATTTTTATAAAAATCCATTTCCATGGTAAATTTTGTTCCCAGCAGTCCAACCTTTGTAAATCCGGCTTTACGTATTGCTTTTGCGGTTTCTGTCCCGATATGGAGAATGGGCAGTTGTACGGTATCCTGCAGCTCGTCTGCAAATAAATGGGCTGTATTTGCACATAGAACAATTCCGTCTGCTCCAGCACTTTTAAGGTGTTTACAGGCTTTCAGTAATAACTCAAAGGAATTGACCCATCCTTTGGCCTGGATATCTCCGAAATTTAAAGAATATACCATGCATTCAGCGGCATTCAGACCTCCCAGACTGGCATTGACTCCTTCATTAATGAACTTATAATAATCTAATGTAGATACCCAGCTTATTCCGCCTACCAATCCTATTTTTTTCATGAAATTCTGTTGTTTACTATTGAAAACAAATCTAAATAAAAGTTTCCAAATCAGACAAAAAACAGATTGGCATCTGAATTCTTTTGTACTAAAGTATTCTGAGGGTAGAGGGAGTGAATGAGTTATTTTATCCCTATTTTTGTTGATATAACTACCAATCCCAAAATATGATCATAGAGAACAGTAACCATCAGGATATTGAAGAGATTTTCAGACTATATCGTTTGGCAACCGATTTCCAAAAAACAAAAAATATTGTTCTGTGGCCGGAATTTGAAAGAAGCCTGATAGAAACTGAAATTGATAAAAAGAGACAATGGAAGATTGTAATAAATAATGAAATAGCCTGTATTTGGGCAGTTGCTTTCAGTGATCCACAGATTTGGGGTGAAAAAAATGCTGCCCCGGCCGTGTATATTCATCGTATTGCTACCAGTCCGGAATTTAGAGGTCAGAATCTGGTGGCTGAAATAGTAGACTGGGCAAAAAAATATGCATCGGAAAACCACAAACGGTTCATCAGAATGGATACAGTGGGAGAAAATACCCCTTTGATTAATTATTATAAAAAATGTGGGTTTGATTTTCTGGGACTTACCAAGCTCCAAAATACTGACGAACTTCCCGGACATTACCATAACGCTGAAGTCAGTTTGTTTGAAATTGATTTATCAGGTACAAATTAGTACACTTTTATACATCCGAAGTTTATCATTACTTTAGTTATAATCCATAAACCAATAATATACACAAATACCGTTTTTTTACGGTATTTGTGATAAGGTCTTTCATGATTCAATTTTAGGTCTGATATTTGCACAAGATAGCCAAACTAAACGGCCTATTTTATTTATGAAAAACATATCTGTGAAAAAATCCTTTTTATATGCATTTCTCTGTGCTGCATTCCTGGTTTCATGTAAAAAAGAAATTGAAAAAATAAACGATACTTTTAAAGATACGGTATCCTCTTCACAAGGTTCCGAAATTGAAAAAGATTCCATTAAGAAAGATCCGGTAGTAAAAAAAGAATCCGTACCGCCAGCAATGCAGGAAACAGGTTTTTATAACGCGCTTGTACTTCCCAAGGATAAAAAAATGAGGGATTCTATTTATGCAGAATTCAGCAAAAAATACAATGAAAAAGAAAGATATGCAATTCTGGCACTGAACAGGCTTGATTCTAAAAATAAATGGAATTCCGACACATTGGTCGTTCCTGCAAAAATAGATACCACCTTAATGTCTTATTCACCTTTTCCGATGCAACTGGATATATTGAGCGGTGTGAAAAAGTTTGTCATTTTTTCTTATCCTATACAGGCTTACGGAGTTTATTCCAATGGTAGCCTTGTAAAATGGGGCCCAACGAGTATGGGAAAGAAGGCTGCTCAGACCACAAGAGGACTTACCTTCGCCAACTGGAAGAAGAAACTGTCAATCTCTACGGTCAGCACAGAATGGAAGCTACCCTATAATTTTAATATCCATAATACTGGAGGAATAGGATGGCACCAGTATGATCTTCCGGGTTATCCGGCGTCTCATTCCTGTCTTCGTCTGCTAATGAAAGATGCCCAGTGGCTGTATTCTTATGCAGATACCTGGATACTGAATCCGGGAGGAGCTACTACAAAAGCAAAAGGGACACCTGTAATGGTATTCGGTGATTATAATTGGGGCGGAAGAAAACCATGGAGAAAACTTCTGGAAGACCCGAATGCCAATAATATTTCAGTCGAAGAAATGACTAAGCTCTTAGAACCTAACATTTCAAAAATGCTGAAAGAACAGGATAACCGGGATAAAGTATCTGATTCCATCAAGGCTGCTAAAGCAATGGCGGTTCCGGCTCAGAATGAAAAACCGGAAGAAGCTTCTGCTAATTAGTTTTCTTTTCAAACTGTGAAGTAGATTCTTCAGCAAATCTTCTTAGCTTAAGCATTTCCTCTTTGCCCTTATGCTGCCCGAATCTGGCTGCTGCATATGTAAGAAGAATAAATAATAACATTACAAAAGAAGCGTTCAGGGCCCACGGGAACTCAGCGCTTTTTATCTGTTTTGTTACATAGTACATGGTGAAAAAGGTCATCCAGAGAATAGAGAATGAAAAGTAAAGGAACATAAAGAATGTCCACACAGCCGAACTGGGACCAAATACTCCCCGTATGGCAATGTCTTCCTCTTCCTCTTCTATCCTTAAAGACAGCCTCGGTTTCCAGTAATTGTCATACTGAGTTTCTACCCAGATTGTAGCTACTTCCTTATTGATATTCCCGGCAAATTCATCTTTGTGATCAGCAAGGTATTTTTTTAAGTTCTCTGCATATTCTTCTTTTGTAAGATGTGTAAACATCTTGAATCTCGGGCGGGTTCTTATTTTATCTATTGTGCTTTCTTCAGTCTTCATAATTTATTCTTGATATGGGATTGGATCTTCTAATACAAAGGTAAAGGTTAGATCCTGATTTTTTCTTTTAACAACCATGTTAATATTCCTGCCTTCCTCAGATTTCATCAGCTCATTGATTTTTTCCATGGTCATATCAGAAGTCTGGCTTCCGTTGATCGCGATTACACGGTCATCTTTTTTCAATCCGGCCTTAAAAGCAGGAGAATCTTTTCTTATGCCAGCTATGGAAAATATGGGTTTTAATATAAATTTATATTGGAAATTATTGATCACTGAAACTTCATTACCTGCTTCGGAGGTTTTTTTAGGTTCGATCTTGACCCGGTCTTCCTTCCATTCTAGACCGTCCTGTTTAAAATCTATTCCGCTCATATTGAAATGAAAAGGATCATCAAAATTTCTGTTTTTTTTCAGATATAACTTTCCTCCTGCATAATCGAAAATCACTGAAAAACGGCGCATTATTTCTGCACCTACAGATCCTTTTCTGTCTTTTACAAGATTTACGTGCTGGATAGAATATTCATCAGGCATTGCGGTAAGGGGCATCTCAAATTTGAAATTGTCGAGATAGAAATTATGGATCCTGCTTCTTTTACCATAAATATCACCGTTGAATCCTCTGCCCAGGTAATCATCAATATTAGGTCTGTTGTAGACAAAATCTTTGATGAGAGTAGGGAAAAGCCATATAGCATCACTGTTGCCGAGATCTATCAGCAGTTTGGACTCTTTCTTTTCGTTGGTCATTTCTACATCTGCATTGAGATAAGGTTTATCTTTTTCTACAGACAAGGGAAGCTCAGTAAATTTTCTGATTTTCTTTTTAAGTAAGGCAGAATCCTCATAAACGGTTATCTTTTTTGCGGTATAGTCTATTACGATAGGGTGGTTCTTAAAAAAATGATACCCTATAACTCCATTGACTGGGATTCCTATATGCGGCGAAATATTAAATTCTTCATCTAAGATAATATACAGAAGCATAGAAGAATTAATAATGTGATCACCTATTTTGGCTATATTACGGTCAGATTTAAGACCGTCAATACTTAGATTTCCACCGAGGCCGGAAAATTTTATCTTTTCAATATTTTCCAGTTTAATCTCCTTATTGTCCAAACTGAAAAGTATGGTTTCGGCAACTCCGGTATCAAGCATAAAGGTAAGCTCTGCACCATTGACATTGATCGGAATAAAAATAAGATTGTTAATAAGCTTAAATGGAATGACTGCTTTTTTTACATTGACAAGCTCAAAATTGTTCTGTGCATCTATAAAAATGCTAAAGAATAATGCCAGTAAAAAAAACTTAAGTTTCATTTACTGAATTTAGTGAAATTATCCCTATTGTCAATAAAAAAACATTCCAAAAGCAGGAATGTTTGTATAAACTGCAAAGATACAGCTGAATCAGTTGAATTTATTTTAAAGAATATTAAGATGATTTAGAGAAGAACTCCATCAGATCCATATAGTTTTTCTGATTCACTCCATGACCGCTCATATATTCTCTGAAAGTAAAATAACAACTTAAATCATAAAGCAGATCTGCCGCTTTTCTTCCCCATTCCATAGGAATTACAGCATCATCTGTTCCATGTGATACAAAAAAGCGGAGCTTTTCCAGTTTCTTTTTGTCTTTCACAATACCGTCAAGAAGTTTTTCCTCAGGATAGGTGCTCAGGCAGGCAACATAACTAAACATATCCGGATATTTTAAAGCTAAAGCGTAGCACAATATCCCACCCTGGCTGAAGCCACACAAGTGAGCCCTACTTTCAGTAAGCCCATAATGATTGATAATTTTTAATATATTTTCCAGTACTGCGTTCAGAGATTCTTTAGCCTGGGGAATATCGATGAAATTTTCGGCATTATTGACGTCAATGTCAAACCACGAATACCCTTCAAACTGGGTATCTTTTGGTGCTCTGAAACTTACGATAAGCCAATCGGCGGGAAGGGTTTCCCTGAAACTGAAAAGATCCTGCTCATTGCTTCCATAGCCGTGAAGCATAAAAATAACAGGAGTATTTGGGGTAATATGTTCCGGTTCTCTTACTAGATAATCTAAATTCATACAGCAAATATAATTAATAAATCATATTATATAATCAAAACACAGCGTGAGTGTTTTTATCTTTTACAATTGACGATTATGCTTCCGAATAGTGACCTACACTGAAAATATGCTTTTTGCTGATTTGATATTAATTGGAATTTTTTATTGGAAATTTTTCATAAAAGTTATTTTTATATTAATAAAAAACTTATATTTGAAACATTAAAAATCTATTTGGAGAAATGAAGCAATTTTACAAATCAAAAAGTTTACTAAGACTTTCTTTTTTATTCGTTTTATTATTTTCTGTAATTACTGTGGTGAATTCCTGCAAAAAGGATAACGATGACGATGAGTTTACAGATCACGTTGTTCAATTTGAAGTAAAAACAACTACTGGAGGAGTTATCAGAGCAATTGTAACACAGGTAGGAACTGTTAAAACTGATATTTTCGATCCTGTAGGAACTACCTGGACAAGCGGTGAATTTTTTGTGAATTCCAGCCAGGCACAGTTAAATCTGGATGCTAAAGCAGATCTTCCGGATGCAGATTCAGAACTGGTTATTAACCTTTGGATAGACGGAGAAATTGTAAAAACCAAAAAGATGGTAGGGGCAGGTCCTTTAGTAGCCTCAATTGATTACAGCTTCTTAGAATTGTAAAAAAATATTTACTTATTATAAATGAGAACCGCTTTTTTAAGGCGGTTTTTTACGTATTACCTTCTATCATATGATGCTGAGCAGCAAGTTTAATAAGTTCGATAGAGTTTTTTGCCTGGAATTTCTGTAGCAAATTTTTGCGATGTGTATCTACGGTAAGCGGGCTTAGAAAAAGTTCATCCGCAATCATAATGCTGGTTTTTCCTTCTGCCAGCATTTGAAGAATCTGTTTTTCCCTTTTTGTCAGCCTGGGAACCGGCAAATCATTCTGAGAAGGTTTGCTGAGAATTTTCCCGGTTTCATTGCAGAAGACAATATTCCCGGAATAAGCACCCTGAATACATACCACCAATTCATCTATGGAAGTGTTTTTAAGAAGGTAGCCGCTGGCACCATTCTGTATGGACTGCATGATAATACTTCTTTCAGAGCGGTTGCTGAACATAATCACTGAGGTTGCCGGTGAAATTTTTTTAATTTCCCTGCAAAGCTCTATACCATTGGCATCAGGCAAAGTAATATCCAAAAGAATAATATCTACTTGATGGCTTTTGATAAAATCTATGATCTCTGAACCGGAGGTGAAACTTTGGGAAACGGTGAACCCAAGCTGGCTGCTGAGCATCATTTTTAACCCCTCTATAACGATGGGATGATCGTCTACAATGATTATATTTATTTTCTTATTCTCCATCAATATTAAATTCAATAGTAATAGTTGTACCCTGCATATCAGAACTGATCTCCATTTTCCCTTTAAGATAGCTGATCCTGTTTTTTAAGTTGTGCAGTCCCATACCTTTGGTAGTCTGCACAATATTTTTATCAAATCCCTTTCCGTTGTCTTCAATGGTAATCATAAAAGCCTCATCGGACTGGGAGCATTGGAGCAAAATACTGCTGGCTTCAGCATGTTTTATGGCATTCGCTAATAACTCCTGTACAATTCTGTACAAATTAAGCTGAATGTTTAAAGGTAGATTTTTTTTAATATTAATGGCTTGAAAGTCAATGTCCAAATCTTTCCTGGTATAAAACTCACAAAGATCATTTAAAGCTGTCTCCAAGCCGAAATTGAGAAGAGATTCAGGCATTAAATTTCTTGCTATGTGACGTAGCTCACTCACGGAATGATCCAGCTGTCCCAAAATAGTATAAAACTCTTTATCTTTTTCAGGATGTAAATGTTGGGAAGACCATGTGGAAAAATTGATTTTAAGTCCGGCAAGCATTCCGCCCAAACCATCGTGGAGGTCTCTTGCAATGCGTTCCCTTTCTCTTTCTTCACCATCAAGAATTGCTCGGGTAAGAGACAGCTCTTCCTTTTGTTTAATATCATTTATTTTTTGTTCGGAGATTTTTTTATTTTTTCTAAACAGGATAAAAAGGAAGATTAAAAGAATTAAAACCAATAGTAAAATAAGGCTAAGGCCCCACAAATACGAGTTTTTCTTATTCACCTCTAAATCTTTCTGGTTCTTTTCAGCATTTAAGGCTGCTATTTTTCTTTCTTTTTCAGCAGCATTGAACTTCGCCTCAATTTTGTTGATCTCAAGTTTTACATTTTCAGTGTTCAGGCTGTCATTAAGCTTGGAATACCTTTGTTCCCACGCCAAAGCTTCCTGCGCATTTCCCATTTCTTCGTTCAGTGCAGAAAGCTGTTTATAAAATGTTTTTCTATTATTAAGGTCGATAGCCAGTGATTTTTCTGCTAAAACGTTTTCCAGAACCTCCTTAGCTTCACTGTATCTTTTGAGTTTCTTTAAAATATCATACTTGTTGAAATAGAACATTTGTGCCTGGAGGTTCTGATTGAATTTTTTTGTATAATAAAGTCCTTTTTCAATAACAGGTAATGCCGCTGAGTTTTCCTGTTTGGTAATAAAATAAAGTGTTTTCGCGTAATAATAAGGTGAGTTGGATGAAGATTCAGGATAAGGCTTAATCAATTTTTCAGCTTTATCCAGAAATTTTTTGGCTTCATTTCCTTTTGCCTGATAGCAGAAATTGCTGGCGGAATTCAGATAGGCATAAAATAATTCAGCGGAATCCGGATAAGCTTTTTCAAGAATTTCCAAAGCTTTATGATTGTAGTTTCCAGCCTTTTCAAACTGAGCATTATAGGTAAGAATAATCGCCAGCTGAGTATATGAAAATCCCAGATTTCTGCTGCTTCCATATTTTTTGATCAGTGGAATGCATTTTTCAACGATGGTTTTTACTAAAAAAGGATATCCTTCCTTATCTTTTTGTGTAATTGCATAACTGTACCATGCTAACGACTGGTAGAAATCAGATTCCTTGGTTTTTAACTTTGATAATGTTTTAATAGCCTTTTGATAGGAGCGGGCAGCTTTTTCTTTATTTCGGTCAAGGCTGTACTGGCCTTCGTAATAATCATATTTAGCTTTAAGAAAGGCATCATTTTTAATGAATGTTTTGCCGCTTTCCAAGTATTTTTTACTTAAAAGAGAATCACTATTTCTGTAATAATTTGATAGAAGAAAAAATGCTGTTGCTTTTGAAGTATTTGCTGCCGTAGTTTTTGTAATATTCTGTAAGCTGTCTACATAAGTTTTTTCATCAAGAGGGATAACCTGTGCCTGTAAAGTAAAAGACATTAGTAGGCTTAATAGAATAAGTAATCTCTTCATTGGATTTTGGATCTGTATAATTTTTTTAAAAATGCTCAATTTAATTAAAAATTTCAGCAAATAAAATACCTGATTTTAGGTAGAAAAAATTACACCTTTTTCAGGATTGATAAAGTTTGTCGACTCTAATAGCTTTGCAGGTATCAAATCACTGATCATAGAATATTAAATAAATAATTAAAAATTTAAACAAAAGATTATGAAAAGAATGAAAATGAGCCAGCTGCTTAAAGGTACGTTTGTCGTATTGCTGACAACTATGTTTATTGGGTTTGCAACATCTTGTAGTAATGATGATGACGATAACAATGGTCCTGCAAAAAACAGCCATAAAGTCGTTTTTAAAGCTATTGCTTCTTCAGGAAGTAATATTGATGTAGCGGTATATGGAATTGATGGGAACCCGACCACAGCTTCAAGTCTTAGCGGAACTACATGGACAAGTCCTGAAGTAACATCAGAAGCAGGAGCTTATAATGCTAATGTTGCTGTAAATGCAATCGGGGCAGATAATTCTTCTACATTGAAGGTTCAAATCTGGGTAGATGGGGAATTGAAAAAAGAAGGAACTTCCAGCGGGCAGTATTTAGCAGCTTCTGCAAGTTATGTATTCTAAAACTAAATAACTTTCATGAATAAAAAGCGGCGCTGAGATTTAATCTCAGCGCCGACTTTTTTATATGGTACTATAAATTAAATAACCTTTACAATAAAGTAACTTTTCTTACCCTTTTGAAGCAGCAGGAATTTCCCGTCAATAAGATCGCTTTCATTAGCGGTATAAGTATCGTTTACTTTTTCCTTATTTACGGAAATTGCATTGCCTTTAATTTCTCTTTGTGCTTCACTTTTAGATTTCAGGAAACCTGATTTTTCAGACAGAAGATCAATAATGTTCACTCCCAAAACGTCAGCTTTTGCTATCTCTTTCTGAGGAACACCATCAAAAACTTCAAGGAAAATCTCCTCGTCAAGACTTACCAGATCCTCTGCTGTAGAACGTCCGAAAAGAATTTCTGAAGCCTTTAAAGCCTTTTCATATTCTTCTCTGCCATGTACCCAAACCGTTACTTCTTCGGCAAGTCTCTTCTGAAGTTTTCTTTCGTGAGGAGCTGTTTTATGCTCTGCGATCAAAGCTTCAATTTCTTCTTTTGCTATGAAAGTATAAAATTTAATAAATCTTTCTGCATCATCATCCGTAGCATTCAGCCAGAACTGATAGAATTTATAGGGTGAGGTTTTCTTTTTGTCAAGCCAGTAATTTTCACCGCTTTCAGACTTTCCGAATTTTGAACCGTCAGCTTTGGTGATCAAAGGAACCGTTAATGCAAATGCTTCTCCTTGTGCCTTTCTTCGGATCAGTTCGGTACCTGTAGTGATATTTCCCCACTGATCTGAACCTCCCATTTGAAGCTTCACATTATTATTCTGATATAAATGAAGGAAATCATATCCCTGGATCAGCTGGTATGTAAATTCTGTGAAACTCATTCCATCTGCACCGCTTTCTCCCGAAAACCTTTTCTTTACAGAGTCTTTCGCCATCATATAATTTACTGTGATATTCTTTCCGACATTTTTAGCAAAATCAAGGAAAGAGATATTCTTCATCCAGTCATAATTATTCACCAGTTCTGCTTTATTGGGACCTGCACCTTCAAAATCCAAAAATCTTGAAAGCTGATTCTTTAAACAGTCTACATAGTGAAGAAGAGTAGCTTCATCCAGCAGGTTCCTTTCTGCAGATTTCCCTGAAGGATCTCCAATCATTCCTGTAGCACCTCCCACCAAGGCAATCGGCTTATGACCGTGTTGTTGGAAATGTGCTAAAATCTTGATCTGGATAAGACTTCCGATATGCAAAGAATCAGCAGTCGGGTCGAAACCAATATATGCAGTAGTTACCTCTTTATTCAGTTGTTCATCGGTTCCTGGCATCATATCGGCAAAAAGACCACGCCATTTTAGTTCTTCTATAAAGGAATTCATCTATACTTTTCTTTAAAATTTTATGGTGCAAAGATAGTAAATTCAGGAGTATAGAGTGTAGAGGTCAAAGGCAAAAAAACGAAAGGTTAAAAAGGCATATTTGCCCCCTTGCTTTTCCATTTAAAAAAATTATATTTGTTTATAATGAACGACGAACAGCTATTCCTGCTTATTCAAAAGGCAAAAGAAAAAGATCAGAAAGCCCAGACCAAACTCATTAATGTTTTTTGGGTGGATGTTTTCTCATTTGTCATGAAGAAAGTAAAGGATGAAAATGATGCAGATGAAATTACGGTGAATGTCTTTTCAAAAGTACTGTCCAAACTGGATATGTACGATCCCCATTTCCAGTTTAAAACCTGGATACTTACTATTGCCCAAAACACGGTTATTGATTTCTGGAGAAAAAGAAGCCGTGAAAACCAGGATCCTACCGAAAATCTTGATGAAGTTAAAAACCAGTTTGCAAAATCCCCTGAAGAACTGATGATTTCTAATGAAGAGCAGAAAAAGATCATCAAAACCATTGAATCGCTGGATGCCAATTATCAGGATATTATCAAACTAAGATTTTTTGAAGAAAAAAGCATTAAAGAAATTGCTGAAGAACTGGGTATTTCAATTGCCAATACCAAAGTAAGGGTCATGCGGGCCAAAAAAGTCCTTGCAGAACTGCTGAAAAACAATGAGTTTGATGATAATTAGTCTGACTTCGGGTTGTGGGTTTCGTGGTTCAATCCAGCAACTATTACCAACAACTCTAATCAGTTTAATCTTAAGAGCTTAATACAATTTTAATAGTTCAAAATTTTCACAGGTAGACTTCTTCTTTCGTTTTAGGAAGAATAATTTTTCTGGGTTCTTTTTGGTTTCTATTGTTCAGGTCGATCTTCATTCCTTTTTTTATATAAGTTTCCTGCTCGGAGTGGCCATATTCTTTAGTGTTTTCTACCTCTTTTTTATAATTAAGCTGTCCGGTAGAAAGATTAAAATCTACTTCTGCCCAATAATCTCCAGGTCTGCCGAACTCTGATGAATAGCCTATCAGCTCAAAATGCCCGTTCTGAAACCTGTATTTATCAGTATAGCCCCATTTCCAGCTGCTTCCACCGGCCTGAGTAATACTTAAAATTCCTTTTGAAATTGCCATACTCTGATAGGGGTCGCCCATCATACCTCCACCGGCACTTTCCAGAATAGCATCCCTTGATTTGGAAAGAATCATCCACGATCCGCCACTTTTTTTAAGAATCTGAATCTCACGGATCTTGCCCAGCTCGCCCTCATCTATTGTATTATAAATGACCACTCTTTCCGGAACTTTATCTCCGTCCAGGTCTCCTTCCACTGTTTCAATAATTTCCGAACCTGCCGGCTGAAGTTCTTTCTGGGCAAAACAAAAGGTACTGATAATAAGGGATAGGGTAAATAGGATCTTCTTCATAATTTAATTTTGATGGTTTAAATTACGAAATTATATGTTTCATCAATGTTTGTCTTTGATTGTTTCGATAAAAAAATCACTAACTTTGAAGCTCAATTTGAGAAATAAATGGAGAATTTAGTTCAAGATACTACCGTTCAAAAACCAAAGTGGATCCGTGTAAAACTTCCTACCGGAAAAAATTACAGGGAATTGAGGACTTTGGTCGACAAATATAAATTAAATACCATATGCCAGAGCGGAAGCTGTCCGAATATGGGTGAATGCTGGGGTGAAGGAACGGCTACGTTCATGATCTTAGGAAATATCTGTACCAGAAGCTGCGGGTTCTGCGGTGTAAAAACAGGAAAACCGCTTGATGTCAACTGGGATGAGCCGGAAAAAGTGGCCCGTTCTATCAAATTAATGAAGATCAAGCATGCTGTTCTTACCTCTGTGGACCGTGATGACTTAAAAGATATGGGTTCCATTCTTTGGGGAGAAACTGTAAATGCCGTGAGAAGAATTTCTCCGGGAACAACGATGGAAACACTTATTCCAGACTTCCAGGGACTCACCAAGCATCTGGACAGATTGGTAGATGTGGCCCCTGAAGTGATCTCTCACAATATGGAAACTGTAAAACGCCTCACAAGAGAAGTTAGGATTCAGGCGAAATATGAGCGAAGCTTAGAAGTTTTGAGATATCTTAAAGAGGCTGGTCAGAGAAGAACCAAAACGGGGGTAATGCTTGGCTTGGGTGAAACTAAAGATGAGGTTTTCCAAACTATTGAAGACATTAGAAATGCCAATGTAGATGTGATTACGCTTGGACAATATCTTCAGCCTACCAAAAAACATCTGCCGGTAAAAAGATTCATTACACCGGAAGAGTTTGACGAATTGGGAGATTTTGCAAGAAGCTTAGGTTTCAGACATGTGGAAAGCTCACCATTGGTAAGAAGTTCCTACCACGCTGAAAAGCATATCCACTAAAAATATAGCCGCTTCAGAAATGAGGCGGTTTTTTTATTTATAGATAAAAGATAAAGATAAAAGATAAAAGATAAAAGATAAAAGATAAAAGATAAAAGATAAAAGATAAAAGATAAAAGATAAAAGATAAAAGATTTTGCTGTTAAAAATCTGCATTATCTGCATAATTTGCGTGAGACAAAAATCTTCAAAACCCAAAAAAACATTTCAAGTTTATCTAAATCCAAGGACTCTATCTTAACAACACTTCGTTGATCCAGATTCCCTTCCGCTGGATGGGTGACGAAAATGATCAAAGAAATTTAATCCCTCACCTCAATATTTTTCAGATGCTTTTTCCTAAACTCTGTCGGCGTTTCACCGGTATGTTGCCTGAATAGTTTATTAAAATAAGACAGGCTCTCAAAACCAACCTGGAAGCAGACTTCCGTCACAGAATAATCTTTCAGCAAAAATATTTTAGCCAGATTGATCCTGTAGTTATTGACAAAATCGGTGAATGTCATATTGGTCTGCTTTTTAAAATAACGGCAGAAAGCGGGAGTGCTTAGACTGACGATCTTCGCAATTTCGTTGACGTTAGGTTTTTTATCATAATTTTCGTGGATGTAGTCATAGATTGTTCCCATTCTTATCTTGTCATTTAGGAACCATTTAATCCTTGTATCCTCGTTATTCAATTCTTTTACTTCGTCTGAAGATGAGAGAGTTTGCAGAATTTCAATCAGTCCGATCAATGAATCAAAAGTACTTTTCTCCTTGATCTCAAGAAGTTTTTCAACAACCGTTTTTTTTGTTTCTCCGGAGAATGAAAGTCCCAGATACGACCTTTCCAGAAGTTTTTTAATATTTTCAAATTCCGGAACAGGAAAAATAATATCATGGAGAAAATTCTCTCTCATCTGAAGCACCAGCTGTCTGCATTCTGTCTGGATTCCATAGTCGAAATTCAAATGGGGAACATTAGATCCAATCAGCAGCAGATCACTTTCTGTAAAACCGGAAATATCCCTTCCCACATGGCGGATCCCATTGACGGCTTCTACATATACCAGCTCTATTTCCGGGTGATGATGCCAGAAAAAACAGTTTTTTAAAGACGGTGAAAAAAGCTTGAAAGACTTTCCTTTTTCAAACTCTATGACTTCCTTCTGAATTTTCATCTTGTTCTCATTTGATTGTTTCTGATTTTAAAATTAAATAAAAAGGTTAATATAGAGCAAATTTTTATCATTTTAAGAGAAGTAAATGCCAATATTTCTTGCGAATTTTGCACTTTCAAAATGAAGATTGACAGTCATTTTTAATTTTCAGCAAAAAAACATTTAAAAATTAATTCGAAAAAGAAGCTTACTAATGAAGATTGATAAAAGAATAATACCGCTGGCTATAGGAGGTCTGGGAATAGGAACAACGGAATTTACCGTTATGGGACTGCTGCCGGATATTGCCAATACCCTAAAAATTACTATTCCTGAAGCAGGACACCTGATTTCGGCCTATGCAATGGGAGTAGTGGTGGGAGCGCCGATTCTTATCGGGTATTCGGTGAAATTTCCACCTAAAAAAGTGCTGATGGTTTTAATGATCCTTTTTACACTATTTAACGGACTTTCAGCTATTGCACCGGATTATACGAGCATGCTGATCATCAGGTTTTTATCCGGGCTTCCCCATGGAGCGTTCTTCGGAGTAGGAACGGTAGTTGCATCACGAATGGCAGGAAAAGGAAAGGAGGCATTTTATATATCCTTAATGTTTACCGGGCTTACGGTGGCCAATCTGGTCATGGTTCCACTGGTTACTTATATAGGGCATGCTTATCATTGGAAGCTGTATTTTGCCATTGTAGCACTGATCGGGCTTTTTGCAATATTATTCCTGAAATTATGGCTTCCGGCTATAGAATCCAACCAGGATACCCATTTTCTGGAAGAGCTGAAATTTCTTAAAAATAAGCAGTCATGGCTTGTATTGGGAATCACAGCGATCGGATTTGGAGGACTTTTCACATGGTTCAGCTATATAACACCATTAATGACAATCGTTGCAGGAATCCAAAGCAACCAGATGGCTTACGTAATGATATTGGCCGGTGCCGGAATGGTTGTTGGGAACCTTGCCGGAGGGTTTATCTCTGACAGACTTGGACCGGAAAAGACATGTGTATTACTCATCTTCCTGATGATGATTTCTCTGGCAGGTGTATTTTTCTTTGCAGAGAATCAGAATATAGCGCTTGTACTGACGTTCGTCTGCGGAGCACTGTCGATGTCTGTTGCCGCACCTATTAATATTATGATGATGAAGGCGGCTCCTAAAAGTGAAATGATGGCTGCTGCATTTATGCAGGCTGCTTTTAATATCGCCAATGCAATGGGTGCTTTTTTAGGCGGAATTCCTTTGGAATATGGCTTTTCATTTAAGTATCCTTCACTGGTAGGAGTGGGAATGACATTCATTGGTCTGGCAATAAGCTTGAGATACAGATATTTATATGGCAGAGAAACTCCCGACAATGCCCTTGTAGAATGTGCACCTTGTGATAAATAAATATTGAAAATATTTTTAATATAAAGTTTAAACCTATAAAGTTTTTGTCTTTAGTACTTGATATAAAAAGAGACTCTGTTTAAATAAACAAACAGAGTCTCTTTTTAGTTATAAATAAATTTACGCTTCTACCTCATTCCCATTCTTACACCAATAAAGCGCATTGTATAAATTCTCTTTTGGGAAAGACTTAAACTCTCCCGGCATCAGGACACTGAAAATTTCTGTAAAATTCTGAACACCTTCTTTGTCTGTCACGATTGCTGCACGGTTCCACCTGGCAAGATTCTTCAATCCCAGCAGCATATCCTGAAACCATGCACCCATAGTGAACTGATCAAGATCTGTATCAAGGTACAGTAAGTAATTCAGTTCACCGAACTGGTCTACTTTTTCTTTTACATGAGGAATGACCAGGTTTTCAAAATCTTCTTTCGTAACTTCTCCCGTTGCATTGAAAGCCGCAACATTTTCCGGAGCTTCTGGAATAATCGTTATCATAATTAAATTTTTTAATGTGGTTGGATTTTTAAACTGGGTACAATAATTGCACCACAGATTGATTATAAATCGTTAAAATACTTATAAATATTAATATTTTTAATCTGATATTCAATTATGGATCTAAAATCGAATGAACCTTTCTGGCTTTTGAAAAACGGATTAACAGCTTCTTATCCGTCCCTGAAATCAAATGAAGAATGTGATGTCTTAATTATAGGAGGGGGCATTACCGGAAGTCTTATTGCCCATCAAATGGTCAGTGACGGCTATAAAACGATCCTGATTGATAAACGCGAACTCTGCAACGGAAGTACATCAGCAACCACTTCCATGCTGCAGTATGAAATAGATGTTCCACTTTTTGAACTGGAAGAGCTGATTGGTAAAAAAGGCGCAGTGGAGAGTTACAAGGCCTGTTCTGATGCGATAGATATTCTGGAAAAACTTTCAAAAAGGATCCGGTCTGATGCAGGTTTTAAACGAAAGAAATCCCTGTATTTTGCATCAAAAAAGAAAGATGTCAGATGGCTTAAAGATGAATATGCTGCAAGGAAAGATGCAGGATTTGAAGTAAAATGGCTGGAAGCAGACCAAATTGTAGAACAGTTTGGCCTTGAAAATACATATGGGGGAATTGTTTCCAGGCAGGGAGCCAGTATTGATGCTTTTAAGTTTGCCCATGAATTATTCAAACATAACATAAGAAAAGGCTTGGAAATATTTGATAAAACTGAAATGACGAAGGTGGAATATCACAAAGGTTTTAATCTGGTGACAGTAGACAGCGGTTTTCAGATCAAGGCTAAAAAAGTGATCTACTGCATTGGCTACGAAAGTAAAAATATGATTAAAGAAAACTTTGTAAATCTCAAAAGTACCTATGCCATTGTTTCAGAAATTGATCATGATAAATTCAAAAATATCAGCAGCACTTTGGTCTGGAATACGGATGATCCCTATATCTACATGCGTACAACGGACGACGGCAGACTTCTGATTGGTGGTGGCGATGAAGATTTTTATGATGCTGAAAAAAGAGATGCTCTGCTGAATAAAAAAGAAAAAGACATCCTCAAAAATCTGAAAAAAATAAAACCGGATTATCATTTTTATACAGACTTCGTCTGGGCCGGAACTTTTGGCGAAACCAAAGACGGGTTGCCTTATATTGGGGAGCACAAAAAGTTTAAGAATTCCTATTTTGTACTGGGATTCGGGGGCAATGGAATCACTTTCTCCGTAACAGGAATGGAAATGGCTTCCCGGTTTATGAAAAATAAAAAACATCTGCTTTCACCCTATTTTAAATTTGGCAGATAAAACCTGGCCGCTTTGGAAACCTCAACGACCAGGTACAGATTAACATTGAAATTAAGACTAATTAATTTAAATACTGAAACAAAATTATTATTGAAAAAATATGGTGGCTGAGACAATTGCAGCCACCATTTCTATTATTTAGATGTGTATCCGCTGGCTTTTGCCTGCTCCAGAATTGATTTTTCAATTGCTTTTCCCAAGTCATCTGAATCCGGATTCCCACGCTTTTTCATTTCGGTATCAATGTATTCCTGGCGCTTTCTTGACAGTTCTTCGATTTCTTTCTGAATCTTCCCACGCTCTGCAGATTTTATAGCAACTGCTTTTTTGATCTCTTCCTTACTTTTACCTTTCAATTCAGAAGGAAGTGCATCATCTTTCACTGTGGAAATAAAACTTGCGTCTTTTTCAGCCTTATCCACAAGATCCCAGTGATCATTGTTGTAAGCATTCTTCCTGGACTTGGCGACGGTTCTTTCCACATAATTGGATACCGACTGTACTTCTGCATTTCTGTCCTGGGCGGCCTGTTTCAGTTTGTATTCAGAACCATGGCTTCCGTAATAGATGTAGGTGTCATTCAGCTTTGTATTACATTCTGAAATCCTTACGTCATACGGCGTTTCTATGTAAATTACCCTTTTATCACTGTCGATATTGAAATATTTACCGCCACCTAACGTAGCACCGTTCTGCCAGAAAGTTTGAATCCCTTCCTCTCTGCTTCCGCAGAAAATTGTGTTCGTGTAGATATTTTTACTTTTCGTGTTGGAAATCACTTCCTTGTAATTTATTTTTCCTTGGTCAAAAGCCTCATTTCCGGCAATATAGATTAGCTTCATACTTTTTTCATTGCCATCCCAGTTCAGATTGTTTGAGGCATCTCTGATTACCGCCCCACAGTATTCGCTGCCGCCATTGGTTCTCAGGGCAAATAATTTCTCTGAAACCAGATCAAGATCCTGAGTCAGCGGAGTCACCTGGTGGATGTAATTTTCATCACGGATACCGTCGTTTCCATACTCATAAAGAGCAATTTCTATTTGTGATGCCTGTCCGTTGTACTTCAATGTGGTTAAAGTATTTACAATATTCCAGAGCCTGGATTTAGCCTGATCGATGAGTCCGTCCATACTGTTGGAAGTGTCCAGCAGAAGCGCAACCTGAATTTTATTGCCTTTTGCTGTTAGTACTGTTGGTGTTAAGGAAGCGCTTTGAATCAATGCTGCTCTGTCTGCTGTAGTGCTGTTTGAACAGCGGCTGTCTGAAAAACTGCCGGAGCTTAAAAAAGCCGTGCATGCTGTCAATGCTAAGATTTTTAAAGTAGTCATAATACTATTTTTTTATTGGTTATCTGCTGTAATATTGAACCTGCATCTCTTTTGGATACTTCACCTCATAAGAGAAATTGATTTTGTCCGAGCTTCCGCTGCTGATGTTTCTGTTCCAAAGAATACTTCCTGTCTTCTCATCGAGACTTCCGTTTCCGATTTCTAATGCCTTAACCAGGATCTTAGAATTTTCACTGATGGGAAGCTGATCCAGGATTTCCAGTTCGATGCTTTCTTTTGTATTGTTCCTGATGCTGATCTGGTAAGATTCTGTATCCCATTTATTGCTGTTAAAGTTTTTCTGGGCAGTTTTATCTTCCAGTTTGATTCTTTTTACCGTAATTCTTTCATCTACGCCTAATGAGATTGGGAATTCATCTTTTACATAATTGCTGGTAATACTAGTTTTCCCGATATAATTATCTTCAAAATAGATATTGGCTTCTCCGGAGATCAGGTTAAGATTCTGCCAGTTTTTAATGAAAGCCATCATGAATACCTGATTGTTCAGTTTTGGAACCGTATGGTATTTATAAGTAGCATCAATCTGTTTTTTATCAAGAATCACATACTGTTCTTTTTCCTGGCTCAGAATGGTCTGGTTATAATTAAGCTCATAAATCACGTTCAATTGGCTGTCTGAAACGGTTGCTACCGGAATCTGGCTTGGTTTAGCAGCAACTTCAGCTCTTATCTGATAAGAGTTTACCTCTTTTGCAGCTGCTTTCAGTTGATAGCCTGCTGTTTCAGCCTGAGCATTATAAGCAGTATATTCCGCAACATACAAAGGAGAAAGAATGGGTCTGTCCTGGTTATAAGAAGGTCTGTAAGTAGAAACAAAGAGCTTTACATTTTTCCAGTCCTGTCCCGTTTTCTGGTAGATCTTTCCTTTATACACCATTTCGAGAGGTTTCTTTACCGATTCGGCTCGCAGATCGTAAGACGGGATCCAGCCTGCATCGGAAACAATATAGCTGACTCCTAAATTCAGATTGGTTTCATTCTCTGCGAGAATTTCCAGAAGAAGCTCTTTTCTGTTCGTGTTCTTATTGGTTTGCTCTTCTCCTGATTGTTTATTGATTTTGGCAATGCCTTCATCCAGAACCAATTTCTGCTCGTCTAAAACAAAAATCTGGTTATCAATTTCCAGCATCCTTTTTCTGTAAAATTCTGTCAGTTTCATCAGCTGTTCTTGTGGAGTAGATTTATCATTGGTGGAAACTTTTAAATTGTCGTTAATGATATTTTGTTCGCCAGTCAGGTTCTTGATCTGAATATTCAGTAAATTGGCCTGTCTCTGTAATTTCTTTCTTTCATCATCAGGCTTCTTTTCACTGTCTGATAACTCATCATCTTTTAGAAAATTATTTTGTGGCGTTATGGAAAGCAGAGTGGTATTCTTTTCAAGATTGATTTTATACGTATTCTCATCCAGGTTATTGGGAAGATTGATAATTCGTACCCTGTTTCTTCCTTTCTGAAGGCTCACATTGGTGCTTCCGAAAACTTTAGCACCCTGCAGGAATACGGTGGCCTGCTTTACCTCAATTTCTTTTTTGATTTCCTGTGCTTCCAAAAATGAAACAGAAAATGAAATGAGTAGTATTAAATAGTGTTTCATAGTATATTATTTTAAATTCCTGAAGTAAAATTACCTGGATTCAAGGCTGAAAATTGGGAAACTTGGTGAAACCATACTTTCACTTGGTAAGCTTAACCGCCAGTCTGCAAAAAGAAAAAACAGCCCTTTCGGACTGTCTCTTAAATCTGTTATTCTAAAGTATTTCGTATCTCGTTTTGATGCTGTATTTGATCTTGATATTCTCTATATTTTCAAAAGAAATGTCTGCAGAAGCATCTGCTGCTTCCAGTTGTATATTTCTCATGCCACTTTTATAGGCTATAGGCATTACAGTATCGCTTGTATAATCTTCAATTTCGATAATCTCCAGCGGGGCACCCGTTTTTTTGCCCATACTTTCCAGGAGATAGTCTGCCTTTTCCTTTGCTGCTTTTAAAGCATTTATTTTTACTGCTTTTCGGAAGTCTGCAATTTTAGTATTCTTTACTTCTGCAATATTCAGGTTGCTTACCCATTTTTGGTTCAGGTCTTCAAATACTTTGCTGATATTGGCTTTTGTGTTGGCTTTGAATGTATAGCTTTTTGTAAATTTTCCATTTTTAGCATAGATATTTTGGTACATAGATTTGAACTTGATGTCATCGTTCTTTATACCAGCATTCTTCAAAGTTTCAAACAATTTCTTCTCATTGTCCGCAAGCTCGTTCTTATTATCTGCTTTAATGCCGATGTTGAAGATGATCTCATCCGGTTCTACTTCCATTTCCGCAATACCAGTTACTTCAATGGCATTTTTCTTTACTTCCTGTGCATGTACAAAACTCCCCAGGCTAAAGATTCCGATCAATAAAAAATGTCTTAATTTCATAATTTCTTGTTTTAAATTCTGAAGTAAAATTACTGCGATAAGAAACCGGAAATCGGGAGACTTGGTGAATTGTGGTTTTCACTTGGTGGATTGCTCAAAACAGGGAATTTTTGAAATGAGGCTTTTAAAACTATTAGGATATTTTAATGGTAAAAATAAGGCAGTCTAATATTCTCATTTTTAATCTGGAAAACTGGGTGAAATGAGGCTTTGACTTGGTAAAGAATAGAATAGGATACATAAAGTTTTACTTACTTTGCATTAAAGATCCGAAATCCGTGAAATTAGTTTTTAAAATATTCTTCATATTCATTCTTGCTGCAGGAAATTTCTGTATAGCACAGGATTCTGCGCGGGTTACTAAAGCTTATAAATCTGCTGCAAGATTAAAAAAAGCAGTTGATAATAATGATAATAAAGGTGTTGCAGACACCTATGTAGGTATTGCCAATGATTATTTTGACCAAGGGAATTATGCTAAAAGTGAAGAGTTTTTGGTCAAAGCCAGAAACATTTACAAAAACCTCAATGATAAAAAGAATCTGGAAATCGTAACCCGGAAAATTGCCCAGTCACAGGAAAAACAGAATAAAATAACCCCGGCCATCAGCAATTACAGTATGGCTGCTGAAATGAGCTATACGGAAAAAAGCAGAGCGGTAAATGCTAATGATGTGGCGAGACTTTCTTCTCCAACAGTCGAACAGAAAGCAGAAGCAATACAGGATAATATTAATATAAGTTTAAAAGGAAAAGATAAAGGCGATCTTGCCGCAAGCTACAGCCAGATGGCCGATGTGAATATTCAACAGAAAGATATTCCCAGAGCAGAAGAAAACCTGAACAGTGCCTATGCTATTTCTAAAAAAGAAGCGCCTCAGCAGGCTTTAGAGATTAATCAGAAACTGACGAATTTCTACGTTGAGAACAGGAATTTTGAAAAAGCTATTGAAGCCAAAAAGAAAGTCCTGAAAGAAGATTTTGTAAAAGAAAATTCACAGGAAAAAGTCAACCAGATCCAGGAACTGGCCGATATTTATATTAAAAAAAATGATCCGGAAGAAGCTGTCGTACTATTAAAAAATGCTTACGGAATTGCCCTGGAAAAAGGACATACACTGGAAGCTCAGAAAAGTGTAAAAAGACTGGACAGCCTTTATAATAGGTCAGGAAATACCGATGCTTCTATGTTGCTGTACAGAGATTTTCTGGGGAAACTCCCTGATCTTGTTTCTAAGGACAGAAGTCTGGTTGATAATAAAGTACTGGAAGATACAGAACAGAGAATTTCTCAGCTGGAAAAAGAACGGGAGTTAAAAGACGCTTTGATCCGTAGGAAGAATGTATTTAATTACAGCCTGATTGGTGTTCTGATCCTTTTGACCGGGCTGATAATCTTTATTTTCAGAACACTGAAAAAAGTTCAGATCAAAAATAAAAAAATTGCCCTGCAGTCGCTGAGAAGAGAAATGAATCCGCACTTTATCTTTAACAGTTTAAACAGTGTCAATCATTTTATAGCAACTAATAATGAGCTGGAAGCGAATCAGTATCTAACAAAATTCTCAAAGCTGATGCGGGGTGTCATGGAAAATTCAACTGAAGATTTTATTCCATTCCAACAGGAGCTGGATTTACTCCAGAATTATCTTGCTTTAGAAAAGACCCGTTTTGCTGATAAATTCGATTATAAAGTTGAGGTGGATGAAAGGCTGAATATGCAGAGCCTGAAAGTTCCCGGAATGCTTGTTCAGCCCTTCCTGGAAAATGCAGTCTGGCACGGACTCCGTTACAGAAGTGAAAAAGGATTTTTGAAACTGAATTTTGAAAAAGAAGCCCAGCATTTAAAGATCACCATTGAAGACAACGGAATAGGCATTGAAGAAAGCAAAAAACAGAAGACCCAGCATCAAAAGACCCGGGAAGGCCGTGGCATGAAAAATACACTGGAAAGGATTAAACTGCTGAATGATCTTTACAAAAAAGACATCACCAGTTCTATAAAAGATAAGGAAAACGGCAGTGGAGTTTTAGTGACCATAAAAATAAACCTGTCATAAATAGATAGAAAATGAAGAAACGTTTATTCATATCGGTATTCATATTTTCATTAATTGGAATACTACACGGACAGGAAATTAACAGTCTCCGTTTTGAAAATATAATAAAAAGCCTGAAGCTTGATAAAACCAAAATCAAAGAAGAATTCTGCGCAGAAAAGAAAATGCCGAATGCCGAAGATTCTTATATTGCTGTACTGCCAATCCTGCAGGGCAAGGAAGAAGAGGATTTTTTTGTGGTCCGGAATTATATTGTCATTACCGACGAAAATGGTGTGATCAAAAACCAATATTTTGATCCTGTGGAAATCACTTCCGATGCTGTGATGCTGAGAAGTGTAAGCATAGACACAGGTCTATATAATATCAGCAGTGATACCCGGGCTTTTGGTATCAACATAAGTGTTGCCAACGGCAGCCAGCCCAATCCATATTCTTCAGAAACGGTCTCTTTGTATTATCCAACAGGAAAAACGCTTAAAAAGGTTTTAAATATGTTTGAATTAAATACTCATGGCGGTGAATGGGATACCCGGTGTACAGGTGAATTCCGAGATGATCATTCCGTGATTATAATGGATAAAACAAAAACCAGCAATTTCACAGACCTGAAAATAAAAACCATATCTGAAGAAACAGAAAGCAAAGAAGTAAACGGAGATTGTAAAGAAAATAAAACTTCAAAAACCTCCTATAGGATTTTAAAATTTAAAAACGGAAAATACCAGTAAAACCGGGCTCGATCTAACCTATTACCTAATCCCAATCTCATGAAAATAAAATCTGTAATCGTAGACGATGAGCTTATTGCTAGAGAAGTTCTCAGAAATTACATCACCAAATACTGTCCTCAGGTAGAAATAGTGGGCGAAGCAGAAAATATCAAAGAAGCTGTTCCTTTGATCGCTGAAAAGCAGCCGCAACTTGTTTTCCTGGATGTGGAAATGCCTTTCGGAAATGCCTTTGATGTATTGGAGGCGACCAAAGAATTTTCCTATGAAACAATCTTTATCACGGCTTTTTCTCAATATTCACTGCAGGCGCTTAATAAATCAGCAAGTTATTATATTTTAAAACCCATTGATATCCAGGAGCTTATTCTGGCGGTCAATAAAGTAGCAGAAAGCCTGGAAAAGAAAGAAGAACTCAACCGTAATAAAATTCTCCTCGAAAATTTAAAGTTAAAATCTGAAAAACAACAGCTTATCCTGCCTACACTACAGGGATTTGACGTGGTAAAAACTGAAGATATCCTAAGATTGCAGGCAGACGGAAATTTTACACAGGTTTATCTTACAGACGGTTCAAAAAAGATGGTGTGCCGTTTTCTGAAGCATTTTGATGACCTGCTGGAAAATCCTTTTGTACGGGTTCACCGTTCCCATATCATCAATTCAGGGTTTGTAAAATCTTACCATAAAAGCGGAACCATTATGCTTTCCGATGATACGGAAATTGAGGTTTCAGGTAGTTTTAAAGATAATTTCCTGAAAGTCTTTTCTTAGAATTTATTGTTCATTAATAACTAAAAGGCACCATTTTTGAAGTTTTCAGGGCAATCACAAAATATTTACTTATGAAAACTCTTCAGAAAATTGCTATCCCCGTCACATTAGGTGTTTTAGGTTTTATGATATTTAATTCCTGCTCAACGGGAATTCCGAAAGGAGCAGTAGCCGTCAACAATTTTGATGTTAAAAAATACCTTGGAAGATGGTATGAAATTGCCCGTTTCGATTATAGATTCGAGAAAAATATGGACAATGTCACTGCCGAATATTCTGAAAACCCTGATGGTACCATTCGGGTAGATAATAAAGGCTATGATTATATAAAAAAAGAGCACAAAGAATCTATTGGAGAAGCCAGATTTGTAAAAGACAAAACAGAAGCCCGTCTCAAAGTTTCATTTTTCAAACCAATCTGGGCCGGCTACAATGTTATTGATATCGATGAAGACTATCAGTATGCGTTGGTTGCAGGAAGCAGCTTAAAATATTTATGGATTCTATCAAGAACGCCATCTATTCCGGATAGTATTAAGCAGCGATTCATTGAAAAAGCAAAAAAAATAGGTTATAATACAGATGAATTGATCTGGGTGAAACATAATTAGAGTTGACGGTCAAGAGCCAATAATCAAGATTTTAGATGTAAGATATCAGATATCAGGCAATTATTACTGGTGGCTTCGGAAGCTTCAGCCACCGGATATTGCCCATTAGTGCATATTTCCATGTCAGGTTTTTGACTATAATATGATTCTTAGCTACTGCCAACAAGCAATTTTTCTTTCACACATATACTTAAACCCCTCCAGATTTCCGATACTTAAACTCTGGCAAACTCCTTCCATTCCTCAAAACGCTGATCAATTAGCAGTTTTATCAGGTCATAGTTTTCATAGGTATCTTCTACATGGTAGAAAGATTCGTATTCAAAATCATTTTCTTCTGCTTTCCTGTCGAAAGTTTCAGAATAATCATCTGCAAACGATTTGAATTTTTTTCCAAATGCAGTATCATCGTTGTAATAAGCCTGTGCAAAGCCGTTACTGAGATCATTAAGATCATGCTCACTGAACTTTTCATCACACACTTCTATTAGGAATTCACCTCCTGTCATCTCGCGTCTTTTCACCCTTTGGATTTCATCTGTAGAATCTTCCATTAATTCATCCGAAATCAGATCATTGTTGATACACCATGCCAGAAACATTCCGATATGGGTTGCTGCATTTTCATCAGGTAAATTTTCCGGATATTCTCCGCCATAGTGCCAGGAAGCATCATCATATTTTGCCATCGCCTAATAATTATAGTTTTAAACAGTATCAGCCAAAGATAGAAAAAATCATTTTATGTTGTCGCAGCCGCAGATTTTCCCGTCATTTGCAGGAGATTTTCTTTTAAGAATTTATATATGGAAAAAGCTGTTCTGATTACTATCGGTGATGAAATCCTTTCCGGAAACACCGTTGATACCAATTCTAATTTTATTGCCACAGAACTTAAGAATATAGGCATACAGGTTACCCAGATTTTCACCATTTCAGACGAAATTGATACCATTAAAAATACCTTAAAAGCTGCTTTTGAGCTTGGAGACCTCATCATAACAACAGGCGGATTGGGTCCGACAAGGGATGATAAAACCAAAAAAGCACTGGCAGAATACTTCAATGATGAAATTGCATTGGATGAGGTGACTTTTAATCATCTTAAAAATTATATGGAGAAAAGGGGAAGGGCTGATATTCTTGAAAGAAATAGAGAACAGGCCTTTGTTCCTACAAAATCTGTTGTTTTTCAGAATCATTTCGGAACCGCGCCATGCATGATGATGGAGCAGGACGGAAAATTGAGTTTCAGTCTTCCCGGCGTTCCCTACGAAGTAAAACCGCTCATCAGAGACCAGATTGTTCCTTATCTAAAAGAAAAATTCAATCTGTATTATATCTATACCAGAATTGTTTCTGTGGTGGGAATTCCTGAAAGTATTCTTGCAGATATGATTGAAGACTGGGAGTTGGCGCTTCCGGAAAACCTGGCGCTTTCTTATCTTCCGGTGGGAACACGGGTTAAATTGAGATTAACGGCTTCAGGAGATAATGAAGCTGCCCTGAAGCTGCAGGCAGAAGAAGAGATCCAGAAACTCCTTCCTATAGTAGGTGATCACGTTATTGCTGTTTCAGAAGACAAAATAGAAAAGATCTTATCAGAGATCCTTACGGAAAGAAACCTGACGATTTCAACAGCAGAAAGCTGTACTGGAGGAGAGCTTGCAAAAATGATCACATCCACTGCCGGAAGCTCAAAATATTTTATAGGAGGTATTGTACCTTATGCCACAGAAAAGAAAATAGAGATTTTAAAGATTTCAAAAGAAACGGTAGACGAGTTTACTGTAGTAAGTGAGCAGGTGGCAAGTGAAATGGCAGAAGGCTGTCAGAAATTATTTGGTACAGACATTTCGCTCTCTACAACAGGTGTTGCTGGGCCGGGAAGAGGAGAGGATGGCCATGATGTAGGAACTGTTTTCTATAGCATTCGCATCAAGGACCAGGCGGTGACTTCAAAACTATACCTGCCACATCTGGACAGACTGGATTTCATGAATTTTGTTTCCCAGAAAATAATTCAGGATCTGATAGGACTTCTTATAAACAATTAATTACCAGCTTGTTTTTTTAATTTTATTTTAATTAAAATTGGTGTTGTTTTTCACACTTTTTGAGATCATCCTATAAATTTCATAAAGTGGAAAGTTCAAAACAGATTTTTCAAACCAACAATAAAAAACGCTGGAGAAGCGTACAGTGGGGAAGCCGTATTTTCATTTTCGTTGCCGTATTGCTGATCCTGGCTTTAGGGCTGATGATGAAAATGGAAAAAAGCCCAAAAATTCCTTTCAAAGAAGACTATAAAGCAGTAATTACCGCTAACAAACCTTATCTTCAGGAGAATAAAATATCTAAAGAATATAAAGGCTTCAGGAGTTTTATTTCTGAAAAAACAATGCACACCAGTCTTGCTAAAATTCAGCAGGCAAGAGCAGAAAGACTCAAAAATCAAAACAAAAACTGGTCCCAGTTTCCCGGCGGAATCCGCTCCGCATTCTATGTAGCCTGGGATCCGCAATCCCTGATGTCTCTGAAAAGAAATATCAGACACATCAACCTTGTTTTTCCGGAATGGTTTTTCCTCGATCCCAAAACAGGAGATCTGAAGACCAATATAGATCCGGAAGGTTATAAAATAATCAAAAGAACAGGAGTGGCTGCCATGCCGATTTTAAGTAATAATTCCGACCGGGAGTTCCGTTCTGAAGGACTGGGGAAAGTCCTCAAAGATCCTCAGAAAAGAACGAAACTTATTCAAAAACTGACACAGCAATGCAAGAAATTTCATTTTAAAGGAATCAATATTGACTTTGAAGATATGAACCTGGATTCTGATGAATATCTTATTGCCTTTATGAAGGAGCTTTCGGAAACTTTCAAACAGAACAAACTGCTGGTTACCATGGATATCATGACAGATAATGATGACTATAATATCCAGAAACTGAATCCCTATGTAAATTACTTCATCCTGATGGCTTATGATGAATATGCTGCAGACAGTGATGCGGGACCCGTTTCTTCACAAAAATGGATCGAAGCACAAACTGAAAAAATTCTTCAGAAAACCACTCCTGAAAAAATCATTCTCGGACTGGGGGCGTACGGCTACGACTGGAGCACAAATAAAGATGACAATAGTTCTGTTACCTATATGCAAGCCATTACAAAAGCCAGTGCAAGTAAGGCCGTGATTAATTTCGATGATAATACATTCAATTTAAATTATTCCTACACTGACTCTAAAAAAAATACCCATACGGTATTTTTCAACGATGCGGCATCCATTTTCAATACCATGCGTTTTTCCTCTGAATATCCGCTGGCAGGAACTGCCGTTTGGAGGCTGGGAAGTGAAGACAGCAGAATCTGGAATTTCTATGATAAAGACCTGACCTCTGCCGGTATGTCTAAGCTTAACTTAAAAATACTAGAAAATGTAAAAGGCCAGACCATGGTAGATTATATTGGAGACGGAGAGGTTTTGGATGTGTTAAATACCCCGCATGACGGAAAGATTGCATTGGAAATAGATTCTAAAGAAAAAATAATTACGGACGAAAATTATATCACGTATCCAAGTTCTTATGAAGTGAAAAAATACGGTGAGGCTCCTCAAAAAAATCTGGTTCTGACTTTTGATGATGGTCCGGACGAAACGTACACACCACAGATTTTAGATGTTCTGTCAAAATACCATGTCCCTGCTGCCTTTTTCCTTGTCGGACTCAATGCTGAAAGAAATCTTCCGCTGGTTAAAAGAATTTACCGGGAAGGCCATGAAATCGGGAATCATACTTTCACCCATGAAAATGTAGCTAAAGTAAGCCCGGAAAGAGCATTGCTGGAAATGAAGCTGACAAGGCTTCTCATAGAATGCGTTACAGGGCATAGTACCATTCTGTTCAGAGCACCTTATAACGCAGACTCTGAACCTACCACTTCTGAGGAGATCATTCCCGTAGCATTGGCAAGACAGCAGAATTATCTGGACATAGGAGAAAGTATAGATCCTGAAGACTGGCAGCCCGGAATAAAAGCAGATGAAATCATAAAACGCGTCATGGCAGGAATCAAACAGGAGCGTGGAAATATCATACTTCTGCATGATGCAGGCGGAGATACCAGAGAAGAAACTGTAAAAGCTCTTAAAATCCTGATACCAACACTGCAGAAACAAGGCTATCATTTCACGAATCTTGCCAGTATTCTGCATAAAAGCAAAAACGTGCTGATGCCGGAAGTGCCTAAAACAAGATCCTATTATATTATGCAGCTCAATCTGGTTCTGGCAACCGTAGTTTATGGAATAAGTCATTTTTTAGTCGCACTTTTCTCCATATTTATTGGGCTGGGCCTCATAAGACTGCTGTTTATGATGTATTGGGCTTTTAAAGAAAGAAAAAAAGAAAAAACATTAGGGAATTTCCCTGTTTTGGAATCTTATCCCAAAGTATCCATCATTGTTCCTGCTTATAACGAAGAAGTGAATATTATTTCTTCCCTGAGTAATTTATTGAAACAAACCTATCCGAATTTTGATATCATCATGGTGGATGATGGAAGTAAGGATTCAACCTTTGAAAAAGCAAAAGAAGAATTTCCAAACCATCCGAAGCTGAAAATCTTCACGAAATCAAACGGTGGAAAAGCAACAGCCCTGAACTTTGGGATATCCCAAACCGATGCAGAATATGTAGTCTGTATTGACGCAGATACCCAGCTTCAGCATGATGCCGTAAAATATCTTATCGCAAGGTTTTTAAATGCAGATCCCGAAGAAAAAATAGCAGCAGTGGCAGGCAATGTAAAAGTAGGAAACACTGTAAACTGGATCACCAGATGGCAGTCTATAGAATATACCACCAGTCAGAATTTCGACAGGTTAGCGTATGCCCATATCAATGCGATCACTGTGATTCCGGGTGCGATTGGGGCATTTAAAAAATCAGTGATCATCGAAGAAGGAGGATATTCCACCGATACATTGGCAGAAGACTGTGATATTACAGTAAAGATTTTAAAAGCAGGATACACCGTTGCCAATGAAAACAGGGCAGTTGCTGTGACCGAAGCTCCGGAAAGTATAAAACAGTTTTTAAAACAACGATTCCGCTGGACGTATGGAATTATGCAGATGTTCTGGAAACAGCACCAGACATTCCTCAATCCAAAATATAAAGGACTTGGACTTTGGGCAATGCCGAATATCTTACTTTTTCAATACATTATTCCATTCTTTTCACCTTTGGCAGATCTCATCATGTTCTTTGGAATTTTATCAGGAAATGGCGGAAAAATATTTACTTATTATCTGATCTTTCTTTTAGTAGATGCATCTCTCGCTCTTGCAGCTTTTATTATGCAGCGGGAGAAATTAACGAATCTGCTTTATGTAATTCCACAGCGGTTCGGGTACAGATGGCTTATGTATATCGTACTTTTCAGAAGCCTAAGAAAGGCCCTGAAAGGGGAAATGCAGTCCTGGGGATTTTTAAAAAGAACCGGTAATGTAAAAGAAATAGCGACGTCTTAATTTTTGTTTAAATTTGTTTACAGAAAAAGTAACAAATTGTTAAAACAATAGACATATACAATAAATTTGCTATCATAATGAAAAAACTAACGCTTTCTTTGTTTTTACTTGCAGGTGTTTGCTCACTGAATACCGTGAACGGACAGGCTAAAGCTGTAAAAACAGCAGTTAACAGCACAGACAAAGGCCTAGACCTTAGCCTGATGGACACTTCTGTACGTCCTCAGGATGATTTTTATAACTACGTAAGCGGAACCTGGATGAAAACAGCCAAGATCCCTTCCGATAAGCCGACTTGGGGAAGTTTCAACAAACTGGCTGAAGATACAGACAACAACTCAATGACTATCCTGAACTCCCTTCTGAAAGATAAATTTGCAGACGGAAGCGAAGGTAAAAAGATCCAGGATCTGTACGCTACATACATGAATATGCAGAAGAGAAATGCAGACGGGATCAAGCCAATCCAGGAGAACATTAATAAAATTGATGCCATTAAAAATCTGGCAGATCTTCAGAATTATCTGATCTCTGTAACAAAAGACGGAGAAAATACTTTGTACGGATGGGGTGTTGATGCAGATCTTAAAGATTCTAAAATGAATGCCGTGTACTTAGGGAATGCTTCTCTGGGATTAGGAAGAGATTACTATCAGAAAGTAAACGAAAAAAATACGGAAGCTCTTGCTGAGTATCAGAAGTATGTAGCTTCTATGCTTAAAGAATTAGGATATAAAAATGCTGATGCCGCTGCAAAAGGAATTGTAGATTACGAAAAAAGCATCGCAAAGACTTACCTTACCAACGAGCAGAGCCGTGATAATACCCTTCAGTACAACCCTAAAACAATGGCTGAGCTTTCAACATTGGTAAAAGGTGTTGATATTCCTGCCTACCTTAAAAAAGTTGGAGTAACTACAGATAAAGTAATCATCGGAGAAATTGGATATTACAAAGAATTCGATAAATTGGTGTCTGCTCAGAACCTTCCTGTAATCAAGGATTATTTAAAATTCCATATGATTCACGGAAGTGCATCTTATTTAAGTGAAAAATTGGGTAACATGAGATTTGATTTCTATGGTAAATACCTGAGAGGTCAGCAGGAGCAGAGAGCTTTGAACAAAAGAGGTTTCGAATTGATCAACGGAACTCTTGGTGAAGCTTTCGGAAAATTATACGTTGAAAAATATTTCCCTGCTGAAGCAAAAGCTCAGATGGTGGAACTGATCGACTATTTAAAGAAAAGCTTTGCAGTTCATATCAACAATTTAGCATGGATGTCTTCTACAACGAAGGAAAAAGCAATGAATAAACTGAACAAGTTTACAGTAAAAGTTGCTTACCCGGACAAATGGAAAGACTATTCAAAATTAGAGATCGTTCCTGAATCTAAAGGTGGAACTTTATATAATAACCTTCAGGGTATCACTGAATGGCAGTACAATAAAGATTTAGCAAAAATCGGTAAAGCCGTTGACAAAACAGAATGGGGTATGACACCACAAACAGTGAATGCTTACTATAATCCGGTAAACAACGAAATCGTATTCCCTGCTGCAATCCTTCAGCCGCCGTTCTTCAATCCTAAAGCTGATGCTGCCGTGAATTTCGGAGGTATCGGAGCGGTGATCGGTCACGAAATGAGCCACGGATTTGATGATTCAGGAGCTCAGTTTGATGCAGACGGAAACCTGGTAGACTGGTGGACTCCGGAAGACAAAGCAAACTTCGAGAAAGCAACAAAAGCCCTTGCAGCTCAGTATGACAAATACGAGCCGGTAAAAGGAACTTTTGTGAACGGTACTTTCACAAACGGTGAAAATATCGCTGACTTAGGTGGAGTAAATATCGCTTACGATGCTCTTCAGATGTACCTGAAAGATAAAGGAAATCCAGGAAAGATCAGCGGATTCAGCCAGGATCAGAGATTCTTCCTGAGCTGGGCAACCGTTTGGAGAACTTTATCCAGCGAAAAATATATGGTGAACCAGGTAAAAACTGACCCGCATTCTCCGGGATATTTCAGAAGCTTCGGTCCGGTAATCAACGTTGATGCTTTCTACAAAGCGTTCGACGTAAAACAAGGAGATAAATTATACAAAGCTCCTGCAGACAGAATCAAAATCTGGTAATAATTACCAAAAAATAGTAAAACCGTTCAGAAATGAGCGGTTTTTGTTTTTTTAGGGGAGGTAGCAGATGTCAGGTTTCAGGTTATGAAGTTCCGGGATATTAAGTTCCAGGTTGCAAGTAGCCAACAGCCAGTAGTTAATTCATTCTGATTTTTTAAATGAATATCTTTTTGCCTTAAAATCTCAAAGCCTAGAACTCTCATACTCTTTCACCCCGAAACCCCATATCAATACAAAGTCTTCATCATTTCTCAATTATCATTAATCACTTATTCCTAAAGTTTGTATATTTGATAAGTTTGTATACAATCAAAATTTTTTTTTAAATGAAAAAGCTAAATATTGGAATACTTGCCCTTTCCGGCATCGTATTTTTAAACTCATGCGGAACAGCTAAAACTGCCGGTACAGAAACAAAGACTGAAACTACAGTAACCGTTGCAGAACCAGTAAAAAAAGAAGAGATGAAAGAAGAGGGAATCAATTTATCTTATATGGATAAGAGCGTTCGTCCGCAGGATGATTTTTTTAGCTTCGTCAATGGAAATTGGGTAAAAACTACCCAGATCCCTTCAGACAAAGCAAGTTGGGGATCTTTCAATGCTTTGAGAGAAAATGTAGATGATGCTTCACTCGATATTTTGAACAAAATCTTATCAGAAAGCTATTCTGAAGGATCCGAAGGACAGAAGATCCAGAATCTGTATGCCTCTTTTATGGATGTAAATAAAAGAAATGCAGACGGGTTGGCTCCTATCAAAGGAGATTTAGCAAAAATTGAAGCAATCAAAAACCTTAATGATCTGCAGAAATACCTTCTTGAAGCTACAAAGTTAGGCGACAATTCTTTCTACGGCTGGAGGGTGAGCGCAGATATGAAGAATTCTAAAATGAATGCCGTATATCTTGGCGGTCCGGATCTTGGATTAGGGAGAGATTATTATCAGAAAGTAAATGAGGCTAATACTAAAACCTTAGCAGAATATCAGACCTATGTAGGAAAACTGTTTGATGTTTTAGGAAATAAAAATGCTGACCAGGCGGCACAGAATGTAGTGACATTTGAAAAACAGCTTGCCAACTATCTGTTGACTCTGGAACAGAACAGAGATGCCAACCTGAGATATAATCCTAAAACTGTAACTGAACTTTCAGGGCTGGTTAAAAATGTTAACCTTGCAAAATACCTTAAAGATGCAGGTGTAAACACAGATAAAGTAATTATCGGAGAACTGAAGTACTACCAGAATATGGATCAGTTTATTACTGAAAAGAACCTTCCGCTTCTGAAAGACTACCTGAAATATCATTTAATTAACGGAAATGCCAGCAATCTTGATGATAAACTGGAACAGATCAGGTTTGATTTCTATTCAAAATATCTTCAGGGACAAAAAGAGCAGCGACCTATGAACAAAAGAGGCCTTAGCCTTGTAAATGGTGTTCTGGGTGAAGCTTTCGGAAAATTATATGTTGAAAAATATTTCACTCCTGAAGCAAAAGCTCAGATGGAGATGTATATTGATTATATTTTAAAATCATTCAAAACACATATCAACGATATAGACTGGATGTCCCCTGCCACAAAAGTGAAAGCTCAGGAAAAACTTTCTAAATTCACTGTAAAGATTGCCTATCCGGACAAATGGAAAGATTATTCCCGATTAAAAGTAGAATCTCCTAAACAGGGAGCTACATTATATTCCAATCTTCAGCATGTATCAGCGTGGCAGTATCAGAGAAATCTTGATAAAGTTGGAAAACCGGTGGACAAAACAGAATGGGGAATGTCTCCACAAACTGTAAATGCTTATTACAACGGATCAAACAATGAAATTGTTTTCCCTGCCGCAATTCTTCAGCCCCCTTTCTATAACCCCAAAGCGGATGCAGCTGTCAACTTCGGAGGTATCGGAGCCGTTATCGGCCACGAGATCTCTCACGGATTTGATGACAGCGGTTCTCGTTTTGACGGTGACGGAAATCTTAACAACTGGTGGACGGATGAAGACCGTAAGAACTTTGATGCCAAGGTAGGACAGCTGGCTGCCCAGTACAGCACTTACGAACCGGTAAAGGGAAGCTTTGTAAACGGTAAATTTACAAGCGGTGAAAACATCGGTGACCTTGGTGGGGTAGCAGTAGCTTATGATGCTCTTCAGATGTACCTGAAAGATAAAGGAAATCCTGGAAAGATCAGTGGATTTACACAGGACCAGAGATTCTTTATGAGCTGGGCCACCGTTTGGAGAACAAAATCTACCGATCAGTATATGATCAATCAGGTAAAGACCGACCCGCATTCTCCTGGAACGTTCAGGGCATTTGGTCCGCTGGTTAATCAGGATGCATTCAACAAAGCATTTGATATAAAGCCTGAAGACAAAATGTATAAAGCGCCTCAGGACAGGATAAAAATTTGGTAGAAAGCCAAAAATTGTTAGAAAAGAAAGAATCCATCTCCACTCAGTGTGAGATGGATTCTCTTTTTAATAGGCTTTTTTGTAATTCCGGAGAACAAACTTTATTCCGGTTTCTATAATGTCGCCCATGGTTTTACAATACTTGAAATTTACATCATAAGTAAGCTTTTGTAACGCTGTTTTTAGTTCCGTAACATTGGCTTCAGGTGCAATATTCTCTTTTTTCATAATAGCAATCAGTTCATCAAATCTGTTTTGGCTGCTGGTCACTCTTTTTACAATTTGTGAACGCACTTCTTTACGATACTGTTCTATAGAATTAGGCTTCAGCTTTTCCATGACCATATTAACCATCAGGTTGTTTTCTTTGAAATACTGGGGGAGATAAACTTTCAAATTCCCTTCATAACTTTGCTGATCAAAATCGATGGGACGGATTCTGTAGATTACCTGATCAAAATCGTGTATAGGAATGATAACATAATTATAGGAGCGCATGTCACCAAGCAATCCAATCAGGCAACGCTCATTGAACTTTACAAATTCCTTGGAAATTTGTGCCTTTTCCGGTTCTGTACAATTATTTAAATGTTTCTGAATAAAAACATCTCCCGGAATTCCTAAGATATGCTCTTCTATCAGGGTATTTTTGTAAATCAGAAAGTTGATCCGGTTGGGAGAAAGCAGGTCTTCTATTTCCAGTCCGTATATACGTGAAGCATCAGCCTGTTTAATATAGAAATTAGTATAATTGTCGTTTAGAATATTTCTTACCCGAATGCGAAAGGGTTTAGAGTTCCCAAAAGTACAAAAGTCAATGGTATCCACTTTGAGATAAGGTAAAGTAGCCTCATCTCCGTCGGAATGAAGGAGGGTGTAAATCTTATTTAAATTAGCCTCTATTTCTTTAAACTCATATTCCGGATACAATACACCTAGCCACAAAGTATCTTTGCCTTCCTTGTCCAGAATATTCACACTGTCGCTGAACCTTAGCAGGTCTTCATACAGAAACTGAATTTGGGTCGTTCTGTTATGTTTTTCCAGATACTGCTCTAGTGCTTCCGAAACAGGAAATATTGGTTTTTTAAATGCAATCTTTACATCTTTCATGATTCTGTTTACTTTACTTAAATATAAAGATTTTTTTCCTCATGCCCCGGGGAATTCCTATTTTAACACGTGTTTGATTATTTTCCTATCAAGGTAAAATGCACCGGAATTTTATTTTACCTTCTTATTGTTCGTTTTATTTATTTTTTCATAGTTTAGTGATATCGTAAAGTAATGATTTTACGACATATATAATATGGGCTAATTTAAATATTTCAAGAAAAATCTTTACAAAATTTTGTATGTTACAGTTTTTTTTTAAATTTAAACATTGGATTGGTAATTTATTTGATTCATCGGTAAATTACTCAAAGACAGATCCAAACCAAAATCAGAAATCTCAAAATAATAATAATATGGCAATGTTTAATTATGGTGTTGGCGGTAACGAAGTTAAAGTAGACGCTAATGAAGCTATTCAGGAAATACAGGAAAACAAATCGCTGATCGTAAGCCAGCTTACTACAGAAGAATCTTATACCCCTGAAATTGTGACAGGATTGAAAACGGTAGATGACGTCTTCAGACATTTTCAGCCTTCCGTAGCTGTACAGCACGAAACAGAAGATGGAGGTGTAGTAGAGGAAGAATTCCGTTTTCAGAATCTTGCAGACTTCACACCCAAAAATCTTACTCAGAAATCAAACTACCTTCAGCAGCTTAGCGTAGAGCAGGAGCAGTACAACAAGATCGTACGTCAGCTGAAAACCAATAAGATTCTGCGTAATATGCTGGAAAATGAACAGACCAGAGCTGCATTCATTGAAGTACTGAAAGACGTAGCACAAGAACTTGAAAAATAATTATTTACACTAAATCAATCATGGATAGCAAATTACAGGCACAAGAAAGCCAACAGCAGGGTCAGCAGCAACACTCAGGACAACCGAAAGGTAATCCGCTTGCAGAGCTTAATAAAATGGGAGGTTTTGGCTTTGTTGAATCCGTTGTAGACGGTATCGCCAATATGAACCCAACAAGAAAAGCCAGGAAAGAAATTTTCCTGACTGATAATAATAAAACTGAGGAAAGAAAAGAACTTCTCCAAAAGATCAACCTTTGGGTAAGCCTTCTGGAAGGAAATGAATCTGCTGATAAAATGGCAGAAACCTGTAAAAATAAAGCACAGGCAGCCGATCAGAATTTAAAAACCAATCTGAAAAATACATTGGATGCAGTCCGTTTGATGGAAACCAACTACAGAACGGTAGCCCAATTCTACAAAAATACAGAACTGGATAAAGTGGATAACGTAAGCATTGTCAATGCCAGCCTTGAACAGGTTTCGGATCTTGATAATCCTTTATTCATTGAAGCTATTTCTGAAGAATTCAAAAACTATTACGACCGTTTGGATCTTAGAGACAACTATTCTATCCTGGCCATCCCTGGATATTTAGGGTCAAACAAAGTCATTGAAAAATGGGCAAAGATCTGTAACGAGAATAAAGTAATGATGGTGACCGACTTCGCCAACCTTGATAAGCCGGATGACGTAGTGGATTTATTCCACTCCGCAAACCTTACCGGTGGTGAGCTTCACAGAAGTAACGTTATTATGACCTGTAACTGGTTAGTAGGAAGAGGAAGAGCTGAGGAAGTAGGTGAAGAAGAAAACGTAGAGCTTCCACCTTCCACTTCATTGGCAGGAAAAATTCACAAAACTTTGATGTCTCAGGTAGCAGCAGGTAAAAAACATGGTAACATCAATGAAGTAGATGCCGTAAAATTCGAATTGAAGAAAAGTGAAATTTCTCAGTTAGAAAAAATGGGTCTTGTTCCAATGGTAAACGAATATGGAAAGATCATGGCATTCTCTGCTAAAACATTATTTACAGGAGATAATATCGGCCTTCAGACTTATTCTGTTGTACGTGTATTCGACTATGTAACTAAAGTTTTACTGGACTTCCTGAACAGAAGAGCCTTCGAAAACTGGAATGCTAAAAATGAGGACGACTTAAGAAGACAAATCGTTACCTTCCTTGATAATATCAAAGGACCGGACAAATTGATTGAAAAGTTCAAAATTGTTCGTTTCGAGCAGGACAGAGTAAACAAAGACAGAGTATGGCTTGATATCCGTATGACCCCTTATTTCCCTACAAAAAGTTTCGTTATCAAATTGGACGGACATAAAGGAGATGATGGCAACGAATGGGATGCACAATATACTCAGGAATAATAAAAAACCAAATTTTAATAATAAAACCGATGCATTCTTACATCGGTTTTTTACTGCCAATTCATATGAAAATTAATGTGATCAAAAAAAGTTTCAGCTTCTTCATGCCTGTACTCCTGCTGATTGTATTGTCAGGATGTGAAAAAAAATACCAGGAACCCGATCATTATGCCGTGGATCTTTTTAAAGATGAACGCAAAGAAGGAAAAGCATATATCATGAATGAAGAAGAATGCTTTGACGGAAGTGAGCTCGTTATTGCAAGTTCAAACGTAAAGCTCGCTGACAGCTCAAAAGGACGAGGAAAAGCATTCTTTCTGTACAAAGTAAAATCCGGAAAAATCCTCAAAACCATAAGAGATTCAGTAGAAAATTATCCCTTTATGTTCCTTTCAGATCAAAAGCTTAAGCTGAGAAATGACTCCATTTATCTTTATCTTAAAAAACTGGAAGGTTTCCGCTTCATCGCAGCTGAAAGAAACCTTAAATATCAGTGGCTGAAAGCAGCCCCGGTATACCCTGTGAAAAAGGATAAATAATTTTATCTTTGCAGAACAGGAAGTTATATCTGCTACATTAATCAGAAAGTATAAAGATTCCAACTTCGCTCATCATGACAATTTCAATCATGCTAAGTGGAATCAAATCATTAAAATTGCAGGTAATAGCTTCCCAAATAATTTTTTAAACAGATAAACGTTTTTGGAAAGAGATAATAAAAGTTCAGCATTTCTCCATATTGGAAATAAATTACTGAACTGGTACGGAAAAAATGCAAGAGATCTGCCTTTCAGACAGACAAAAGACCCTTATAAGATATGGATCTGTGAAATTGTATTTCAGCAGACCAGGATCAGTCAGGGACTCAATCATTATAACAATTTCATTAAAAGATTTCCGGATGTAAAAACTCTGGCTGAAGCAGATGAAAATGAAGTTTTGCTTTACTGGAAAGGGCTTGGATACTATTCAAGAGCTATCAATATCCATAAGGCATCACAACAGATTATCAATGATTATCAGGGTATATTTCCCTCTGAATACGAAGAGATTTTAAAATTAAAAGGCGTAGGAAAATACACTGCTGCTGCAGTATCAAGCATCTGCTTTGGTGGCAGAATGCCGGCTGTGGATGGAAACTTTTACAGAGTTTTAAGCCGTATTTTTGCGGATGATTTTGATATTTCCAGTTCCAGAGCCTTTTCTTATTTCTCTCAGCTTGCTGAATTGGTGATGCCGGAAAATGTGGGAGATTTTAACCAGGCCATGATGGATCTCGGTTCAGAAATTTGTAAACCTAAAAATCCTCTCTGTGGAGAATGTCCGGTAAATGATGAATGTCTTGCTTTTTCTTTGGAAAAAACATCAGATTATCCTGTAAAAACAAAAAAAGTAAAAACATCAGATCTTGCTCTGAAATATTATTTCGTACACAGAAACGGCCAGTTTTTGATAAAACAGAGGGAAGATGACTTCATCTGGAAGAAATTATTTGAGTTTCCGGATCGTATTTCTACAGAACTTGAACCATTTGTAAAGAATGTAAAAACGGTGAACCATAAACTTACCCATAAGAATTTAACCATTGAAATTTCTAACGTTGAGGTTCATTCAGAGGCAGTCTGGAACAGCTTTATAATGGAAAACCAATACATCATTACAGACCTTAAAGCCTCTGATGATAAATCTTTTCCCAAACCTTTGGAAAACTACATTCAAAACTCACTGAAAGACTGAAATTTGTCTCCTCAAATCTAAAATCTAATTTGTACTTTTGCAAAATGATAAAAAACGTCATTTTTATTTTTATATCACTGCTTTTAATTTCCTGTGGAAAAGATTATACTCCCAAACCTTATGGAGAGCTTCGTCTGGAATATCCGGCACCCCAATATCAGAAGTTTGAAAACAACTGTGCTTATACTTTTGAATATTCAGATCTTGCTTCCATTGCCGATGCCAAAAAGCCCTGCTGGTATTACATCAACTACCCCAAAATGAAAGCGAAAATTTTCGTGACGTATTATCCGATAGAGAATGATTTTGCAGACCATATCAAAGAAACTGAGAAGATGGTCTACGAACATACCGTTAAAGCCAGTTCCATAGATACCAAATCCTTTGAGTACCCTGAAAAAAAGGTATACGGAAATTTCTATGAGCTGAAAGGACAGAGCGCTTCCAATCTTCAATTTTACATTACAGACAGCACAAAACACTTTGTGACTGCTTACTTATACTTTAATACAAGACCGAAACCGGACTCTTTGGCTCCCGCAGTAAACTATATCAAAAACGATATGAAGCACCTGCTGGATACCTTTGAATGGAAAAAATAATTTACTTTTAAAATACATTGAAAAATATATGAAACTTTTAGTTGTAGGAAGTGTTGCATTTGATGCAATAGAAACGCCGTTTGGTAAAACCGATAAAATTTTAGGAGGTGCAGCTACTTATATCTGCATCACTTCATCTGTTTTAGGCGTTAAATCTGGTATTGTTTCTGTTGTAGGAGGAGATTTCCCACAGCAACATCTTGATATGTTCACAGACAGAGATGTAAATATTGAAGGAATTGAAATCGTAAAAGATGGAAAAACATTCTTTTGGTCAGGAAAATACCATAATGATCTTAATACAAGAGATACTTTGGCTACTGAAGTGAATGTTTTAGAGAATTTTGACCCTAAAATTCCAGACTCTATGCAGGATGCGGAGATTCTTTTGCTTGGAAACCTACATCCTGGCGTTCAGCTTTCCGTATTGGAGAAAATGAACCAGCGCCCTAAACTTGTTATTCTTGATACCATGAACTTCTGGATGGATTCTGCATGGGATATTTTAATGGAGATGATTGCTAAAACAGATGTGATCACTATCAATGATGAAGAGGCAAGACAGCTTTCCGGAGAATATTCCCTGGTAAAAGCAGCTAAAAAGATTCATACTATGGGTCCGGACTATGTGATCATCAAAAAAGGAGAGCATGGAGCTTTACTTTTCCACGACAATAAAGTATTTGCTATCCCTGCGCTTCCACTGGAAGAGGTTTTTGATCCTACCGGGGCCGGCGATACTTTTGCAGGAGGTTTTGCAGCTTATCTTGCTAAAAAAGGAAAGGTTGATTTCGAAACTATGAAATCTGCTTTGATCGTAGGTTCTGCAATGGCTTCTTTCACTGTTGAGAAATTCGGAACAGAAAGAATCCAGGAAGTAAACGAATCTGATATGTTCGAGAGATTGAGACAATTCAAAGAATTAACCACATTCGATATCGAACTGCAATAAATAAGTCTTTTTAAGAAATATTTATAATAAAAAATTTAGACTAATTCGTTAAGAACTCTAAATTTGCAACTTGTTTAAAATAGTAAAATGACAAATAAACTAAAAATCACTTTTCTTCTTGGGATTTTCATGATGATATTCTCTTCAAACATGAATGCTCAGCTAAAACCCGGAGAATTAGTGGATGGTATTGCTGCTGTTATCGGTGATGAAATTGTATTGGAATCTGACGTGAATGAGCAGATGAACTATGCAAAACAGCAGGGAGCCTCGGATACTGACAAATGTGAGTTCCTTGAAAACCTGATCAGCAATAAGCTTCTTGTATATGAAGCAAAAAAAGATACATTAATTGAAAACCGTTCGGCTGCCATTAAAGATCAGGCCAACGCAAAATACCGCCAGTTGCTTTCCCAGTTCCCGGACGAAAAAACAATGCTTGCGGCCTATAAATTCAGAAACGGATTTGAAATGAAAAATGCGATCGAGAAAATAGACATCGATCAGTATTACGGACAGGCAAAATATCAGCGTGTAACTGAAAAAGCAGATGTAACGCCAAATGAAGTAACAGATTTCTATAATTTGTATAAAATGCAGCTTCCTGAAGTGAAGGACGAAATTTCTGTATCCCAGATCGTGATGTATCCTAAACTGACTGAAGCACATAAAGAAGACCTGATTAAAAGACTGAAAAAGATCAAAGCAGATATTGCTGCCGGAGAAACTTTTGAAAGCCAGGCAAGGATCTATTCTGAAGACGAAGGATCTGCTGCTAACGGAGGACTGTATAAAAACATCTACAAAGGGCAGATGGTAAAACCTTTTGAAGCTGCTGCACTGAATCTTCAGGATAATGAGATCTCAGATCCTATTGAATCAGAATTTGGATATCATATTATACAGCTGATCAAGAAATCCGGTAAAGTATACGATGCGAGACATATTTTACTGAAAGCTACGCCTACAGATGAAGAGCTCAAAATGGCCAAAGCAAAATTAGACAGTATCAAAGGTCTGATTATAGACGGTAAAATCTCATTCAAAGATGCTGCATTCAAATTTTCTGACGATAAAAAGACAAAATTCAACGCAGGAGTTATTTCAGGTGCTGACGGTTCTGACAAAATTGAAAGAGAAAGTATTCCGGGATCCATTACTTATGAGTTGGCGGGTCTGAACAAAGGAGATATTACTGCAGCTTTTGACGAAGAAGAAAACAAAAGAAAAGTGGTGAAAATTATCAAATTAGAAGACGTTATTCCTGCACACCAGATCACACTGGAAACAGATTATAACAGAATTAAGCAGATGGCGCTTAATAAAAAGCGTAACGAGATGGTTGAGAAATTTGTTAATTCAAAGCTGCCAACTACATTCATATCCATTGATGGCCGTTACGACAACTGTAAATTTAAAGCCAACTGGAAAAAAGAATCAATCAAAAAATAAATAATAAACCTTCAGAATTCTGAAGGTTTTTTTATGTCCCCTTGTGTAACCTTTCCAATTTATATTTAAAAACTTAACCTTAAGAAATGGATGAACATTTTTATAAACAGAAATTTCAGGAAGCTGTTGATACACTTTCCCGGAAAGAATTTGAAAATGCCGGTCTCCGGTTGTCTGTACATTTTATTCTTGAATCCGTTGCTTTGAAAATATATAAGCCTGAATGGTCAAGTAATCCCGATGCTCCGCTGGATGCCACGGGCAGAATTTTTTTTTCGGCCTGGGTTAATGAAAAAACGGGCAAGGAAGGAAAATTGTACTATAATATTCATGCATTAAAACTCAAAGATCTTAAAGCTTATAAAATACAAGCCAGACACTTTGCAGAAGAGTTCAGAAAACAATTTACGGATGATCAGAAGGACTGGGAGAATGTAAGCACAGAATACGGTCCCCTGACCCTTATGGAAGGCTGGATTGAACTGAAACCGGATCAGGTAAAGAGCGATCTTCAAAACCTGGCTCATAAATTTTTAAAACTAAGTCCGGTAATAGATCATCTGTTGGATAATTATCGATCAAAACCCCGGTAATTTCAGGCGATTTTCTCCCGATTTTAATGATTTAAAAACCGTTGTTTTTAGTATTTTTACGCATGAGCAATTTTATAGATTTCAATTCAGCAAAAAAACTTCAGGAAATGGCGACAGGTCAGAATAAAATTAAAGAGCTTTTTAATATACAATATCCAATTATTCAGGCCGGAATGATCTGGCATTCAGGATGGAAATTAGCTTCGGCAGTTTCCAACTGTGGTGGTTTGGGAATCATAGGGGCAGGAAGTATGTACCCCGATATCCTCAGAGAAAATATCCGAAAATGCAAAATGGCGACAGACAAACCTTTCGGCGTTAATGTTCCCATGCTTTATCCCAATCTTGAAGAAATTATCCAGATTATTCTTGAAGAAGGAGTAAAAATCGTTTTTACTTCAGCCGGAAATCCAAAAACCTATACAGAAACACTTCAGAAAGAAGGAATTAAAGTAGCTCATGTAGTTTCGTCTACCAAATTTGCCGTGAAATGCGAAGAAGCCGGTGTGGATGCCGTTGTGGCTGAAGGTTTTGAAGCCGGAGGGCATAACGGAAGAGATGAGACCACAACATTCTGTCTTATTCCGAATGTCAAAAAACATATTTCCAAGCCGCTTATTGCTGCCGGAGGAATTGCCCTGGGCTCCCAGATAAAAGCTGCTATGATCTTAGGCGCAGATGGTGTACAGATCGGATCCCGATTTGCTGCTACCGTTGAAGCAAGTGCCCATGAAAACTGGAAAAAGAAAATTACAGAACTGAATGAAGGTGACACTCACCTCACTTTAAAAGAACTCGCACCCGTAAGGATGGTGAAAAACAAATTCTTTGGTGAGCTGGAGGAAATCTACCAGTCCGGAAGAGATAAAGAAGCCTTGATCGCCTCATTGGGTAGAGCAAGAGCCAAGCGGGGAATGTTTGAGGGAGATATGGAAGATGGCGAACTCGAAATAGGGCAGGTTTCGGCTTTAATACATGATATACTTCCTGTAGAAACTGTTTTCAGTAACCTGTTAAATGAATTTCACGACACCAAAATACCAAGTTTATAAGGATCTGAATGAATGGAAGAGAGAATTATTGAAGTAAGAGGTCAGAAACTTTATACCGCATATACAAACTCATTTGAAGGAAAACCTGTCATTGTTTTTCTACACGATTCTTTAGGCTGTACCCAGCTTTGGAGAGAGCTCCCGGCAAAACTGTCTGTGGCTGCAGAATGTAATGTCTTGGTGTATGACAGATTAGGATATGGAAAATCAGATCCGATGGCGACTTACGAAAGGCCGGTCAATTATATGGAACTTGAAGCTGATCTGCTGAACGATCTCCTTACTGAGCTTAATATCAGCAATGCAATTCTATTCGGACACAGCGATGGAGGAACGATTGCCCTGATTACCGCTGCCAAATATCCGCAAAAAATACATTCTGTGATCTGTGAAGCAGGACATATTTTTGTAGAAGAAGTTACCTTAAAAGGAGTCTGCGATGCCTGGGATGCTTATAAAACCACCAATCTTGCAGAACGCCTGCAGAAATACCACGGCGATAAAGTAGATATGCTCTTCAGAGCATGGACAGAAACATGGACCCGTGAAGACTACAGAAGCTGGAATATCGAATACCTTTTAAAAGATATCCATTGTCCGCTCCTTTTCATTCAGGGAGAAGCTGACGAATACGGAACTTTAGATCAGGTTGAAAAGACCGTTTCACAGGTAAGCGGAACAGCAGAAAAGTTTATCATTCCCGGAATAGGACACACTCCTCATAAAGAAGCTCCTGAACTGGTTTTAAAGAGAACAGCGGAGTTTATAGAAAAATACAGTTGATTATTTAAAGTCAGTTTGTACTGCACAAAGCATCTTGATAAAGCAAGGTGCTTTTTTATTTCCAAAATAGTCTTATAAATTATAATGCTGTTTTTCTTTTTGATTTGATGCTTTTATAAGTCTTCTGACCACTAAAATTTAATTTTCGTTTGTACATATTTGTACAATAATTCAGATTACTAAAGAATCTGTTTATTTCTTAATTTTTTCCAGCTGAATTTTGAATATTTTTCTATTTCGCAATGTTGTCGTTTTTAAAGAAAATCAAAAAACTGATTATTTAGATTTAAGTAAATTTTAAAAAGAATTTAGAGAACTTCTAAAAATTATCAACTCCTTACAGCTTACAGAATTTATGAATAGTACTACTGTATTTCAGGATTTATCTAAAGAAAAATTACATAATACATACACTAAAAATCACTTACATGTGATGTTTTATTTTTTAATTTTCAGGTATTCATTAAAGATAATAGTTCACGAAAAAAACGCAGTGAAATTAGTAAAGATTACATAAGTTTTTAATTTGATTGGGGATAAATATGGTTTAGTGTTTGGAGATGGATGTTTATGTGTGAGATGCAGTTAATCTGCATCTCTTTTTATATAGAGATTATAAGGTTTGCAGTTCGGCAGCAATATTTTCCTTTGCTTTCAGTTCGTATCGATCTATAAATTCTGCTGTTTTAAATATACTCCCGAGCTCCAGGAAATGCCTGAGCACTTTTTTCCTTCCCGGTTTATACAAAAAATCAGGATAAATAGAATACTCCTTTCTTATTTTTTTTGTATATTCCAGATACACTGTCTTATCTTTTCCCAGGATGGAAAGATCTGCGTCCAGAAGATAATCAGTATCCATATCATCAGATTTTTGATGCAATTTTGTGGCGATGATCTGTGCTGTAATTTTTGAAATCCCGCTTTTATTCAGACCCAGTTTTCTAAGACTTTCCTCAGCCCATGATGCACTTTTTTCCTCATTGGATTTTGAAGAAGCATCATAAACAATATCGTGATAAAACACAGAAAAAGAGATGGCAGGGAAGTCCTTGATATTGCTTTTTACAGCCTCCAGTTCCAGAAACATATTCTCAAGATGCAGAAGACCGTGATAGTGTCTTCCTTTTTCAGAATATTTTTTTTCAATCTCCAGCCATAAGCTGTTGATGAGATCATTATCTTTTGAGAAAGGAAAACAGAGCTCAGTAAATTTTGCATTCAGATTCATGGTACATGAAGATAAAAAAAGGAACTTTTAAAAAGTTCCTTGATTTGATTCCAATACTGCTTTCAGATCAGCCCAGCCTCCGCCGTTATAGCCATCCTTCAAGCCTTGTCCGTTCAGGTATTCCAAAGCTTTACCACTTCTGTTGCCGCTTCTGCAGAATAAGATCACAGGTTTTTCAATAGATAGAATTTCCTCTTTTCTGTCTTCCACTTCACCCAGAGGGATGTTTTTAGCGCCATCTATATTTCCGTCCATTTCAAGCTCCATTGGCTCACGGACATCAATTAACTCATAATTTCCTGACTGTATAACTTCTATTAAAGACATAACTGTTTAATTTTAGATTAAAAAATAAGAACGAAAATACGTATTTTTTTCCTTAAAAAATGCTTTATCAAAACTTAAATTTTTACAAAAAACTCTTAAAAATTCAGACTTCACGACTCCAATACAGGAAAGTGGAAGATTGATAAATTAATCTTAATTTTGCAGTGTGAAAGTTTTAAATTCCGGTGCCGAAAAATATGCCCAGCTGATCAAGTCCAAAGCAGAACGTTTTGGATTTCAGAGTTGTGGAATATCTAAGGCGGACTTTTTAGAAGAAGAAGCTCCAAATCTGGAAAAATGGCTTAAAAATAACTTTCATGGCGAAATGAAATACATGGAAAACCATTTTGACAAAAGGCTTGATCCCAGGCTGTTGGTGGAAGGGTCTAAATCTGTAATTTCCCTTTCTTATAATTATTTTCCGGAAGAAAAAATCTCTGCATTGGAAAATTATAAGATCTCTAAATACGCTTATGCAGAAGATTATCATGAAGTAGTCAAAGAAATTCTCCGCGATATGGTTTCAGAACTTCAACAAGAAATAGGAGAGTTCGGATTCCGTGTGTTTGTAGATTCTGCGCCTGTTCTGGAACGGAGCTGGGCCAAAAAATCAGGAATAGGCTGGGTAGGTAAAAACGCCAATCTTATTACCAGGCAGAACGGCTCTTTCTATTTTCTGGCAGAAATTATCTGCGATCTAGAACTGGCTGTTGACCATGCGACCACAGATCATTGCGGAACCTGCAGGAAATGTATCGATGCTTGTCCTACAGATGCTATAGTTTCTGAAAAGATCATTGATGGCAGCCGCTGTATATCTTATGCAACAATAGAACTTAAAAATGACATTCCCGATCACTTTAAAAACAGAATGGAAGACTGGATGTTCGGTTGTGATATCTGCCAGGATGTATGCCCATGGAACCGATTTTCTACACCCAATAAACAAACCAGGTTTGCTCCCAATGAATCATTGAGAAATTTTAAAAAAGATGAATGGAAGGAGATTACCCAGGAAATATTCTCTGAGATTTTCAGAAAATCTCCCGTAAAAAGAACCAAATTTGCCGGGTTGAAAAGAAATATTGAGTTTTTGGAACGTTCTTCGGACTAGATGCAGGATAAATTTTTGGTGACGAATCCTTGTTTAGAATTTGTATGTTCCAAAACTCAGGAGGTTAGTCGCCCATCCCTTAAGTTAAAGGCCTTAAGGAGGATAAGATCTGATTAAGTAAAATCTTTATAAAAACTTTTCCCTAAAAAGAAAATTGATCTTCAGGAGACAGATGTCCCACAGAAAATCAACGTTTTTTTTGTACTCTTTTTGGAGCTGTTTTTACTCTTACTTTCAATCTTTTTTGTGATTTTGTATTTTTACGCATATTTGTGAATATTTCGTAACTAAATTTAATCATTTTTTCGATTAAAACAAATACTTTTACAGAAATTTAAAGATTAAATTTTATTAAAACATGACTGTGAAAATTGCATTATTGTATCTCCTGAAAATCGTGGGAATTATTTTAGGAATTGTCATTCTGTATGTGACTCTGGGGCTTTTGCTTCCCATGATAGAAGTCTCTGCAGAAGATGACGGGCAGCCGAAAGAAGTTCCCATTTATATTTATACCAACGGTGTACACACCGACATTGTAATGCCAGTGAAAACCGATCTCTACGACTGGGGCTCAAAAGTTCCGTTCTCCAATACCAAATCTAAGAGAACAGATTACAATTATATAGGAATAGGCTGGGGCGATAAAGGCTTTTATCTGGATACTCCTACATGGGCAGATCTAAAGTTTTCAACAGCTTTTAAGGCTGCATTCTGGCTCAGCGATTCTGCAATGCACTGTTCTTATTATAAGACCATGAAAGAAGGTGAAGACTGCAAAATGATCATGATCAGCAAAAATCAGTATAAAAATTTGGTGAAATTTGTTGAAGATAAATTTGATAAAGATCAAAACGGTAACTTCATATTGATTCCTACCAATGCTGTTTATGATGTGAACGATGCATTTTATGATGCCAAAGGAAAATACAGCTTCCTGAATACCTGCAATACCTGGGCAAACGATGCGCTGAAGGCTGCGGGACAGAAAGCCGCTCTGTGGACCCCTTCTGATTTTGGGATTTTCAGACATTATAAGTAATTTTCAATGAAGTATATTGTTCTGTTTTGGCTGTTCACCTTATAATAAACAGCCTAAAATAAATCTTCATTGTCGCAAATTCTGTTGTTAGTGAAGTAAATGGCCTGAAGTAAATCTTTCTGAAATTAAAGAAAGACCTGAAAAGCCCTGAAATTTTTGTGTTTCAAAGCTCAAGATATATTTTTTATATGAGTCTTCATTCCGGAATAAAAGATTTTTTTGGATTTTAAAGCAGATTCGGTGGTTAAAATATTTTGTTGGCCATGTGGCTAATCAGTCGTTTCTAGGGCTTCTTTTCACCGGAATGGAAGTGGTTTTATCACAAAAAAGCCATCCCTAAGGGGATAGCTTTCTTAATTTTATTTTATAAATCTGCGGTGTTCAGCAGATCTGTTGTTTATTTAACCAACTGAATATTAACAGCAGAGAATCCTTTAGGAGATTTTTCTTTCTCAAAAGAAACCTTGTTTCCTTTTTTCACGGGATGTGCACAGCTGTTGTTGTGGAAGAAAACGTTTTCTTTTGAATTGTCTTCAGTAATGAAGCCATATCCTTTTTCACTGTGGAAAGTGATGATTCCTGTCTTTCTGATGTCTTCCTCCATAATCGGAGCAGCACCAAGCTGGATCTCATCAATGTTTACTTCTTGTCTTTCTCTGTCTTCAGGAGGTGTAGACGTAAGTCTTCCGAATTCATCTACATACATGAAAACATCTTCTGATCCTTTGTTGTTGTTCGTTTTACGATCTTCGCGTCTTAGCGCTTTTTCTTTTTGCTTTTGAATTTTTTTCTTGAAATTTTCTTTTTTAGAAAAAGAGTCTGCCATAAATAATTTTAGTATTTAATTTTAAATTGTAATTTTTGTTTACTTGATCTGCCATACACCTTGTAGAGCCTGCCAGTCATCCGTCTGATCTTCTTTATGAAATGAAATGTAGAAAGCAGTTTGTTTCCGGACATTCATCAGTAAAAAGAAGTGATTAAAAAATGGGCGTCTGAAAAAGCGGGAACTGAAAAGAAAGATTTTCTAAACTATAACAGAGGGCAAAGGCAGCGGCCTATTAATTAATATACAAATATACGACAATTTAATGAATAATCCTATTTTAAATCATTGATTATCAAAATGTACTTTCCGTCTTAAAAATAACGGTATCCATCTCGTTCCATATAGTTACTTAACAAGAAAAAATCCCCAGTAGACTGAGGATTATGAAAAATAATATATTATAAAATGAAGTGGTGTATAATATGCGGATAGATCAGCAAATGCTGTGCCTAAAACTCACTGATTTTTGATTTTAATTAAAAAAATCTAGAATTTATAATGGTTTTGAATGGTATTTGGTTGAGAGGTAGTGTGATATATTTTTATTGTGGTAGATTAAAAAACATCAATTTTTTAATCTGTTTAATAATTAGATTGCTTTGTAGGAAATTCGGAATTTATCACAACTTCCGAAAAATTCACCACGTTGAAGTGTCAGGTATTGTTCATCTTTGTTTCAATAACATTTAAAAGAAAATATATGTCAACACAAGATGTCAAAGGAAAAGTAGTATTAATTGCCGGTGGTGGCAAAAATTTGGGTGGGCTATTGAGCAGGAGTTTTGCATCGAAGGGTGCGAAGCTGGCTATTCATTATAACAGTGAAAGCTCCAGGGCAGAAAGTGAAAAAACTTTAGCGGAAGTTCAGGCACTGGGAGCAGAAGCGTTTTTGTTCCAGGGAGATCTTACGAAAATAGATAATCTCACCAGATTCTTTGATGAAACGATTTCCAGATTCGGAGGAGTAGATATTGCAATCAATACGGTAGGAATGGTATTAAAGAAACCTTTTGCAGAAACTACAGAAGAAGAATATGATACCATGTTCAACGTAAATTCAAAATCAGCTTACTTTTTTCTTCAGGAAGCAGGCAAAAAACTGAATAACAATGGTAAGATCTGTACGATCGTGACTTCTCTTCTTGCAGCTTATACAGGATTGTATTCTACTTATGCAGGGGCAAAAGCTCCGGTAGAGCATTTTACAAGAGCAGCATCTAAAGAATTTGGCGAAAGAGGAATTTCCGTTACAGCAGTAGCACCGGGACCAATGGACACTCCTTTCTTTTACGGACAGGAAACGGCAGAGGCAGTGGCCTATCACAAATCAGCATCTGCTTTGGGAGGACTTACCGATATTAAGGATATTGCTCCACTCGTTGAATTTCTGGTAACGGATGGATGGTGGATCACCGGGCAGACCATCTTTGCAAACGGAGGATATACAACGAGATAGTTGAATTAAGTTTGAAGATGAGGAGATGGAAGAGGGAAGTTATTATTACACGGTCAATTTCTTGAAGTGTTTTTTTAACTTCTCTTTTCATTTCCTTTTATATACACTTTGAAGCTGTTGATGCAGGGGAAAAATGATTCTTTTCTGTAATGTATTAATTTAGTTTCATGGAAAAGAATTTCTATCTCCGTTCAGCTTTGTGTCGGTTATTTTACTGATGCACAGCGTGGCGTCTATTTTTAGTGGAGATGTCAATAATTTTGGACTTCTTTATCTTGATACCCTAGGTTTCAGTCCTTTCGGACTTTATCTGGCCTGGATAGTAAAGCTGATCCATCTTTTTTCGGTTTTTATAATCTGGTCAGACCGGTATGTAAAATTGGTTTCTATTTGTAATATAGTTATTCTTCTTTTGGGAATTTATTTTGTCCACTGGCAGAATGGCTGGTATGTAGTAGGTGGCGGTACAAATGGTATTGAATTTAATGTTCTGTTGATATGCTGTTTTTTACAACTATATTTTACTGAATGTCCATTACGGCAGAAAGAAAATTGCCGTTTGTAGATCATTGCTTTAGATTGGAAGGTTTGTACTTTTATTTTCCACCGAAAGATAGTATTTTGCATAGTAAATTCTATCACACCTGATGTCCGGCAGAAAATCAAAACTTTATGTCCATCTGCTTTTTTGGATACTGTATTATATCCTTGAGGTTTATCTGGACTTCTATTGGTCGAGATATCAGTTTCCCGATGCAGAATGGCAGACACGGCTTCAGAATACACTGATCCTGGAACTCGGCTATTTATTGATTAAGATGCCCCTGGCTTATTCACTGCTTTATATTTATGAAAAAACAGGAATCAGGAAATTTTTCACCTATATTTTCTACGGAATTATTATTATCGTAGCAGTTCTGGCTCACAGGTTTTTTACCCATTATGTCATTTATCCTTACATTTATAAAGCTGTGGAAACGCTGGACGGTAAACAACCTTCGGGATTTATCAATGGGTTGGTGGCTTTTAACTCCTTTATGGATCTTATTTTTATGGCAGGTCTCATCTTTGGTGTAGAAATTACAAGGCAGAAGAATATCCTTAAAGAACAGATTTCACAGTTGAGATCAGAAAAGCTGGATCAGGAACTTACCATGCTGAAAGCCCAGATCAATCCTCATTTTCTGTTCAATACCCTTAATAATATCTATGGTATGGCCCTAAAAAAAGCAGATGAAACACCAGATGCCATCTTACAATTGTCCAAGGTCATGAGATATAATATTTACGAAGCCACTGAAAGGTATATCTCTATTGATAAAGATGTGGAAAATATTAAGGATTTTCTCCAGATTCAGCAAATACGACACCACGATCTTCTTATTAATTTTAATGAGGAAATAGACAATCCGTCCCAGGGAATTTCACCGCTTATCCTCATTCAGTTTGTTGAAAATGCTTTTAAACATGGCGTTTCTGAAACTTTAGGGCAGAGCTTTATTAAAATTGATCTTACATTGAATAGCGGTGTTCTCCATTATCAGATAGAAAATTCAAAAGAAGAAAGACCCCACGGAAATTCTACAAAAATAGGCTTGAAAAATATCCGGAGACAGCTTGAACTGCTATATCCGAAGCATATTCTCACTGTGGAAGATAAAACAGACCGGTATATTGTAAACTTAATGATGGATTTAAATGACACAACCAGACTATAAAAAATACAACTGCATCATCGTAGAAGATGAGCCAATCGCTGCTGAGATTCTTGAGAATTTTGTTTTAAGGGATGAAGAACTTAATCTTGTGGTAAAATGCTCTGATGCCGTCTATGCAGGAAGTCTTCTGAACAGGCATGATATTGATCTGATGTTTCTTGATCTTCATCTTCCCGTGGTAAAAGGTTTTGATTTTCTTAAAAAACTGAAAAATCCACCTCTTGTCATTGTCACTACAGCTTACCATCAGTATGCAGTAGAAGGCTATGAACTTGATATTGTAGATTACCTGATGAAGCCAATTCCCTACGACAGGTTTACAAAAGCCGTAGAAAAATTCAAATATTTGATGAATGCTGAAGAAGCTTTGCTGGAAGCTGCAGACCGCGAACATATTTTTATCAGCAGCGGAAAAAAACAGATCAGGATTGTGTTGCAAGACATTTTCTTTATTGAGAGTTTACGCGAATATATTCACATTCATACCAAATCGGGAACGCTCACCGTAAAGATGCCAATCAGCAGAATAGAAGAAAGCCTGGATCCTAAAATGTTTGTCAGGATTCACAAATCCTATATTATTTCTAAGCCGAAAATTGAAATTCGGTCAGCCAGCATGATACAGGTCAATGGTAAAAAACTTCCGATCGGCAGAACTTATAAGCCGTCTATAGAATTTTAATCTGTTGGTATTATGTATTTTAGGCTTGTGAAAACTTTCATAGACCATAAGAGTTGATTGATAGCTATTCCTTTCCGACTAAGTTTATTTTGAGCATATTTGAACTGTTAAATAAAAGTTGTCAATAAGGATTTGAAGAAGAAAATTACCGATTGCAATAATTAGAATAGATGTGGATGTTAGTATTCTCAATGAAGAATGCGGATTGGCTTAATGACCTTAAGCCAATTTTTTATTTGAATGAATTAAACTGAATCAGCGCCAAAATCTATAGATTTTGGCGCTGATTATCATATATATCAATCGTACGGAAAGACTTATGAAACCTCCGTTTCTTTTCTGTCGCGGATACTTTTGACAATAAAGAATATTCCCAAAAACAAAAACGGGATACTTAATATCTGTCCCATATTCAGGCTCATTCCCTTTTCAAAATCCACCTGATCTACTTTTATGAATTCAACAAAAAAGCGGACAATAAAGATTAGCAGGGTAGTGATCCCAAAGTAAAAGCCTTTTCCAACCTTAAACATATTTTTCTTATAAATAAAATACACCAGAAAGAAGATCAGAAAATAGCAAATTGCCTCATAAAGCTGTGCAGGATGTCTAGGAACATCATCTACCTGTCTGAATATAAATGCCCATGGTGCCTGGGAAGGTGTTCCTATGATCTCGGAATTCATCAGATTACCTAATCTGATAAAAGCTCCTGCTAAAGGAGTTGCAATGGCGATCACATCAAGAACGGTCATAAATTTGATAGAAAATTTTCTGGCATAAATCAGAAGCATGATAATAAGCCCGATTCCTCCGCCATGGCTTGCCAGTCCTGCATATCCTGAAAAATGATAAGCACCGTCAGGTCCTTTCTGAATTGGCAGAAATATCTCGATCGGGTGCTGCGAATAATATTCAAAATCATAAAAGAGACAATGTCCTAATCTTGCCCCCACCAAGATTCCGATAAATGCATAGGAGAAAAGTGCATCATGTGCCTGGTAGCTCAGGTTTTCTTTTTTATAGATACTTTTTAAGATCGTGTAGCATAAAACAAGTCCGGCAAGAAATAAAACGCCGTAATATTTTAGCGGGAATCCGGAAATATTGAAAATTTCGGGACTTACATCCCAGTTAACGTATAATAAACTCATTGATAATAATTGTAGAAGAAATTTTTTGTGTGGGCAAATATAGCAGATAAAGCCGTTTTTAAGGTAGAAAATTTAAACTTTAGGGAATTTTCTGGGAAAATATCATATTCTTTATATGACACGAAAAAACCTCTTACATAAAGCAAGAGGCTTAACGGACATCATCTAAATGAATATCGTTTAAACTTTATATTCAAATTATGCTAACTTAACGCTAACTGCATTTAAACCTTTGTCGCTTTTTTGTACGTCAAAAACTACTTTATCGTTTTCACGGATAGATCTTGTATCTAATCCTGAAGAGTGTACAAAAATGTCTTTACCTCCGTCTGCTGGAGAAATGAATCCGAAGCCTTTTGCTTCATTGAAAAATTTTACTGTGCCTTCTTGCATTGTAATTATTATTAAAAATTGTTGTTATAATTGTTTTGATGACTTATTTTAAGAAAGTTCATCTATTTTGTTGTGATCTTAATGAATGTATTGGAGTTTTGCGACAGGCATTATAAACCCTAGCAGCTTTTGAATATTGGTTAAATCAGAACGCTCCTTTTCATCACAAAAAGAAACAGCTGTTCCTTTAGTTCCTGCTCGTCCGGTTTTTTCAATACGGTTAACATAAGTTTCAGGAACATCGGGAAGTTCATAATTAACTATATAAGGAAGTTCTTCCATCTCAATCCCTCTTGCTGCAATATCGGTGGCTACCAGAACTCGTATCTTACTGCTTTTGAAATCTTCTATTGCCTGTTGTCTTGCTGTCTGAGATTTATTCCCATGAATAGCGGCTGCAAAAATTCCTGTCCGTTCCAGCTGTTTAACCAGCTTATCTGCGCCTTGTTTACTTCCTGTAAAAACTAGTGAACGCAAAATAGATACATCCTGAAGGATATTGATGAGCAGATCTGTTTTCTTGGTCTTTTCAACGAAATAAACAGACTGGTTTACAGATTGCATGGAAGATGAAATCTGATCTACAGTAATGTGAACCGGACTTTTCATCATAGTGTCCGCAAACTTTTGAACCTCTGAAGACATTGTTGCAGAGAAGAATAAGGTCTGTCTCTTTTGAGGAATTAATTGCAATATCTTTTTTACATCGTCTGCAAATTTCATATCAACAATTCTGTCAGCTTCATCCAGAACCAATATTTCAATTTTAGAAAGATCAATATGTCGTTGACTTACCAAATTCAGTAATCTTTCCGGGGTTGCTATAAGGATATCTACTCTTTTTCTCAGTGCGGCCAGCTGACTGCCAGATAAAACGCCTCCAAAAATTGAAAGCTGAGATAATGGTAAATATTTGCTGTACATTTTAAAACTTTCTTCCAGTTGCAGGACCAAATCCCGGGTTGGTGTTAGTATTAAGGTACGTATTTCTTTATGATCTGGTGTATTTCTTTTTAGTAGCTGCAGGATAGGCATGGCAAATGCTGCAGTTTTTCCGGTACCGGTTTGAGAATATCCTATAACATCCTTTCCTGCTAAAATATGCGGAACAGCTATGTACTGTATTTCTGTAGGCTTGGAATATCCGGCTTCTGTAACGGCGCGAACTATTGGATTTATTAAATTTAAATTTTTAAAACTCATTGTAATCTACCGGACATCCGGTTCTGAGTGGCCAAATCGGTTAAGATCTGAATTGTTGTCTTGTATAAAAATAAGGATGATCAGTTCTGATCGCTTATCTCTAATTATTATTTACTTTGCATTAACTTGACCATAAATTCAGTTGGAATATATTTGCTGAGCTTTGCAATATCGTATCATTCTTAAAACAGCGTTTTCTCTTGCTGTCTTGCATTTTATAACTGTTTTTCTAACCTGAAAACCAAGGAAACAGCATTAAAAAATATTTAAGAATAAGTTTTAATTGGTAACTGAAAAAGTAAAACTGAAAGAGAAAATGAATTTTAAACTATTACAGAATAACAAAAGCCAGGGACCTGTTTTTATAAGTGCTTTGCAAAGATACAATAAAGAAAAGGAATAATAGTCACTTTAAATGATTGATTATCATAAATTTATTTGTAGCTTCCGTGTGTTAACTGAATTGTTTGCGCAAAGCGGTTGATTTAAATCCGTTCTTATGCAGACTTCCGCTCCTTCAACCAGTCCCAATCACCAAACTTTAGAGTCCCACTCCGATCAGCATGTGAGAATTGCTTATTTTATTATGGTTCATCATAAACCGGAAGTATTCAAAGCCATGTTTCAGAAGATTTATACCCGGGACCAATTTTACCTTATTCATATCGACCGGAAAGCTAAAGAGGAGGTTACGGATGAGATACAGATGTTTCTGGTTCGGTTTCCCAACGTTTATATTTTAGAAAGCATCAATATTGTCCCCGGTGGATTCAGTATGATTCAGGCCGAGCTTGATGCCATGGAATTTCTGCTTAACGTTAGCCAGGAATGGGATTACTTTGTCAATCTAAGCGGTGAAGATTATCCCCTTAAATCACAAAATATTATCCGGAATTTTCTTACAGTAAACAACGGGAGGAATTACCTTTTCTTTTATGACCAGAAATTTTATCGGCCTGATACCCTCCAGAGAATACAAAATCATTTTACCGAGCTTTCTTATAAGATTTCTTCGCTTATGTATAAAAGAGAATTTATGAAAGATGTTACCCCTTATATAGGAGGGAAATGGATAATTCTTACCAGGGATACCTGCGCTTTTTTGGTTAATAATGAGAAAGTGATGAATTTTAAGGATTATTACCTGCATACTTTACTGCCGGCAGAATCATTTTTTCAGACTGTTCTTATGAATACCTCCTTCAATGATCTTATTGTAAATGATGATAAAAGAGCCATCATTGAAAAAAACATATTAGGAAAGAAGAAAACCACAGATGATCTTATTATTCATCTGAAATCCAGCAATCAGCTTTTCATCAGGAAAATAAATGAGAAAACAGATGAGGATGTACTGAAATACATTGCCGAAACCTATGAGTCTCCTCTGGCAGAAGTGAATGAAGTAGAAAGAGAGCTAAAAATAAATAAGTGGCGCGACAATTAATTTAGTAAGGACATTAAAATTTATCATCCAAAACGACCTGTTTATCATTGTTGACTCAATGAAATATTCTCCATCATTATCAATCATACTTGGTCAATCCCTTTAAATAAAGCTTCGTGCTATTAATAAGAAACACGGAGATAATTAATTTTGTTAGTTAAAATAGAATATCAATCAGATTAGATTTCACCCATTACATACATATTCTCCATAGTAGGAACAGCGCTTCCTCCCTGTTTTTCGAGCGTTATGGCAAATGCCTGTGCATTAGGAATATTCGCAAGAGCTGTTTTGCTGTCTTTTTCTTCGGTATACATACCTGCACTTACTGGTTTTCCATCGGCAATGGCCCACAGCTGATACTGCATTCCTTCCGGAGCTTTGGGTAAGCTTTCAGCATTCAGGTAGACTTCTTTTGTTTTTTTGTCCCAGAAAACCATGGCCTTTGAGTCGGTGTGCTTTTCTACACCCTTCAGTATCACCATCTGCATATCCGGGTTGGAAAACATATCCATTTTCTGATTCATCTTTTGCATTGCCAGATCCTGAGCTTTTTTCTCGGTCTGTATTTTTGCAATTTCTTCCTTTGTTTTAGACTGGTCGTTCATCCAGAAAAGATTTCCGGCTGCACTTATCAGGAATAGTACAGAAGCTGCAACAGCATAAGTTTTCCAGCTGCTTTTTTGTTCAGGTCTGATCGCTTGCTGAGGCCTTATCACTGGAATATCAGTAGAAACAATAGGTTTCACTTCCTCAGTGATCTGTTCCTGCTGGATCTTATTCCAGATCTTAGATTTTAAATCGGCTGGGGGAGTTACCGCCTGTTTAATAGCCAAATCTTCCAAAGTTTTCTGTGCTTCTTCAAAAGCAGTTTTTACTTCAGCATTGTTTTTCATCACACACTCCAAAATCCCTGCCTCCTCTGGAGAAGCAAGACCAAGAATATAAGATTCTATGATTCCGGATGATATGTATTCTTTTGTGTTCAATTTATTGATAATCTTTTAGCAAATCCTTTAATTTCATCAGTGCATTCCGCATTTTGGTTTTCACCGTTCCAAGGGGTATCTTCAGTTTTTCAGATATTTCATTCTGAGTATAGCCCTGGTAATAAGCCAGGTTGATAAGTTCTTGTTTATCAACTTCCAGACCTTCAAGCACGTTGTTAAATCCAATAAAATCGGATGAATTGTTAGTCGTTGAAAGTTCTGCAGAGTTATATACGAAATCCGGAAGCGGTTGGTTTTTAAGTTCGTTTTGAAAACCTTTTGATTTTAAATAATCTATTGCTGTATTTCTTGCAATATTGATCATCCACGTATAAAATCTTCCTTTTGAGACATCATATTGGTGAATAGAATTCCAGATTTTAACAAAAACATCCTGAATGATCTCTTCTGTATAATCTTTTGACTGAACGATTCGGAATACCACCCCATACAGTGCCCCTGCATAATGGTCATATAAATAATGAAAGCCTGTTTCGTTTTTTTCTTTGAGTAAAACGATAAGCTGCTCTTCCGAATAGTTTGTTTTAATGGTGTATAATTTTCATTCCAAATGTAATAAAATAAAACACATTACATACAAAAACCAGAAATTCTTTTACATCGTAAATGATTTTAAGTAATCATTTATAATTATCAAAATGAAAAACAGCATTATAAAAACAGTTTTTACCTGCTTTCTGGCGGTCACAGCAGGAAAAGGTTTTGCCCAGTCAGGGAAATTCAAAACAAAAAATCCTTACTATTCCAGAACCGTAACTACTCCTTTAAAAGTAAGCAATGCAGAATGGAAAAAGATCCTCAGTCCGGAACTTTACCAGGTTGCCAGAGAAGGAGCTACAGAAACTGCTTTCACCGGAAAGTATGATGAATTTGATGAAAAAGGAACTTATTTCTGTGCAGTCTGCGGCAATCCACTGTTCTTTTCAACTTCAAAATTTGCCACGACCTGCGGATGGCCTTCATTTTATCAGCCACTTCGTAAGAACAGCGTGAAATACAGAAAAGATAGTTCTTACAATATGGAAAGAACTGAGGTTTTATGTGGGAGATGCGATTCTCATCTCGGACATAGGTTTGATGACGGGCCTAAACCTACCGGAAAACGATTCTGTATGAACTCCGTTTGTCTGGATTTTGAACCTAATTATAAAAATTAATAATCTGATATTCAGTCGTTTGATTAAAAGTGTCATTTTTTTAAATCTAAAATCAAACCATCCTCGTAAATGAAGTTAAGAACACAATTCAAATAGATATTTAACTTAAAAAATCAAAAAATGAACACAAGATTAAAAATCGCAGTTTTAGCAATGATCACTTTATCATTCGCTTTCAGTGGGAAGGTAACTGCACAGATGATGAAAGAAAAAACAGTAATGGTAGGCGGTGCGCCAATGTATCCATCTAAAAATATTATTGAAAATGCGGTCAACTCCAAAGATCATAAGACTTTGGTAGCAGCAGTAAAAGCGGCAGGTTTGGTAGAGACTCTTCAGGGGGCAGGTCCTTTCACGGTACTGGCTCCTACAGATGCAGCTTTCGCCAAGCTTCCAAAAGGAACCGTTGAAACTCTGGTAAAACCTGAAAATAAAGCAACCCTTACCAAGATTTTAACCTATCACGTTTTGGCCGGAAAATACAGTGCTAAAGAGATCTGGGCAACTGTAAAAGCCGGAAACGGTAAAAGTATGATGAAAACTGTAGAAGGTGAAGAACTTACCTTCTGGACAAAAGGTAAAAACCTTTATGTAAGAGATTCTAAAGGAAATGATGCAAAAATAACCATAGCTGACGTGAACCAGTCAAATGGAGTGATTCACGTGATCGATACGGTGCTAATGCCGTAGTGTTTAGTTGTTGAACAGCATAATTCTTTATGCTGTTTTTTCTCCCTTTTTGAGAATATTCTAACCCATAAACAAATAATATTATGAAAAAAACTATTAATGTTTCTAGCCAGGGTGCTACTCTGGATACAGGCAGAAGAAATTTTTTGAAACTGGGCGGTATAGGACTGGCGATGGCCGGACTTACACTTATCGGTTGTACCGACGACGACAATTTTGAATTCACAGACAATACCAGGGTTTTTGATCTGGGTAGTGGTGACGTGGGAATTCTGAACTACGCTTATGCATTGGAACAGCTGGAAGCTGATTTTTATACCAAAGTGGTGAATAATTTTTATTCAGGAATTTCAAGTATTGAAAAAGAACTCTTCACAGATCTTTATCATCATGAAGTGATCCACCGCGACTTTTTTAAAGCAGCCATCACAGGGGCAACAACCAATGTGTTGCCTACGCTTGAATTTAAATATACCAATGTGAATTTTAATGACAGGAATTCTGTTCTGGCAACAGCGAAAGCACTGGAAGATACAGGAGTGGCGGCTTATAACGGGGCTGGGAAGTACATTACCAATCCGGCTTACCTGGTGATTGCAGGAAAAATAGTTTCGGTGGAGGCCAGACACGCTTCGGCGATCAGGAATATTATCAATCCCGGATCTACTGATTTTTCAGGTGATGACGTGATTGATGCCAATGGTCTTGATCTTGCGAAAGAACCTAAAGACATTGTAATGGCAGCAGGAGGATTCATAAAAACTCCTTTTACGTGGAAAGAAATGGGAATCAGTTAATTAATCACTTCAAAATCTACTATTATGAACATTCTTAAATTACTAGATAAGCTTTCTAATGATAAATTTTTTACTACGGAAGCTACAAGATTAGAAACTCTTACCCATGTCTCAACATTCGGTAAAAAAGCAGCGGTAGCAGCAGTTCCACTGGGATTAGGAGCATTAATGGCAACTCCGGTTAAAGCAGAAACTGTGGACAGTACTGTTTCCGGAAGTTTTTTTAAAAGTGCCCTGACAGATGCTTTACAGTTAGCATTAACGCTGGAATATCTTGAAAATGAATATTATGCATTAGGTCTGGCAGCAGTTGGATTAATTCCAAATGCAGACCGTCCTGTTTTTATGCAGATCTCAAAACATGAATCGGCCCATGTGGGATTTCTGAAAAGTACATTGACATCCCTAGGTGAAACTCCAAAACCAAAGCCTGTTTTTGACTTTACAGCAGGAGGGAATTTTATGCCTTTTACAGATTACAATCAGTTTCTTATTCTGGCTCAGGCCTTTGAAGATACGGGTGTTCGTGCTTACAAAGGACAAGCCGGAAATGTAATGTCTAACAAAGCTGTTTTACAGGCAGCACTGCAAATACACTCTGTAGAGGCAAGACATGCTTCACAGGTGAGAAGAATGAGAGCCAATAAAGGCTGGATAGAGCTGGCAAACGGCGGAAGTATGCCTACGGCCACCAATGCTGTATATGCCGGAGAAGACAATGTAAATCAGGCTGGATTCAATACCTCAACTGCTTTTGGAGCTGCGGCGGGATCTGCAGCTTATGATGAAGTTTTAAGTGGAAGTGAGGCTACAGCCATTGCTTCCTTATTTATTGTCTGACGCGATTTTTTTAATATTATTTTAGGTGTGATCCTATCCTTGTAAAATAAGAGGGTAGGATTTTTTGAGTACAAATAGTACCCGAAAGTGTAATGGTATCGCATCGTTTTTATCATCAATTTTACAGCAGTAATTATCATTGTGATTTAAAACTAAATATCATGGAAACACTACACTTACGCCTTATGAAGCTGTTTGTATGCCTGCTTCTTCTTTCTTTTTTTTCCAATCTCTATTCACAGCCAGTTTTGCTTGGCCGGATATATGATCAGGCTCATCAGCAGTCTTTTGCCTTATACAGCGACGGAATGATGATACAGGATGGTAACCCTATGAACAGAGGTTTAGCCCAACGCGACCCTTCCGGGATGATGTATTTAAGGCTGCCGGCTGCCAATCCGCAACAGAAAGCTTTTTTCCTGGATTACAGCAGGAATGTGATTGAAATTGATTATGTACAAGGAGCAAGGGTGATCGGTTATTCAGATATTCAGCCGCCGGCACAACCAGTGATGAATTATACACCGCCACAATACAGTCCGAATGTGGGTATTCAGACTGCCAACGGATTTCAGCCTTTACCCAGCCAGATAGTAGATGTTAATAATCCATATGGTAACCTGATGATCACGAATGAGCAGACGGCTGCGAATTGTTATAATCAGTCTATGGGCTTTAATGGAGCATTAGATCAGCAAAAGTTTGGAGACTGTATGGTTGAAAATATGGCAGGAAAAAAGGAAAATGAAATTTATAAATGTGTTAAAAATGCTTCAACAGCTGAAGAACAGGCATTATGTCTTGTAGGAACAATGGGTGGTGCTAATGAAAGAAAGATCTCCCAGTCCTTACTGAAATGTTATCAGCAGTATGGGAACGATTACAGTAAATATCCTTTGTGTCTTGCAGGAGAATCTTCTGATCCCGAACTTCAGAAACTGCTTTCCTGTGTACAGCAGCAGGGTCAGTATGGGCAGGTGAATTTCATGAATACAGCGATGTGTTATGGAGCAGGTAAGCTTAATTTAAATACAGAAGCGCAGATTGTGGTACAGTGTGCGGTAACCTCAGGTGGTCAGCCTTATGTTTTTGCAGGTTGTGCAGGTGGTCAGCTCATGGCCAGGGAGCTTGATAAATGTCTTACCATTGGTGTGGGGGGAGATTCGGGATGTTTTGGTAAGAATAATGATATCGTTAAAGGCTTAAATAAAATCGGTTCAGAATTACAAAATCAATTTGGTCCTACTAATGATATTGTAAAAACCTGGAATGCTTCTGTTCATGATATTCAATATGGGCCGGGACAGAATCACGAAGCCGTAAAAATTATCAGGAATGTAGGCAATGAATTAGGCAAAGCCGGAAATAATATCGGAAAAGAAATTAAAAAAGTATTGCCAAGAATCAAATGGTAGCTGCTTGAAAATTGTCTTTTAAATATAAAATCCTCTGAAATCATTGATTTCAGAGGATTTAGTACCCAGTACCAGAATCGAACTGGTACATCTTTCGATACTAGAGTTTGAGTCTAGCGCGTCTACCAATTCCGCCAACTGGGCATGTGTTAAATCGGTGTGCAAATATAAAAACTTTTTTTAATGTTCAAAAGCTTTTTCAGGGAAAAATTTTAAAATTCTATCTCCAGACCGTCATAGGCCAGGTGTATTCCTTCCGGAAGATCCTTATCTTCAATATCATGCAGTCCCAGATGATGACTGATGTGCGTTAAAAATAATTTTTTAGGCTTAAGCTCTTTAAACAGGGCAATTACATCGGGAAGAATAAAATGGGCAGGGTGCGGATCAAATTTCCTGATGCAGTTCAATACCAATACATCCAGATTCTGTAATTTTTTCTTTTCGGTATCAGAAATAAAATTGGCATCTGTGATATAGGCAAGATTTTTAAACTTGTATCCAAACACTGTAATTTTATAATGAATCACTTCAATAGGGGTGATTTCCGTATCCAGAACATGAAAAGATTTATTTTCAATTTCGTGAAGGTCGAAGGCCGGAGCTCCCGGGTATCTTACATCAGCGAAAGCATAAGGAAAACGTTTTTTGATCTCATGCCCGACTCTTTGGTAGCAGTAAATGGGCATATCTTTTCCACTTTTAAAGATCAATGGACGCATATCATCAAGCCCGATCACATGATCATTATGCTCGTGCGTAAGAAGAGCAATGTCTACATTGTTTTCATGGTTAAGAAGCATTTGTTCCCTGAAATCCGGTCCGCAATCGATGAGTATTTTTCTACTTTCCTCAGTAGTAATCATTACTGAAGAGCGGAAACGCTTGTCTTTGGGATTTTTGGAGGTACATACTTCACATGTACAGCCTATAACGGGTACACCTTGGGAAGTACCAGTTCCTAAAAATTTCAACTTCATTTTCTTTTGAGGTTGGTTTAATTTTGGTAAATTTACGAAAAATTTTACGGGCTAATGTATCAGAAACTAACTCCTAAGCAAAAAGCATTAACAATTAATCTAGATCCCAGTATTTATGGGACTTTCGCAGAGATTGGAGCAGGGCAGGAGACTGTTCGACACTTTTTTAGAGCGGGAGGGGCTTCCGGTACAATTGCTAAGGCAATGTCTGCTTACGACAAAGATTTCAGTGATGCCATTTACGGAAAAGAGGTCAAAAACAGGTATGTTACCCAGAACCGACTTCGAAAAATGCTCCGTTATGAAGTAGCATTAATTGAAGAAAGGATTTCAAGGGAAAATAATCCGAACAGAAAGTTTTTCTCTTATGCAAACACGGTTACAACAATTAATTTCGACAAAACACTCAAAGGCCACGGCTGGGTAGGAATCCGTTTTCAGACCAAAGAAAATGAAGACTATAATGAGATCGTGATCCATGTAAAATTCAATGAAAATGATGCCACCTTACAGCAGGAAACCTTAGGAAACCTTGGGGTAAACCTTATCTTCGGAGCTTTCAACTATTACGACAATCCCAGAACGTTAATCGAATCTTTATACGATGACATTGCAAAAGACGGTCTTGATATTGATATGATTGATTTCAGCGGTCCTGCTTTTGATTATGTTGATAACCGCTTGATGTCACTGCAACTGGTAAAGCACGGAATGACAGATGCGGTGATCTTCAATTCTCAGGGGAATAATATGCTTCCTGCAGATGTTCTGTACAAGAAAAATATCTTTGCGGTAAGAGGAAGTTTCAGACCTGTAACGAAAGTGAATATCGATATGCTTAAAAACGGCCTCGAGATGTTCCAGAAAGATGCGATCTGTACCCATGAAGAAACAGAAGTTCTGATTGAGATTACCATTTCAAACCTTAGGGCAGATGGGGATATTGACGAAAGAGACTTTATGGACAGGGTAGATATTCTTGGCAAATTAGGCTATACCGTTATTATTTCAAATTTCTCTGAATATTATAGGCTGATTGATTATTTTGCTTCATATACATCCGGAGATATTGGTGTTGCTATGGGAGTAAACAATCTTCTGATGGTATTTGATGAGAAATATTACAAAGATCTTTCAGGAGGAATTCTGGAAGCATTCGGAAAGTTCTTCAGAAACGGAATGAGGGTGTATCTTTATCCTTATAAAGATCCTGAAACTCATGAATTATTGGATTCTTCAAACCTTAAAGTAGAAGAAAACCTTAAAGAGCTTTACAAATATTTCAAACACAATAATCGTATTGTAGACATTACGAACCACAATCCGGAGTTCCTGGAAATTTATTCCAGAGAGATCTTAAGAAAAATAGCATGCTGTGTCAAAGGCTGGGAAAACCAAGTTCCTGAAGGCGTTGCAGAAATGATAAAAGAGCGCGGAATGTTCGGTTATAAAGACGAACTTTCTTTAAAACAATTCTCTTAAAAATAAATAAAATGTCAGAACTAAAGAAAAGACTTTCTTCCATTCTTGAAAGTCCAAAACATAATACAGAGGAGAAACTTGAGAAAGTATGTCATCTGCTGGATCAGGAAATTTCATACTTCAACTGGACAGGGTTTTACTTTAAAAACGGAGACAAAGATGAACTGATCTTAGGCCCTTATGTAGGAGCTCCTACAGATCACACCATTATTCCTTATGGAAAAGGAATCTGCGGGCAGGTTGCGGTTTCCAATGAAACATTCGTAGTTCCGGATGTTAATCAGGAAAGCAATTATTTAAGCTGCTCTATTGATACCAAAGCTGAAATTGTAGTTCCTATTTTCAAGGATGGGCAGAATGTAGGTCAGATTGATATTGATTCCCACAAAGTGGATCCATTTACAGCTGAGGACCGTGAATTATTGGAATGGCTTTGTAACGAGGTTTCCAAGATTTTGTAATTTAAATTTCAGTACGAAATAATAATACCAGCTCCGATTGTATATCGGAGCTTTTTTGTTGAAAGTTGAGGGAGAGATACTTGAAGGCAATAATGTTTATTAGAGCTTATTGTTGAGTTATCTTATTGTTAGCCACCCCGTCAAAAATTCCTTGAATTTTTGCCACCCCTCCGAAGGAGGGTAATTTTGATCCGACGAATTTTTGTGTGATGAAATTTTTTGATTTTCAAGAAACTAAAGTGGTCTTATATTTTGAAAGTATTTAAACTTAAAAAATAACAAACGTGTATAAAAAACTTTTGTCCCTTTTGTAATAAAAAAAATCAACGCTGCATTGCATGAATTTCCGTCAGAAATTCAGTGAAGTATTGCCCACACTTCGCAATATGGGTTCCATACCAGGAAAATGCTTCTCCATCCACGATCATAATCTTTTTATCAGGATAAAATGCCTTCATTTCCTCAATATGTTTCTCCTTAAAAGGGAAAGGCTCCGAAGAAAGCATAATCACTTCCGCATCAGCAAGATCTTCCATTTGAATTTCAGGATAACGGGTTTTATCTTTAAAAATATTTTCAAATCCGATTTCTGCTAAAATCTTATGAATAAAAGTATCGGAGCCAACAGTCATATAAGGATTTTTCCAGATAAGATAAGCAGTTTTTACTGTTGAGTCAAGTTTAGCCTGTTGCAGGACATCGTAAATTTTTAAGTTAAAATGTTGTGCTTTTTCTTCTTTATTAAAAGTATTCCCAAGGGTTTTAAGAAGGTAATAATTGTCTTCAATGGTTTCCACATTCGTCACCAGAACTTTGAAATCGTCCATTAAAGCTTCCACTTGCTCCTTAATGTTTTCCTCTTTATTAGCCAGGATAAGATCCGGTTTTAATGCCTTTATTTTATCAATATTAATGTTTTTTGTTCCACCAATTATCGATACATTTTTTACTCTATCTTCTGGATGGATGCAGAATTTTGTCCTGCCAATCACTTCATTTTCAGTAAGACCTAAATCAAATAATGCCTCTGTGATAGAGGGTACGAGAGAAACAACTTTCATATTCAGACTTTGTCTGCCTAAATTACAAAAGTTTTCCTGTCAGGAAAAGTCCCGCAACCGAAAAATAAATAATAAGTCCCGTAACATCTACCAAAGTAGCTACAAAGGGTGCTGAAGAAGTGGCAGGGTCAAGCTTTAATTTTTTCAGGATAAAAGGAACCATAGAACCTGAAAGTGTTCCCCATAAAACAATTAAGACAAGAGAAACGGCTACACTTAAGCCTACATAAGGCCAGTAAATTCCATAATTGAAAAGCCCTATTTCATGCCAGATCATGATCCTTAAAAAGCCGATAGCTCCCAGGATGCTTCCAAGTGCCAGCCCGGTAAAGATCTCTTTTTTCATAACATACCACCAGTCTTTAAGACCGATTTCCTGAAGAGCCATAGCCCTGATAATAAGGGTGGCGGCCTGAGAACCGGAGTTTCCTCCACTGGAAATAATAAGCGGGACAAATAAAGCCAGAACAACCGCTTTTTGGATTTCATCTTCAAAATAGCCCATCGCAGAAGCAGTCAGCATTTCTGAAAAGAAAAGAATGATCAGCCAGGTCCCTCTTTTTTTGATCATCTCCATCAAGGAAGTCTGTGTGTAAGGATCATCCAGTGCTTCAAGACCCCCGAATTTCTGAATATCTTCCGTATTTTGCTGCTCGATCTGGTCGAGGATGTCATCTATCGTTACAATTCCCACCAAAACACCAGCTTCCGTTATGATAGGAAGGGCAGTCCGGTCATATTTTTCAAAATACGTCACCGCATCCTCCTTTGAGGTCGTTGTCGTTATGGCAACAAAATGATTATCCGTCATCTCGGAGATCAGGGTGTCTTCTTCAGCTAAAAGAAGACTTCCCAAAGCAATATCATCGATCAGACGGTTTCTTTCGTCCACTACATAAAGGTGGTTCATCGTTTCCACCCTTTTTCCTACTTTTTTAATCTGCTGGAGGCACCTTTTTACCGTCCATTCCTTACGGATCTGGATATAATAAGGCGTCATCAGACGGGCAATAGAATCTGAATTGTAGCCCAGAAGTTTCAAAGCAATTCTTCTTTCCTGTGGATTAAGATGGTTGATAGAATATTTGATCAGCTCATCCGGAAAATCCTCAAAAAGAGCAGTTCTGTCATCCGGAGTCATTCCGTTCAGGATCTCAGAAACTTCCTCACTTGCAATACCTCTGATAGTTTCCTCCTGAAAATCAGGATCAAGATGGGAAAAAACTTCCGCTTTATATTCCTTCGGAACCTTCAAAAACGCGAGAAGCCTCTCATCAGCATGAAGGTTGCTAAGAGTTTCGGCAATGTCGGCAGGATTAAAGATAAGTTCGTCTCTGGAATTCAAAACGTGAGATTTTAGGATATGCAAAAATAATTTAAAATTTTAAGACTAAGAAAGAAACGGGGAAAATTAAGGTTTTTTTAAAGTGAAGAGAGTAGATAATAAATTTTTAAACAAAAAAACATCCGCCGGAGCAGATGTTAAAAATTAAATTTGTAAATACCTATATTATTCAAGAATAGGTCCGCATAAAGGATATTGGGAAGGCATACAGGTTCCCCCTTCACAGCATTCTCCAAACCTGCATTGTTCATGGATCAGGCATTTTCTGGCAGGATTGCCACCACTGATCCTCTGCTGCTCTTTTCTGGTCAGCTTTTTGAGATTTTTCATATTCAGTAATTCTACAGTTAAATGAAAATTTGTCCTTATTCTTCAATACAGGCATATTCCATGCAGGCTCCCCAGCAGCAAAAACCAATGAAGCACGGTTGGGATGCGCTACATTTAATAATAGCCCCTCCGTTAATCTGTTTCTGTTGCTTTCTGTTGAGTTTCTTTAAATTTTTCATGTTAAATAATTTTAATAATTAAAAATAAAAGGATTATAACTCAGGGTCAATGCACGCTATTGGTGAGCAAATTCCGTTACAGCACCATCCAATGGTACAAGGTCTTGTAGTGTTATTACATCTGGCAATAGCTCCGCCATTAATTTGTCTCTGTTGCTCTCTGTTGAGCTTTTTTAAATTTTTCATATGGAATAAGTTTTAGTTTGTCGACTAAAATTAATAAAATTTATTTAATTATTCACTACATGATGAAAATATTTAACTAGTAATCAGTGGGTTTGGAGGTTTGTAAATTGTATTGCCAAAAAATAATTATAGATTGATAAGATTTAATATTGTGAATTGTGAATGGTCAATTGTGAATTTTAATGCCGCCAATCATTGACTCTTGACTTGCAGAGCAAAATTGATATTTCACAACAGCAATTGGAATGATGTGAATTGTGAATGGTCAATTGTGAATTTTAATGCCGCCAATCATTGACTCTTGACTTGCAGAGCAAAATTGACATTTCACAGCAGCAATTGGGATGATGTGAATTGTGAATGGCCAATTGTGAATTTTAATGCCGCTGATTATTGACAATTCACTTGCGGAGCAAAATTGACATTTCACAACAGCAATTGGGATGATGTGAATTGTAAATGGTCAATTGTGAATTTTAATACCGCCGATTATTGACAATTCACTTGCGGAGCAAAATTGACATTTCACAACAGCAATTGGGATGATGTGAATTGTAAATGGTCAATTGTGAATTTAATGCTGCCAATCATTAACTTTTGACTTGCGAAGCAAAATTGATATTTCACAACAGAATTTGGAATGATTGTAAATTGTGAATGGTCAATTGTGAATTTTAATGCCGTTGATTATTGACAATTCACTTGCGAAGCAAAATTGACATTTCACATTTAAAGCTCTACACCCACCGAATGCTTAAGCTTCCGTAGTTTTTTCAAGATGCCCTTTATCGCACCGTCTGTCCCTATTTTAATGGAATTTTCTGTAGAACCCAAAAGACGCATATTTTTGCGGTACGTATCATAATCTGTTTCGGTGACCAGGTTTCCTGCAGCGTCGAAAAGTTTCATGCTTACGACAACCTGATTAGAAAATACATATTTTCCAATTCCTACCTTGAAATATCTTACTTTGGGAACGATGGCAAAATCAGCATCATTATTAACACAGTAATCGGTGATGGTCTGCTTTTCTATACTGTCAAAAGGAATCTGAACCTCGGCTCTGAGTATTTTATTTTTTCTTCCGCTGAAATTATCAGAAACAGCACTGAAGAAGGCATGGTTGGTAGGCTCCTTAATCTCTTCAATATCAGGTTCTACCTCAGGATTGAAGTATAGGATTTTTTTTATTTTATTGTCTGCATTTTTCTGTGCTTTCACTGAAGTAATGCCTATCAATAAAAAAGAGCTGACTGCTGTAAAGAATATAATTTTTCTCATTTGTAATTCGTATGCAAAATTACTGCCTTTTCATTGGATTGCGTACATTTTATTAAGAAATATTTAACATTTTTTTCTATCAATTTTGATATATGAAATCAATAATGTTTTGCTGAATTAAAAAATAGTTGTAATTTTGCAGCCGTTACATAATAATCATTAAACAATATTGGAATGTACTTAACAACAGAAAAAAAGCAGGAAATTTTCTCAAAACATGGAAAATCTGCAACAGACACAGGAAGTGCTGAAGGACAAGTAGCTCTTTTCACTTTCAGAATCAACCACTTATCTCAGCACTTAAAAGCTAACCGTCACGATTTCAATACAGAGAGATCTCTAGTGAAATTGGTAGGTAAGAGAAAAAGTTTACTAGATTACCTTAAAAACAAAGATATCGCAAGATATAGAGCAATTATTGCTGAACTAGGTTTAAGAAAATAATCTACAAAGATTTCAAAATAAAAGCAACTTCGAAAGAGGTTGCTTTTTTTATACCGTTACTTTTTATCATTTCCGATTTTTCCCAAATGTGTATTTTGAAAGCTATCCGGGTATTTTAATCCGTAGCCAAGTATCCTGTCGAATGCGGAATGGGCAAAAAGAATAGCTCCCGCCATCTGAAGATAGGGAAGTGAAAATGCTGTTCCGGCAAGATAAATAATCACAGCAATTCCAAAGTGATGAAAAAGATTATACAAAAAAGCTCCGGTTTTATTATTAGCGACATATCCAAGCATAGAAATGTCCGGTGCTAAAAACAGCCCCACAAACCACCACCAGGAGAGCTCTGTTTGTCCAAAAGCAAAAACTCCCAGTAATAAGAAAGCAAAATATTCAAGTTTTAATTGAATTTTCATAAGAATAAAAGATATTGATTATCTGATAAGTATGTTGTTCAATCTAAAAGTTACATCTTATATACAACTAAAAATAAAAAGTGAGATGCTTTAAAAATATCCCACTTTATAGTATTGATTATATATTGTCTTACTAAACATCAGCATCTTGCTTTGTGATATTACAAAACCTGAAGAGTATTCTAATGTCCTGATTTTGATTCGGTACTTTCTACATGTCCTAAATATTTGGTGCAATAAGCTCCAAAAACCAGGATGATAAGATAACAGAATACCGGGATGATAAATGAATGCTGCACTCCAAACTGATCTGCCAGATAACCCTGGAAAATAGGAACGATAGCGCCTCCTAAAATGGCCATTACCACTAAAGAAGATCCCTGGCTGGTGTATTTGCCCAATCCTGAAATTGCTAACGTATAGATATTGGAGAACATAATAGAATTGAAGATCCCAATACCTAAAATACTGTACATCGCCAGTTCGCCATGATTTACCATTGCAGAGATTAAAAGAATAACATTGATCGCTGCGAAAATAGAGAGTGTTCTTGCCGGAGCCGCTTTACCAATGAAAAACGCTACAAAATTAAGGACAATAAATACTAAGAAAAAGCTGATCTGCGCAAAGCTAAGGTTTACGATACTGAAAATGACAAGGAAAACAGCAGCTGCTGCACCCAACATGTATATTGCTTTCTTACTTTGACTTAATCCCTGGTTTAAAGAAATGGCACCAAGAAAACGCCCGATCATGGCTCCGCCCCAATAAAGAGCCAGATAATTTTTACTGATAATCTCGTCGAAGCCCATAATTTGAGGCTGTTCCAGAAAACTGATGATAAAACTTCCTACCGCCACTTCTCCGCCTACATAGCAAAACATGGCAAAAACTCCGAATTTCAAATGCTTGAACTCCAGTGCTCCCCAGCCTTTTACAATCTCTTCTTCCTGAGTCTGGAATGAAGGTAACTTTACTCTTGAGATCAATAATGCAACCAGGAGAAGGATACCCGCAAAAATCAGGTAAGGAATTCTGGTAGCTACTGCACTGAAAGAACCGTCCGGAGCTGAGAAGAATTCAAAAATTAGATGTCCGCCCAGTACAGGCGCAATTGTTGTTCCGAATGCATTGAAAGCCTGCGTCATATTCAGGCGGCTGGAAGCTGATTCTTCACTGCCCAGTAATGAAACATACGCATTGGCTGTGATCTGAAGAACTGTAAACCCAAGTCCCAGAATAAACAAAGCCCCAAGAAATAAAGGATAATAAGAGAAGGTTGCTGCCGGATAAAACAGGATGCAGCCAAAGGCCGCCAGAAAGATTCCAAACATAATTCCTTTTTTATAACCTGCTTTATTGATGGGATCTCCTTTTGTAATAGAGATGAGGAAATAGATGAGTGAACCGATAAAGTATGCTCCAAAGAAACAAAACTGTACGAGCATCGATTCGAAAAAGGTGAGTTTGAAAAGCTGTTTCAGATAAGGGATAAGAATATCATTCATACACGTAATGAATCCCCACATAAAAAATAGCAGCGTAATTGTTATCAACGGAACTGTGTAATTCCTGCCCTGTGTTTTTACTTCTTTATTGATCATAAACATTTATTTAATTTGAAAAGAATAATTAAATTCTATCAGTTTGATTTCCTCGTACATTTATATTGTGAGAAGCAGGACAAATATAAGGCAGTACTTGTTTTTCTGCAACTTTTCCAGTATTTTTCATATAAATAAGTCAACATTTCCGATGTGAAAACATTATTTACACTTTTTGAGACAATAATACGAAAACAACAGGATTTAATAATCAATTTTCTTTGGAAAAATCATTTTTTATCATTTTGAATAATGGAAAATTTAACATGCCGTCAATTTTTACATCTTTGACAAAAAAGTAGGGGAAATCTTACGATTATGAATAGTATTTGTGATGCCGAAAATTTAATATCTCATTATTATATGGTATATTTGCACACGAAAATTTAGACGAACTATCAATAATTAAAGCACTCAATACGGAGTGCAACACAAAACAATTTATGAGTATACCTCAAGCAATTACAGAAACGATTACTCTAGCAGACGGCAGAGAAATTACAATTGAAACAGGAAAATTAGCAAAACAGGCTGATGGTTCTGTAGTCGTAAAAATGGGTGGAACAATGCTTTTAGCAACTGTTGTAGCCAGCAAAGAAGCAAAAGACGGAGTAGATTTTCTACCCTTAACGGTAGATTACAGAGAGAAATTCTACGCAGGAGGTAAGATTCCTGGAAACTTTTTTAGAAGAGAGGCCAGACCATCAGATCAGGAGATCCTGACCATGCGTTTGGTAGACAGAGTTCTTAGACCATTATTCCCTGAAGATTTCCACGCTGAAGTTCAGGTAATGATTTCATTAATTTCTTATGACGGACAGTCAATTCCTGATGATTTAGCAGGTCTTGCAGCATCTGCAGCCATTGCTATTACAGATATTCCTTTCAACGGACCAATGTCTGAAGTAAGAGTAGTAAGAATCAACGGTGAGCTTTCTATCAACCCTAAATTTGAAGATCTTAAAATTGCTGACCTTGATATCATGGTGGGAGCAACTAAAGATTCTATTGTAATGGTAGAAGGGGAAATGAAAGAAATCTCTGAGCAGGAAATGCTTGAAGCGATCCAGTTTGCTCACGTAGAAATCAAAAAGCAAGTTGAAGCTCAGGAAAGATTAGCTGAAAAAGTAGGAAAATCACTTCCAAAAAGAGAATACAGCCACGAAAATCACGACGAAGCTATTCGTGAGAAAGTGTGGAAAGAAACATACGATAAAGTATATGAAGTAGCAAAAACTCCTTCAGGAAAAGAAGAAAGAGGTGAAAAATTCAAAGCTGTTTTAGATGAATTTTTAGCACAGTATGTTGATAATGCTGAAGAATTAGAAAGAGTAACGCCTTTCGCTAAAGTATATTACCACGATGTAGAGAAAGAAGCGATGCGTCAGATGATTTTGAATGATAAAATCCGTCTTGATGGCCGTGATCCTGAAACAATTCGTCCAATCTGGAGCGAAATCGATTATTTACCGGGAGCTCACGGTTCTGCGATCTTCACAAGAGGTGAAACTCAGTCTTTAACAGCTGTAACATTAGGTTCAGTGAAAGATGCGAACATGGTAGACAGCGTTATGGTAAATTATGACGAAAGATTTTTCTTACATTATAACTTCCCGCCATTCTCAACAGGTGAAGCAAGACCTTTAAGAGGAACTTCAAGAAGAGAAGTAGGACATGGAAACCTGGCTCAAAGAGCGTTGGCAAATATGATTCCTGAAGAAAACCCTTACACGATCCGTATCGTTTCTGATATTTTAGAATCAAACGGTTCATCTTCTATGGCAACTGTTTGTGCAGGAACTTTAGCATTGATGGATGCAGGTATTCAGATTACAAAACCGGTTTCCGGAATTGCAATGGGATTGGTAACAGACGTTAAAACCGGAAAATTCACCGTTCTTTCTGATATCTTAGGGGATGAAGATCACCTGGGAGATATGGACTTTAAAGTAACGGGAACTGCAGACGGAATCACCGCTTGTCAGATGGACATCAAAATCCAGGGATTATCTATGGATATCATGGAGAAAGCTCTTCTACAAGCAAGAAACGGAAGGCTGCATATCTTAGATAAATTAAATGAAACAATTGCTGCTCCAAGAGAAGACGTGAAACCTCACGCTCCGAAAATGGTAATGCTGGAGATCTCTAAAGATTTCATCGGTGCTGTTATCGGACCTGGTGGGAAAATCATTCAACAACTTCAGAAAGATACAGATACTGTTATTGCTATTGAAGAAGTAGGAGAAATCGGAAGAATCGAAATTTCTGGTGTAAGCAGAGAGAAAATCAATGCAGCGATTGCAAGAATCAACGAGATTACATTTGTACCTGTAGTAGGTGAAGTGTATCAAGGAAAGGTGGTAAAAGTAATGGATTTCGGAGCTTTTGTAGCCATTGCAAAAGGAACGGAAGGATTACTACACATTTCTGAAATCGAATGGGCCCGTCTTGATAAAGTACCTTATAACGAAGGTGACGAAGTAGAGGTGAAGTTCATGGGTTACGATGATCGTAAGAAAATGAAACTTTCAAGAAAAGTTTTGTTGCCAAGACCAGAAAGACCTGAGTCTAAGCCAAGACCAGAAGGTCAAGACAGACCACAAGGTGATAGAAGACCGCAAGGAGACAGAAGACCGGACGGAGATAGAAGACCACAAGGTGACAGAAGGCCGGAAGGAGACAGAAGGCCAGCTGATCAGGCACCAAGTGAAAATGAAAATCCTTCAACTGAAGCTTAAGATTATTTCTTATTTATATAGAATCCCTCAATTTGAGGGATTTTTTTTGTCGTTAATGTTAAATAAAGAAGGCTAAAGATGATCTTAGCCTATTTTGTTTATCTTTATCTAAACAGATAAAAATGAAAATACTCCTATTAAGCTGCATGGCCATCGCATTACTGTCATGTCAATCCAAAAATAAAGAAGAAGGAAACGCGCCCAAAACAACTACCGCAGAAAGTGCCAAAACAGCACAGAAAGAGGTAAATGATTATGGGAAACAGGTGAAAGGGCATTATGATAAGAAAGAAGATGCCTGGATCAGTGAAGATCCTTTTTATGAAAGTGTGTATTTTAATGGCTCTGATTTTGAAAGCGTTCGCCGCTTGGTGGATAATGAAGATGAACCCAATATGGGATTGATTGATAAACAAGGTAAAATAGCAGTTGCTACCAGGTATGAAGGGATTTCAATAGGTTTTACCAACGGTTTTTGCCAGGTAGGTCTAGGCCAGAACTGGGGAATCGTAGATGATAAGGGAAAAGAGATTCTGCCGCCGGTTTACAGCGATATTCATGCTGAGAAAGATGGCATTTTCAGAATTTCAAAGGACGATAAATATGGTTTTGCCGATAAAACAGGGAAAATCCTGGTTCCACCAACCTATGAATCCGTATCCTATGCGGGAGAAGGATTATTCTTTTTTATGAAAGCGCCGGCACAATGGGGAGTGAAAAACTTTAAAGAAGAAGTAGTTGTTCAGCCGGAATTTACCAATACAGGAGAATTTGTGAATGGAAAAACAGTGGTGCAAAAAAAGGATGGTCAAAACTATGTGGTGTATACAAATGGTAATGTAGTTAAAAAATAATATGATGATGAAAAAAATAATAGCCATAAGTATTGTAGCCGTTTTGATGAGCTGTAATTCTGAAAAAACAGAAGCAGAAGTGATAGTACCTAATGAAACCCTGATTGTCTCATCAAAAGGTAAATTATTCAATTTTAATCTGGAAACGAAACAATTGACATGGAAGTATGTTTCAAAAGAAGATACCCTGATGAACCGCAACCGGTTTAGCTATGATGAAAACTCAATTTACCTGCCTTTTGAAAGCGGAAGATTCATTTCAGCGCAAATTGTTTCGGGAAAAATCAATTGGAACCATAATTATAAAGATGCTCCCGATCAGGCTGTTGCAGCAACAGTTGCAGAAGATGGTTCAATAGTTACGGAGAATTCAGGAAGTGATTTTGGGCCTATTTTCATGTCCAGACCTTTGCTGTATAACAACAATGTGTATATTGCTTCTGCCGGCCGGCCTGGTGAATTTACATCCCGTTTTTATGTGATCAATGCTAAAAATGGAAATACCAGTTCTACCTCTGAAAATTCTACCAATTATAACTACTATCAGCCGGTTGAAAACTCGGATAATATCTATCTTAATTCTGCCGTTTACCTCGATTTACATTACAAAGAAGGTACTTTTGCCAGTAACGGGATGTATGAAGGTGCGGCCTTTGAAAACCCTCTTTATACTCAGATGCAGACCTCGAAAAAATATTTGTTTGTAGGCGATGATTACGGAGTTTTCCATGCATTGGCCATAGATAAAAAAGGATTGGCAAAAGGCGGAGATATTACCAATCCCAAGAATAATTTTATAGACAGGAAAGATATTTTTGAATGGACCTATCAATCCAAAAAATATCCGCGCTTAGGAGATGACCAAACTTCTTTAACGAATGATTTATTTATTGTTTGTAAAAAATCGGAAGACGAAAGTAAAATGGCCTTAATTGCTCTGGACGCCCGGTCAGGAAAGGAAAAATGGCTGTTCGAGCCTCAGGATATGATCAAAAACTGGCAGGTGGTCAACCAAAACGAAGTAGTGGGTTATACTAAAAACAAAATTTTTGTAGTAGACCTCAAAGGGAAAACAACCCTGGAAATTCCTATTGATCTCTCATTATATCCGGTTTCTAATATTGAAGTAAATGCAAAGAAGCAATTGCTCTATATGACCGGAAAAGGAATTGTATCCATTGACAGAGACTTCAAGAAAGCTGAGCTGCTGATTGCCCACACCTTCTATCCAAGTTCTATTCCTTTAAATCAAATTAAGTACTTCAATAAATAAACCTTAGATCTATATACTGAATGATCTTTAATTTCATTATTAAAAAGAAGACAGGCTATTATTTAATACTGTTTTTACCAGCTAATTTATTGTTTTTTGAATCGTCTTAAATATTTGGTGCCGAATACCATTTTCATTTAATTTTAAATAATAAAAAATTGAAATCATGGCTTATAATATTGAATTGGCAGACAGGGTTCGTGAGCGGCTTTCAAAAGTTCATGAGATTGAAGTGGAAGAAAAGAAAATGTTTAGCGGTCTGTCATTTCTTGTCAATGGGAAGATGTGTATCAATATCAGCCATGATAATCTGATGTGTCGCTATAACCCTGAACTGGAGGATGAGGTTTCAGAAAAAACAGGTTTCCTCCCAATGATGATGAGAGGAAAACAGCTCAAAGGCTATTGCTATGTAGAACCCGTTGGCTTCCAGAAACCTGACGATTTTGAGTACTGGATAAAGATTTGTCTTGATTATAATCCAATGGCTAAAGCCTCGAAAAAAAGAAAGAGTAAATGAGTAAGAGGGTTTGTGAGTAATAATGGTTCAAATTATAACTATTCGTAATCAATTCATTTTAAGTAAAGTCTCTCTCTTATCTCTACTAAAATCTTGGTTGTTTTTTCCAGATCAGGAAAATCAGGAAGATTGGAAGTTGTATGATAAAGTTCAATTGATTCTATCAAATCTTCTGCTTTCTTCATGATCGCTTCATAAGACTGGTTTCCAGCTTTAATATCCAGTAATTCTTCGCGATTATCTACCCGGATCTGCATCGATCCCGTTTTGAAGATATGTTCACACGACTGCAGCAGCCGGATAGTATGCATCATATTTTTGCTGTCATAGTTTTGCCCGTGTTGCTGGTTGACATTATAGCGGTCTTCGTTGCGCTCCGAAACCCATTTCCAGTACTCCCGGTAATCTTTACAGTACGTAGAGTAGGCATCCAGATTACAAAACAGATATGCCACAGAATCTTCACCTTTGGGAATAGAGGAAACGGAAACCTGGTTGGCTTCTGCATCCTGCATAATTCCTTTATAGCGTAAGATCCCGGATTCATCGTAAAAAAGAGCATACATTCCTTTTGTATTATCAATGCTAGCCAATCCGCAATGCTCCTGAATCTTTCCGGTTTCTGAAAGCCATTTTCTGAGTGGAACAGAACCTTGATGATGGAGAATATAACAGAAATCAAGAATCGATTTTCTTTCCTTTTCTACAGGATTAAGAATCTTTTTGTTAAGTCCTTTTGCTTTTTTAATCTGTGAAACAGCGTAGCCTGCAAACTTATCTTTACATAGTTTGGAAAGAAAATCTTCAGCTTTCAAAAGATCCATCAACGGATGTTTCTGAAGAATACAATCTTCCGGACTGGCCAGCACTTCCAGAATATTCGGGTTATTTTTCTGTAATAATTCTACAAATCTCCCGATTTCATAATACGTAATATCATTCGTCTCATTGGAAATCTGCGGAATATAATTCAGACCAAAAAAATCTTCTTTTGGTAGATAATATACGCCACGGATATCTGTATCAGAGCTTTCAGTGGCCAGCCCAAAAGAGCGGCTTCCGGAGATGGCTTCGAAGAGGATGAGGTTTTGGGTTTTTAGATCTTCAATCGTCATGATTACAAGTTTATATTTTTCATGCAGCTAATTTTGCATGTAACGTTACAATTTATAAAGATATTTATTTTAATATTTCCCTAAAAACCCTCTCCATCTCACCTTTATCCGTTTTTCCTCCCACCAAACTCTTAGCTTTTTCCTCATTATCCTTAACCATACTTTCCAGAAACCCAAACAATTCCCAATCATTCTCATGATAATAAGATTCCCCTTTAGTAGCTTTTAAAGCAACAAGATTTTCTATTTTGGTTCTGGTAACATCATCAACTAAAACCAGCAATTCACTGAACAAAACAGGTGGAACTGTTCCTTTTTCTATGATCCATTTTCCGGTCAGTGCAGTTCTTAAACAATAAAAATAGCTTTTCAGTTTCACTTTATCACTTCTGCAGGCTTCCAGATACTTTTTGCTCATGCTCAGATAGTGATAAGAAACCGCTATCGGAGAAAAACAGGCATCCGCCAAAGGTTTAAAAAGTTCATAAAACTTTTCATTTTTTACATAAACGATAGGGGAGTAAAACCAGCTCAGTAAAGCAGCATTGGACTTCAGTAAAAGATGAAATGTTTTCCGAAGATCCCATCCGGAACCGTCCAGGTCATCTTCAGTCATGAATTCTATGGTTTCATCTTTGTCCCAGGGAGAAAGATACCAGTCTTTTTCATGCCGGTAAATAAAGCAGATATCGTAATCGCTGTCGGGTGAGGCAAATCCCCAAGCTCTGCTTCCGGATTCTACGGCAAGAAGTATTTCTATATTCCTTTTTGCCTCTATTTCTTTTAATTTTTCTAGTATTTTAGGTGTCATTACTTTTAATTTATAATGCAAAATAAAAGATGATCTGCGCAACCTTTTTACGTAATGTATTTGAGTGGGAGAGTTTAAGAGTTTTAGGGTTGTAGAATATTAATATTTAGATCTTGCTTGATCAATTGTACTGAATTTTGACATAGGAAAATGGAGCGTTAAGAAAATTAAAGTTTAATCCGTTAAAAAATTCCCACTGTTCGAAGCGCGAGGTGATTTAGAGTTGAAAAACAAATTTTGAATTCGCGCAAGTTTTGGGAATTTTAGGATTAAATTTTAATTTTTAGTGGAAGTTTCCAAGTCTTGATTTTTTCTTTCTTTTGTATCAAGACAAAAGGAAATCTTTTAAATATCAAATTTTTAGGATTTGAGGAATATAGTATTTGAGTTTAGTTAATTAATCGCGGCTGAATTTCGACATAGGAAAAAATGGAGCGTTAATAAAATAGTCCATATGAACGTTAAGAAAATTCTACCGTTTGAAGTGCGAGACGAATTTCGACTCGAAGGACAACGATAGATCTCGCACAAGTTTTAGAATTTTTAGAGTATAGGCTATTTTAGCGGAAGTTTCCAGGTCTTGACTTTTTGTTTCTTTTGTGTTAAGACAAAAGAAATTATTTAATTAGGTTTTTGAAGGGCAAATTTATTTTTAGCCCAATTCTTAGTGTTTGATGATTGCAGATTGTTGACTATTTTGGAACCTATTTGCTTAACAAGCACTGAATTTCGACATAGGAAAATGGAGCGTTAATAAAATAGTCCATATGAACGTTAAGAAAATTCTACTGTTTGAAGTGCGAGACGAATTTCGACTCGAAGAACAACGATAGATCTCGCGCAAGTTTTAGAATTTTTAGAGAGTATGGGCTATTTTTAGCGAAAGTTTCCAAGTCTTGACTTTTTGTTTCTTTTGTGTTAAGACAAAAGAAATTATTTAAATTAGGTTTTTGAAGGAGAAATTTATTTTTAGCCCAATTCTTAGTGTTTGATGATTGCAGATTGTTGATTATTTTGGAACCTATTTGCTTAACAAGCACGGAATTTCGACATAGGAAAAATGGAGCGTTAATAAAATAGTCCATATGAACGTTAAGAAAATTCTACTGTTTGAAGCGCGAGACGAATTTCGACTCGAAGAACAACGATAGATCTCGCGCAAGTTTTAGAATTTTTAGAGAGTATAGGCTATTTTTAGCGGAAGTTTCCAAGTCTTGACTTTTTGTTTCTTTTGTGTTAAGACAAAAGAAATTATTTTAAATTAGGTTTTTGAAGGAAATTTTATTTTTAGCCCAATTCTCAATTCTCAATCTTATTTCTTTTCCATCAAGGCAAAAGGAAATTATTTTAAAATCATTAATATTGCACCGCCCTTATTTAACATAATAATGAGATGCTTATTCTTAAAATATATACTACCTCAATGTTAGCACACGACTTACAACACAAGATTGATTTCAAAACAAAACCTTTAGGTGCATTGGGTTCTCTGGAACAACTGGCTCGCAAAATCGGAATGCTTCAGCAGACTGCCTCACCTCAATTAATCAATCCTCATATGGTGGTATTTGCTGCTGACCACGGAATTGCGAGGGCTGGAGTGAGTGCCTATCCGCAGGAAGTGACCTATCAGATGGTGATGAATTTTTTAGGTGGCGGTGCGGCGATCAATGTATTTTGCAGACAGAGTGGGATGAAAATTAAGATTGTGGATGCCGGGGTTAATTTTGATTTTCCACCACATCTTGCGCTTATTGATAAAAAAGTAAGGAAATCAAGCCGGAATATACTCGAAGAAGCCGCCATGACGGCAGAAGAATATCAGCAGGCGTTAGAAAACGGAAAGGCTGTGGTGGAAGACATTGCGGCAACCGGATGCAATGTAATAGGTTTTGGTGAGATGGGAATAGGAAATACTTCCGCTTCATCGCTGATGATGAGCAGACTGTTCAAGATACCTGTGGCAGATTGTGTAGGACGTGGAACAGGACTCAATGATATACAATTACAGCAGAAGATCGGCATATTAATTCAGGCGGCTGAAAAACATGCACAAATTGCTAGTCCGGATGAAATTGCACAAACTTTTGGCGGATTAGAAATTGCTCAGATGATTGGCGCGATGGAGGAGGCTTATCTTCAAAAAATGTTGATTTTAGTGGATGGATTTATTGCAACGGCAGCAATTGCGGTTGCATGGAAGAAAAATCCCGAGATCCTCAACAGTTGTGTTTTCTGTCATGTAAGCGATGAAACTGCGCACTTAAAAATGTTGGATACAATGGGACAGAAAGCATTGCTGAATCTTGGTCTTCGCGTAGGGGAAGGAACAGGCTGTGCACTGGCCTATCCGATTATCCAGAGTGCCGTTAATTTCTTGAACGAAATGTCGAGTTTCGAAGATGCCAATATCTCAAATAAAGATTAAATGAAAGCGCTAAAAAATGAACTGGTTTATTTTGCGACTGCTTTAATGTTTTTTACTAGAATACCGGTCCCGTTTAAGATTCCATATTCCAGTGACATTATGAACCGGTCGCAGAAGTATTTTTCATGGGTTGGACTGGTGGTTGGACTTATTAATGCGGTAATCCTATACCTTTCTTTTCAGCTATTTGGATTGGAAATAGCCATAGTATTGATGATGGCTTCCAGTGTTTTACTCACCGGAGCATTTCATGAAGACGGTTTTACCGATGTCTGTGACAGTTTTGGAGGCGGATACGGAAAAGAAAAGATCCTTACGATCATGAAAGATAGTAGGGTAGGTGCTTACGGAGCAATAGGAATTGTATTGCTGCTGGCGTTGAAATTTTTCAGTATTCAGGTGTTGGGGCATATAAACTTACTGGAAACCTTATGGGTAATTGTTCTCGCTCATTCATCCAGCCGCTTTATTTCAGGAACTATGATCTATACCCATCAATATGTTACGGATATTGACGCGAGCAAATCAAAACCGCTGGCCAATAAACCATTGGACGGAACATCTTTGATGATAGGATTTTTAAGCGTCATCATACCAATGATTATCATCCAAGACTGGAGACTGATTCCGGTGTTTGGGTTCGCTTATATAGGCAAAATCTATCTGGGCTGGTATTTTAAAAAACACATTGGCGGGTACACCGGAGACTGTCTGGGAACCGTACAGCAAGTGTGTGAAGTACTGTTTTATTTAGGAACAATTATCGTATGGAAATTCATCTGATCCGCCATACTGCTGTAGAAAATCCCAATCATTTGTGTTATGGGTTTGCGGAAGTGTCTTTAAGGAAGGATTATAAAGAGGATTTTAAATTAATCCCAGTGGATAAAGATGTTGATCTTATCATTTCCAGTCCGTCACAGCGCTGTCAGTTATTGGCAAAGCATTTTCAACAGGATTTTACAACCGATGAACGGATTAAAGAAATGAATTTCGGAGACTGGGAACTGAAAAAATGGACTGATATTCCAGAAGAAGAAATCAACCCCTGGTATAAGGATTTTATCAGGGTAAAGGCAACCAACGGAGAAAACTTGTTAGAAATGCAAAGCCGCGTTTCTGAATTTTGGAATGAATTGATTTCTAAAGAAAATACCAACAAAGTTTTAATAGTCACTCATGCCGGAGTGATTCGATTAATCCTACAATCTATTTTACAGTTTCCTTTGGAAAATATGTTTAACATTCAGATTGATTACGGGCAGAAAACGGTTATTGAAGTGAAGAATGGTTTGATCTCGGTTAAAGGTGTAAATATTAGTTGAATATCTCTCGCAGATTGAGCAAATTAAGCAGATTGAAAATACAATGATCTGCAAAATCCGCTTCATCAGTGAGAGGAAATACCAAATATTTTGTTTGAAATTTCTCGCAGATTAAGCAAATTAAGCAGATTGAATAGCACAATGATCTGCAAAATCCGCTTCATCAGTGAGAGAAGAAACAACAAATGTTTAGTTTGAAATTTCTCGCAGATTGAGCAAATTAAGCAGATTGAAAATACAATGATCTGCAAAATCCGCTTCATCAGTGAGAGAAAATACAAAAGAAAGAATCCCATGAAGCTAGCTTAATAAGAATCAATGAAATTGATTAAAATCTTTGCTCTTAATAGTAAGCAGAAGAAAATAAATCTTTGCGTTAAAAACAAAAGCTGCCATTCCGAGATTTTACTCAAAAATGACAGCTAAAATATTATTTGAAAATCTTAGTAAAACTATCTTTTTCCAAAGTTTCCAACGAGAAATCAAAATCTGCATCTTCTCTTTCTGAGGTGATCACTGCTCCCAATTCTGTCACAAGATGATTAAAAGAAATCGGTTCGTACCATTGCTGATATAGCGCATTGGTTGCCATGGTAGAAACCTCAGAAGTTCCCGAAACATGCGCATTTCCCGCTCCAAAATTCAAGATAATAAAACATTGCTTTCCATCTTTCGGAAGCAACATTCCTAAAATCGTCTGCTTCTGAACAGAATTACACTTAGCTTCAGCAAAGAGATTGTTAGCATTCATCATATAATCGTAGGAAATATCATCTCCTTTTCCGATGACGATTTTATAGCCACAATTGGCATCTCCGGAGAACACGCTGTTCATCACAAGCGTTGGAGTACTTAAATATTTGTTGGCGTAAAGATATTCTACCGCACCTTTAGGGGCAGAAGTCATATCTCCCGAATACATCAATTGTCCGTTATCCTGATTATACGCGGCATTCCAACCGATTTTTCCTGCGATATTCAATCCGGAAAGGTCGAGGTCATAAGCTCCCCAGGCATTTTCCCAATAAATTCCGATAGCCAGCCTTTCTCCATAGAATCTCGTTCCGGTCGGAATATTTCCAATTAACATTTTCTCAGAAGTAGGTAAACAGAATTCTACATCGGTAGGGAAATAGAATTTTTTTCCGGAAAGATTATATTTTGACTGTAAAAAGGTTAAGATAAAATCATAATTTAATTCATTCACAGAAGTAGAAGTCCCTTTCTTAGTCCAGGATTTTCCGTTTCTGATCCTGTACACAAAAGTATCCTGACCATACATTCTTGAATAACAAGCCGACAAAGCTTTAAACAAAGCAAAAGGAGTAGCATTTTCCAGCCAATGTAAATCACTGTTTTCCAGTAATGTATTCGTGGCGTTATTTAATGGATTTGAAATTAACGGCTGATGATAGACCTTAGATAACTTTGAAATTTTATTAATCGTTTTTGGCGCTCTTTTTTTATAGGCTAAAAATAAAGGCTTAAACCGGTTAAAAATCTCTGCCATTTTTTCCAATCCGAATCTTTCAAACAAATACGTCGGATCAAATCTGCTTTCTTTAATTAAACCAATCAATTCATCGTTTTTAATTAAAAGCGTGGTAGCCGTGGTTTTATAAATCACATACCGGAAAAATTCAACCGGGTTTTCAGGGTAGATATCATATAAATCTGCAATTTTTATAATGGCTTCCTTATTTCTGATATTTTCTTTTCCTGTAAAATCATATTCCAGTTCAGTATGCAAAATATAAAGCAGATCATTAATAGTTTCCTCCTTCAAAGCGATACCTGATTTCAAAAGAGAAAGGCATTTTTCCTGCATTTCCGCTTGAGTATACGCTTTAATCACTTTAAAAGTTAACTTAGAATCCGGAACATTCAACACTTCATTAGGAATATAAATCTCATTCTGAAAATCACTTCCATACGTTGAAAGATAGTGGTTGATTTGTTCCATTAACAATTCAATTCTTGAACTTTCTTTGATTTTCTGCCATGATTTATGAAAGGTTTTGTTGAGGTCATTTCCATTCAGTTTCTCCTTTGCATAATAAGAAATAATTTCTTTTTTTGCCCAAAGTGCATCAGACTCAATGATAAAACCATCATTTGAAATAAATGGCTTTTCATTAGATTTTCTGGCTAATACAGCATTGAATAATTGTAGTGTTTTCATTGTTTTAATTTTAAAAAATAAGTGAGGAGTAATTCTTTTAAATGAAGTGTATAGGAACTCCTTTTACCTATGGTTTATAAAAGGCGGGGAGTAATGTCCTATTATAGGAACTCCCTTTGCCCTGTAATTTGTAAAAAAGCGGAAAGTAAAATATGGGAAATCAATAGGAACTTTCTTTGCCTTATTTTTTTAACCAATGAAAATAATTAATCGTAAATATACTTATTTTCTTTTGAGGAGTAGGCAGGGCTCGAACCTGCGACCCACAACTGGAATTCATAGGAACTTTATGTGCCGGCAGCGAAAAGTACTCTTGTTGCTCTACCATCTGAGCTACTACTCCTACCTTTATGAAAAGTTTTCATAACCTTACAGATTTTATACCTGTAAGGCTGGTTATTAGTTTTTTTTGATAACCTATAAGGTTTAAATATTAAGTTAGCATTTATACTTTTCTATATTTCTTCTTTTTCTTCCAAGGTGCATTCTTCTGAACATCACCCGCCATAATACATCCGTAAGGCATCACTTCATCCAGAACTTCACAAAGTCCGTATTCTTCAATTTGAGCTCTTACGTTTTTGGCGCTTTTATAAGCCGTCGGAAGTTCAGAAATATCAATCTCATTAGAGAAGAAACGGATATCCAATCCTTTGGTTTCTTCTTCAAAAACTTCTTCAATGATTTTATGAGCCAATGATTTTTTATGCTGAGTTCTGCTGAAATTTCTTCCTGCTCCATGCGGTGCAAACCCTAAATTTCTCTCATTGGTTTTTCCCTGAACGATCAAAACGGGTTCTGCCATATTCAAGGGGATCAATCTTGGTCCCGTGATATCCGGCATGAATTTATCATCCAGCGGAGTCGCTCCTTTTGCATGGTAAAACAAGTCACCATCTTTGAAGACGAAATTATGTTCGTTCCAATACCTGTTTTCTTTTTCGATTTCCATTTTGTTTAAAACGGCATCGTGAATAGAAGTATGGTTTTCTTTAGTCCATTGTCTTATCAGCTGTAATGCTTCCCAATAGGATTTTCCTTCTTCTGTTTCATAAGGAATCCAGGCGTTTTCTTTCAACGTTTCAGGGGAAATATCCTGTCTGAATCTATTAGCTACTTTCATTCCTTTATCATACAAAGCGGCTCCCGGAGCTCTCGATCCGTGATGCGTTACCAGCATTGTATTTCCTGTGTTTTTAGAAATTCCTACAAACAGGAAGTGGTTTCCATCGCCTTGAGTTCCCATATGTGAACGTGAAATACTGATTAATTTTTCATCATTCAGGAAATCATTTTCTCTGAAGGCCTCCATCAATTCCTGAGACATCTCCATTTGCTCTCCTCTTGGTCTTCCTCCGTATCCGAAATGCGTGACAGAATGCGCTGCATCCAAAACTTCTTTAGGATCAGCTTTTCCAAAATCCGTAAGCATCACGGAACAACAGATATCTGCACTATGGAATCCCGGATGAATCGCATTTCTGGCCACCACCACTCCGCCAACAGGAATCTGACCTTCCGGACCTGTAGGACAGGCATCGGGCATAATTGCACCATTAACTAAAGTTGGAGTTTTCATCAAAACGTTCATGGTATTGATTACTTTTTCCACGTTATCATTTTCACTTTCGTGTTCAGCTCTGATATTGATGATGAAATCTTTTGGATGTTCATGCAGCGGAATCGGATCCGGTTGTCTGAATTGTTCCAGATATTCCTTGATTTGAGTCTCGTCTAATTGATTTTCGTTGATATGCGCAATCGCTTCTTTAAACCATTTTGCTGATCTATATCCTAATTCTATAATATGGTTTCCATTAAATTCCATGTGTTCTCTCATTTTGTTGATGCAAAGTAATAACACAAGTGTGCAATGTTTTTGCGTAGATAAAAATATTTTAATTATTTTTGATAAAATTTTTAAAATGCTAACAGAACAATTAAAAACTTCTCCCGGGACGATTCAATTCAAAGAAGTAATTGCGTATATCGATGAGAATTACGATTTTACCCCAACAAAATTTACCAACGGAAATACGGTCAATGAAGCAGATCAGAATAATGGTTCGTGTAAAGTATTTAGTTTTGCAAAGCTGAATCATTTGTCCAAAGAAGAAGTATTGAGCCTTTTCGGAGATTTTTACAGAGAGGATGTATTGAAAAACCCTGAAGGAACGGGATCATCAGAATATCAGAAACTTCATGACGTTCGGTTGGGATGGAATTTCTTTTGAAGGAGATGCTTTAACGAAGAAGTAATTGTTCATTTTATTTCAATCTGTCAGGCAAACCGAAGGTGAAGCAATCTCATTTATAATAATCAGATTGCTTCGTCGCTTTGTTTCTCCTAAATGACGCAAAAAACACAAAATAAAACACCATGTCATCCAACAAAAACGCTCTTATCCGCTACAAAACCTTAGATAAATGCCTTAAAAATAAATATAAGCAATATACTTTAGAAGATTTAATTGATGAATGTTCTGAAGCTTTGTTTGAATTTGAAGGAAAAGAATCATTTGTCAGCAAGCGTACTGTACAATTGGATCTGCAGAATATGCGCAGTGAAAAATTTGGGTATGAGGCTCCTATTGAGGTGTATGAAAGAAAATATTACCGATACAGTGATCCGGAATACAGTATTCATAATATTTCGGTGAATGAAAGTGATCTGAAAGCCATGAATAATGCGGTACAGATCCTCAAGCAGTTCAAGGATTTTTCGATGTTTAAAGAGATGAACGGCGTCATCCAGAAACTGGAAGATTCTATTCATGCGACCAACCAGAAATCCATTATTCATCTGGATAAAAATGAGCAGTTGAAAGGGTTGGAGCATATCGATGTGCTTTATGAAGGAATTCTGAATAAAAAAGTACTGAAAGTTCTCTATAAAAGCTTTAAAGCAAAAGAACCGGACCATTATATCGTTCATCCTCAGCTGCTGAAAGAATTTAATAACCGATGGTTTCTCATCTGTCTTCATAAAGGGAAAATGTATAATCTGGCTTTAGATAGGATGGAAAGTATTGAAACTATAGACAATATCCAGTATATTGATCAGAATCTTGATGGCGATGAGTATTTCAAAGATATTGTAGGCGTTACCGTTTCGCAAACCATGATGCCTAAAAAGGTAGTTTTTTTCGTTGACTCCTCGAATGCACCCTATGTAAAAACTAAACCCCTGCATAAAAGCCAGGAAATCATCAGTGAAACAGAAAAAGGAACCCTGTTTAAAATCTGTGTACAGATCAACTATGAGCTGGAAAGATTGCTGCTGGGATTCGGAGATTCTCTCATTGTTCATAAGCCAAGAAAACTGAGGCTGAAAATGGAAGAAAAATTTAATACAGGAAGTAATAATTACAAAAATTTAATTATTCCCGAAGAAGAATAATACACCGACAATCGCGTTGTAAAGGCTTCTGTAGGCTTATTGTATTTTTATGGCTTGGAAATTGTATTAGCTTAACCATTAAAAAAATTACACTATGAAGTCACGTATATTAAAAACATTAGTAGCCATTTTAGCCCCTTTAGTAATCGATTATGTTGTGAAAAAGGTTGCTGAAAAATTATCTGAAAAGTCTGAAAAGCAAGACGATAAAAAGCAAATTACTGCTTAAAAGCAAAGTAGTTTAATTTAAGATGATGAAGAGGCGGCCGAAAGGCCGCCTCTTCTATTGTAAGACCGTAATATTCTGTTAAGTCCTTTCAGTTATATAAAATCATACACTCCGTTTTTCCAGCCCAATACTTTAGAAGAATCTGCTTTAAGCCAGTTTTTAAGAATGGTAGCATATACTTTTCTGAAATCTTCGGTGTAAATTAGATCTCCTTCATTTAAATTCTGAAGATCGGGAAGACTGTTCAATAATCCCTTTTTCTTTAATCCGCCACTGATGAAAAACATCTGATTGGCCGTTCCATGATCGGTTCCATTGCTGGCATTTTGAGCTACCCTGCGTCCGAATTCTGAAAATGTCATCAGAAGAATATTGTCGAATAATCCATTACTTTTCATATCTGCCACAAAAGATTTCACAGCTTCATTAATGTCGCTGAAAAGTTTTTGCTGTCTGTCATTTTGATTGACGTGGGTATCAAAACTGCCGATGGAAAGGTAATATACCTGCGTGTTGATATCAGATTTTATCAAAGAAGATACTGTTTTGAAATCTTTTCCCAGCTGTGAATTCGGATAGGTCTGATCAGTTTTTTTTGCTTTGCTTTTCTCAAAAATATACCCTGCATTATTAATGGTAGAGCCCAAAGTTTGATAGAGGTAAGAAACCGTTTCATCATCGTGATGATGGTCATAAAGCGACTTGAAATATTTCTCCTGACTGGTTTGATACAGTCTTTTAGGATCTTTAAAAGCAAAAGCTTTATTATTTTGTCCTTTCAAAGCTAAACTCAGCATATCATCTACTTCAAGAGCCTGAGTCGGATGTTCACATCGGTAGCATTCTTCATCCAGGAATCTCCCAAGCCATCCTGTTTCGAGATATTCATCGCTTTTACTTGCGGATTGCCAGATATCCATACTTCTGAAATGGGATTTGTCGGGATTGGGATAGCCCACATTATTCAGAACAGAAAGTTCTCCATTGTCAAATAACTCTTTGAAATAGGAGAGTGCCGGATTAATTCCTGCTTCATCATTTAAAACTAAAGAATTTTTTACTGCAATATTATTCCTCTCCCTGAAATAAATATCATTTTTTGTCGGTATAATAGTGTTTAGCCCATCATTTCCGCCTGTGAACTGAAGGACAACCAGAATCTTTTGCCCGGGTTCCAGGGCATCGTCCAAAGTCATTGATTTAAGGAAGCTGGGCATCATGAGCGAAGTCGCCGCCAATGAACTTATTTTTAGGAATTCTCTTCTTTTAATTAACATACTGCAAATTTTTTAATAAAACCATTACATCAGTTGATATTCAGGCGTTGACATGAGATTAATGATGTTCATTTTAACGCTGTTATCCGAGAAATTTTTTACGGAATCTAAATCCAGTGTCTTTGTATTCTGGATAATATACTCTGCACAGTTTTTACCGGCAAATATTTTTTCAACCCGCGCCCAGTCGATGGTGATGTTCGGATTTTTAAAGCTCTTGTTAACGGCGGTTTCACGGGATTTGTTTCCCATATCAATATCATCATCCTGACGCGGACTGTATTCCAGCGGTCTCAATCCAGACCATATCTGCGGAATTTGAAGCCGGACCATCAGGGTAGAACTGTCGATCCATGACTTCCCGTTCGGCCACCCGGAAACATTAGGAGGGTAGAGGAGCATCTGTCCCAGTAATTTCTGGTACACGATGAGGTTTTCAGGATTTTGAATAGTCATGGGCAACGTTCTCATCATTCCTGCCATCAATTCAATAGGCGATTTTATCCTGTTTCCAATGTTTTTTTTGTCATAAAACCATGGGCTTGAAAATATATCAGTCATTAGTTTTTTAATGTCATAATTGGAGTGATAAAAGTTCTCGCTTAATGCATTGATGATGTTCTGATCAATATTTTCATTCACAAAAAACTTATAGATTTTAGTGGTAATGAATCGTGCGGTGGCTTTTTGTTCGAGAATGATCTCTAAAGCATCTGTCCCGGTGAAATTTCCGGTTTTTCCAAGAAAGGTTTTCACGCCTTCATCATGCAGATTTTTTCGCTCCTTAAAATTCCCTTCCTTATCATATCCCCATCCGGTGAAGGCACGGGCGCCTTCGCGAATGTCTTTTTCAGTGTAGTTTCCCCTTCCCATAGTAAATAATTCCATGACTTCACGGGCAAAATTTTCATTAGGATGGTCTTTTTTATTTTGTTGATTATTGAGGAAATTCAGCATAGCAGGAGCCTGGCTTACTTCAAAAAGCAGATCTTTGAAATTTCCCAGTGCATTCTTCCTGATTGTATTTAAAATCTGTTTGCTGAATCTTGGATTAACCACTCTGGATGCAAAATGACCGTGCCAGAAAAAAGCCATCTTTTCCCGCATCTGTTCTTTGCTGTTGACAATTTGGTTAAGAAAGTTAAGATTAATTTCGTTATTCTGCTCCCTGTTGATCTTCTGGATTTCTTTTTTCTTTTCTGCAGGCGTTTTATCATTCATATAATCGATGATTTCCACATCCGGAGTATCATAGTTGATTTCCACAAACGGTTCTTCTTTAAATAATTCATTTAATAAGGTCTTTGTGTTTTTATTTTTCAGGTCTTCCATTTCATTGATTCCTGCTCCGAAACCAGCACGCCAAAGAAGATGTTTGTTATGTAAAAGTGAATCCGCCATATTGAGAGATTTTATTTTTTGATGCAATAACAAGAAAGAAGTTAAAATGATAACGGTTAAGAATCATTAATCGTATTATTTTTAAGATTTAACTTAAACAATCATTTAATTTTAGTATAAATTAACATATTGATAATCATGGTTTTGTGATAGGTTTGAATGTTAAAGTCAGATAAATAGCCTCCCTTGGCACGATTTTTACAGTTTACTGCAGTAGTAAAATTTAAAATTAGAGTTATGAAAATGTTAAAACAAACAATACTACTGGCTGGAATCTTAACAGCAGGTATCGCAAGTGCGCAGAGCTCAAGCATGAACAATATGATCAAAGTTGGCGCAAATGTTGGTTTAGCAGTTCCCGCAGATAATCTTTCTGCAGCAGCAGGTGTAGATGTATCTTACCAGAACCTTATCACTCCTGGATTTGGATTAGGTATTGCAACAGGATATACTCATTATTTTGGGAAAAGTAACAATGGTTATGATAACAATGATGTAGGGGTAATTCCTGTAGGGGCTTTAATCAGAATCTATCCGAAGCAAACTGGTTTCTATTTCGGAACAGACTTAGGATACGGTTTCCTTGTAGGTGATGAGAAAGTGGCTTCCAACAGTTCTGCAGACAGACCAGACGGAGGTTTCTACATCAAGCCGGAGATCGGATACCACAACAGAGACTGGAATTTCTTCGTACAATACCAGAAAGTTTTTGTAGGAGATAAAGGCGATATTGCCGGACAGAACTATAATGTGGGGAATATCGGAGTAGGATTCGGGTACAATATCCCATTAGGAAAGTAGTTAGATTTAATATAAACAATTATTAGCCAAACCTTTTTATGAAAATGAAAAGGTTTTTTTCTTCCCTGCAGGAATTACGAAAACTATTATTATATTTGATAAAATTTGAGGTTATGATATTGAATCCAAAATTTCCACTTTATTTACCGGGAGTAGAAAACTCGAACAATGATAATGTTTCTATCATTGGGGCAAGTCTCCGTGAAGATATAACCATCTTAGGCCATTTTGTGTCCGTTAACGGAGGCCTTGAGATAAAGGTTCAGAATGAGTACAGTACCAAAGACTACGCATCATTTTCTGATATCCTGAAAAAATTCATTCAGGACAATCAGTTAGAGAATGTAAAACGTCTGGCTATGGCGGTACCGGGACCTGTAATTGATGGTAAAAGCAGCCCCGCAAGATTGGGCTGGAACCTGAATATTGAAGAGTACACCAGAGATTTCGGATTTGAAAAAGGAGATATGCTGAACGACCTTGAAGCTTCCGCTTACGGAATGGGGCTTCTTGAAGACAGCGATCTGGATCCGATCTACACCAGCGGACATCTTGAAAAAGGAAATGTAGCCATCCTTGCTCCAGGAAACGGACTCGGAGAAGCCGGATATTTCTTTGACGGACAATTCCTGAGACCTTTCGCTACCGAAGGAGGACATTCAGAATTCTCACCGAGAACGAATGTTGAAGTTGAATTTTACCAGTTCTTAAATAATATCTATGGTATTGTAAGCTGGGAAAATGTACTTTCCAAAACGGGTCTTTTTAATATCTACAGATTCTTAAGAGATGTAAAAAGACATCCTGAACCGGAGTGGCTTGCAGAACGTCTTGCCGGACCAGATTTTGTACAGGAGCTATATAAAGCTGCAGTAGAAGAAGAGGTAATGATCTGTAAGATTGCCTTAGATACCTTCCTGGAATTCCTTGCCAGAGAAGCGAACAACCTTGTGCTGAAGCTTAAAGCGACCGGAGGATTGTTGATTGCAGGAGATATCCCGCAGGCGATCAGGGAATACATTGACAAAGGAAAATTCTATGAGAAATTCAAGATCAGTGATAAAATGGAGGAAATGTTGAAAAACACACCGCTCTATTTGATCAAGCAGAATCATACGGCACTCAAAGGTGCCGCACTGTATACCGCCTACTACCAAAATTAAAATACAAACTCCGAAGCTTTTTCGGAGTTTTTTTATGGGATGATATTATTCATAAAAATAATTAATTTTATTGATATACATCAATGAAATCTATCGGATTAGTTGGCTACATTTGCAGCATTAAACAAGTATATAACTTTATTCAAATGAAAAAAATATTCTTATTGGCAGTTTTAGCCAGTGGTCTTGTATTCGGACAATCTAAAAAAGTAGTAGCATCTGATGTACATTGGTGGGGATACAAAGTAGCAAAATCTGAAGCAAGTTCTCACGATGGTACTGTAAAAGTAAAGTCAGGAGACATGATCATGAAAGGAAATAGTCTTATAGGAGGAAGCTTTGTATTGGATATGACTTCTATCAGCTCAACTGACCTTTCAGGAGAATATCAGCAGAAACTGAACGGACACCTTAAGAACGGTGATTTCTTTGAAGTTGAAAAATTCCCTACTGCTTCTTTCAAAATCACTTCTGTAAAGAAAAATAATGATAAGATTTATAACTCATTGGTAACGGGAAATCTTACTGTTAAAGGAAAAACAAACCCTGTTACTTTCCCTGCAAAAATTGCTTACAGCAAAGGAGTGGTAAGTTTGGTTTCTGATAAATTCGCTTTTGACAGACAGAAATTTGACGTTGCTTACAAGTCTACCATGCAGGATGTTTTTGTGAAAGATGACATTGAAATGCTTGTAAAGGTAACTGCTAAATAATTTAATCAAAAAAAGATTATTAAAAGTGTAGAAGTTCTACACTTTTTTTTATTTTTGTTGAATTGTAAATAAAAAAGAATGAAAAGATTACTATTGTTTGCTATGATGTGTGTGAGCATATCATTTGTTTCTGCACAGAAGAAGTTTGATAAGGTTTCAAAAGTAACTTCATCGGAGATCAGGTGGTGGGGATATAAAGTTGTAAAAACTGAAGCCTCTTCACATTCAGGAACAGTAAAGCTGAAAAGCGGAAAATTCAATTTTGACAAAACGGTTCTTGTAGACGGAGAATTTATCATCGATATGAGGAGCATGATGGCTGGAGATGTTTCTGAAGAAGATCAGATCAAGCTTACCAATGAACTGAAAAGCACCAATTTCTTTGAAGTTAAAAAGTTCCCGATTGCAAAATTCCACTTGACCAAAATTATTCCTTTAGCAAACAGTGAGTACAATTCTACAATATATGGTGATATTACCATCAAAGGCGTAAGAAAAACCATCTCTTTCCCGGCGAATGCCTATGTAACCCAGTTTACAGTAGTGATAGAGTCTGCTAAATTCTCACTGAACAGAAGAGACTTCAAAGTATTCTACCAGTCTTCACTGAAAGATTATTTCATCAAGGACGAAATGGATTTCCAGTTTAAAGTTTCTACAGAAAAACTGGATAATGAAAACAGAGTTCCTGTGAAGAAAAAGAAATAGGTAAAATATACAATCAATATGATAATGGGCGGTTTATATGAACTGCCCATTTTTTATGTTTTCATTTGAAATAAAGTGCATCTTAATATTCTTAAAGCCTTTTTAATCTAACGGTTCAAAAATATATACAATCAAAATTAAATCTACATCATTTACCATGTTTTTCCTAAATTAGTATTATGAAAATTTATGTAGTAAGTGGCCTCGGAGCAGATTTTAAAGTATTGGAAAGACTGGAATTTCCCGAGAACTGTGAAGTGATTTTTATAGACTGGCTTATTCCCGAGAAAAATGAGTCCTTTCATTCCTATGTTGCGAGAATGGCGGAGAAAATAGACGATTCAGAGCCGTTCTGCCTGTTGGGATATTCCTTTGGAGGAATAATGGTACAGGAGATTAATAAACTGAAGCCTGCCCAAAAAGTAGTCATTATGGGAAGCATTAAATCTGATAAAGAAAAATCCAGATTTATAAGAACCGGAGAAATTACAAAACTTCCAAGAATTCTTCCTGTAGGCATGTTTAATGATAAAGCAGCAAATGTCTATTCTGTGATCCGGAAACTTTTTGATCCTAAAAATCCAAAGATCCTTGAGTATTTCAGAGTCAGAGATCCTTACTACCTCAAATGGTCTGTAGAGAAGGTTTCAGAATGGAAATTTGAAGAAATTCCAGAGGTCATCCAGATATTGGGCGATAAGGATATTGTTTTTCCAATTAAATATTCAAAACCGGATTATGTTATTAAAGGCGGAACCCATCTTTTTCCGGCCACAAAATCCAAAGAAGTTTCAAAAATATTGAAAGAAGTGTTTGCTTAAAATAATTTACTTTAGGTATTCATTAAATTTTAATGGGGTATTTGTTTTTAAAATATATGTTTTTATAAAATTTATGTTTAATTTTGATAGGGTTAAATGTAAATTTTATGAAAATTGGTTTAAAGTGGATTGTTTCATTTTCAATTATTTGTCTTGTAGCTTTCGGAGGATTATTCTGGAGCCCTATTGTTGATTTTCCCAATACAGGCGAATTTCTGAGTGAAGATAAGATCGTAGGCGCTGATGTAGCCTGGATTCTTGCAGCAGCCGGACTTGTTCTGCTGATGACACCCGGACTTTCATTCTTTTATGGAGGAATGGTTGGGAAAAAAAATGTGATCTCTACCATGCTCCAGAGTTTTATAGCACTCGGTGTTATTTCTATGTTGTGGGTAGTCGTTGGTTTTTCCCTGTCCTTCGGAGATTCCTTAGGCTTTGAAATTAATGGTGTGCATTACGGAATTATTGGAAATCCCCTAAGTTATCCGTTTTTCAGCAGGGTAGGTGTATTGCCTCATAAAATGATGGCCTCTACCATTCCCTTTGTGCTTTTTGCTCTTTTTCAGATGAAATTTGCAGTCATCACTCCCGCTCTTATTACAGGCTCCTTTGCTGAACGTGTACGTTTCATCTCTTACCTCCTTTTCATGGTACTTTTCAGCCTTTTCATCTACACGCCGCTTTGTCATATGGTATGGCATCCGGATGGACTTTTGAATAAATACTTTGGGTTAAAAGATTTTGCTGGCGGAACCGTAGTCCATATGAGTGCCGGTTTTGCAGCTCTGGCAGGAGCTTTGGTTCTTGGGAAAAGGAAAAACCCACATCATGAGCCTTCCAATATTCCTTATGTTCTTTTAGGAACCGGTATGTTGTGGTTCGGATGGTTCGGATTCAATGCGGGATCTGCCCTGAGCGCTAATGCTACTGCTGCAATAGCATTTGGAACTACAACCATTGCGTCTGCTTCTGCCATGATGACATGGATCTTTTTTGACAGAATAAACGGCAGAAGTGTATCCGCATTGGGAGCCTGCATTGGTGCAGTGGTAGGCTTGGTTGCCATTACTCCCGGATGCGGTTTTGTTTCTATTCCTGAAAGTCTTTTTATAGGATTTATTTCAGCCATTGTTTCCAATCTCATGATGAATTGGAAGAAGCTCAAAAAGATTGATGATACACTGGATGTTTTTGCATGTCATGGAGTAGGCGGGATCATGGGAATGATATTAACCGCTATTTTCGCCCATGGTGAAAATGCCAGTCTTCTTCATGGTGGTGTTAACGTTTTTGCCCATCATATGGTAGCTCTTATATTGGTTTCTGCGTTTGCTTTCTTCGGGTCTTTGATTTTGTATAAAATAACGAACCGAATCATCACTTTAAGGGTTTCCGAAGAATCAGAAAATAAAGGTCTGGATATTTCGCAACATGAAGAAAGCTTAAAGTGGTGATTTTTGCTGGAAATTCTCCTAATTGATTGAATTGATGGTATTAAAGATTTCAGTCTTAGAATTTTCGAATATTTCACCTCCGAATTCTTCATTATCCAATGAGAAAACACTAATATCTTTTACTCCCATGATGCCAAATATATGTTTCAGATAAGTGGTCTGGAAGTTCATATGTCCATTTTTTTCATTTTCACCATAACCCGTGTCACCTCTGCTCGATAAGATAAAAACTTTCTTATATTCAAGGAGACCGACATAATCTCCGTCAGGAACTCCTGATCTGAATTTCCAGGTTTCATTGATGCGCATTACCTGATCGATATAAGCCTTTAAACCGCCCGGAATAGACCAGTTATACATAGGTGTTCCTATGACGTAGATGTCATTTTCTTTAAGTTCTTGAATCAGTTCGTTGCTTAGTTTTAAAGCTTTTTGATTTTCTTCCGTTCTTTGCGAAGGCTTTATAAAAGCACTTGCAATCCAGTGTTCATCAATGTTGGGAATAATATCAATTCCGGTTTCCCTGTAAGTAAATACATCAAGAGGATGCTTCTTTTTCCAGTTTTCTACAAAAAGAGAAGTGAGCTTGCGGCTGTAAGATTTGGTATTCCTTACGCTTGCATTAATAATCAATAGTTTCATTTGCTATACATTTATAGAGACAAAATTCTTGATAATTAATTTCACAAAAATTGATCTGGTTCAAGAGTATTTATTTTTTTTCCGGATACGGCTTATAAATTCTGCAGAGATCCCCAGATAAGAGGCGATCAGATATTGAGGAATTTTGGAGACGATATCAGGATAAGTTTCCAGAAAGTCAAGGTATTTCTGTTCGGCCTTGTGCATATGATTAAATACCACTCGCTTTTCCAGCGTTCCAAGATAACCCTCTAAAATAATTCTGAAATATTTTTCCAAAGAGGGAATTTCCTGCAGCAGTTTTTGAAAAGACTGATGACTGATCTGCAGAAGATGCGTTTTCTCTATAGCCTGTATGTTGTAGATCGATACTTTTTGCCTGGAAAAACTATGGATGTCAGTCGCCCACCAATCATCAATTGCTAAAAAAAGAATTTCTTCATTTCCATTTTCAGGATTGATGCAGAAAGCTTTTAAGGCACCTGAAATAATGTAGTTGTCATAACGGCAGATCTCACCGTTCCTTAAAAGAAGCTCGCCTTTTTCCAATGTTTTTTCTGTCCAGAATCCTTTAAAAACTGAAATTTCCTCCGGACTTAGCTTTACATGCTTTGAGATATTCTTAATTAATGTTTCCATTTCCGATAATAAGACTAAAGAATTTTAGATTAAATGCAGAGGCTGTATTCCAATCCAAGATTAAGAAAGAGAGATGTTTCGTTATCAGCTAATTTACAAAAATATTAATTGCAGGCTTTGTTCTTATTTTCGGATGAATAGTTTGTAATACTAAGCCTGACAGTGTTTTTTATTGGATTTATCACGTATCTTTGTTAAGAGGAAAAATGATGAATCTTGTATGGAATCAATATCAGTATTTGAGATTATTAAAGTAGGAATAGGACCATCCAGTTCGCACACGATGGGCCCATGGAATGCGGCGTCTGCATTTATCAGAATTATAAAAAGGGAAAGATCTATTGCGGAAGTGAAGGAGGTTTTTCTTGAATTTTTCGGTTCTTTAGCAAAAACGGGGATTGGTCACGGGACCGATATTGCCGGAATGCTTGGATTAAATGGTGAAGATTTCACCACCATCAATACTTCAAAAATTGATGAAAAAATTGAGAAGATAAAAACAGACCAAATCATTAATCTGGGTGGAGAAAAAGAAATTCCTTTTATCTACGGATATCACCTGGTTTTAAATATGCAGAAGTCCCTTGATTTTCATCCTAACGGAATGATCTTTAAAGCGGTTTTTGAAGATGGAACAGAACTTGTTCAGGATTTTTATTCTGTAGGGGGCGGTTTTATTGCCAGTCAGGAAAAGAATTCCATAGAAAAACAATGTGTACGCACCCTTTATCCTTGCCATCACGGTTCTGACATTATAAAATACTCTGAAAAATTAGGATTCAAAAAATTTTCAGACTTAATCCTTATCAATGAGGAAAGCTGGAGATCCCAGGAAGAAACCAGACAGGAAGCTTTGAATATCTGGAAGAATATTAAAGAATGCATCTACAAAGGAGTCAATAAAGAAGGTATCCTTCCCGGAGGTTTAAATGTAACCAGAAGGGCTGCAGGAATCAACAGAAAGCTTTTAGGAGACAAAATCTATAAAAATATCGACGAATGGTTCCAGTTGGTAGTCGATGCAGAAGAAAACTTCACCAATATTAATAAATGGATCGCCTGTTTTGCTTTGGCAGTGAATGAAGAAAATGCCAGTTTCGGAAGAATTATCACAGCACCTACCAATGGAGCCAGTGGTGTAATTCCTGCCGTTTTAATGTATTCTCAGGCTTTTACAGAGTCAGTAAGTGAAGATGATATTGTAAGATTTATACTCGTAGCCGGAGAAATAGGAACCCTGTTTAAGAAAAATGCAACGATTTCTGCTGCGATGGGCGGATGTCAGGCAGAAATTGGAGTTTCATCTGCTATGGCTGCGGCCGGACTTACAGAAATTTTAGGAGGAAGCATTGGACAGGTATTGATGGCAGCAGAAATTGCAATGGAACATCACCTTGGACTGACCTGCGACCCGATCAAAGGACTGGTGCAGATCCCATGCATCGAAAGAAATACAATGGGTGCCATGAAAGCGATCACAGCTGCTAATATCGCATTGGAAAGCGATCCTGCGAAAGCCAAAGTAACGCTGGATGAAGTGATCCAGACGATGTGGGAAACAGCTTTATCCATGAATGACCGTTTTAAAGAAACTTCAGAAGGTGGACTTGCCATTGCGGTAAATGTTCCTGAATGTTAAAAGAAAATCATTAATTTATAAAAAACCTTAGATAAGAATCTAAGGTTTTTTTATGGGAATAGATGATGTCTGAAAGCTTGAAAAGGATGTTATTACTATGATTTATGCAAATTCTACGGTAAAGTTAAAATTAGTCAACAGTAATTCCAGCTTCCTCAAAATCATCTTTAGTATGGTTAGAAGCACTACTGTTTTTTATTGAATACATAAGTTTTTCCGTTCTGAGTCAGTTGCATCTGATTGTTTTCAGTGATAAATAGAATCGTAATACCTCCTTCGAAACTGAATTTATTTTTCTCAATATTTTTCAATGGAAATTCCGGCTGTCCCTTTCCTTGTGCAAATAACACTCCGTTTTTAGAAAATACATTCAATGGAACCGGAATGTCTTTAGATTCATATTCTCCAGCATATTTTTCCAATCCGGAATCTTGTTTTCCTTCAACAGATGATGGATATTTGTAATCTCTTCCATAAAGAAGATTTTGAATTCCAATGTAAAGATCATTATGATGAAGGTTTTCTCCATTTATTGTTACCGCAAAAGCAAGTTTGTCTTTTGGTTCATAAGTTAGTATAGAGTGTGAGCCGGCAGTATCACCGCCGTGGCCATAAGCAATAATGTTATAGAAAGGCACCTTCACAATTCCGGGTCCGAAAAACTTCTCCTCCTTGTTAGAGGTCATCATTTCAAGGGTTTCTTTTTTAATGAAACTGCCATTGAATAGAGCGTTCATAAAAATATTCATATCCTCTGTAGTAGAGACAATATCACCCAGTCCTATGCAATTATGGAAATTGAAATCGGGAACCTCTTTCCAGCTGCTATCAGTGAATTTATAGGATTTAAAAACATTTTTAGGATTATCCAATACAGAAAATGTGTATTTCATTCCTGCTTTTTCAGTAATGTGTTCTTTTAAAATTATATTATAAGGCTGGGCGTAAAGTTTTTCAAGGATCCTGCTTAAAAGAAAGTAGGCTGAATTAGAGTACATCATTTTCTTTCCCGGCTCAAAGCTTGTACCCTGTTTTTTGATTGTGGCAATAATAGCTTTATCACCTACCGTTTTCCCAAAAAGCCAATTATCCTTCGGTTCACCTACATAATCACCAAGTCCGCTAGTGTGATTCAACATCTGATGAATGGTGATCTTTTGTGCATTTGGGATTCCGGGATAAAACTTTGAAAGTTTTTCATTCAGGTTTAGTTTTCCATTTTCAACAAGCTGCATCAACATTACAGCTGTGATCATCTTACTGATAGAACCTATATGATATTGTGTATTCTTATTATACGTAAGATCTTTTATCTGCTGCTGGCCAAAATCTTTATGGTATTCCTGAATTCCGTTCCTGAAAACAGATACACTTCCGATACTCTGGTTTTCCTGTCCAATATAATCCAGAAAATTATCTATTTTATCTTTATTAATGGCTTTTCCATTAAGGTATTGAACATCTGGATTTTCAGAAGCAGGAAGATGTCTGAAAAGATTTAAAGGAAGAATTTTTCCGTTTTGGATTAGGTTGCCTTCAAAGTGATCATCTCTTAAAATACCCTTATAGCTCGCATTTATTTTTTTTATGTCAAAACTCAGTTCATTATTGCTGAATTCCGTTTTATCTACCTCAATATTTTTGTCACTTTGTTTAGGACTGTTAAGCAGAGAAGTATATCCTTTAGTATCTTTTTTGACCTTAAGAATTATTGGAAGTTTCATATTCTGGATATCAAGTTCCCCGTTCCAGGTTCCTTCGATTTGGGCGTGACAAATATGTGCCAGAAAAACCAGCACAAATAATAATTTGATTTTCATGTTATTTAAAAGTATTTAGATGTTAAAATTTGGCATATTAAAGTCATGATCAGCGATACAGCCGTAAAAAGAACAATATGCTGCCATTTTTTAATATTGGTAGCTGTTTTGAAACCGTTGTAATAGATGGTTATACTGTAAATCAGAATAATAATAGTAAAGAATGCCATTGTCAACATTACTGCAATATCTAAGACAGGCAGTGGTGTGGAAGGATCTGCCTGATGACTCATTACTCTTTTCGGAGCTTCTTTGATAATGGATATCTTCTCTGTAGACTGTAAAATAATCAGAAACAACTGGGAAATTAATACAGTGTTGACAATATCAATGAACCTTGTTTTGGTATTCAGGATCTTTCCCAATATAAAGAGAACAACGATAGCAAAAGCAAAACTGACCAAAGTAGGTATAGCTACAGCTTGAAGAGTTACCTGTTCTAAGCTGCTTATCTTATAAATACTGCTAAAACAAGTACCCGTCCAATATCCTGTTAGAATGGCAGCAGCTACAGTAAAAAGCCCTACAACAAGCAGTAGTTTATCATCAAATCTTTCAAAAGGATTAAAAATTGTTTTCCAGTTCATCACGGTAGTTTATAAATTCGTTTTTAACTGATCAACCTTAGTAATGAGGTCATCCATTTTGTTTCTCATGGTAGGATAGGATAGTCCGGCCTGCTTGGCCATTTCCTTAATGCTCCCGCTGGAAAGAAAAAAGTTGAGTACAAATTCCTGTTCTTCACGGTTTAGTTTAAGCAAAACGGGAAGTTCGTAGTCGCCGCTGACTTCTGTGCTACAGTTTGGGCATTTCATTTGGCTTACATTTAAAGTATTGTCACAGCTCGGACAAACTGTAGGAAGTTTCATTGATTGTTTTTTTACAAATGTAATTTATTTTTTAATAAAGTTAAAATATTTTTTAATTTTATTTAAATTTTTATCAAAAAGTATAAGTTGCTTAAAAAAACAAGTATCCATCTGAATCGCGAAAAAGGAGAATCGGCTATGAGCCGATTCTCCTTTCAATATACTTTCATTTACCTCAATATACCTCTGATCCGGTTCGCATTAGTAATCAGTTCTTCAAGGTATTCATAATTTTCTTTTTCCAGTGCCGCCTTGAATTTTCTGAGCTGGGTTATATGCTCATTCAGAACGTCCAGGACATTTTCTTTGTTTTGTTTAAAGATGGGCACCCACATTTCAGGATGGGACTTGGCAAGACGTACCGTACTGGAAAAACCGGAACTGGCAAGCTGAAAAATGGTCTCTTCTTCACGTTCTTTTTCCAGAACTGTATTGGCAAGAGCATAAGAGGTGATATGTGAAATATGTGAGATATAGGCTGTATGAATATCATGGTCTTCTGCATCCATGTAGATCAGGTGCATATCAAGATTTTCGGCAACTTTTTCTACCAGCTGCAGAGCATCGGCTGCAGACTCTTCTTTATTGCAGATTACTCCGGCTTTTCCTGAAAAACTTTCAGCAACTGCAGAAGTAGGACCATTATTTTCGGTACCCCACATTGGGTGAAAAGCTACGAATCTGGAACGGTTCGGGTGGTTTCTCACGGCATTTACAATGCCTGCTTTTGTGGATCCGGCATCCATCACAGTCTGTTTGTCAGACACAAGATCGAGCACTTTGGGCAGAAGCTTTCTGGCAGCATCTACAGGAATGGCTACGATTATAAAATCAGCATTTTTCACTCCATATTCAAGGTCTGTGCCGGCATCAATAATGCTGAGTTTCAGTGCTTCATTGATGTGCTGCTGGTTGTTATCGATCCCATAGATGAAATCCGCCATGCCTTTTTCCCTTAATTTTAAAGCCATCGATCCCCCGATTAAACCTGCACCAATAATACTTATTTTCATCTTTCTAAATTTTTAAAATAAAAAAACCCCGTCCTGGGACGAGGTTTAAGTTATGTTCATAAGAATCCTAGCCCAGATTTGAGTTAATAATTCTATAATAATATGTTGCGTTATTGAAATTCACAAAGCGAAGGTATAAAATATTTTTTAAACTCAGGATATTCCGGGGTCAAATTATTTTTTTGGAAAGATGACCTAATTTATGGATTAGAGATAATCAAAGTCGAAGGAATATCAGAAAGCCAAAGACTCTTAGTATCAATCAGGCTTTTCCAGCTTTTGCTGCTTACCAGCATCAGATCCTGGGAGTTCAGGAATTCTTTCTCGATCTTTTTCTCGTTGTATAATGTGATGTGATTAGGAGCTACCTGTTCAATGCTTCTGATCAGTTCTTTCACCTCAATATTATTGCGGATCTGTCCCGCAGCATCCAGAATAATAATTTGCGAATTGTTATTATTGATCAGCCTTTTGGCATATTCAAGGAGGTAAAAATCGCTGAGGTTGAAAATGGGTACAAATACTTTATCTGCGGATTTGAAATTCTTTTCTACCAGAACGCCTACCGGAATATTCGTTTTATCAAGGATCTGAAGTGTAAAATCGTCAAAAGGAGAATTATTGAAAATATTTCCTTTGCCTTTTACCGTGTTCAGAAGCTTTTCAGGATTAATAATCTTTGTAGTGAATCCAAGCAGTCTTCCGAGTAAGCTTCCTTCGTACATAGATTTACCCAGCATGATCAGAAGAAGGTCATAATTTCCCTTATTTGAAATAGCGGTAAGATCGTTTTCAATATCTGTAGAGGCTTTGAAAAGCGTGGTGACTTCGAGGTCTAATTCATTTGAAGTCTCAATAACCTCTTTAAATTGCTCTTTTTCGTAATGATTGATATCAAATGCATGAAGTTCATCTACAGGAGCAATATGCATAGCTGTCACACTTTTATTGCCATTCATTCTACGTGTAAGATTGTCTGCAAGATGCAGGAGTGTACTTCCGGATTTAATTGTTTCAAAAGATAGAAGAACCCTGTATTTGGTGTCATCTTCCTCTTCTTGATCATCTTCAATCATAGATTTTTTACCTTTAAAAAGATAATTGATCAGGTCAAGACAAGGGCCTGTCATAAAAGTGGTAAAAAGAGCCATAATCACAAGCATAGCAAACAGTTCCGGACCTAATACTCCCAAATCATAACCGATATTCAGAACAATAAGTTCGGTAAGTCCCCGGGTATTCATTAAGGCACCTATTGTAAGACTGTCTTTCCAGCTCAGGTTCAGGAATTTTGCGGTAAGGGCGCTTCCTACAAATTTTCCGATGACTGCCGTTAGAATAATCAGACCGCCTATTTTCCAGAGATGAATGTCATTCAGTAGTCCGATCTGTGTTCTCAACCCAGTAAATACGAAGAAGAGCGGAAGTAATAAAACCAAAGCAATATCTTCTATTTTTTCTATGAAAAGATTTCTGAATTTTATATTTTCAGGCATAATAGCACCGGCCATAAATGCTCCGAACAGCGCATGGATTCCAATAACTTCTGTTGCATAAGATGAGATAATCAGTATCAGGAAAAATACGGCAACCAGTGATTTGCTGATAAAACCTTTTCCTTTTTGTGATTCGGCAATTCTGTGAAGGAAAGGCCTCACTGCTTTAATCATCACAAAGACATACAAAACAGCCATTAAAATAACAAAAACTGATCCTGAAAAAGATCCTGCTTTCACAATGGCAATCACTGCAGCCAAAATACACCAGGCAGTAATATCATCTGCTGCTGCACAGGTAATAACTACTGTTCCTATTTTTGTTTTATGAAGGTTCCGCTCCTGAACAATTCTTGCGAGAACCGGAAATGCAGTAATGCTCATGGCAATGGCTATAAATAAGGCAAAAGAACTGAACTGAATACCTTCCGGTGCAAATTCCTTATAAATCAGGTAAGAAAGTCCAACTCCCAATGCGAAAGGAATGATGATGCTTGCATGGCTGATGACCACCGCATCATGTGCTTTTTTTCTCAGGACGCTCAAATCAAGCTCCATTCCTACAATATACATAAACAGGATCAGACCAATCTGACTAAGAAACTGCAAGTTCGGCAGTGATTCCTTAGGGAAAATAAAAGCCGAAAGTTCCGGAAAATAGAGTCCAAAAAGGGATGGCCCCAATACAATACCAGCAATCATTTCTCCAATTACAGAGGGCTGTTTCAGCTTGATACAGACCCACCCGAATAGTTTGGCAACCATGATAATGGTAACGATCTGAGCTAAAAGAAGGGCTAATGGATGATGAAGGTTCGTCAGAAATGAATCTGAGAAATTTTCCCACATACCAGCGCCCGTTGCTTTGCCGGGAGCAATATTTTCTCCTGCCTCCAATGTCTTACCTTCAATGAAAAACCAATACATAAGGCATGAAAAGAATGCAATTGTACTGACATAGAAGATAATATTTTTGTATTTCCTCAAATTCATAAGTCCGTTAATTTTAGTATAAATTTCTAAAGAATATATTGATGTTAAATACTATTCTTTTTAAAATGTAATAAATGTTTTAAAAAATGTAATAAAAGCCTATTTGAAATAATATCCAATCAGTTTCAGGTCTTTATGGGTGAAGTTTATCTTTGGCCTGTGAGGTTGATGTAAGCTCCATAATCTACATATCCGGCCACTACAATTCGAAAAAAGGAGGTCTTAACCTTTGAACCATTTTTCTGGGAAAAACAGAGTCCGGGTATGAGAATTCCTACTGCATACATATAATTTTTCATTATAATCATTTAATCAGCAGCAAAAATAAGCTCTATAAAGTGTTTAAAAGAGGTTGATGTAATGAAGCGGCCGGATTCTGCAGTGAAACCGGAAATGTTTGAAGGATTTACTTTCCGAAGAGCTCCATTAAAGAATGTTTATACGCTTCCCCGATCTGAAGTTTAAGAAATTGATCTCCTTCCGAATGAATGGTTGTAATAATTTCGTTGGTGGAAAATACTTTGATAGAAGAGAGAGCAATGATCTCTTTTTTGTTCACCTGGGCAAAATCCTTTGAAGGAAGCATATCAAGAAGGCTTTTAAAACTTAGGTTTTTAAGAACAATCGTGGTTCCGTCATTCAGGATAATATCTTTGTCGCGACTGTCGATTTCCGATGTTTTGATGTAGGCGATCTGTTCTGTGAAAATGACGGTTCTGCCGATATTGGTATTCCATTCGATGAGATCTTTTTTGTGGGGAACGTCTACCAGCTCTTTTGCTTTTTCGAAGGCCTGGATGAGTCTTTCTTTCTTAATCGGTTTTCTGACATAGTCTACAACATTCAGGTCAAAAGCTTCTGCTGCATATTCTTTGTAGGCAGTTGTGAAGATGATTTTTTTGGAACCGGAAATGAGTTCGGCTACCTGAAGTCCGTTCATGCCCGGCATTTCAATATCAAGGATGCATAGATTACAGTCAATGTGATCTATTTCACTCAGAAAGATTTTAGGATCATTGAATGCCTTTACGACTTCCACATTGTCGATTTGTTCACACAGAAGTTTCAGATAGCTGATCGCCAGCAGCTCATCATCAAGAATAACGCATTTTATCATAGAAATCTCCTAAATTTATTTTTAATTCTGCCGTGAAAATACCATTTCTTGAGCTTTTCTCTAGCTGATAATGATTGCCGTAAATCATTTTAAGCCTCTGATCCAGTGATTGGCTCCCGAAACCGCTGTTTTCCTTTTCAAGAACATTCTTCAAAGAAGCTTTGTTGCTGACTTTCATTGTGAAGATCCTGTTTTCAAGTTCCAGATTGATTGCGATGAAAGAATCCTGTGCGAGGAAATCAGTGTGTTTAAAGGCATTTTCGATAAGATCTACAGAGATCAGCGGGGCAAAGACTTTTTCTTCATACAGTACATCCGATTTATTGACTTTAGATTTTATCCTGAAATCAAAAAGAGGATTGATCTTTATTTTATTGATCTCGATAAGGCTTAATGCAAAATTCAGTTCTTCTTTCGGGCTTACAAATTTATTGTTGCTTTCGTATAGAATATAATCCAGAACATTGGCGAGCTTATCCAGGGACATATAGGTCTGGTAGGCATGTGACTGTACGGAATTCAGGATATTTTTAAACAGATGAGGATTTAGTTTTGTGCCGATATGTTCCAGCTGGACTTCGTTCAGTTTCTGTTCGATGATCTTATTGGCTTCAGAAAGTCTGGTGTTTCTCTGTCTGATCCTGCTGTTCTGATTAAAAAGGTAAATACTGACCGTAAGCAGGAAGAATATAGCAAAAACTCCCGTGAATATCAGATAATCGTGGATCATGTAGTAATTGCCTTCCATAAAAAAAAATTATTTAGTGCTTTTAACAGTTAATATGAATAAGATCATGCTGAACACCTTTGAAACAGTTTAATTTAACCATTAAGACCTTTAAATTGTTAAGATTGATGAAAGAAAAATCAAAGATATTTTATAAAGTGGTTGCTTATTATTTGACGTTCAAAGTCTTAAATGTTCTTTTTCAGTAAGCCTATGATCTTCTTAATATTTAAAATAAATTTTTATTTAATTCAACTTTTTCAGAGAATTTAGCGTCACTGTTTCCTCACATTTTTCATAAGTGATCTCGTAAGTAGGGTTCTTCTCCGGATAGGTAAGAACATAGTCAGGACAAGGTTTTTTCTGCGCATGACTTCTGTCGAAATCTATTTTTCCTTTAGTAATGATGCTATCTTTTACAAACTTTTCATCAATCTGGTAAGTATTCATTTCATTTTTAAAGGTATCAGAATACTTAAACTCTTTAGACAGGGATTCTGCGATTACACGGCTGTTTGGAAGATATCCGCTGCAGCTTGCGCCTTTTTTGTTCAATATAAAGAATACAATAATCAGCCCCGGAATAAGGCCTATTAAAAAGAATTTAATTTTTTTCATTAGAAAATTAAAAGATTGATATCATGGTAAGTAAGTCCGAAACGGTCACAGATCACTTTTTTAGTATGTCTTCCTTTGTACATGTAAAGACTCTGTTTCATTTCATTTTTGCGAATCAGCATATTTTCAAAACCTCCTTCTTCATCATAGTTCAGGATGTAAGAAAGAAAGAAATTAGAGATCGCTTTGGTGGTAGTTCTTGGCATCCTTGATGTAAGATTCGGAAGTCCGCAATGGATCACACCATGTTTAATAATATAAGGATCTTCCATAGTCGTTAGCTCGGAAGTTTCAATTACTTTTCCATTATCAATGGTAATATCGATGATGACACTGCCTTTCTTCATTTTCACTACCATTTCTTCTGTAACGATAGGGGTCATATTTAATCTCGGAAGAGCACCGATCACTACATCTGCACGTCTTAAGGCTTTGCTTAATTCCTTGGGATCAATGATTGAAGTAGGAACGCGGCTGTCAACCAAGGTGTGAAGTCTTCTTAGTTTAGATAAAGAATTATCAAAAACCCTTACGCTTGCTCCAAGTCCAATGGCAGCTTTCGTAGCAAATTCTCCTACGATTCCGGCTCCTAAAATAACCACTTCTGCAGGTCTTACTCCTGTGATACCACCCAACATTAGACCGTTTGACAGGGCAAGAAGCTCTGATGCATATAAAACAGAAACGGTTCCTGCAATTTCGCCAACCAGTCTTACCAAAGCAAGCTGCTTATATTCGTCAACGATAAATTCAAAAGCAATGGCATTGATCTTTCTTTCCGCCAGCTTCAGGAAATAAGCTTTGTCTCTGAGGTTGATCTGAAGCGCTGAAACCAGATAAGTATTAGGTTTCATATAATCAATCTCATCTTCTGTAGGAGGATTGATCTTTAAGATAAGATCCTGTCCGAAAGCCTCTTTAGGATCATTGGTGATTTTTGCTCCAGATTCAGAATACTGCAGATCTGTAAAAAAAGAACCTTCTCCGGCCCCTGATTCTATAATAAGCTCGTGACCGTGTTCTACCAGTACCTGTACCGCATCAGGAGTAATGCAGGTTCTCCTCTCATTCAGACAGGTTTCTTTAGGAATTCCAATACTGAATTGCTTTCCTTTCTTTATAACCTCCAACTTTTCTTCCTTCGGCATCAATTCTTCTTCGGTGAAAGGAGTAAAAATGTTTGTAGTACTCATCCTTAAATTAAATTACGTCTTACAGATTATTATTTTACCATTGAATTAGGAAGCAAAGATACATAATATTTACTCGAATGAGACTTCTCTTTCATCCCCATTATTCACGATGCTCATAGTGTGGTATTTGAGCCCATACAGCTCTTCTTCATAGACTTCGGGCCATTCTATAATGCATAGAAAAGCATTGTCCAGATATTCTTCAATGCCAATGTCATACACTTCTTCCATGTTTTTTAAACGGTAAAGATCAAAATGATATATTTTGCCTTTCGGAGTATTGTATTCATTAACAATAGAGTAGGTAGGGGAGTTCACTTCGTCTGTACTGCCCAGTTTTTTAAGCAAAAACTGAGTAAAAGTGGTTTTTCCTGCACCAAGATTTCCTTTTAAAAGAAAAATATTATGCTGAAGGTCAGGAATGATCTTATCGACAACCCCCTGCCAGTCTGCCAGCTTATTGATGATGAACTGCATAAAAGTAATTTGTGCAAAAGTAAGGAATTTTGTTTGAGAGTAGTAGGGTTTGGGAGTTATAGAATGGGAGAGTTTTAGAGTTTAATGTAATCAACAACTGATAGCAAGCAACCAGCAGCTCTTTTACATCCTAAGCCCGAACTCTCAACCCTACCACCTTACAATTTCATCAGTCAAAAACACTTTCCCCATCTGTATAAATTTACTTATTTTTACATCATGATTTCTAAGCAGACCATTGATAAAATATTCTCCACAATTAGAGTTGAAGAGATTGTGGGTGAATATGTGCAGTTGAAGAGGGCCGGGTCTAATTTCAAAGGGCTCAGTCCCTTTCATGATGAAAAATCACCAAGTTTTGTCGTTTCACCAAGTAAGCAGATCTGGAAGGATTTCTCCACAGGAAAAGGAGGAACTGCCATTTCTTTTCTGATGGAGATCGAAAATTTCACTTATCCTGAAGCACTTCGTCATGCTGCCAAAAAATACGGAATTGAAATTGAAGAAGATCAGCGTGAATTTTCCGAAGAGGCTAAGCACGCGCAGACCGAAAAAGATCAGCTGTATAAAATTCATGAGGTTGCAAACTCTTATTTTCAGGAAATTCTCTGGGATTCGGAAGAGGGAAAAAGTATTGGTCTGGCTTATTTCAGAGAACGTGAGCTGAAGGATGACATCATTAAGAAATTCCAGCTGGGATATTCCGTTGAAAAGAAAAATGCCTTCACCGTTTATGCGGAAGAAAAAGGCTACACGAAAGATATTCTTGAGAAATCCGGACTTTCTATATTTCCTGAAAATACACCATCCGGAATCGACCGGTTTCGTGAAAGAGTTATTTTCCCTATTCACAGTTTCTCGGGCAGGGTGTTAGGTTTCGGAGCCAGGATCCTTAAAAATAACGTCAAGACTGCGAAATATCTCAACTCACCGGAAACGGAAATTTATCATAAATCCAATGTTCTTTATGGTTTAAACCAAAGTAAGCAGGCAATTTCCAGAAAAAATAACTGCCTGCTTGTGGAGGGTTATATGGACGTAATTGCCCTTCATATGTCCGGAATCGAGAATGTTGTGGCCAGTTCGGGAACGTCTTTAACTATTGAGCAAATCAAGCTTATCAAAAGGCTGACAGAAAATGTAACGATCCTTTTTGATGGTGATAATGCCGGTATCAAAGCAAGTTTCAGAAGTATCGATATGCTTTTGACGGAAGGGATGAACATCCGTGTCCTGCTTTTTCCGGAAGGTGATGACCCGGATTCATTTGCCAGAAAACATCCGCAGGATTACGTGGAAAAGTTCATCGAAAATGAAGCGATGGATTTTATTGATTTTAAAGCTGAAATCCTTTTAAAAGATGCCGGAAATGATCCTATAAAAAAAGCGGAAGCCATCCAGAATATTGTAAAATCTGTTTCTTTCGTACAGAATGCTCTGAAAAGAGAAGTGTATCTGAAGGAGGTTTCCAATAAGTTCGGGCTTTCGGAGCAGAGTCTTTTCAATGAGCTTAATGTCCAGAAGCAGATCACACAAAACCAAACCCAGCATGTTCAGCAGCAAAAGGAAAAAGCTCCTGTAAAATTGGAAGTAGTGCCGTTGGATGAGGAAAAAGAAGATCCCTATCTTTATGACGTTCTGTTTATGGAGAGCAAACTTGTAGATCATATGCTGATGTTCGGAGATATTGTTCTTAAAAGAACCAATGAAAAAAACGAGGAATATCAAATAACGGTTATTGAAGAAATTCTCCTGCATTTTGAAGAAGAACAGTATAGCTTTTTAGTAAAAGGAAATGAAATTATCATCAACCAGGTAAAGGAAGGGATTCAAAAGGATGAGCTGAGAAGCGGGAATTTTTTTGTAACTTTTATGGACGAAGAAATCACCTCCAAGGTGGTAGATGCTCTCATTCCTCTGGATGAACTGGAAAACTGGGGTTCCCGGAATATCTATCCGCCCAATTATGGTGACAAAATAGCGGAACAGGTACAGGGAGACGTACTGCTTCATAAATACAGGTATATTGATTATCTGATCAAAGAAACAGCAAAACAGCTGGATCAGTACCGCGGAACGGATGAAGGAAAATACTACGAGCTGATCAAAAAGATCACGCTGCTGAAGCAAGCCTCAATCCGGTTGAGTGATATTATAGAATATTCACCGATTAAAGGTATTTACGTAGACAGAAAAAGATAGATTAAAGACAACTGCCGAGTATACAATGAACTATTCTGTGACAAAAAGTCCTATAAAATTTTAGGAATAAAAGTTGTAATTTAAACTTCGAAAATAGTTAATAATACATAATAGAAATATGGACATTAAAAAAGACTTCAGAGATTTCTCTGTAAAACACTTAGGAAACAGCGGTTTGGTTACCGATCAGTATATGGGAATGTACGGCCCAACGAATCTTACGCCGTATATCATGGAAGAAAGAAGACTAAACGTTGCTCAAATGGATGTATTTTCACGTCTGATGATGGATAGAATTATCTTCCTTGGAACCGGTATTGACGATCAGGTTGCGAATATTGTAACGGCTCAGCTTCTGTTCCTGGAAAGCTCAGATTCTTCCAAAGATATCCAGATCTACATCAACTCTCCGGGAGGAAGCGTTTATGCAGGTTTAGGAATTTATGACACCATGCAAATCATCAAGCCTGATGTGGCAACAATCTGTACAGGAATGGCAGCTTCCATGGGAGCGGTCTTGCTTGTAGCAGGTGAAAAAGGAAAGCGTTCGGCACTTAAGCATTCAAGAGTGATGATCCACCAGCCTTCAGGAGGTGCTCAAGGAGTAGCTTCAGATATGGAGATCAATTTAAGAGAAATGCTTAAATTAAAGCAGGAGCTTTATGAAATTATCGGTCATCACTCAGGACAGACTTACGAATGGGTAGAAAAGTCTTCAGACAGAGACTATTGGATGACTTCTGAAGAAGCAAAAGGCTACGGAATGGTAGACGAGGTTCTACAGAGAAATACAGAAAAAAAATAATTTCTTTTTGAAATATATTGAAAACGCACCTAATTTTAGGTGCGTTTTTTTGTTTAATTTTTATTTTTTAAAGCCCTAATTCTACCATTTCCTTTAATCATACTGGGATTAATGCTTTTGTTTAAAATTAATTCATCTAGCGATCTTATTGTTAAAGCATAATTATCATTATATTCAAGATCAGTTTATAATCAATGTATATTTTCGCGGCATAAAAGTAAATAATGAAAAAACTTCTGTTATCCGCTGTTGTATTCACTGCGCTCGTATCATGTAAAGATGACGACAAAATGAACAACCAGGATATCAATTATGCCAAACTTCCTCAGGAATTTCCTTTTTCCAAACTGGCAACAGTGAATGGGATAGATATTATCAATGGTGGATTCGGTTCAGGTGCTGCCGCCCATCCTACCAGGAAAGGTGAGTTTTATGTGATTACCGACCGTGGTCCGAATACAGACTATCTGAATGGAAAAAAATTTCCGGCTCCGAATTTTACTCCAACCATTATGCATTTTAAGATCAATGCGGAAGGAAACATTGAGGTCATTAAATATATTAAACTGAAAAATCCTTCCGGACAACCAATTACAGGTCTTCCAAACCCTGCAGGAATGGGAAGTACTGGGGAGACTGCTTATGATTCATCAGGAAATGTTTTAGGAACAGATAATTACGGTCTGGATAGCGAAAGCATTGTTGCGGCAGCAGACGGAACGTTTTGGGTTTCTGATGAGTACGGCCCACATATCGTTCACTATAATGCAGACGGTGTAGAACTGGAAAGAATAAGCCCGATAGGTGTCAATACCGGAGCAAGAAAGTTACCAGCTGTTTTAGCTAAAAGAAGAGCCAACAGAGGAATGGAAGGACTATGCATCACTCCAGACGGAAAAACATTGGTAGGAACCATTCAGTCTACAATGTATGTGCCTACAAAAGCACTGGCTACCAATACTACTTTAACAAGAATTGTCACTTTCGATATTGCAACTGGACAGACCAAACAGTATCTGTACAAGCAAAATGGAGGCGGATCAGATTCTGTATGTGATATCACCGCGATCAGCAGTACAGAATTTCTTGTGATAGAAAGAGACGGAAACTTCGGTTCACAAGGCGGGACCAAAAAAGTATACAGAATCAATATAGCCGGAGCTTCAGATGTGAACGGAGCTGATATTACTGCTGTTGACGGAATGAAGATCAATAACAAAGCCCTAGAACAGTCTACATGGGATGAAATTACGACCGCAGGAATCAAACCTGTTTCCAAAATTTTAGCTGTAGATCTGGTTGCTAAATTAGGGTATGAACATGATAAATTTGAAGGGATTGTTTATTTAGGAAATAATAAAATAGCGGTTTTCAATGATGATGACTTCGGAATTTCAGATGACGGAAACGGAAATCCAAAAGCCAAGATCCTTCCCAAAACCGGAAAAGTAGACAAAGGAACAATGTATGTAGTCGATATTCAATAATTAGATTTTTTTTAAGAAAACGGCGGCATCGAAGATGCCGCCGTTTTTGATTCGAATATCATTTAAATTCAATAGGAATTAAGCCGAAACCTATGAATTAAACCCCTCAATAATCTTAGAAAAATCTTCCAGCTTTAAAGCTGCACCTCCGATTAGTCCACCGTCAATATCAGGCTGAGAGAAGATTTCCTTTGCATTATCCGGCTTTACAGAACCTCCGTAAAGGATAGAAACTTCGTCAGCAACCTCCTGTCCGTATTTTGCAGCGATGATGCTTCTGATGTGTGCATGAATCTCCTGAGCTTGAGCCGGAGAAGCTGTTTCACCTGTTCCGATGGCCCAAACAGGTTCGTAAGCGATCACCACTTTTTTGATCTCTTCAGCAGAAAGCGTGAAAAGAGCAACTTCAGTCTGGTTTTTTACCACTTCAAAATGTTGTCCTGCTTTTCTCTGCTCTAGTGTTTCACCGTTACAGTAAACAGGGATCAGCCCTTTGTCAAGAGCCAATTTGATCTTTCTGTTACAGTGAGAATCCGTTTCCCCGTGATACTGTCTTCTTTCAGAGTGCCCGATCAATGAACCGGTTGCATCAATAGATTCCAGCATATCAGCAGAAAGTTCACCGGTATAAGCACCGCTCTCATGCTCGCTCATATCCTGAGAAAATACACCGATCTCATCTTTTTCGAAGATGTCTTTGGCCATCATCAGGTATAAAGAAGGCGGCGCAATCCATATCTCGCAGTTGGTGGTGTTATTATTTTTATAGCTCAGTAATTGAATCATTAACTGTTGTGCGTCAATGACATTTTTATTCATTTTCCAGTTTCCTGCAACTATTTTTCTTCTCATAGTTTTATATAATTATGTAGATTGTTATTATTATTTTATTTCGCGCAGATTGTAATGATTTAGCAGATTTAAAGATTGTTAACTACTCTTTTTATACTATCCATAATATTTGTTGTATTAAAATTAATTAGCATTCCTAATTTTTTATCAGATAGTTTTAGATAGGTGTAGAGTTGTTTGTAGTGGATGGCTTCTAATTCCTTTATTGATTTTAGTTCCAAGATCACCTTATCTTCTACCAAAATGTCAATTTTAAAGTTTAAATCAAATTTTTTATTGTCATAATAAACCGGAAGTATAACTTCTGATTTTATATTTAATCCATTTTGCTCTAGCTCATATATTAATATATTCTGATATATAGACTCAAGCAAACCAGGACCTAATTGATTGTAAACATTAAAAATACATTTTCGAACAATGTATGAAATTTCATTTTCTGTCATTGTCAATCTGCATAATTTGCAAAATCTGCGTGATGATTAATTATTTATTAATTCCTTCTAATTTAAACATAAAAGCATACACCAAAGCAATATCCTTCAGGTAGTCAAACCTGCCCGAAGCACCGCCGTGGCCATAATCCATATCCGTTTTTAATAATAGTACGTTTTTATCTGTTTTCATATCCCTAAGTTTCGCTACCCATTTTGCAGGCTCAAAGTACTGTACCTGAGAATCATGAAGTCCTGTAGTGACCAAAAGATTAGGATAATTTTTCTTTTCGATATTTTCGTATGGAGAATACGATTTCATGTAGAAATACGCTTCCTTGTTGTTTGGGTTTCCCCACTCGTCATATTCGTTGGTCGTTAAGGGAATACTTTCATCAAGCATCGTATTCACAACATCTACGAACGGAACCTGTGAGATAACACCATTCCATAAACTTGGACTCATATTCACTACAGCACCCATCAAAAGACCTCCGGCACTTCCGCCCTGCGCATAAAGGTGTTTCGGTGAAGTGTATTTTTCTTTAACCAGATATTCCCCGGCATCGATGAAATCGGTGAATGTATTCTTCTTTTTCATCATTTTTCCATCTTCATACCATTGTCTTCCCATTTCCTGGCCGCCACGGATGTGAGCGATAGCAAAAGCAAAACCTCTGTTCAGAAGACTTAGTCTTGTGCTGCTGAAAGAGGCATCCATAGAACTTCCGTAAGAGCCGTATGCGTAAAGCAACACCGGACTGTTTCCATCTTTCTTGAATCCTTTTTTATAAACAAGGGAAATTGGAATTTTTGTACCATCTTTTGCGGTGGCAAAAAGTCTTTCAGTGGTGTAATTATCTTTAGAATAGCCGCCAAGAACCTCCTGTTGTTTTAATAAAACTCTTTTTCCTGTTTTCAGATCCTGCTCAAACTGAGAGCTTGGTGTAATCATTGAAGTATATCCGAAACGGAAATTATCCGTATTGTATTCAGGATTTTCCATCGATGAAATGGTGTACGTAGGTTCGTCAAATGTTAATGATTCCTTTTTTGCTGTCTTTCTGTCATAAATAACCAGCTGGGTAAGTCCGTTCTGTCTTTCACTGAAAACCAGGTAATTTTTAAATGCACTTACGCCCTGCATCAAAACATCATTTCTGTGCGGAATGAAATCTTTCCAATTCTCAACACCTGTTTTATCCAAAGGGGTTTCCGCTATTTTAAAGTTCAGTGCATCCTTATTCGTTCTGATCAGGAATTTGTCTTCCAAAGGTGTGATCGTATACAGAACATTCTTTATTCTCGGCTGGAAAACTTTGAAAGTTCCGTTCGGATCATTCGCATCCAGGTATCTTGTTTCAGAAGAAGTGGTAGCTCCGGAGTAGATCAGAAGAAACTTATGGTTTTTAGATTTATAAACTGAAATATAATTCGAGTGATCTTTTTCCTCATAAACCGTTACATCTTTTCCGGGATCAGTTCCCAGTGTATGTCTCTTAATCTTTTCAGATAAAAGAGTAACCGGATTTTTCTCCGTGTAAAAAATTGTTTTATTGTCATTTCCCCATTCCGAAGAACCCTCCGTGTTTTTAATACCCAGATCGGTTGTTTTTCCTGTTTTCAGATCCTTTAAAAATAAAGTATACTGTCTCCTCGAAACATCATCAACTCCATATACCAGTTTACTGTTGTCCGGACTGACGCTGAAACCGGAAGCCGCATAATAAGCATGGCCTTCCGCAAGTTGGTCTATGTCCAGAAGGATCTCTTCAGGAGCAGTCAGACTGCCTTTCTTTCTGCAGTATTTAAAGTATTGTTTTCCGGCTTCTGTACGGGTATAATAATAGTATCCGTTTTCAAAAACAGGGACAGATTCATCCTTTTCCTTAATCCTGGCTTTCATTTCCTGAAAAAGATTTTCCCTGAAAGATTCCGTATCCTTCATCATGCTTTCCCAATAGGTATTTTCGGCTTTCAGATAGTCAACGACCTTTGTAGAATCTTTTCCTTTTTTAAAATAATCGATCATCCAGTAATAGGGATCATTCACCTTATCACCATGGATTTCCCTGATATGTTCCTGCTTTTCGGCAATAGGAGCTTTCAGGGCAGGAAATTTTTGAGATTGTATCGTAGATGCACTCATAATTAATATTCCAAGATAAAATTTTTTCATGATATGATTTGGTTTTTTTATCAGGATATTAGGCCAGATTCCACAGGTTTTTTAGAAGCTTGTAGAAAGTATGCTCTTCGTCAGTTACCTTATTATCTGCTTTGATCAGCGTTTTGGCAAACTGTGCAAATTTCACACGCTCATCTTCCGTAGAGTCATCATGGAAACATCTTGCATGGAATTCAAAATGATCTTTCCATTCCTCAGGCTTTAAAAGAGCCAAAGTTTCCAGCTCATTGTCAAGGTTCATTCTGAACGGAAATTCGTCCGCCATATATTGCTGAACCAGCATTCCTTCTTCAGGAGCAAATTCCCCGTCTACAGAAGAAAGGATCATTAAAAGGTGGTATCCAGCGATTGATTTATTTGATTTTTGCATTTGTTAATGTATGTTTTAAGTTTAGTGTTTAAATTTGATAGTTGATAGTTGATAGTTGATAGTTGATAGTTGATAGTTGATAGTTGATAGTTGATAGTTGATAGCTTAAATTTGATAGTGTTTGGTTGTCAGTAACAGGTTACTAGTTCTAGTTGTCGGTAAATTCACTATTCACTCATTGACCATTCACAGATTCATATCTATTTCACATAGTCTTTTGCAGGTTGCTTATCAACAATTTTTCCTTTTTCTAATACCAAAATAAACGGGTTGCTTCTTGCAATAGTTTTGATAGCAGTTCCGTCCATCATTGCATTTTTAATCGTTTTAAATGTATTTTGATCCGTAGAAATTCCATAAATAAGAGCTCCTTTTTGAGCATTTACTTTAGCTTCAACTTTCTGGAACAGATCAGCAGGAACCTCTTTCGGGTGATAAGAAAAAATAAGAACAGCTTTCGGTGCATTGATGATTTTGTCCGTGAGATCCATCCCTGTAGGATCTTCAATTTTGAATTTTACAATCTCAGATTTATATCCCTCTTTTGTCAGAACAGATTCATTTTTTCCTTCTTCAATTTTCCACGGAGAACCTTCCGCCCAGTATTTTGTTTCTTTAATATAATCGTCCTGATTTATCTTTAAAGCTTCTCCGGTCTTTTGGTTTTTAAGTGAATAAAAAGTTTTGTATTCAGAAGGGTTTTTATTAATTTTTTCCTTCTCAGCCTTTATGTTGGTTCCAATTTTATAGTCACGGAAATCAATCAGTGGCTCGTGCATAATTCCCTGAGCCATAATGTAAATCATAATCACAGAGAACAGTCCTAAGACAGCATATCTTAGCTTGCCGGAAGATTTTTTAACATCAAATCCATAATCATCTTTTTTACGGAACTCTTTTCTATAGAGAATAAACAAAATGATGAGGCCAATAAGAAGTACAATATCTTTAATAAAGCTCTGCCACGGCGTAAATTTCACCGCATCTCCAAAACATCCGCAGTCCGTTACCACATTGAAATAAGCAGAATAAAAAGTAAGGAATCCAAAAAAGATACAAAGGGCAATTAACGCTGAAAGAGTAAATTTAAGCTTCAGTTTTAAGAGCAGCATAAATCCTAAGAAAAGCTCCAGTACGACTACAATAATCGAAAACAGAAGCGCAAATTTTTCCAGGAACGGCATATTGAAAACCGGGGGGGCAAAATATTCCTCCATTTTGAAAGAAAACCCTACCAGATCCACAGCCTTTACAAAGCCTGAAAGAATAAAGATAACAGCAATAATAAAGCGTAATAAACCTTTGATCATATGAATTTATTTTTGAGTTTCGGAAGTATTTTCTTTTTCAGAGAACTTAATCAGGCAGAAAACAGCATAGTTCAGCATATCGAAATAGTTCGCATCCAGACCTTCAGAAACAATGGTTTTTCCCTGGTTGTCTTCAATTTGTTTCGTTCTCAGTACTTTTTGGTAAATTAGATCAGTGATGGAAGAAATTCTCATATCCCTCCATGCTTCACCGTAATCGTGGTTTTTTCTTTCCATCAATGCTTGGGCTTCAGCAGAATACTGATCATAAAGGCTTAGAATTTCTTCCTTGTCTTCGTTAAAATCGTTAGAAAGTCCTTTTTCAAGCTGGATAAGCCCAATGATAGAGTAGTTCACGATGGCAATAAATTCACCTTCTTCACTTTCATCTACCATTTTTATATCCGTCATCTGCAGGGTGCGAATTCTGTTCACTTTGATATAGATCTGATCTGTAATCGAACTGGGTCTCAAAACCCTCCATGCTGCCCCGTAATCCTGTAATTTTTTGCTGAAAAGATCACGGCACTCACTGATAACTTTCCCGAACTGTACTGATGTTTTTGACATAAATTCTCTTAATCTCCCAAATATACGAATTAGGTTTTAGGTAGCAGGAATTGGGAATTGATTTTTGTCAGAGTTTCAGTTTTGAGAGAATCCAGAGTTTTAGTGTAAGAGAATATTAGATTGGTTATTGGTTGTCAGTTGCTGGTTCGGGCGTTTTTAAAGAAACAGGATTAAATGTTCAATATTTGAAGCTTAAAGATCCCTGCGAGAAATTATTTATATCCAAGTCTTGTTGACGTTCAACGAAAAACTAGCAGCAAACAAAACCAGCAATTCCCAATACTTAATAAAATAGTAATTTTGCAAAAAACAAATCACTTATCACTTATAAAAATGCTCTCAGACTCCCAGACTCTCAAACTCTCTAATGCTCCCACCCAAAAGCCATTCCACTCTCTAAACTGCAATGGCCGTCTAGTGCAGCTGGAGACTCCAAAGATCATGGGTATCCTTAATCTTACCCCGGATTCCTTTTCCGATGGCGGAAAGTTTAATGATGAAAAATCTGCTTTGGAACATACAGAAAAGCTAGTAAAAGACGGTGCAGAGATCATTGATATTGGCCCGCAATCGACACGTCCCAATGCTGAATTTCTGAGCAGCCAGGAAGAAATAAAGAGAATCGGGAGTATAATTTTTCAGATCAAAAAGGAATTTCCGGAGGCACTTATATCACTCGATACTTTCTATTCAGAGACGGTGAAATTTGGCTTTAACGAAGGAATTGACATCATCAATGATATTTCAGGCGGGCAGTACGATGAAAAAATGTTTGAAACTGCAGCTGAAACGAAGCTTCCGTATATCCTGATGCATGTGAACCCATCTTATGAGACCATGCACGATAAAATAAAGTTTGCTGACATTACACTTGAAGTCAATCGGTATTTCTCCAAAAAAAACAGTGAACTTCTTGAAAAAGGAGTAAAAGATATCATTCTTGATCCCGGCTTTGGATTTGGAAAATCGGTTGATGATCAGATGAAAATGATTACCGAAACAGAACATTTAGGCTTTGGAAGATTTCCTTTGCTCATAGGTATTTCCAGAAAATCATTTATCTATAAACCTCTTGGGAAATCAGCCCTGGATATCAAAGAAGAAACACAGAAACTTCACATGAAAGTTTTGGAGCAGGGAGCTAAAATTTTAAGAGTTCATGATGTTGCCGAAACAGCAGTAACCATCAGCGAATTTTTGCAAAAAAATAAAAAATGTTAAAAAATCTTGCTCAGTATTAAAAAATTAATACATTTGCAGTATGAATTTTACGAATCAGAAAAATATTATTGTCATTTCTAATACTATTGTTGTCATTAACAACAGTAAAGAAACGGCATTGTAAAATATTTTAATTTAAATTATATAAGCCGTTTCATATTTGAAACGGCTTTTTTTATTTCAAAAATTATGTATCAGTTATTAACCGTAATTATTATCGTCATTATTATTCCCTTGCGTTTGTGAGACGGATAGAGTATGACTATGCATATTTGAGCCCTCTCACATCGTGAGAGGGCTTTTTTTATTCCCATTTGTTAATTTTAAACCCTAAATAATGTATTACAGCGACCAAACTATCGTTTATTTTAATGGAAATTTTCTTAAGGCAAAAGATGCAGGAATGAATCTTTACGGACAGTCACTTCATTATGGCTATTCCGTCTTTGAAGGCATAAAATCCTACGGTACTACTCACGGAACCAGGATCTTTAAGGCAGAAAAACACTATGAAAGACTTAAAAGATCAGCAGAACTGATGCATATCCCATTTGATTATTCCGTCAGTAAACTCACCGATCTTACCTATCAGCTTTTAGAACAAAATGGGTTTACTGATGCTTATATACGCCCGTTAATCACCTGTTCTCCCAATATGTCACTCTCAAAAGGGAAAGAATCTTATCTGTCTCTGCTGGCCTGGGAATGGAACAATGGATACCTCACAGACAAAGTGAAGGTGATGACCTCAAATTTTCAGCGCCCCAATCCTAAAGCTTTTAGAATAGAAGCTAAAGCAGGGGGACATTACGTCAACTCCATCCTTGCTTGCCAGGATGCCAGAGATAAAGGTTACGATGAAGCATTGTTACTGGATGAAAACGGGAATGTTGCCGAAAGCTCAGGCGCCAATGTTTTCTACGAAAAAGAAGGAATTTTGTATACTCCGGCACTAGGAAATATACTTCCCGGTATCACAAGACAGACCGTTTTTGAAATATGCAGTGAACTTAATATTCCCGTTCAGGAAACCTTCTTTAAACCAGAAGAAATGAGAGGAGCTGATGCTGCTTTTTTCTGTGGTACCGCAGCTGAAATTGTAGCATTGGATTCTTTGGATGATGTTCCTTTCACCAAAAGCTGGGCAGGTACAGCAAGTGAAAAAGTACAACAGGCCTATCAGAAACTCGTAAGAGTTCTGTCGTTGTAAATTTATGGAGCCTAAACTGTTGGTTTTCAAATTAATAATTCTATTTCTCAAACGATTGGATATTGTAATTTTCATAAAAGTGAAAATAAAAAAGATATGACAAGCTGTAGTTTTGAACCAAAATTAAGTAAAAGCTTCGTTGATAAATTCCGAAAAAATTCAAATCTCTGACACATTGAGAAATAACAAGTACAGCAAATGCAAATAATAGTATGTTAAATAAATATTCAAAAACATTCACACAAAATAGAGAACAGCCAGCCGCAAAAGCAATGCTTTACGGGATAGGTTTTACTGATGAGGATATGAGTAAAGCCCAGATAGGGATTGCGAGCATGGGATATGACGGGAATACCTGCAATATGCATCTCAACGATCTTGCTAAAGTGGTAAAGAAAGGAACCTGGGAGCATGGACTTGCCGGATTGATATTCAATACAATAGGAGTAAGTGACGGGATGAGCAATGGCACAGACGGCATGCGGTATTCTCTGGTAAGCCGGGATGTTATAGCAGACAGTATTGAAGCGATCTGTGGAGCACAGTATTATGACGGCATCATTGCACTGCCGGGATGTGATAAAAATATGCCGGGAACCATTATTGCCATGGGAAGATTGGATAGACCTTCGATAATGGTTTATGGAGGAACCATTGCTCCCGGATGTTACAAAAACGAGCCGCTTAATATTGTTTCGGCTTTTGAAGCCTTAGGACAAAAAATTGCCGGAGAAATCTCAGAAGAAGATTTCAATGGAGTTATAAAAAACTCCTGTCCCGGAGCAGGAGCCTGTGGTGGAATGTATACTGCCAATACCATGTCTTCAGCTATTGAAGCGTTAGGAATGAGTCTTCCGTATTCATCCTCAAATCCCGCATTGAGCAGGGAAAAACAGGAAGAATGTCTTGAAGCAGGCAAATACATTAAAATATTACTGGAGAAAGATATCAAACCATCGGATATCATGACCCGTAAAGCTTTTGAAAATGCACTTCGTCTCATCGTGATCCTTGGCGGTAGTACCAATGCCGTTCTGCATTTTATTGCGATGGCTAAAAGTGTTGGCATTTCTGTAACTCAGGATGATTTCCAGAAAATGAGTGATATCACACCGGTATTGGCAGATCTTAAACCAAGCGGGAAATACCTGATGCAGGATTTACACGAACATGGAGGAACACCTGCAGTAATGAAATATCTATTGGAAGAAGGATTACTGCATGGTGATTGTCTTACTGTTACCGGAAAAACAGTCGCAGAAAATCTCAAAAATGTTCCCAGCCTTGATTTTTCAAAACAAAAGATCATCAGGCCATTATCCAATCCTATCAAAGAAACAGGACATCTGAGAATACTGTATGGCAACCTGGCCGAGAAAGGAAGCGTAGCGAAGATCACCGGAAAAGAAGGCGAAAAGTTTTCAGGAAAAGCCCGAGTATTTGATGGAGAAAAAGATCTGATCAAAGGAATTCAAAACGGAAGGGTTCAGCATGGAGACGTCATTGTCATCCGCCATGAAGGACCCAAAGGAGCTCCCGGAATGCCGGAAATGCTGAAACCTACCAGTGCCCTGATCGGAGCTGGACTTGGAGGAAGCGTAGCTTTAATTACCGATGGAAGATTCAGTGGCGGGACCCATGGCTTTGTGGTAGGACATATTACTCCCGAAGCCTATGAGGGAGGCCTGATTGCCTTTGTGAAAGACAATGACCTTATCGAAATAGATGCAGTAAACAACACCATACAACTGAAAGTTTCCGAAGAAGAAATTAAACAGCGGAAAAAAGGGTGGCAAAAACCAGAGCTTAAAGTAAAAAAAGGACTGCTGTATAAATATGCACTGACTGTATCATCAGCTGCTGAAGGCTGCGTAACAGACGAAATCACTTAATAAAATATAATGAAGAATCTACATATATCCGCCGAAACAGAGATAAGCGGTAGCCGGATCATCCTTGAAGCATTTCTTCAGGAAGGAGTAAAAACAATTTTCGGGTATCCGGGAGGAGCTATTATTCCTATTTATGATGCCCTTTACGACTATAAAGATAAACTTGAGCATATTCTGGTCCGCCACGAGCAGGGAGCAGTGCATGCAGCACAGGGACTTGCCAGAGTATCAGGAGAAGTAGGAGTAGTTTTGGCCACCAGCGGACCTGGCGCAACCAATCTTGTGACCGGATTGGCAGATGCCTTACTGGATAATACCCCTATCGTATGCATCACAGGACAGGTCTTCGATCACCTTTTGGGAACGGATGCTTTTCAGGAAATAGATGTGATGAACGTGACCAGCCCCGTTACCAAATGGAATTATCAGGTAACTGATGCTGATGAACTTTCCGAAGTATTGGCAAAAGCATTCTTTATTGCAAGATCGGGTCGTCCAGGTCCGGTACTGATAGATGTTACTAAAAATGCTCAGCTGCAAAAAGTTCTCTATAAAGGTTATCATCCTTGTGATTCTTTAAGAAGTTACAGACCCAATCCTGTTCCTGATATGGATAGTATTGAAAAAGCAGCTGTACTCATTAATGATGCAAAACGGCCGTTTATCATTGCCGGACAGGGAATTATGTTGGGAAGAGCAGAGAAAGAGTTCCTGCAGTTTGCTGAAAAGTCAGGAATTCCGGTAGCATGGACAGTTTTAGGAATGAGTACCATTCCTACAGATCATCCACAGGCTGTAGGAATGGTAGGAATGCATGGAAATTATGGACCCAATATCCTTACCAATGAATGTGATGTTCTGATTGCGGTGGGAATGCGTTTTGATGACCGTGTGACCGGGAGACTGGATCAGTATGCAAAACAGGCAAAAAATTATTCATCTGGATATTGACAAAGCAGAAATCAATAAAAATGTAAAAGTTGAGGTTCCGGTTCTTGGAAACTGCAAAGATACCTTACCGCTTCTTACCCAGTTGATAGTACCAAGACAACATTCTGACTGGCATCAGAAGTTTAAAGACTGCCATGAAATTGAGACTCTTAAACTGATAAGCCACGAACTCTTTCCTACTGAAGGAGAAATTACAATGGGAGAAGTAATCCGAAATCTGAACGAGATGACTCAGGGAGAAGCCGTGATTGTCAGTGATGTTGGACAGCATCAGATGGCTACCTGCAGATACTCGGAGTTTAAACATAACAGAAGCAATATAACAAGCGGTGGACTGGGCACGATGGGATTTTGTCTTCCTGCTGCCATAGGGGCTGCTTATGGGACCGACCGTCCTGTTGTTGCGGTAATGGGAGATGGTGGTGCTCAGATGAACATTCAGGAGCTGGGAACATTGATGCAGTATCAGCCGGACATCAAGATTTTGATCCTTAATAATTGCTACCTGGGAATGGTAAGGCAGTGGCAGGAATTGTTTCATGAAGAACGGTATTCTTCGGTAGATATTCAGAGTCCGGATTTTGTACAGGTTGCCAAAGGATACAGTATTCCGGGAAGAAAGATTGTACAGAGAGAAGAACTGGAAGCTGGTCTCAGTGAAATGCTTCATTATAAAGGGGCTTTCCTTCTGGAAGTGATGACGGGAAAAGAACACAATGTATTTCCAATGATTCCTCAAGGGAAAAGTGTTTCAGAAATCGTATTGACGCATAATAAAGTTTAAAATAAAAATAGGTAAAAATGAAATCAGAAAATAAAGAATATACCATCACGGCTTATACAGAAGATTATTTAGGTCTCATTGGCCGGATTAACGCTATTTTTTCAAGAAGACGAATTTCTATTGTCAATTTAAATGTAGGTCCGTCCGAAATGGAAAGAGTTAAAAAATTTGTGATCATCGTCAGAGAAACGGAAGAATCTGTGCAAAAGATCACCAGGCAGATGGAAAAACAGGTAGATGTCCTGGAAGTTCATTATCATAAAAATCCATGCCTCACCGCAGTATTGCATGCGAGCTGATGTTAAATGAAATCAAAAATAATAAATAACAATAAATAAAAAATCAAAAAATGGCAAAATTGAATTTTGGCGGAGTAGAAGAAAATGTTGTGACAAGAGAGGAGTTTCCATTGCAGAAAGCTCAGGAAGTATTAAAAGATGAGGTGGTAGCTGTGATCGGTTATGGAGTACAGGGACCGGGACAGGCTTTAAATCAAAAAGATAACGGAATTAATGTAATCGTAGGTCAGAGAAAGAACTCCAAATCCTGGGATAAGGCCATAGCAGATGGTTTTGTACCTGGAGAAACTCTTTTTGAAATAGAAGAAGCATTGCAGAAAGGAACTGTTATCTGTTATCTTTTAAGCGATGCCGCACAGATCGAATACTGGCCTAAAGTAAAACAGCATCTTACTCCTGGAAAAGCACTGTATTTCTCTCATGGTTTTGGAATTACCTTCAATGAACGTACGGGAATTGTTCCTCCGGCAGATGTAGATGTATTTCTGGTTGCGCCTAAAGGATCAGGAACCTCACTAAGGAGAATGTTCCTGCAGAACAGAGGCCTGAACAGCAGTTTTGCCGTATATCAGGATGCCACAGGAAAAGCAAGAGAAAGAGTGGCAGCATTGGGAATAGCAATTGGAAGCGGTTATTTATTTGAAACCGATTTTAAGAAAGAAGTATTCAGTGATCTTGCAGGAGAACGGGGAACACTGATGGGAGCTGTACAGGGAATATTTGCTGCACAATATGATGTTTTGAGAAAAAACGGACATAGCCCGTCTGAAGCTTTCAATGAAACAGTAGAGGAACTAACACAGTCATTAATGCCATTGGTGGCAGAAAACGGCATGGATTGGATGTATGCGAACTGCAGCACCACAGCGCAAAGAGGCGCACTGGATTGGTGGAAGAGATTCAGAGATGCTACTTCTCCTTTGTTTGAGGAACTCTATGACAGTGTTGCAAAAGGAGATGAAGCGCAGCGTTCCATAGATAGCAACAGCAAACCTGACTACAGAGAAAAGTTGGAGGTAGAACTGACTGAGCTTAGAGAAAGCGAGATGTGGAGAGCGGGCAAAACCGTCCGTAGTCTCAGACCTGAGAACAATTAATCTCGTCAAAATGATAAAACAAGAAACATATCCTTCTGTTTTGGATAATGTCTTTAAAGCAGCCCGGAGACTTAAAAACGTTATTGTACGGACACCTTTGGCTATCAACAATAACCTGTCAACGGTTTATGATGCGAAAGTGAGTTTTAAAAGAGAGGACCTTCAGCGTGTAAGATCATATAAGATCAGAGGAGCTTACAATAAAATGGCTGTGATGTCTCCGGAAAATCTGGCTAAAGGAGTGGTCTGTGCCAGCGCCGGAAACCATGCCCAGGGAGTTGCTTTTGCATGCAGCACGATGAAGGTGAAAGGAACTATCTTTATGCCTTTACCCACTCCTGGACAAAAGCTGGAACAGGTGAAAATGTTCGGGGGAAATTATATCGATGTGGTGCTTTACGGAGATACTTTTGATGAAGCAAAAGATGCCGCAGTGAAATTCTGTAAAGATAATCAGGGAATATTCATTCATCCCTTTGATGATCAGGATATTATTGATGGCCAGGCTACAGCAGCACTGGAAATTCTGGAGCAGTCGGAGGAACCTATTGATTATCTTTTTGTTCCCATAGGCGGGGGCGGCTTGGCTGCAGGAGTCTGTACGGTGTTTCAGGAATTGTCTCCACAAACGAAGATCATAGGAGTGGAGCCTTCTGCTGCGGCTAGTATGAAAAAAGCACTGGAAAAAGGAAAACCAGTGCTTCTTGAAAAAATAAGCCGTTTTGTGGATGGAGCTGCCGTTCAGAAAGTTGGTGACCTTAATTTTGAGCTTTGCAGAAAAGGCCTGCATGATATGGCTGTTGTTGATGACGGAATGGTATGTGAAACCATTCTTTCACTCTACAATAAAGATGCGGTGGTGGTAGAACCAGCCGGAGCCCTTTCGGTAGCAGCGCTGGAGAAATATAAAGAAGAGATCAAAGGGAAAAACATAGTATGCATCATTAGTGGAAGCAATAATGACATCACCCGGATGGAAGAGATCAAAGAAAAGGCACTTCTCCATGCAGGCTTAAAACATTATTTTCTCGTCAGATTCGCACAACGCCCCGGAGCCTTGAAAAATTTTGTGATGAATGTGCTTGGACCGAATGATGATATTACTTTTTTTGAATACACTCAGAAAAATTCAAAGGAAAAAGGAATTGCTGTTTTGGGAATTGGACTGAGGCATAGTGAAGATTTTACTCCACTGCTTAACAACATGAAGAAATATGATTTTTTCGTTAATTATCTGAATAATGATCCGTCTTTAATGAATCTGCTTATTTAAAGGAATGAATTAAAACTCTCGCAAATTTTTCAGATGAGGCAGATCTTTAATCGTCCAAAACTGACTTTGGAAAGTGGAGCGTTAAGAAAATCAATTCTGTGAACCTTAAGAAAATTATACTGTCCGAAGCGCGGGACAAAATCAGATTCTCAACATAGAATGCTACCGCACAAGTTTTAGAATTTTTAGAGAACAGGATTTATTTTTAGCGGAAGTTTCCCAGTCTTGAACTTTTGGTTCTTTTGTTTCAAGACAAAAGAATATAGAGAATATTTGGCAAAATGTATTGCGAAGCAGTGATAAAGTAATCTGAAGAATAAAGAATAAAGAATAAAGAATAAAGAATAAAGAATAAAGAATAAAGAATAAAGAGATTGCTTCGGCGCTATGCTCCTCGCAATGACAAAGAAGACTAAGTTTAAAACAATTACTTTGTAAAGTTTGAAGGAAATTGAATTTACAACCTAAATATCTGACTTCGGAAAATGGAGCGTTAAGAAAATCAATTCTGTGAACGTTAAGAAAATTCTACTGTCCGAAGCGCGGGACAAAATCAGATTCTCAACATAGAATGCTACCGCACAAGTTTTAGAATTTTTAGAGAACAGGATTTATTTTTAGCGGAAGTTTCCCAGTCTTGAACTTTTGGTTCTTTTGTTTCAAGACAAAAGAATAATAGAGAATATTTGGCAAAATGTATTGCGAAGCAGTGATCAAGTGATCTGAAGAATAAAGAATAAAGAGATTGCTTCGGCGCTATGCTCCTCGCAATGACAAAGAAGACTAAGTTTAACACGATTGCTTTGTTGTAAAGTTTGAAGGAATTTGAAATACCTGACTTTGGAAAATGGAGCGTTAAGAAAATCAATCCTGTGAACGTTAAGAAAATTCTACTGTCCGAAGCGCGGGACAAAATCAGATTTTCAACATAGATGCTACCGTGCAAGTTTTAGAGTTTTTAGAGAACAGGATTTATTTTTAGCGGAAGTTTCCCAGTCTTGAACTTTTGGTTCTTTTGTTTCAAGACAAAAGAATAATAGAGAATATTTGGCAAAATGTATTGCGAAGCAGTGACCAAGTAATCTTAAGAATAAAGTATAAAGAATAAAGAGATTGCTTCGTCGCTTTGCTCCTCGCAATGACAGAAAGTAGAATCGGCGGCCCGAAGGGCCGCCGATTCTTTTGATTTTATCTTTCAAGCGTAAAATCCGGAATAACCGTCGGACGTTCCGCTTCATTGGCCACTTTCCAGGAAGTCCTGTACATCCATTCCGTCATTTTATACAACTTTTTGTAGTTGATATTCTCAGATTCGTCCTGAGGCGTATGATACTGATCGTGCAGTACACTGGTAAAAAATATAGCGGGAATACCCATTTTTGCATACGGCAAATGATCGCTTCTGAAATAGAAATATTCTGCATGATTCGGAGAATCCCAGTCTTTCAGGTACTTGAATTTTGTACTTTCATTATTGGCATCCTCAGCCATTTTTACCAGTTCTTCAGAATTTTTGTGGGGTGAATTTCCTCCAAGGAGAGCAGCTTCATTATTATCATTTCTTCCGATCATATCACCGTTAAGAACAGCTACAATCTTTTCTTTAGGAACTACAGGATGGGAAGCATGCCATCTGGAACCCAGCAATCCTCTTTCCTCAGCTCCATGAAAGACAAAGAGGATACTTCTTTTCCCGGGTTGCTTTTTGTAGGCTCTCGCCATGGCAAGCATAGCGACACAGGTACTGGCGTTATCATCAGCACCGTTGTAGATGGTATCGTTTTTTACAGGATGTCTGATTCCGTCATGATCCTGATGTCCGCTTAGTAAAACATATTCGTCTTTAAGGGTAGGATCTGTACCTTCAATCTTTCCAATGATATTGACTGAAGGATATTTATAGGTTTCTGTGATCAGGTTAAGTGAAACTTTAGGATTGTTTTTTACCCAGTTTGTATTTTCTCTTTTGATCCATAGAACAGGAATATTATTCGTTATTTTTTCCCTTAACCCCTCAACGCCATAGGTTCCTCTTGTCATTTGGGGAAGTATTTCCACCCAGCTTTTTTCAGAAATATCATCTGTGATAAAAATAATGGCTTTTGCTCCGAGTTCAACGGCTTTATTATAATATTTTGTTCTTACAAACCCAGGATATCTTCTTACAAAAAGAGTCATTTCTTTCTCTATATTTTTATCGGAAGCATTAACGGCAAGAACTTTTCCTTTGATATTCAATTTAGAAAGTCCTTCAGGTTCAGTATTTCCTGCGTAAACAATCTCTGCATCAATAGAAGCATTGACAGGTTCTGCAACCAGAAAATCTTTCCAGAGCTTAAGATTAGTATCGCCAACTTTTAAACTGCTCTGAGGAATCACCTGATGTCTGTACATATCAAAAAACTGAAAGAAAGTACCGTTATCACCTGCAGGTTTCATTCCTGCTTCCTTAGCTTTATCAGCCAGCCACATGGAGACTTTTAGTTCATCCAGAGTTCCTGCTTCACGGCCCAAGAACTGGTCGGCAGCCAATTCATACATATCCTTTTTCAAGTCAGATTCTTTGATGGCAGATACCAGAGGTTTTTTATAGCTTTGAGCAGTCCCGAAGCTAAATAAAAGAAACCCCAGAATAGAGAATATATAACTTTTATTCATTTAAAAATTTTAATTGAAGTTAGCCAATTTATCTGAGAACTGTTTTGAAAATTCCTTCCTGTCTTCTTCCAATTTTTCCTGCTCGGAAGGCAGAATATAATTAAAAAGAACCTTGTCTTCATTATCCAGGAAAATAATCTCCTTTTCATTGCCGTCGATCATCTGTGAGAAAATGGCCCACATTGAAGTGTCTTTTAATCTTAATAATTCAAAAAACTGTTCCGCTTTTATTTCTATTCTCTGCATATTTCGTTTTTTATGTATAATGTATAATGTATAATGTATAATGTATAATGTATAATGTATAATGTATTTTGAGTAAGTATTGAAGCTTTTAAAGAGCTTTAATTTTAAAATTCCAATAATTTCAGTTTAAACTGAATGGCAAAATTTTGCTTGAAATTGGGAGTAGTGTAGTACCCAACCCTGTAGAATAATCCCAGATTGAAGTAGCTTGACAAGAAATTATTCCACTCAAGGCCGACTTCCTGATACAGGTGATCCAGTTTTTTGAATCTGAACTCGTGATATTCCGGATGCTTCATATCTCCGATGGTTCCTCTCAACACAAAGTCAAAGCTGGAAATATTCTGCCCGAAACTCTTAAAATAGAAGGGAAGCTTATGGGTGAAATAATAGGCAACGAATTTATCATTGTAATACTTTCCGCCTTCCAGCGTCGCAAAACCCAGATAGGAGGTTAAGTTGAAATTGAAATCCTTCCTGGGAGAAGCCAGTCCGTTCATTGTAAAATGTTTCCAGATAGGGGCTTCTCCCAATACTATTCCGCCATAAAGTCTGAATCCGGTAGTGCCGAGCATTGTTTTAAAGTTGTGGACAAATAGAGCGTCAAAACGGGTGTAATTAAAATCCCCACCCAAAACCTTATAACTCTGCTCATAATTGAAATACAATTCAGGATATTTCTGATCAATAATAGACTTTCCCTGAGGCGTCATGATATTCGTAGAATTAGGGGAATATTTTAAGGTGAACAGGGTATTGAAATTATCAAATTCCCCACCTTTTCCCCTGAACTCGTAATCAAACTTAGCCTCTTCAATATTTCTTTTGGCTGCAAAAACAAGGGTAAGTCCGTTTGTAACGTCATTGAGGTAAGATAATGAAGCTCCTCTGAAATGATAGTATTTATCATTGTTAATGTTATTTCCGTAATTCATTGTTCTCATCTTGAAATTCCAGAGTCTTCTGTAAAATTCTCCCGATGCCGTTACATCATTATAATATTCAATTCTGAAGAATGAATTTTTGTCCAGTGTTGTCTTCATATCAAGCCCGATTCCGTACTTCCATTTATCATCCTTAAAACCGTAGGCAAAATAATAGTCTGGTGAGAAATACGGATTGAAAGTTTCGTTCAGTTTTGCTTTTAAGCCCAATCTGAAGCCTTCATACAAGTTATAGTTTACAATTTCATCCACGGCAAAATCTACAATACCTGTCCGGATCTGCCCATTGATAAGCCCTGTCAGAATTTTAGCTTTATTGTCGATGTTATATTTTTTACCCAGGCTGTCGATTGTTGTGTAGGTATTGCTTTCCCTTTCTGTCAAAGGCTCAGTTCTGTACCGATCCAGCAAACGGCCGTCTGCATTTTTGACCGAAAAAGTATAACCTTTAAAATCATTACGTTTCTCTTCAACAGGAGATTTGAAATCAAAATAAGTAGAAGTGAGAAAAGCATAGGTTCCGAAGCTGGTCCTATCCTTTTTTTCAGTATGCTCCTCCGTTTTCTCTTCTTCCATAGCTACTCTGCTCATTCTGAGTTTTACCTTTTCCTGTGCCAGAAACCATTTGTTGTTATAGAAAACCCAGGTACTTGTTATAATACCGTCGTTTTTATTCTTGCTGAAATTTTCAATCTTTTGAATTCCATACGTTTCCGCATCAATATAGATGGCGCCGTTGTACTTCCTTTTTTTGTCAGATTTTTTATAATTCACCTCACGGAAGCGGATCACGAAAGTTTTTCTTCCGTTTACTGCGATGGTATCCGAAAGGAAAAAACGGTAAAGTCCTCTGTTTTCCTGTTTGATCTGGTTTGGAATTTTATCCCTGTTGCTCTGCTGAACAGCGATCATTTCATAGATAGGCTGTTTAAGGCCGGAAATCCTGTTGTCCAGAATATTGATCTTTTCACCATATTGTTCAGAATATAAAAATTCCTGTGCTCTTTCCCAGAGGAAGAGTTTACTTTTTGAAAAGATTTGTTTTGCAGATATATTACTTAATGAATCTTTTTCTCTTTGTTTCTTAAAAAGATTATTATCATTTAAAAACCTATTGAACTGGGTAATACTGTCCTGATCAATATCCAGAGACACTTTTTCGTAAGATTTAAAAGAATAGGACGCTAAACTTTTTGGTGAATTTTCTCTAAACAGCTTGTTGACCTTTTTAAGGATCTCCAAAGCTCTTGGGTCGCTTCGGTCTTCAATGATCACGGCTTCAATGTCAGTTGTTTTTGAGGTATTCTTTAGTAAGGAAACTTCCATGTCAGCCTCTATATCAGCGGTTTCTTTCTGGTAACGTTCCGCCTGGATTTCAATGGTGCTGCAGGAAGCCCTAAATTCCAAAGCACCCTGTATGTCTGTATAACCCAGAATTTTTCCATCACAGGATATTTTTGCATTGGATATAGGTTTTTGGTCAGTTTCGTCAATAACCCTGATCTTTGATTGGCTGTAACCAAAGAAATGTATTAAGAAAAACAGTAAGAGTAAAAACCTTTTCATGTAAAACTAGTTCAAAAGTAGTAATATTTCTTGTGCTGGGAAAGCTTTTATGATTTGTTAATACAATAATTTAATCTTAATTCTTGACTAGAAAATATAGAAAAACTCCTGAGAATATCAGGAGTTTAATGTTTTGTTTTTATCGATGCTGAGTATTAAATATTCAGAGCTTTTTGATAAGCATTTTCTAAACCGTCAAGGTTTTTACCTCCAGCAGTTGCAAAGCCCGGATTTCCGCCGCCGCCGCCCTGGATCTCTTTTGCCAGGTCCTTTACGATAGCTCCGGCTTGATAATCTGCTGACAGATCATCAGAAACTCCTACAGTAATCATTGGTTTCCCATCTGCATCAGAGAGAATGATTGTTACAGAATTCGGGGTTTCTTTTTTCAGCTGGAATACAATGTCTTTAACGGAACCTGCGTCAAGAGAAGTTTTCTTTACCAACAGCTGTTTGTTTCCTTTCTGTTCGTAAGCATTTTTCCATTCGCCGATCTCGCCTTTTGCTTTTTCCTTTTTAAGGGCTTCCACTTCAGATTTTAAAGAAGCATTTTCCTCCATTAATTTCTCAATAGATCTTACCACGTCTTTAGATTTCAGTAATTGAGAAAGTTCATGAATTTGATTTTCTAAATTTTTGAAATATTCTTCAGACTTATCTCCTGAAATTGCTTCAATTCTTCTGATCCCTGCAGCTGCAGAACCTTCTGAAACAATTTTGAAGTGACCGATTTCGATTGTATTTTTTACGTGAGTTCCACCGCAAAGTTCTTTTGAACTTCCAAACTGGATCATTCTCACATTGTCACCATATTTTTCACCAAACAAAGCCATTGCGCCTTTATCTAATGCTTCCTGAATAGGAATGCTTCTGAATTCCTGCAATGCAATACTTTCTTTGATCTTGTGGTTTACTTTTTCTTCTACCAAAGCCAATTCTTCCTCCGTCATTTTATTGAAATGAGAGAAATCAAAACGAAGATAGTCAGGACCTACATAAGAACCTTTCTGCTCAACGTGAGTTCCTAAAACTTCTCTTAATGCTTCGTGTAAAAGGTGTGTTACAGAGTGGTTAGCCTGAGAGTTTTTTCTATCAGTTGCATTGGCTTTAGCATAGAAAACAGCTCCGGCATCTTTCGGAAGACCATTGATCAGAGAAATGATAAGTCCGTTTTCTTTTTTAGTTTCTAAAACTTCAAAGCTTTCCACGGCATTTTCCAGAACTCCTTTGTCTCCAACCTGGCCACCGCCTTCAGGATAGAAGGGGGAACTGCTCAATACTACCTGGTAAAATTCACCGTCTTTATTCTCTACTTTTCTATATCTTGTAATGTAGGTTTCAGATTCTATCTGGTCATAGCCAACGAAATTTTCATCCCTTTCCTCTAATGTTACCCAATCGTAAACCTTCTGTGCAGAATCAGCCTTTGAACGAAGCTTCTGCTTTTCCATTTCTGCCTTAAATCCTGTTTCATCGATCGTAAGACCTTTTTCCTCTGCAATAATCCTCGTCAAATCGTCCGGAAAACCATAGGTATCATATAATTCAAATACTTCTTCACTAGGTAATACTTTTGAACCATCGGCAATCGTCTGCTGAATTAATTTTTTCAACTCTGATCAGCCCGTTTTCAATAGTTTTCAAGAACGAATCTTCCTCACTTTTGATTACTTCAGAAACCAGTTTTCCCTGTTTTTCCAATTCAGGAAAGAAAGTCCCCATCTGTTCCTGGAGTACAGCAACCAATTTATAAAGGAAAGGCTCCTTCATATCCAGGAATCGGTAAGAATAAGAAATTGCTCTTCTTAAGATCCTTCTGATCACGTAACCAGCACCTCCGTTTGAAGGCAACTGCCCATCTGCAATAGCAAAAGCAACCGCTCTGATGTGGTCTACCACAACACGGATGGCAATATCTTTTTCGTCTTCTAAAATTCCGGTGTATTTTTTACCTGAAAGTTCTTCCACTTTAGCAATAAGCGGAGTGAAAACATCTGTATCATAGTTGGAAGACTTACCCTGAAGTGCCATACAAAGACGCTCAAAACCCATTCCTGTGTCCACATGCTGTGCAGGAAGTTTTTCAAGAGACTTATCTGCCTTTCTGTTGAATTCCATGAAAACCAGGTTCCATACTTCAACCACTTGCGGGTGGTCATTATTTACCAGGTCAAGTCCTGAAACTTTAGCTTTCTCTTCAGGAGTTCTCAAGTCAACATGGATCTCTGAGCAAGGTCCGCAAGGTCCGCTTTCTCCCATTTCCCAGAAATTATCCTTTTTATTTCCGTTGATAATTCTGTCTTCAGAAATATGGGATTTCCAGAAATCGTAAGCATCCTGATCTCTTTTAAGATTTTCAGAAGCATCCCCTTCAAAAATCGTTACATATAAATTCTCTTTTGGAATTCCGAATACTTCAGTCAGTAATTCCCAGGCAAAAGCAATAGCATCTTTTTTGAAATAATCACCAAAAGACCAGTTTCCCAACATTTCAAACATGGTATGGTGGTAAGTATCTCTGCCTACATCATCCAAATCGTTATGTTTCCCGGAAACTCTCAGACATTTCTGTGTATCGGCAATTCTTGGGGCAGTAGGTGTTTTGTAGCCTAAGAAAAAATCTTTGAACTGAGTCATTCCTGAGTTGGAAAACATAAGGGTAGGATCGTCTTTCAGCACAATCGGAGCTGAAGGAACGATAAGGTGGTCTTTACTTTTAAAATAATCTAAAAATTTTTGACGTATCTCTTGTGATGTCATAGTATTGCTTTGCTTTTAAAACTATCAAATTTTGATAAGATGCAAATTTAATGTTTTTAAGCGATTTGTAAATCATTTTATGCTATGTTTTGAATGGTGCCGGATCGCAGTTAATGAAAAGCAAAAAGTAAAAAGTGAAAAAGCTTACTTAGCCTGTAGTTTAGAATTCCATTGGTGATAAATTTTGCATGGTATCATTTAACTTTTTATATTCGTTTTAATATTAGATAAAAACTTTCTGCAATTATTAGTCTGCCGGATTAACAGATGTGTGGTTTTTGATAATATTAAAGAATAAGAAATGACAAAAAACGAAGTGCTGAAAAGCTGGGTAGAGCAATATTCCGGGCCTCTTCTTAAAAGAGCAGCCTATCTGCTTTCAGATAAAACAGAAGCAGAAGATATGGTGCAGGATGTTTTTTTAGCCGCATTTTCGTCCTATGATTCTTTCGAAGGGAAAAGCCAGCCATTGACCTGGCTTACGGCTATTTTAAACAGAAAAGCTGCTGATTTTTACCGGAAGAAGTATAAATCTGAGCCGGAGATCAAACTTGATCATTTTTTTGATGAGACGGGATCCTGGAAAAATAATGATGTTTTGAACGACTGGAATGTTTCGGAAGAAACGGAACTTTTAGACAATCATGATTTTAATAAAACGCTGGAAGACTGTATTGAGGATTTGCCTTCCAGATGGAAGATTCCACTGAAAATGTATTATCTTCAAGAGAAAAAAGCACCGGAAGTGAGTCAGGAATTGCAGATATCTGCGACTAATCTGTGGAAGATCCTTCAGAGAAGCAGAATGCAGCTGAGGGAATGCCTGGATATCAACTGGTTTGCTAACTTATAACCATATCATAAAAACATGTTGAGAAAATTTATCCATATTCTGTTCCTGCCATGCAGCAAAGCTACCATGCTGATGGAAAAAAGGAATGCCCAAGCCATCTCCCGAAAAGAAGATTGGCAGCTTTCTATGCACCTGAAAATTTGTAAGTGGTGCCGTTCTTATGAGGAAAAACTCAGGATTTTAGATGATATTTTAAAAAGAAAACTTTTTCAAAATGGAAAGACTGAAATTAATGATGTTGATATTCAGAGTTTTAAAAATAAAGTTTTAGAAAAGCTGGACATTTAAATAAAATGATGTCAGGATTTTGAAATGGTTCCGACTATACTTTTGAAAATGATAAAGTATTAATCAAAATCTTAAAGACATGAACGGAACATTAAAACTTAACGTCGAATCGGGGACGTACCAATCAGGATATTACATTTCACTTTTCGGAGCTGCATTGATCTTGCTCTGGATCGGGATATTCAAATTTACACCTACCGAGGCTGCAGCCATCAAACCTTTGGTGGAAAACCATTTTCTTACTTTTTTCGTATATAAAATAGCAGGTGTCCAAACGGTGTCAAATACTATCGGAGTGATAGAAATTATCATTGCATTATTACTGATATTTAGTGTGAAATTTGCATTTCTAAGGAAGTATGCCGGAATCGGGATGATCATGACATTTCTGGTAACGTTGAGTTACCTTTTCACAACTCCCGGAATCTGGAAAATAGTGGATGGAATTCCTGTCACAGATTTTTTTATTCTGAAAGATGTAATGCTTTTGGGATTTGGATTAATGATATTTCAAAAAAATGAATACAAATAAAAAGATAAAAATGAAAAATATATTAATATTACTCGGAATGATTCTGGGAATAGGAGTATTTGCAATGAGTTGTGGAGATTCAAAAAAAATGAAATCCACTAAAACTAAAAGAGAAAATGAGACCATTATGGATAGTAAAAATGTAAAAGAAGTTTATTTTGCAGGGGGATGTTTCTGGGGAACAGAGCACTTTTTTCAACAAATACGTGGCGTTGTTGGAACTGAAGTTGGATATGCCAACGGAAACGTTAAAAACCCGACGTATGAGCAGGTTGTAAGTCATACGACAGGTTTTGCAGAAACGGTAAAGGTAAAATATGATCCGGAACAGGTTGATCTTAAACTGCTGATTGATCTGTATTTTAAAACGATTGATCCGACAAGTTTAAATAAACAAGGGAACGATAGAGGGGATCAATATAGAACGGGAATTTATTCAACAGATAAAGCTACGGAAACCATTGTAAAAGAAGAGGTCCAAAAATTATCTAAGAACTATAGCAGTCCTGTTTTGGTAGAAATCATTCCTTTGAAAAATTTCTATAAAGCGGAAGATTATCATCAGGATTATCTGGATAAAAACCCAGGAGGTTACTGCCATATCGAGCCGGGACTTTTTGAAATGGCTAAAAATGCAAACCCGCTTCCTAAAGCAAAATACCAGAAGCAAGATAAAGCAGCTTTGAAAAAAGAGCTTACCGCTGAACAGTATAATGTAACTCAGGAAAACGGAACAGAAAGACCTTTCCAAAATGAATATTGGGACGAGACCCGTGAGGGAATCTATGTAGATATTACAACAGGAGAACCCCTGTTTATTTCAACAGATAAATTTGAATCAGGTTGCGGATGGCCAAGCTTTTCAAAACCGATTACCAAAAAGCTGATTGATGAGAAAATGGACAGATCTGCCGGAATGACAAGAGTGGAGGTAAGAAGTAAAACCGGAGACGCCCACCTGGGACACGTTTTCACAGATGGTCCTGCAGATAAAGGAGGTCTTCGCTACTGTATCAACAGTGCTTCCCTGAAGTTTATTCCAAAAGCTGAAATGGAGAAAAAAGGCTACGGAGAATATATTTCTCTGCTGGATAAAAAGTAATATGAGGGAAGACCGCTGAAAGGCGGTCTTTTTTTTATATATTTAGTGGGATATTTGAAATCTTTCTTTAATGCTGAACATGGAAATATTTAATAACAGTAGAAACCCGAAGATAATATAATATGCTTCTTTAGGAAGTCGGATTAAAAACTGCTGGACTTCATCAAATATATTCACCTTATAAACTTCATTTACAGAAATAACATCATGACAAAGAAAACAGTCATATTTAAATTCTTCGATATTTGGATCGATGTAATTAACAGTTGCAAAGAAATGTCCTGTTTTTTCTAAATCATATGCATAGGTCCCTTGCTGAGCGATTGTCATATCATTTAATAAAGATGCAAAATCTCCATAGGTGTTGTTCTTATCTAAAATAAATTCAATCCCTGTATTTTTTTTATTCCTTTTTTGAAGATTTTTGACTTCTGAAACATAAAAATTTGAATTTTCTTTTGCTTTACCAGGTTCAATTTTTATTCTTTTATAATCCCAGTTTCTCAAAGGTTCAAAAGTAAAAGTAAGGTTGCTTTTATCCTTTGATAGTTTTGCGGGAAGTCCAATATCCATAACAGAAATATTGACTTCCTCAAATTTTTGATTTCCATAATACCAAAACAGCAATGGGATCATAACAGCACTGATCAGTCCCGGAAAATAATAAATCTTTTTCATGCAAATGTTTTTCTTTGGATCTGAAGATTTTCTTTAATGCTGAACATGGAGATATTCAGAAACACTAAAAAACCGAAAATGATGTAATAAGCTTGTTTTGGTAAGTCGAGTAGATATTTAAGTTTATCCATTTCTTTATAATCATCACCCACTTTGTAAGAAATGGTAGCAGTCTCGGTTCCACAAAAGGGTGTATATTTTGTTTCAGCTATATTCGGATCTTTATAAGAGTGGATCGCAAAAAAGTGATTGGTTTTTTCCATATCTACCCCATATTCATCCTGACCTGAAAGTTGCATAGCATCCATTAAGGCTATAAAATCCTGATAATTATTGTGGTCATCAATGACAAACTCAATCCCCGTCTCTTTTTCATTTCTTTCCTGAAGTTTTTTCAGCTCTGAAATATAGTATTTTTGGTTTTGAAGAGCCGTATTGGGTTTTACAACAATTTGTTTATACTTCCAGTTTCTATAGGGCTCAAATGTATTGTCGATTTCAGGATTGAATACATGTTTGGCAGGAAGTCCTAAATCTACAACTGTATATTGGGGCTGTACCCTCTGGTTTCCATAATACCAGAACAACACTGGAATTAATACAGCGCTGATCAGTCCCGGTAAATAGTATATTTTTTTCATCCACTCGTTTTCATAAAATTAACAAAAAATTCAACACCTAAATGAACAGCCATTATTTTTAACATTTCCGTATGTAGTAAAAACAAAAAAAAGTGATCCAAAGGACCACTTTATTATTTAAATCAATTAAAATCATTCTATCTTTAAATTATTCAATTTTTAAATCATTAAATATTAGATTTTTACCAATCTCTTTTTCTCAGGATCCAGTAGGAACCGTAAATAAAAATTACCGACCAGATGATACACGCAATCATACTTTCTGTAGGATAATGCGCATCGTATTTTACACCCATGATTTTGACCATATTCAATCGCATTAAAGGATTGGGAATTAGATTTGACATGCTTTCCAATGGTAAAAGATTCGTGATGAAGAAATCATTCTCAAGCACTGCTTTTCTTTGTTCCCCTTGCATTCCGGTTAATTTCTGATAGGCTTCTATTCCTGCTAAAACCTTTTCAGCAATCCAATAGGCAAAGAAACCAAGAAAGACGAACATAGATTTTCTAAGCAATACCGAAAGAAACATCAGGAAACAGAAGAATGTAAACAGCTTCACAAAATAATTTCCAATGTAATAGATTTCCTCATAAACTTTTGAAGCATCAGTCACCTTGGAATATTGATGACCCAAAAACATAGTAATAATAAACACAATCAGTGTAGAAACAGCTGTAAAGATTGTAATAGTTAAAAGCTTTGATCCTATAAATTCCTTTCTGCTCAGCCCGTCAATTGTATTCTGCTTAAACATCCTGTTTGTAAACTCCTGGGAAATTGAAAAAACAATAATCAGTCCCAGAAAAATTTTAAGTAAAGCAACAATCCATGTGGTGAAATTCCAGATCTCAGGGAAATTGTAGATTCCCTGTTCCTTTAAATTGATCGTTCCTCCAAAGATATTCAGATCTACCAGACCAATAAAAAGAAGTGCGATCAGAATTGCAAAATACATGATCGTAAAAACCTTAAATGGTCTGTAATTCAGGTTTTTATAATATTCTAGTTTTAATAGTTTAAGCATGGGTATTCGTGTTTTTTACAAGTTCAAGGAATTGGGTTTCAAGAGACAGTTTCTTCTTTGTTAAATGAGACAGGAAAATTCCCTTTTCAGCCAGCTTCTGATTAAGAGATGATGCTGAAATAGAAGCATCTTCCCGGATCTGTGCTTTGATGATCTCACCATCTATTTTTACAATATTAAACCACTGCAGCTCTTCCAATGCGCTTAAAAGCAGCGTGTTATTGTCAGCTTTCAGTTCAAAATAACCATTGTTGGCAGTCATTTCATCCACTCTTCCACAGTAGATTGAGTTTCCTTCCTTCAATACAATGACATGGCTGCAGATCTTTTCGATCTCATCAAGAAGATGGCTTGCAATAATAATGGTAATTCCTTGCCTGGCAATCGTACTGATAATATCCCTGATCTGGATAATTCCTTCAGGATCAAAACCATTCGTAGGCTCATCCAAAATAAGAACTTCCGGATTGTTCAGGATAGCAGAAGCAATTGCCAGACGCTGCTTCATCCCTAGAGAATAGGTTTTAAATGGGTCTTTTTTTCTATCCAGAAGACCTACGGTTTTCAAAACTTCATCAATTCTTGTTTGAGAAGTTCCTTTGATCTCGGCCACAATCTTAAGATTCGTTTCAGCATCCAGATATGGATAAAAATTGGGCTGCTCAATAATAGCACCTATTTTTTTCAGCGTATCAGGGGATGTTCCCTTTTGCCCAAACCAATACCAATCGCCGCTGGTAGGATTGATGGTAGACAGCAGCATTCCAAATGTGGTGGATTTTCCACTTCCATTAGGACCCAGCAAACCGTACACATTTCCTTTTTCTACATCAAACGAGATATTGTTGACTACCGTTCTTTTGAATTTTTTGGTTAAATTCTTTACTGACAAAATTTTTTCCATGTAATTTGTTTTACATAGTAGTAGTCTATGTAATCAAGAGATTGTTACAATTTAATTTTAATATTTTCAGAATTTAATGTAACAAGACTTACAGTATCATTGTTTTATCGGTGTAACTATTTTTACAGAATGAAGACCCATTGGAAAACGTCACCAAAAAATATAACTATGAAAACCATTAAATGGATAAAAAGATTGCTCATGGCACTTTTTTTAATTCTTATTCTTTTATTAATTGCCGGATTTATTTTCGAAAAAATATCCCGTTCAAAAGCTGAAAAAATTAAACCTGACGGCCAGTTCGCAGAAGTTGAAAATCATAAAATGCATTATCTTCAAAAAGGAAACGGTGGCCCGACCGTAGTTTTTGAAACAGCCTTCGATCCTGCAGGCCACCTGCAATGGTACCACATCCAGCAGCAACTTCCTGAAACATATACTTCATTTTCTTATGACAGGTCCGGAATTTTATGGAGTGAGCGCGGTAAAAACCCTAAAACAGGCGATAAAATGGCTGAAGAGCTCCATCTGTTACTTGAAAAAGCGAAAGTGACAAAGCCTTACATTCTGGTTGGGCATTCTTTCGGAGGTATGCTTACCAGGTTTTTTGTTAAAAAATATCCACAGGACGTTGCCGGAGTCATTCTGGTAGAAAGCCAATGTCCCGATGATAAAAAATACCTGTCTCCGGAATTGTACAAAATGGTTACTCAGGGTCTGCCGGGTGGTTTGTTGCAGTTTGCCAATACGTTCGGCGCTGCAAGACTCATGTTTAAAAATATGTTTCCTGCAGGTACACAATACACTTACCAGAATTCTATCATGCCTGCATTGCTTTACAAAAGTGCTGATGCTACCCTGGAAGAACAGGACCATATGAAAACAATAAAGGAGGACGCCGCAAAGATAAATTCTTTTGGTTCCATTCCTCTATTTGTAATCACAGCAGGTGATACAACAAGATATGACAGCCTTATTAAAGACCGGAAACTGAAAAACGAAATGCTTGATGCATGGGCTAAAATGCAGAAAGATTTCCTGCATCTATCCACAGACAGCAGGCAGATTACAGTGCCGGGAGCCGGACATTATATCAACCAGGATCAGCCGAAAATCATTGAAGATGCTGTAAATGAAATGTATCTTAAGGTCACTACCAAATAGAACCATGTTCTTTGTCCTGTTCTTATCAAACATAAGTTGAACACATGTTTTATTTTAGAAGATTTCAATAGATTTTTAAGATTAAAATATTAAATTTGATAGAATTAATAGGTAATTTATGAAGTTAATTGATTTAGCCAAAGAGCTTAATGTTTCTGCAGAAGCCATTAAACAGTTTATTCAGGATTTTGATCTCGAGTTGGGCGTATGCATCAGTACCAACTTTGAAGTAAAAAAAGATTTCGAAAAGTTTGCCCGTGAAAACCTGGACTTTTTAAAACTATACGAAAAAGATCTTGATAAAAATAAAACACTGGAGCAGATCGCTGAAGTGATCAATCAACCCAAGGAAAAAGTTGAGGAAGCCATTAAAGAGACCAATCCCAACATTTTTGACAACGGTTTTTTCCGCTCGTCCATCTCAAGTTATGGGATTGATAATAAGCTGGGTGGTAACTACCAGTTCGTTTATGACTATTTCGGGCATAAAACAAGCCTGCAGCACAGGGATTTTATTGGATACAGAGATTTGTTTTTTTATATTTCAGCTGTTTTAGAACCTTTCCTCAACCCTCAGCAGATCAAGGATTGGGGAATTCATAAGCCTGCAGGAATTGTTCTGTACGGACCTCCGGGAAGTGGAAAAATATTCTGGGCAACCAAAATTGCTGAAATTATTGGGTATAAGTTCAAGGAAGTTAAAAAACATTATCTCGGAACATCTTTTATTGATGGAAACCAGACCAATTTCAATGATTTTCTGCTCACCATGATGAAAGAAGAAAAAGTATTGCTTTTCCTGGATGATTTCGACGAGATCATGATGGAAAGAAAGGCAGAAACTAATCTTGCTTCCTGTAATCTTGAAACCCAGGAATTAATTCTTCATTACATAAGTAAATTTGAAAAAGAAGAACTGCTGATGGTGGGATCTGCCAATTCCGTATCCGAGATCGATGAAGAAATTCTTGCTCCCGGGAGATTTGATGTGATGATTCCCATATTTCCACCCAATGCAACGGAACGTTCGGAAATCATTCTTTATGCAATGACCAGGGAGCTTGAAGAAGATTCGCTTCTCTATAAGATTCTTAAAAAGAATAAGGCAGACAAAGTTCCGTTCTGGCATGAGATTTCATCCAAAATGAAAGCTTTCAGCAATACCATGCTGATTGATTTTACACAGAGCCTTAAAAAACGACTTAAAAATCAATATCAAAAAACCAAAAATGAAAATCTTAAGATTGATCAGAATTTGTTAAATGCTGCCCTGAGAGATGCCGCAGGAAAACTTACTGAAGAATACCTTGACCAGGTTGCCCGGTTTTTGGCCGATGCAATTATCAATAATTTCGATGATTTTAAATTCAGAATCCAGGCTCTGAAAAAAGAACTTGAAACTTACAAAGTGGTTGAAGAACCGAGAACAGCCATTGGTTTTCATCACAATGGGGAAAAAAAGGACGACGCACAGGGATAAGTTGGGTTTGGTGTTAGAGAGCTTTAGAGTTTGAATGTGGGAGAGTATGAGTAAATATTAGACTAAAAAAGAAGTTATAATTAATCACATCATCTAAGATCTGATGTCTGAAATCTAGCATCTTGGTTCTTGGTTCTTGGTTCTTGATTCTCGGTTCTTGGTTCTTGGTTCTTGACTTCTGCCTCTAGAAATTGATCTCGACATTAATACATTTTACAAAAATGAACAGCATCTGGGAAATTGAAACCTTTTACAGAAAAAGAGATATCATCATTATTGGTGCCGGGTTTTCCGGTTTCTGGACGGCTATATCTATTAAAGAAAAATATCCCGAAAAATCTGTTTTAATAATTGAAAGAAATACAATTCCGTTGGGAGCTTCAACCCGAAATGCCGGATTTGCCTGTTTTGGAAGCCTTACCGAGGTGATAGCTGATTCCCAGAAAATGGGCTGGGGAAAGACCTTGGAACTGGTTAAGATGAGGTTTGAAGGGCTCCAGAAAATCAAAAGTTATTTTAATACTCATGAGATAGATTTTGAACTGAACGGAGGATATGAAATTCTGAATAATGATGAACCTTTAAAACATTTAGATGCTGTTAATGAAAAGTTGAAAACGATAACTGATCTTGATAAAACTTATTTTCTGAATCAGGCGAAGATTAAAGAGTTCGGGCTGGGAAAATCTGAATTTTTGGTTGAAAATCCCTGCGAAGGAAGCCTGCATTCCGGAAAGCTAGTACAGAAGCTCCTTGAGAAATGTAGTGAATTGAAAGTAGAATTTCTCTTCGGAACTGAAGTGAATAATATCAATGAGAAAACGGATGGAGTAGAGGTTTGTCTTTCGGAATCACTTTCTGTGAAGGCCGAACAAATAATTTACTGTACCAATGCTTTCAGTTCAAAATTCCTTGAAAAAGAGGAAATTATTCCTGCCCGTGGACAGATCCTCCTGACAGAGCCTATTAAAGATTTAAAGCTTAAAGGAACCTTTCATTATGATGAGGGTTTTTACTATTTCCGAAATCTCGGAAACAGAGTCTTGTTTGGTGGCGGAAGAAATCAGGATTTTAAAAATGAAGAAACAACAGATTTTGAAACCACAGCATTTTTACAAAATCATTTAGAAAACTTTTTAAAAGAAGTGATTCTGCCGGATCAGAAATTTAAAATCGAACTTCGATGGTCAGGAATTATGGCAATGGGTTCCGAAAAAACGCCGATTGTGAAACAGCTTTCAGAAAGACAATTCTGTGCCGTAAGACTTTCAGGAATGGGAGTGGCACTGGCTCCGAAGATTGGAGAGATGGTGGCTGAGCTGATTTAAATACATTGTATACAAATGAAATATTTACCTTATGAACGTATTGTTTATAGAACCAATTTGTCTGAAGAGGAAATAATGACAAAGCTTTCAGGTTTTGTTGAACCCAAAAAATTCCGTTTTGGTAAAACATCAGTAAAAGAGTATGAGGGATTTATAAATAATAACAGTTTTGAAATCAATAGAATTATAAATAACAGAAATTCTTTTCTTCCCCAAATAAAAGGGATAATTCAAAAAAATAACTACGGAACTCAAATTGAAGTTACTATGAGATTACAAGTGTTTGTATTTCTTTTTTTAATAATGTGGTGTGGGTTCGTTTTATTCTTTTTAATAGGCATATGTATAGCGCAGGAAAAAATATCTCTACTTTTTTTTGCTCCTATGGCTATGCTCTTATTTGTGTATACTTTAACAATGTTTGGTTTCAAAATTGAAAGTAAAAAATCAAAAGAATTCCTGAGGAAGAGCTTTGAAGCAGAAATAATATTTGAATAAATACATATTAATCATTTTATCATCTCTGCAAACCTGCAAACTCGAATACCGAAACCCCAATCCGCATTCCAACTCACAAAAGAATTCCGTATTTTTGCTTAAAATAAAAATTTCGTGATCAACAACGACCATATAAAAGAAGTTCAATCCAGAATTGAAGACCTACACAAATATCTTCAGATCGAAAAAAAGAAGATCGAAATAGCGAATGATGATGAAAAAACAGCTGCTCCCGAATTTTGGGATGCTCCAAAAGAAGCAGAAACCTTTCTGAAACAACTCCGTTCCAAAAAGAGATGGGTAGAGGATTATGAAGAGATCAGAACCCAGTTTGAAGATCTGCAGGTGCTGTTGGAATTTGCCAAAGAAGATCCGGAATCTGAAAAAGAGCTGGATGAAACATTTCCTAAGCTTGTAGAAAAGATCGAAGATCTGGAATTTAAAAATATGCTTTCCAACGAAGGAGACGAGCTTTCAGCTGTTCTTCAGATCACTGCGGGAGCAGGAGGTACAGAAAGTTGTGATTGGGCTGCCATGCTGATGAGAATGTATACAATGTGGGCTGAGAAACAAGGTTACAAAATGCGTGAACTCAACTATCAGGAAGGAGAGGTAGCCGGAGTGAAAACCGTTACCCTTGAAATTGATGGTGAATATGCTTTCGGGTATCTGAAGGGTGAAAATGGCGTCCACAGACTGGTAAGGATTTCCCCTTTTGACAGCAATGCAAAACGTCATACAAGTTTCGTATCTGTATATGTCTATCCGTTGGTGGATGATACGATTGAGATCAACATCAATCCTGCGGATATTTCATTTGAAACCATGAGGTCTTCCGGGGCGGGAGGGCAGAACGTCAACAAGGTAGAAACTGCCGTACGTCTTCGTCACGCACCAACAGGAATCATCATTGAAAACTCTGAGTCCCGTTCACAGCTTCAGAATAAAGAAAAAGCCATGCAGCTTCTTCGTTCAAGACTATATGAAATGGAGCTTGAAGAACGTTTGAAGGCTAGAACCGAGATCGAAGCCAACAAAATGAAAATAGAGTGGGGAAGCCAGATTAGAAACTACGTAATGCATCCTTACAAACTGGTAAAAGATGTCCGTTCCGGTCATGAAACTTCAGATGTGGATTCTGTGATGAACGGTAATCTTACTCCATTCCTGAAAGCCTTCCTGATGGCCGATGGTACGGCAGTTTCAGACGATGATATGGACTTGTAAAATATCATGCCTGTATTTTAGTTAAAAACTTATAATTAATTTTTGTTTAAGACATTTTACGCTTACTTTTGTTGTTAATCGTTATATATGGAAGATTTCAATAGCTGGAGAGATTTACTGAACCCCGAGTTTTATATAAAAATGGGTGGGTTCTGGCTTATTTTATTTATTGTTTTTGCTGAAACAGGTCTTTTTGTAGGATTTTTCCTGCCTGGAGATTCATTACTGTTTGTGTCAGGAATTTATGCCGTTGAAATCATCAAAGAGACGTTTGGTTCTACAGGAAGCGATTTCTTAGATACCACTATTTTAGCTTCAGGAGTAGCTCTAGCTGCTATCATAGGAAATGAAGTTGGGTATTATTTCGGAAGAAAAGCAGGCCCTGCTTTATATAAAAGACCGGACTCAATGCTTTTCAAGAAAAAGTATCTTTACCAAGCTCATGATTTCTTTGAAAAACATGGGGCACTAGCTATTATTATGGCAAGATTCTTACCGGTTGTGAGAACTTTTACTCCCATTGTTGCAGGAATTGTGAAGATGGATAAAAAAGAGTTCTTAAGAGATAATATTATCGGTGCGGTATTATGGTCATTTATCTTGATTTTTGCAGGACATTATCTTGACAAATTGTTTATGGAACAGTTTGGAATCAATTTAAAAGAAAAACTGGAGTACATTATTATTGTCATTGTTTTGGTAACAACACTTCCGGTGATCATTAAATTTGTTTTTGGTAAAAAAGAAGATTTTTCTAAATACGAAAACAAAGATTCTGAATAAAAATACAATAAAATATAATAGATAACCTGCTTTTCAGCGGGTTATTTTTTTATCCATTCCACAATGTTGGGATAGATAATGCTGTCTCTTTTTATTTTGCTGAAAAACCTCGGTACATGGCCTGTTCTTTCCATAAAGATCAGTTTGTGAGGAACATTCTGCTTTGTAAGGGCAGAATCCATAGAAAGTCCCTGATGTTGATTTACTAAGAAGTCGTTATTTCCCTGAAAAAGGAGTGTAGGAACGTTGGATATATTGGCAATCGGGCTGGCTTTCTTGAAGGCTTCAGATATATTTTTACGGTCAAATTTTGTTCCTACCACCTTCTGGAAAGTAGGAGAAGAATATTTTGAGTAAAATGAATTCAGATATTCAGGGCTGTAAAAATCTGTTGGTCCGCTCAGTGAAATGATCTTTTTGATCTGTTCCGGATGCCTATAGCCGTAGAGCAGGGCAAGATGCCCGCCGGCGCTTTCTCCCAATAAAATGTAATTATTCGGCTGAAGTTCTGCCTTTTCAGCAAGAGAATTGAATTTTTCTATAGCCAGACCAATATCTTCGAGTTGTTGTTTATACGTAATTTTTTTGCCTTTAGAAACCAGTCTGTAATTCATATTGATACTTGGGATCTTATGTTCAAAAAGCATTTTCTGAATCTTGATCATGTGCTCCTTTTTTCCAAGAGTCCAGGCTCCTCCATGCACAATAAGAATGACAGGGGAATCTTCAGCATAGTTCAACGGTAGGAAAACATCCATCTTCTGTCTTTTATGCTCACCGTATTTCAGATTATAAATTTTCTGCTGACCGCCTGTCCCTACCCAAACCCTGAATTTCGTGTTACATGACTGTAGCAGGAAACTGAGACAGCCTACAACAAAAAAATGGTACCTGAGAACGAGCTTTTTCATTAATTAAATTTACAGAAAAATTACCGTAAAGAATCTTCAGAAAAGATGATTTTTAACGTTTCAATCAAAGATTCAAAGGTTATTTCAGAAAAGGAAATGTTATTTTGAAACAGAATGAACTTACTAAAAATTTTCCTTCACCACTTTTTACTGCTTTTCAGCCGTTTTTGAGGAAAGTCCTTTTTTAATCATCACAACATCCTTTTCACCTTTTTTGAAGACGAAAGTAATTTCTGTATCACCATCCTGAAGGAAAAAAGCATCTTCTTTCTCAGCCAGTATTCGTACTTTTGGACCGGTATTATTTTGAATAAAAAGCTGACCGTTTTTATCAATAATATGAATGGTTTCATCTTTCGAAAGTACATAATTACCCGCATATTTTTTGACTATCACAGGATCCAGGGTTATCTCTTTTTTAGGCTTTGGAAGATCATAAGGTTGGTCTAAAAGGACGGCCAGAATAGTATTGCCGGCTTTTTCCAATTTTTTGCTCGTGATATTATTGAGCAGGATAATGCAAATATCCTCTTCAGGAAGCATGGCAAAATAGCTTGTTGCTCCTTCAATATTTCCTCCGTGATTGATCAGTTTTTTCCCATACAGATCATCAATGAACCAACCGTAGCCGTAGCCACTCAGGTAAGGTGTTGTCGCTTTTTTGAATGCTTCTTTGGATACAATTTTATAATCCCTTAAACCCGTATAATATTTGTACAGGTCTTCCGCAGTACTGTAAATTTGTCCCGCAGAGCCGGTTAAATCCGGATTCCATATTTCGGTTTTTACCTGTTTTGTTTTTGATATATAAGAATAGGGAACTGTTTTGTCAGGACTTTTCAATGCAGGGTAATCGAATCCGGTGTGATTCATTTCCAGAGGTTCAAGAATAAATTTTGTTACAGCCTCTTCATAAGACAACCCTGTTATTTTTTCAATGATTATTCCCAGCAGGATATATCCGGAATTGGTGTAGGAAAACTGGGTACCCGGGTCAAAATCCAACGGTTCATCTTTAAAAAATGAAGTTTCCCTACTTTTTGGAATCTTTTCTCCCGTGTGGATAAGGCGGAAATACTCCTTGTTTCGCAACGCTTCATAAATTCCTGATGTGTGGTTTAGCAGATTCTCAACAGTAATTTCATTTCCTCTGGGGTAATCCGGTATAAATTTAGAGAGCGGATCTTTCACCGAAAGTTTTCCTTCTTCGCTAAGTTTTATAATGACCAATGCAGTAAAAGATTTGGTTAAAGAAGCAATCTGGTAAATACTTTTATCCTGATTAAGAATCTTCTTTTCCGCATCCTGCCATCCGTAGGATTTTTCGAAAAATGTTTTATGCTGATAATGGATCAGTGCAGTTCCGTTAAATTTGTTGATACCAGCATAAGATTGTATGACACTATCTATAGCCTGCTTTTTTCGTTCGATGTTTTCTTCGGGATTGTCAGCTTTTTTTTGAGCTTTTAATGGGGAAAGAAATGCACTTAGGAAGAAAGTGATACATCCTAAGAAAAAAACAGTATGTTTATGGCGCATGGTATAATCGTTTTAAAACGATTTAAAATTAAGCAGACTTTTGTTAAATAAGCAATCCATCATAGAAAATATTTAAAATTAATATTCAGAAACAAATAAAAATAGATTTTAATAATTATTTTTGTTGAACTTAACATATATTAAAATAATATTAAAACAATATGGCGTCTGGTTTTTTTGCAATTTTAGATGATATTGCAGCGTTGATGGATGATGTAGCCGTTACAAGTAAAATAGCTACACAGAAAACAGCCGGTATCTTAGGTGATGACCTGGCTGTGAATGCAGAGAAAGCCACTGGTTTTCTTTCTTCAAGGGAAATTCCGGTTTTGTGGGCAATTACAAAAGGTTCTTTTATTAACAAGTTGATTATTCTTCCTGTTGTATTCCTTCTAAACTGGCTTTATGCTCCGGCAATTAATTATGTGCTGATTCTGGGAGGTTTGTACCTTGCTTTTGAAGGAGTTGAAAAAATCATAGAATTTCTTTTTCATCGAGATAAAAAAGGCCATGAAGTTGTGGAAGAAATTGTAGAAGATGAAAGAAGTGATGAAGAAATAGAAAAAACAAAGGTAAAATCGGCCATTACCACGGATTTTATTTTATCTATTGAGATTGTCATCATTGCTTTAGGAACGGTTTTAGAAGAAAGTCACCCTTTTATTACACAGATTTTGGTGACAAGCCTGGTTGCATTTATAGCGACAGTGGGAGTTTACGGAATTGTTGCTTTAATTGTAAGGATGGATGATGCAGGATTCAAATTAATCAAAAAAAGTAATGATAAAGGCTTCTTTGGAAAGCTTGGGCATTTATTGGTGAAAGCCTTACCTATTGTTATTAAAGCTTTAGGGATTATTGGTACGGTTGCTTTGATTATGGTTGCCGGCGGTATTTTTGCCCACAGAGTGGAATTTCTTCACCACTTTTTGCCTTCCTGGTCTTCTGATAAGTTTCTTACTATTTTAAAAGAAATTATTCTCGGACTTACAGGAGGATTAGCTGCTGTTGCGCTTTTTACAATGGGAAAGAGTGTTGTTTCTTTGGTAAAGAAGAAATAGGACTGATATATAATAAACGACTCGGAGCGGCTTCGTAGAAGCCGCTCCGAGTCGTTTTAAAATCAAAAAAATAAAAGAGACTTGCTAAAAAGTCTCTTTTAAATATTTAATTGAATAAATCTTTTACTTTATCAAAAAAAGTTTTTTCTTTTCCGGAAGGTTCTGCAATCATTTCTCCGCTGGACATCTGCTTTTCAAAGAAATCTTTCTGCTCCTTTGTTAGCTTCTGTGGTGTCCATACATTGATATGGATGAACATATCGCCTTTACCATAGCTGTCAATGCTTGGAAGACCTTTTCCTGCCAGTCTCAGGATCTTTCCTGACTGTGTCCCCGGATCAATAGTAATTTTCACTTTACCACCTACAGTAGGTACTTCTTTCTTAGCGCCCAACGCAGCTTCCGCATACGAGATATATAATTCCTGGTGAAGGTTATCGCCTTCTCTCTTGATCGTTTTATCTACTTCCTCTTCAATGATCACCAATAAATCACCCGGAATTCCACCGAATGGAGCATCATTTCCTTTTCCTCTTACATTAAGCTGAATACCGTCTCTTGCACCCGCCGGAATATTAATTGAAATTTCCTCTTCATCTTTGATCAGTCCCTGCGCATTGGCTCCTGCAGGAATTTTATCGGCTACTTTACCGATTCCCTGACAGGTACCACAGGTAGTCTGCGTCTGCATCTGTCCGAACATCGTGTTCATCACTTTAAGCTGAACACCGGAACCGTTACAGGTAGGGCATACTTTTGAAGTAGCACCTTCTGCCATCTTCATTTTTTTGACTTTGATGGTTTTCTGTGTGCCGTTCACCATTTCTTCAAGATTCAGTTTGATTCTGATCCTTAAATTGGAACCCTTCACCTGCTGACGACCTCCGCCGCCACCGCCAAAACCACCGAAGCCTCCTCCTCCGAAAATATCTCCAAACTGGCTGAAAATATCTTCCATATTCATACCGCCTCCGAAGCCTCCGCCTCCGAAACCACCATTGCCGCTCATTCCGGAATGCCCGAACTGATCGTATCTGGCACGTTTCTGATCGTCGCTAAGGACTTCATAAGCCTCAGCCGCTTCTTTAAATTTTTCTTCAGCTTCTTTATCACCGGGATTCTTATCCGGGTGAAATTTGATCGCCATTTTTCGGTATGATTTCTTTATCTCTTCAGCTGATGCAGATTTACTGATCTCAAGAACTTCGTAATAATCTCTTTTTGACATAATGCTTATAATTGATTGTTGATGAGTGATAAACAATGTATATCCATCATTGATCACTCATCATTTATCATTAATATTTTTAGTTTCCTGTTACTACTTTTGCAAAACGGATCACCTTATCACTTAAAGTATATCCTGTTTCAATAACATCTACGATTTTGCCTTTTAGATCTTCCGATGGTGCAGGAATCTGTGTAATTGCCTCATGGAAGTCTACATTGAAGGTGTCTCCTGCATTTACTTCCATCGCTTTTAAGCCTTTTTCGGTAAGTCTGTTTTTAAATTTCTGATAAATGAGTTCTACACCCTGAAGGTCAGATGAATTCCCGTTTTTAGCAATTTCTTTTAAAGCTCTCTCGAAATCATCCAGAATTCCAAGCATGGAAATCATCATATCCTGATTGGCATACTGGAAGAATTCCATCTTCTCTTTTGCCGTTCTTTTTTTATAGTTTTCGAACTCTGCATACAATCTGATGTAACGGTCTTTTTCCTCTGCCAAAAGTTCCTCCGGAGTAGGTGTAGCTGTCACATTGTCTTCAGATGCCGCTTCGTTCTGAATTTTGTTTTCTTCCTGATTATTGATGCTTTCTTCGTTAATATCCTTATTTTCCATAATCCAATATTTATTTAAAGATTGTTTCACAAAGAGTCTGCCAAATATAAAATATGGACATTAAGGCAGAATATGACTGCCTTAATCGTGAATAAGAAGGATGAATTTGCCAATTTTGCTTTGCAAGTGAGCAGATTATTGTAGGTAGTATGATTTGTAATTAATCTTTCACTATTCAAAATTGTTGGATTTTTTTTGTGAATGGTCAATTTTGCTTCGCAAGTGAGTTTGTGAATTATTGGTTGTTGTAACGACTCACCATTGACAATTCAGTATTCACATTCGTTGAATATTTCTGTGAATGGTCAATTTTGCTTCGCAAAGTGAGCTGTGAATTATTCGTTGCTGTAACAATTCACCATTGATAATTCAGTATTCACATGGTTGAATATTTCTGTGAATGGTCAATTTTGCTTCGCAAGTAAGTTGTGAATTATTGATCTAACGATTCACAATTCTCTATCCTGTAAACGTTTGATAGAGCAGATATAGGTTTAAAACAATAATGACAACTGAGATAATCCAGACGCAGATTTTTAGAAAAGGTTTGTTTACAAATTCTCCCATTTTAGCTTTATCATTGGTAAACATTACCAGTGGCACTACGGCGAAACTCAGCTGCATTGATAAGATGACCTGACTTAAAACCAGCAGATCGGTTGTTCCTTTTTCACCATAAAGAATGGCGACAATTAAAGCTGGAATTACAGCGATCAGTCTGGTGATCAGTCTTCTGAGCCATGGTTTTAATCTGATATTTAAAAAGCCTTCCATGACGATTTGACCCGCAAGGGTTCCGGTAAGTGTAGAATTCTGACCTGATGCCAGCAGCGCAATTGCAAATGCAATACTTGCCATAGAAGCCCCTAAAATCGGAGTAAGCATTTTGTAAGCATCATGAATATCTGCCACATGTTCATTTCCTGTTGTATGGAATGTTGCAGCAGCCAGGATCAGGATTGCCGCATTGATGAAAAACGCGAGCATCAGGGAAACTGTGCTGTCTAAAGTGGCAAATTTTATCGCTTCTTTTTTTCCTTCACGGTTACGTTCATAATCTCTTGTCTGGACGATGCTGCTGTGAAGATATAAGTTGTGTGGCATGACGGTAGCTCCCAAAATTCCGATAGCAATATAAAGCATCGCTGGATTTTGAATGATCTCTTTTTGAGGAACCAGCCCACCCAGAATTTCATTAAATGCCGGTTGTGAAATTACAATTTCATATATAAAACAGGCTAGAATGATAAAAATAAGTCCACCAACAATACTTTCTATCCATCTGAAACCCTTAGCCTGAAGTAAAAGAATGACCAGAACATCTACTGTAGTGATCACAATTCCCCAGGTGAGTGGAATGTGAAAGAGAAGGTTAAGGGCAATAGCTGAGCCTATCACCTCGGCGAGATCACAGGCGGCAATAGCTATTTCACAGAATATCCAAAGGATAAAATTGGTTGTGGGACTAAAATGATCCCGGCATGCCTGAGCCAGATCTCTTTCAGCGACAACACCTAATTTTACAGATAAATGTTGTAAAACCATAGCGAAAATATTGGAAATAAGAATGACCGATAGAAGTGTATACCCGAACTGTGCACCACCTGCAATATCCGTAGCCCAGTTACCAGGGTCCATATATCCAACAGCAATCATCAGTCCCGGGCCTGCAAAAGCCAGATACTTTCGCCAGAACGGAGCATTTCGTGGAACTTTTATAGAGGAATATACCTCCGAGAGGGAGTGGGAAGTTTTATCTTTACGCCAGGCGTTATTTAATTTAAGATTCATAAATGTTAGAAATGACTAACAAATTTAATTAAATAAATATAAATACAAAATTCAGAACAAAAAAAATCCCGGAAAATTACTTTCCGGGATTCTGTTTTATCGATTTAAGATTTATTTTGCAAATCTTACCGCCATTTTTCTGTCTGCAGCTCTTTCAGCATCAGAAGCTTTAGCATCTACTTTAGCAAATTTGCTTCCGTAACCTTCTGCTTCTAAAACCTGAGCACCAACTCCAGCTTTAACTAAAGCAGACTTAATAAATTCAGCTCTTGCTTTAGATAGTTTTACATTGTTTGCTTCGTTACCTGTTTTATCAGTATAACCTCCGATTTTGATCTTTGCATCCGGGAATGCTTTTAAAATTGCTACTAAATTATCAAGCTGCCCCTGAGAACCTGCTTCCAATTCTGTAGAACTTCCCATTTTGAAATTCACATGGTCAAAATCATACCATTTATCTTTTAATGCGGCATCGTCTGCAGCATTTTTATAATCTCCAGATTTCAGGAAGGTGATCATTTGATCTTCCATTCCTCCTTTATAACCTTTCAGCATCACACCGTTAAGATCAATGTTTTCATCAGTTTTAGCTGCCGGAGCAGTTGTCGTAGCTGATGTATCTGTAGTGGTAACAGTTGCAGCTGTATCCGTTGTAGATGCCGTAGAATCAGTTGTTGTTGTAGTGGTAGTGGTTTGTTTCTTTTCACACTGTTTCCACAAGAAATAACCTGCAGCAATTAAAAGTAAAAGCGGAAGCAACCATTTCCAGATAGATCCTCCGCCATCATTATTATTTCTGTCAGGATTGGTTCCTGCAGCTGTTGTACTTCTTGTAACTTCTATTTTAGGCTCTTCGCTGGCAGCTGGTCTAATCGTATCGTTATCGTTATCAAACTTATACCCTTTTGCCCAGTCTCCGATATTCAGAGAAGCAAGAGAAAGTCCTGCTGGCAGAAGTGAAGAAATAATTCCCTTTTGTTCTCCTAATAGGTTTGAAATACCAGATTTATCCAAATTATTATCAGCAGCATATTTTCCGATAGTACCTACCGTAGCTCCTGTCACTAAGTTCAGCAGCGAACTGGAAGAATTATTACTAATTCCTGCATAAGTAGCAATAGCATTTACTATTCCGCTGATCTTGTCTCCAAAGATAGAAGTCAACAGATTGGAAATTACAGGGCTACCAGAAGTACCTCCAATTAAATTTCCTAAAATACCACTCGACGAGGCATTGGTAATTGCATCCAAAACTCCCGGATTATTAGAATTATTTGCTAATCCTCCTAACACTGCAGGAAGCATACCTCCAATTGCTTTTGAAATACCTGATTCACTTTCTCCAAATTGTGAAGCTGCTTGTGAAACCAAAGCGGGACCTAGCTGTCCTTTAATTAAATCAATGACATTTAAAGACATAATAAATTATTTTTTAGATTAATGTTGCATAAATTTAAACAAAAATCTGTCCAATGTTATTTTTTTTTGAATATTTATTTAATTTTCAGCTAAGTTTTTGAAAATCATCAAAAAAAATTAATATGCTTTTGCGAATAATACACGTCTTTTAGAAGGCTTTCCACTGATGAGAGAAATACCTTCTTCGGTATCATCATCTAGAGGTATACATCTGATAGTAGCTTTCGTTTCATCCTTGATCTGCTCTTCTTCTTCAGCAGTTCCATCCCAATGTGCATAGATAAAGCCTCCTTTTTCTTCCAGCACTTTCTTGAATTCTTCGTAATTATCTGCTCGTGTAATATTATCCTTTCTGAAGTTTAAAGCATTTTCATAAAGGTCTTTCTGGATGGTCTGCAGTAATTCTTCGATATAAGTATCAATACCTTCAATGGAACGAACTTCTTTTGTAAGGTTATCTCTTCTTGCGATCTCTACAGATTTATTTTCCAGGTCTTTAGGTCCTAAAGCTATTCTTACAGGAACACCTTTTAATTCATATTCTGCAAATTTCCATCCCGGTTTGTTATGCGTATCGTCATCAAATTTTACGGAAATTCCTTTGGCTTTCAATTTAGACTGAATATCATGTGCCACTTCGCTGATCTGCGCCAACTGTTCATCTCCTTTAAAGATCGGAACAATAACCACCTGAATGGGTGCCAAAGTTGGAGGAAGTACCAATCCGAAATCATCAGAATGGGTCATGATCAGGGCGCCCATAAGACGTGTGGAAGTTCCCCATGATGTTGCCCAGGCATGTTCTATCTTACCTTCTTTATTGGTAAACTTTACATCGAAAGCTTTTGCGAAGTTCTGTCCAAGGAAGTGTGATGTACCTGCCTGAAGGGCTTTTCCGTCCTGCATCAATGCTTCAATACAATAAGTTTCATCAGCTCCGGCAAATCTTTCAGACGGAGTCTTTATTCCTTTAACAACAGGCATCGCCATGAATTTCTCAGCAAAATCCGCATAGACATCATTCATTTTTTCAGCTTCTTCTATTGCTTCGTCTTTGGTAGCATGTGCTGTGTGGCCTTCCTGCCATAAAAATTCTGCCGTTCTCAGGAAGAGACGGGTTCTCATTTCCCAACGGACAACATTGGCCCACTGGTTGATTAATATAGGAAGGTCTCTGTAAGACTGGATCCAGTTTTTGTAAGTATTCCAGATAATGGCTTCAGAAGTAGGACGCACGATAAGTTCTTCTTCTAATTTTGCATCCGGATCTACAATAAGTTTGTGTGGATTGTCCGGATCTGTTTTTAGTCTATAGTGGGTAACTACTGCACATTCTTTAGCAAAACCTTCTGCATTTTTTTCCTCGGCTTCAAATAGGCTTTTGGGCACAAAAAGCGGAAAATAAGCATTAACGTGACCTGTTTCCTTGAATCTTTTATCCATTTCATCACGCATTTTTTCCCAGATTGCATAGCCGTATGGTTTAATCACCATGCATCCTCGCACTCCAGAGTTTTCAGCTAAGTCAGCTTTTACCACCAACTCATTATACCATTTGCTGTAATCTTCGCTTCTTGAGGTTAATTTTGCCATTATTTTTTAAAATTTTTTTAACTTTTGTACATTATTGTAATCTAAAAATAAAAATCTATTTTTGATAGATTTTTTTACCAGTGTTTTGGTACATTTTTGGTACAGGTTGCAAATATAATTTAAATTAAAAATCTTTACGTTATCATGAAAAGAAATATACATAAAAATTTGCTTGGTCTGCTAAAATCCAAAGGGATTCTGGCAATATCAGGCGGATTACTACTTGTGTCCTGTGGCGCTCAAATGGGCGGTTATACAGAGACCGATGGGGTATACTATGACCCTAATAAAGATACGCTGCCAGAAGGAGTGATCATCAATGATGGCGGAAACAGAGTAGGTGAAAATTACGATTATTACCAGGACTCTAATGTGATTCAAAATGCGCAGGCTAATTCCAGAGAACAAGATAACAGATACAATACTTGGAGTGATAACAACTGGAATACCAATGCTACAGATTCAGACTGGGGTGCATTTGCCGGTGCTCAGACCAACTATTATGACAATTCCTGGGGATCTCCTTGGGGATGGTATGGTGGTTATAGCCCTTATTGGGGTATGAACCGCGGTTGGGGCTGGGGTATGGGCTTATCCTGGGGCTGGGGCGGATCTTTCGGCTGGGGCTGGGGAGGCTCTATGGGCTGGGGAAATCCTTACTGGGGCGGATATTATGATCCATTCTGGGGTGGATACTACGGTTATCCATATTACGGTGGCGGTTACTGGGGTAACAGTTACAGACCAATTTATAGCAGAAGAAGCGGTGGCGGCGGTTTCAGTAATCCTGGTTTAACGAATGCTGTGTATAGAACCAATACGTCCAGAGGCGGTTTCAGAAACAGTGGAAACGGTTTCCAGAATAACAATAGCGGTTTCAGAAACGGAAGCACCAGCGGAGGTTTCAGAAATGGTTCCAATGGCAGTTACAGAAACAATGGCTCATATAACAACGGAGGATTCCGACAAGGGAATTCGAACGGAGGCTATAGAAATCAGCAACAATCAGGTGGATTCCGTAATTCAGGTTCTCAACCGAGACAAAATTATAACACTCAACCTAATTATAATAATGGTGGTTTCCGATCCAATGATGGTGGCGGCTTCAGATCAGGCGGAAGTTCTTCCGGCGGTTTCAGAAGCGGTGGTTCTTCCGGTGGCGGTATGAGATCCGGCGGCGGAGGTGGCGGCTTCAGAGGCGGCAGATAATTTCAAACTTAATAACTATTAAAAAAAATAATGTTAAAAAAATCTTTAGTATTAATGGGCGTTGCCGCAGCATTTTTTGCGCAGGCTCAGGATGTTTCTATATTAAGAAATACTGTAGATGTTTATTCCAGCACTCCTATGGTGGGTTCGTCAAAGTTTAATGCAATGGCAGGAGCTAACGGAGCATTAGGAGGAGATGCCAATTCACTGCTGACGAACCCCGCAGGTTTAGGGGTTGCCATTTCGGGAGAAGTTTCAGGAACGCTGTCTATTGCAGCCAATAAAAATAAAAGTACCTGGGCAGGATCTACCATCGATTATAGTAAAACAAATACCGATCTTGGAAACATAGGAGCAGTAATGTCTTTCCCTCTGATGAGTGCATCAGGATGGAAATTTATCAATATCGGGATTAATTACTCCAATCAGTCATTGGATAATTATGTGGAATCTCCTGGAAGCAGTGATGTTATCAAGGATTTTACTGATAAGAGTGCATCATTTGCGGGGCATGCTTATAACAGATATGGAAACCTATCAAAAACAAGCTTTGGGGTAGGAGCCAATTATAATCATAATGTATATATCGGTGCAGGATTGAATTTTTTCAATGCATCAATTGATCAATATGATACTGCAGCTTTCCAATCCTTATCAAATGGCTCTTTAGAATATTTTGACAGACAGAGTACTCCTTTTCTTGAAAGGTCTTCAGGTTTTTCAGCTTCTGTAGGGGTGATCGGTAAACTTAGTCCTAATTTCAGAATCGGAGGTGCTATAGAAACACCTACATTCTGGCGTATAGACAGAGATTACAGGTTCTATAATGATCCGAATTTCGGAGATGGAACGGATAGTGAAAGCCGTGATCTTACAACACCGCTTAAGGCTACAGTAAGTGCCGCATTTGTTGCCAGCAAAAACTTCTCATTAAATGTAGATTATACGCTGGGTCTGACAAAACCTAAATACAAAGTCGTTACAGGTACAGAAACTGAACTCAACAGTTTCTTCAAAGATAATTATAAAAACTTATCTGAAGTAAGGATAGGAGCAGAATACAGATTAAAACAGTTTAGATTAAGAGGAGGTTATTCTTATGTATCTAATCCTTTTGATGCTTTGACGGTAAGTCAGGTAAATCCTGATGCTTCCACTTCAGACCAGTCATACAGCAATATGATGCTTAACAGCAGAAACCTTGCTTCATTCGGTTTGGGATATGATTTCAAATCTTTTTACATAGATGCATCATACCAGTATGTGACCTCTAAATACAGTAATCCTTTCTTACGAGGTATTGAAACAGGAAACCCGAGTACTGATACTGCCTATTATTCAGATAACAGTATTCTGTCATCAGATTATTTTGTAGTCTCAGAAGTGAAAAATAACAGAAATAACTTCTTTATTACATTCGGCTGGAAGTTCTAATTCCAGATTGTGTAATGAGTGATTAAATTGAGGCTCCGGATCGTAAGATCCGGAGCTTCTTATTTTTCGTTGAATTAAATGGTGAACTTGTTACTTAAGAATATCTGTTCTATACTTCATCCTTAGACTCTTAATGAGAATGTCCTGTAGGATGATGATGGAAGAGATGCATAATCAATGCTAAAGAAACACCAAGGATGACAAGACCAATTTTTATCCAGTCGATATTGTGGTTTTTATTACTTTCAAAAATGATCACGGATGAAATGTGGAGAAAAATCCCTCCTACAATAGCCAGAAAATAGGGTTGCAGATCAGGATTAAAATAATTTCCCAATAGCATTCCCATCGGTGAAGCCAGCGCAAATAAGGCCACAATCAATAAAGACGGATAAGGCGAAGTCTTAGACTCATTCTTTCTGTTAAATAAAAATGCACCGAGTATAAATGAAATCGGAAGATTATGAAATACAATGCCCAGAAGATAAGGGGACAGTTGCTGCTCTTCGTTGGCTAAGGGAATACCTTCAATAAAAGCATGAATAAACAACCCTACCATTAATGCAACAGGAAGAATATTATGCTCACTATGATGATGGAAATGTCCGTGCTCAAAACCCTTTGTTAAAGCTTCAAGGATCATCTGAAGCAGAACTCCTGCGATAACGAAAATTCCAAGGCTGCTTCCTGCTTCTGAAGTATAAACCTGCGGAAAAACCTCGTTCAAACAGATGGTGATCAGAAATCCTGCACTCAGAACCAAAAGATTTTTAGCCAGCTTTTCTTTTTTTCCGAAATGCTTGCCGAGGAAAACTCCTGTAATAACGCTTAATATCAGTAAAACAACTGTTATCATGCTTTTTTCTTAAATAAATTGATGCAGCGTGGTGAAACTTCCCTGTTAAATTCATTCAGCTGATAATCACCCCAGATCTTTACCCTTTCAAAACCGCATTCTGATGCATAAGAATTAATGGCCTCCAAAGTGTGAAGCTTCACTTTTTCAAAGAAATGAAAAGGTTTTCCGTCCGCTTCAAAACGGATGTCCTTAACGATATGTCTTCCCTCAATCTTTTTCAGGATTTTAAAATCAATAGTACCACGGGTTATTGTGGATTCAGGAGTTATATTTCTTCTTACATATTCTTCATTTAGATAATCCAGAACAAAATAACCTCCCGGTTTTAAAACATTGTAAACCGACTGGAAAACTTTTTTATCATCATTTTCATTATCAAAATATCCGAAACTCGTAAATAAATTGAATACGGCATCCATAGGATCAGCATCAATCGGGTTTCGCATGTCATGAACACCGAAGAGCAAGGTTTGAGTTTCAAACTGTTTGTCGAATTCTATACTCTGTCTGGAAAGATCCAGTCCCAGTACATCATAGCCCAGTTTATTCAGAAAAACAGAATGTCTTCCTTTTCCACAGGCCAGATCAATGATCTTGGATGAAGGCGGTAACTGAAGGTCTTCAGTAAGCTTCGTAATGAAATTTTCGGCTTCCGTATAGTCTCTGTTACTATAAAGAAGATGATAATAAGGTGTATCAAACCAAGATTCAAACCATTCCATAATGCAAAAATAACTAAATTTGTGCGGTTAAAAGCAAAGTATTTAAATATTGAAAGAGCGAAAAATTCAATTTACAACAAAATTGAAACTGTAATCTTTTCATTATTAAAGCATTAAATCTTTTAATTAATATTTATGGACACAGAAAATCTAAAAATTCAGATAAAGACATTCTTCGGACTGGAGCAGATCCTTGCTGAAGAGATCAAAAAATTGGGCGGAAAAAACGTTGAAATTAAAAACCGGGCAGTCAATTGTGAAGGCGACCTCGGTTTTCTTTATAAAATTAATTACTCTGCAAGAACAGCATTAAAAATTTTAATTCCCGTTTTTGAATTTAAGGCATTCAATCAGCACCAGTTTTATAATAAACTTTCGGGCATTGCATGGGAGGAATATATGGATGTAGATCAGTCTTTTGCTATTGATTCCACCGTAAATTCTGAAACGTTCAAACACTCACAGTTTGTGACTCTTAAAATGAAGGATGCTATTGTGGATTATTTTCAGGATAAATTTAAAAGACGGCCTAATGTAGAGACGAGAAGTCCTGATATCAAATTCCATCTTCATATAGACAGGGAATTGGTTACTATTTCTCTTGATTCGTCTGGAGATCCACTGTTTAAAAGAGGATATAGAAAAGAGCAGGGTGAAGCCCCAATTAATGAAGTGCTCGCAAGCGGAATGCTTCAGCTGGCAGGCTGGGACGGAAAAGGAAATTTCCTGGATCCTATGTGTGGCTCGGGGACTCTTCTTGTGGAAGCTGCCATGATCGCAATGGATCTTCCTGCACAGATATTCAGAAGAGGATTTGCATTTCAGAACTGGAAGAATTACGATGCTGATCTTTTTGCAAAAATCAAGGAAGTTAGAGTTAACAGGGTGAGAGAATTTAATGGGAAAATTGTTGGCTATGATATTGATAACAGAATGTTGCATGCTGCCAGAACCAATATTGAAGCGGCAGAAATGGATGATGTGATCCAGGTGAAAACCCAGGATTTCTTTGAGTCCAAAAAAGAACTTTTCCCGTTATTAATGGTTTTCAATCCACCTTATGACGAGAGAATATCCATCAATGATGATGATTTTTATAAAAAAATAGGGGATACATTTAAGACCAATTATCCTAATACACTGGCCTGGCTGATTTCTTCTGATCTGGAAGCCGTGAAGAAAATCGGGCTTCGCCCTTCAAGAAAGATCAAACTTTTCAACGGAAAACTGGAAACCAGATTCCTGCAGTATGAAATGTATGAGGGCACGAAAAAGCTTCATAAAATTGAAAAAGAATAATCAATAGCAAATAGAAACCTTCCCGCTACGGAAGGTTTTTTGTTATTTAATAATTCGTGATTGCTTTTACTTTATCATTTTCTTAAAACATCACCTTCATCAAATCAATAAAGTTGATTTCCTCTTTGCTGTCTCAAACCTGAAGTAATGTTAATGATCTTTGCGCTAATTTTTTTGCTCGCAGATTTAGCAGATTGCGCAGATCTCTTGCCATCTCAAGTCCAAGTAATACTCATGATGTTTGTATAAATCTATGCCTGCGGATCATCGTTAAGTTAATCAGCTTAAAGCAGAAGGTACATGCCCAAATTGTTTTTTAAAGGCATATGAGAAGTGTGAGAGATCTTCAAAACCAACCTCCAGAAATACATCCGAAGGTCTTTTTTGTTTTTCCTTTAAATAATAATAAGCCAGCTCAAGGCGTTTTCGGGTAAGCCACCGCTGCGGCGTAGTCTGAAAAACCTTTCTGAAATCCCTGTTGAATGTTGAAAGACTTCTTCCCGTCAGGTATCCAAACTTTTCCAGAGACATATTGAACATATAGTTCTTTTCCATAAATCCAACCAGATCAATTTTTCCGGGTTCTTCAAAGTCGGTCAGGACATTGTCTATATCTTTATCAATTTCCCTGAGAATACTTATAGCTTCAATGATTTTTAACGAAGCGATATTTTCCGGGAAAGGCCCTTTCATTTCAAAATATGGGATCAGGGAGGCCAGGCAGCTTTTCAGTAAAGGATGGCCTTGAAAGCTATGGATTTTAGACTCCCGGCTAAAGGTTTTGTGCTTCATTTCAATGGAAGCATAAAACTGTTTCAGCCGTTCTGTGGTAAGGTGCATTACTACAGCCTTATGGGGAAGTCCGTCTTTGGGATAATTGATGATTGTGGCCAGATGATTTCTCGGAATCAGGAAAATATCCCCGGCCTTGAATACATATGTTTTATCAGCCTGGATAATCTTTGTTTCCCCTGATATAAACCAAACCAGCATATGAAATTCAAAAACTGTTTCAGTTTTGAAAAGCCTGTCGTCATAGGTAGAGAGCTTGATGTCCGGAGTGATATACTGTATGTTGAAATCCATGATTTTAGTTTATAGATGCAAATGTATAAAATGAGATTATTCCGTATCGAATTTGAAACCAAGCATTTCTTCGCTTAACGTCCATAATCTTTCTGCATTATCTCTATCAATTGAGTAGGGCTGTACGCCGCGTATTGTTGCAGGTTCGTCAAATCTATGCTCTATATGTCCGAGGTCTATTTCGGCAATATCACAGTTTTCACAATAAATTCCTCCAATATTTTGAAGAGCGGGGCTCGTTGCACACCAAACTGTGGTAGCAGCACCTTGTGGAATTGTTTTTAATTTGGCTTCAACTTCAGGTTTTATTTTTCCATTTTTATCATGAGTTCCTATCTGGATAAAAAGGTCTATCGGTTCTTCTCTTCCAAGATCAGTTCCGTAAATAGACCCGGGATGTAAGGAATAGGCTCTGATATTGAACTTTTTTCCTCTTTCATCCAGTGCTGCAGCAAATAAATTACAGGCTGTCTTCGACTGTCCGTATCCCAGAAGGGTCTGGTATTCTCTTTGTTGAAAGTTGGGATCTTCAAAATTAAATTCGGACATCTGGTGGCCGTATGAGGAAACGCTGATAACCCTTGCGTTACCTGATCTTTTCAAAGCGGGCCAAAGTCTGGCTGTAAGATGAAACTGGCCAAGATAATTGGTTGCCAGCTGTGACTCGATACCCCTGCTGTCTCTCCGTAGAGGGACCCACATAATTCCGGCATTATTGATCAGCAAATCAAGTTTTCTTCCGGATGTCAGGAATCTTTGGCTAAAGTCATCAATAGACGCGGGGTCTATCAGATCCATTTTTTCAAGTTCAATATTCTTAATACCTGCAAGATTCTTTCCTGCTTTTTCAATATCTCTTGCAGGAACAATTAGCTTGGCTCCCGCAGATGCAAGTGCTTTAGTAGTTTCGAGGCCGATTCCTGCATAGCCGCCTGTGATGATTACTGTTTTTCCGGTAAGATCTATTCCTTTAATGACTTCCTGTGCTGTAGATTCTGCATTAAATCCTGACTGGACAGGATGCTGTAATGGTTGGGTATTCTGTATCATTTTTTTAGTTTTAAATTCTATAACAAAGGTATAAGATGCTGTTCGTACGGATTTTGTTTAAAATGTCAAATTATTGTGTTGAAAGTTTCAATGGCATGCTTTTACCTGTCTGTTTAAAAGTTAATTTCTTTGAATAAGCTGTTAAACTGTTTGTAGGATCTTCCACGAATAAGTAATTTTGACAAATTTTCAATTTGAGACCTACCATTTCCATTGTCGTTGCTATTTTCAACCGAAAGGATGAACTTTTTGAGCTTTTGAATTCTTTAACTATGCAAACAGATAAAGAGTTTGAAGTCATTATTGTGGACGATGGTTCTCTTATTGATCTTAAACCAACCATCCATAATTTCGACGGGATATTAGATATTAAATACTTCAGAAAAGACAATTCCGGTCCCGGACTTAGCAGAAACTATGGTGCGAAAAGAGCTCAGAACGAATGGCTTCTTTTTGTGGACAGTGATGTGATTGTGGAAAAGGATTATATTGAAAACATTAAAAAAGATACAGACACTATTCCATGTGATGCTTTTGGAGGTGCTGATAAAGCTCATAAAGGTTTTAATCTCATGCAGAAAGCTATTTCATACTCTATGACCTCTGTTTTTACAACGGGTGGAATCAGAGGAAGCAAAAAAGCAGTTTCCAGATTTCAGCCGAGAAGTTTCAATATGGGTGTGAAAAAAGAGGTTTTTGAAAAAGTAGGTGGTTTTTCCGAAATGAGAATCGGCGAAGATCCGGATCTATCCATGACACTTTGGGAAAATGGTTATACAACTGCCTTTTTTGATGATATTGCGGTGTATCATAAGCGGAGAGTTGATTTTGGTAAATTCTCTAAACAGGTTTACCAGTTCGGATGTGCAAGGCCTATTCTTAACCAGAGACATCCCAATTATGTAAAAATCTCATTTGCATTTCCTACCCTTTTTATGTTAGGATATATCTTAGGGTTTATAGAATATTTTATTTTAGGAAGAGGGATTATTCTGGCCTTTTACGGGCTGTATACGTTCATGGTATTGTTTCATGCAATGATTGTAACCAAAAATGTGAGCATTGCCGGCATGGCGGTGATCTCAACCTATATTCAGATGTTCTCTTACGGATATGGTTTCCTGAAATCATGGGTACTCCTGAATATTTTCAGAATGAAGCCCGAGGAAGCTTTCCCGAAACATTTCCATATAAAATAGATGATGTTTTTTCACGCAAAGATTATTTCATAGTGCTGAATCTAAGAAATGCAAAGATGAGAATCAATCTTTGATTGATTCGATTAAGCTGCCGGATAAATGCGTGTCTGATTACTTAAATAGAAAAATATTTTCTGTACTGCACTGTCATAGCAGTCTCGGAAGCTGTAGCATTAAAAAAATAAAAGCTGCCAGAAATTCTAACAGCTTTTATAACAATAAATTAGGATATGAGTAGAGTTTCATGGTTGAGAACGCCTGTTTTTAGCATGCATTCCCGCATTTTTTCATAAGTTCTTGCAATATCGTGATCTAGCCCGATTGAAAATCTAATCAGTCCGTCCGATATGCCCATTGCTTCACGCTCTTCTTCCGGGATCTCCGATGAAGTCGAACTTCCCGAGCATGAAAATAAAGTTTTGTAAAAGCCTAAGCTCACTGCCAGGTAGCCCAGATTTTCCTGCTGCATCATTTCCATCAGCTCATTGGCTTTGTCAGTGGTGCCTGCATCTATTGTCAGCAGTCCTCCGAATCCGTATTCCTCGTACATCATGCTTTTCATCAGTTCATGGTCCTTGTGTGATTTCAGTCCTGGATAGGATACTTTCAATCCATCTTTTTCAAATCTTTCAGCAAGATACATCGCGTTGTGACTGTGCTGTTTCATTCTGATATGAAGCGTTCTCAGGTTTTTAAGGATACTTGCAGAACGGAAACTGTCCATGGTAGGTCCCAAGAGCATGCAAGCTCCGTTATTTACATTTTTAGTATCATTGATGAATTCCTGACTTCCGCAGTATACACCACCCACCGTATCACTGCTTCCGTTGATGAACTTTGTTAAACTATGAATTACGATGTCAGCACCTAATAACGTAGGTGAAACAGAAAGAGGAGAGAACGTATTGTCTACGATGAGTTTCAGATTGTGTTTTTTACAGATCTCTGAAAGCTTTCTAAGGTCTGCCACTTCAAGGAGCGGGTTGCTTACACTTTCGCAGTAAATCACTTTTGTATTAGGGGTTATAGCATTTTCTATAGACTCAAAATTGCTGATATCTACGAAAGTGGTGTCAATATGAAAAGGCGGCAGGAAATTTTTAAGAAAAGCATAAGTTCCGCCATAGATGGTTCTGCTGGAAATAATATGGTCACCGCTTTTACAAACCTGCATCAACACAGAAGTAATAGCGCCCATTCCGGATGCCGTAACGTTGGCAGCCTCTGTGTTTTCCATTTTTGCCAATGCCTGGGCAAGATAGAGATTCATTGGGGATGAATGTCTGGAATACAGATAACATCCTTCGGCATTTCCCTCAAAGGTATCGAACATCGTTTTTGCAGAAAGAAAAGTATAGGTAGAGCTGTCAGAAATTGATGGATTTACCCCTCCAAATTCGCCAAAATATTGCAGATCCTGGATCTCATTAGCCGCATTAAAATTTTCCATAAGCTTAAAGTTTTATTTACACGGCTAATATGCTTTGTTTTCATAATAATTACAAGATATATTTAAATATGTAGAATATAAATCTATAATTATTATTTTATTTAGAAAATATGTTTATTATATTTGAAAATGTTAAACTTTATCCAAAAAATTGTCTATGAATTTTGATGAAACTGATAAAAAACTGCTCTTATACCTTCAGGAAGATTGCAAGCAGACCACCAAAGAATTGTCTTATAAGCTTGGTTTATCTGTAACCGCAGTTTACGAGCGTATCAAAAAGCTTGAAAATCAAGGGGTGATCTCAAAATATGTGGCATTGTTGGATCGTCATAGGATTAACCGGGATTTTATTGTGCTTTGTCATATAAAACTGACACAGCACAAAAAGGAATTTGTTCTCCAGTTTGAAAGGGAAGTCCTGAATTTACAAGAAGTCACAGAATGTTTCCATGTGAGTGGTGATTACGACTACATTCTTAAAATAGGAGTGAAGGACATGGAGGATTACAGAAATTTTATGCTAACGAAACTAACGGCTTTACAGCACATCGCAAGTACCCACAGTTCTTTTATGATCTCTGAAGTGAAAAATACAACAGCAATTGTTCTGTAATTTAGATGAGGACTCCATTTTTAGAAGTAATAGCTTCCGGAAGATCTTCATGTTCGCCACCCATTTGTAGAAGATCAATTTCGATAGCTCTGCAAATAGAAAGCATGGGAACATCAAACATTAATCCGGCGAAAGGGTTTTCAGAATAATCACCCACCAGTTCCATAATAATATAAATCCATCCGATAATGATACAGAAAGGAATGGAAGTCCAGATTCCCCAGTCGCCCAATTTAGCAAATTCATTCACCAAACCTAGCGGAAGCAAGAGAATAAAAAGGATATTAAATACAAATGCCGTACTTGCAAACTGCCTTGGTGAAGGGAATTTTTTAATTCTTTCGGCTTGTCCCTGATAATTGTAGAACTCATTGATGCAGTTTTGCAGCTGAACCTGATTAAATTCTGAAATGATTTTTTTGTTTTTCAGTTCATTAATTTCCCTGGCCTGCTGAGACATCAGATAAGTTGCAAAATTTTTATACTCAGACTGCAGTTCAAATTCTTCTTCTGAAAGATATTTATGCAAAAAGATCGGGGTTCTTCCGTAATCGGGAAAACCTGCTTTGATCAGCCTGTGACGTTTAAGATCGATGTTTGTGAATTTGTCACCCTCGTCACTGATGTGCTCCCATTCTGCAGGAACCAAAAGCTGCTCCCGGAAGGTGTACAGCCATGCAATATGACGGTGAATAATTCTTTTTCTGCGGTCTTCCAGATCAAAAGTTCCGACTTCCTCATTCTCAGTATCAAAAGCGTACATCATGGATGCGAAAGATCGGCTTGAATTGACAATTCCGCCCCATATTTTCCTTGCTTCCCATAATCTGTCGTAAGCCTGATTGTTTTTAAAACCCACCAAAAATGCCTCTGCAGTACCAATCAAAGCCACCGGAACCCAGGGAATAATCATCCAGTGCCAATTGAAAAAATAAAACAGAGCTGTAATCAATGTACACCAAATTGAGATCCAGATCAGATGAATACCGGATAAGTTTAAAACCTGTTTGTAATTGACATATTTTGTGGTGATCATAATGCTGTGTGAAATTTGGTGTGGGTATAAACAAAAGAAATACCAAATTGGGTTATCCTAATGCTTATTAAATGTAATAAAAAAACCTCTAAAAAAATTAGAGGTTTTATATATTTAATATTGCTGTTTAATATTGCAGCATTTCTTCGATCTTTTTGGTAAGCTTTTCGGCATTGGGAAGCATTTCTTTTTCCAATATCAGGTTGATAGGAACAGCTGGCGTATCGAGAGATCCCATTGTTTCTACAGGAGCATCCAGATACTTAAAACAGTTTTTCGAGATGCGGTGTGCAAAAGCTTCTGCAAACGAATTATTCAATTGCTCTTCCGTCAGAACGATACATTTTCCATGAGCTTTCACCCTTTCAAAAACAAGCTCTTCATCCAGAGGAATAATCGTTCTCAAGTCAATGACTTCAACTCTTCCATTAAAGTTTTTTACGGCCTCTTTTGCCCAGTAAACTCCCATTCCATAAGTTACCACCAATAACGTTCTGCCTTTTTCGGTTTCATTTTGATCTGCTTCAATGATCACTTTACCTTTCCCGAAAGGAAGGATATAATCCTCTGCTGGCTCAATGGTTTTGGCATCTTCAGTTCCCGGAACTTTACTCCAGTACAAACCTTTATGCTCTAGCATGATAACAGGGTTCGGATCGTAGTAAGCCGCTTTTAATAAACCTTTGAAATCAGCTGCGTTGCTTGGATAAGCAATTTTGATTCCTTTGATATTGGCTAAAATACTTTCAACACTTCCACTGTGGTAAGGTCCGCCGCCACCATATGCACCGATTGGTACACGGATAATATTGCTCACAGGGAATTTTCCCTGACTTAAATAACTTGATTTTGAAATTTCGGTGATCAACTGGTTGATTCCCGGATAAATATAATCGGCAAACTGAACTTCTACGATAGGTTTCAGTCCTACAGCACTCATTCCTGCTGTTGATCCAATGATATATGCCTCCTGGATGGCCGTATTGAAAACTCTTTTGCTTCCGAATTTTTTTCCTAAAGTCACCGTCTCTCTGAAAACTCCTCCGATTCTCTCTCCTACATCCTGTCCGTAAAGAAGCGCTTCGGGATGTTTCCACATCAGTTCCTGTACTGCATGAATGGCTGCGTCTACCATAACGATCTTTTCACCGCCGGCAGGCTCACGGGTTCCCGTTTCCTCTGTAATTGGAGTAGGAGCGAAAACGTGCTGCATAACCGTTTCAGGTTTTGGATCTTCTGCATTTTTAGCTCTTTCAAAAGCCTCTTCAGCTTCCAGACGGGCTTTTTTAGTGATCTGCTTTAAAAGATCTTCGTCTGTTCCTGATTCTAATAGTTGCTTTCTAAGAATCTCACCTGGATCTTTAGCTCTATGTTTTGTTAAATCTTCCTCATCTCTATAGAATTCTCTTCTTACACCCGATGTGTGATGACCGATCAGTACAGTTTTAGCACAAACGACTATAGGCTTTCTTTCGTTTCTTACAAAGTCTACAGCTTTTTTCATCGCTTCAAAACTTTCTACAAAATCAGTTCCGTCTACACGCATTCTGTTAAGGCCGGTAAATCCGGCTACAAAATCGTAAGCGTCACAAGTTCTTGCTTCATCTTTTGTTACAGAGATTCCCCATTCATTATCCTGTACAAGGAATATAATAGGAAGCTGGTGCAGCGCTGCAAATTGTAAGGCTTCACTTACTTCACCTTCCGTTACAGAATTGTCTCCCAGACTGCAAACAACCACCGGATTGTTTTCGAAGGTCTGTAAATTAAAATCCTGAATATATTTTATTCCCTGAGCTACTCCTGTAGTTGGGATCGTCTGCATTCCTGTAGCAGAGCTCTGGTGAATAATCTTCGGCTTGTTTTCATCACGGCTTGAAGGGTGAGAATAATAAGATCTTCCTCCTGAAAAAGGGTCATCAGCTTTTGCCAGCAACTGAAGCATTAATTCGTATGGCTCAAAACCAATTCCCAATAAAATACTTTCATCACGATAATAAGGAGAAACCCAGTCTTCTTTTTTTAGCTGATAAGCTGTTGCCAGTTGAATAGCTTCGTGACCTCTTGAAGTACTATGAACATATTTACAGATATTTCTGTTTTCTTCATAGATATCTGCCATTGCTTTGGCCAGCATCATATGATTATACGCTTTAAGCAAAATATCCTGAGAAACCTTTTCGTGAAGTGTATTTTCCATAGAAAGCAAATATACACAAAAAAACAAAATACTAACAAGTGTTAGTATTTTGTGTGAAATTTATGTAATATAAGATTATTCCTTGATTACTTTTTTAGAGATAACATCTTTATCTGTTCTCACTTCAATGATGTAAATACCCTTAGTGTATGTAGATAGATCTACAGATTCTTTTTCGCTGTTGATTACTCCGTTCTGTAGTTTCTTGCCAGAAAGATCATAAATTATGAAAGTAGATTTTTTAGGGGCTTTCAGTATGTTTATAATATCTTTTGTAATCGTTGGAGCAATTGCGAGACCGCTTAATGCGTTGGCTTCACTGGTTCCTAAAACAGCTTGTATCTGGCCAGTAGCTATAATAGAGTAATTTTGCGGAGCATTGGCACCAGCATTGTTTTTTAAGGTTCCTTTATTAGTAATTTCAATTCGGTAAGTTCTGCCAGTAACCGGACTATCTATCACCACTTGTTCTACATTATCTACTGTATTATCTCCTTTTGTAGCCGGAGTCATTGGCGCTAATGGGTTTAGTTTCCACGGTTGATAAATTGTGCCTGTTGTCGTATCAACAATTCTTAGATCTAAATCGTTCACCAATCTTGATGATCTGTTGTTATATGCAGCAGCCCATGTTAGATTTGCAGGAAGTACGTATTCAGGATCAATCCATGAAATTGTAACTTTCAAAGGCTCCGTGCCTGATGCTACAATATTCTTTGTGTTTGGAGTACCGCTGGTTAATGTTTCATTATTAAAGATAACCGTATTGTTAGCTTTTCCTACTAATAATTCAGCACCTTTTTTAGCATTGATATATCCCCATCCAAACCATGGATCTGGACCTACATTTCCTGCTTCAGAAGCTGAATGAATCATTAAAGTTTTTGCACTTGCCGCATTTAATACCTGATTTGAGAAAAGTTCTTTATTTACTTGTGTCCACAATCCGATAACTCCTGTTACTACCGGTGCGGAATAAGAAGTACCACTTCCGTAGCTATATGTTGTACTGCCAACAGTATCTTCTGCTGTAGCGGCTGAGAAAACATCAGTACCTGTAGTTGAAATATCTGGTTTGATTCCTCCATCATCTCTTGGTCCTGCACTACTGTAGTCAGAATGAACAACATCAGAAGCAGTAGTATATTTAAAGTTATTGGTAGAAATTACATCGGTAGCTCCAACAACGATAATGTTTTTGGCTAAAGATCCAGGTCCGATACAATCAGCTCCATTGCTACAGTTTGTTGTAGGAAGTGTATCTGTTGCAGCAAACTGAACTGGGACACCATTATCATCGGTATAATATTTAAGAAAAGCAGATGTTCCTGGATAATCAGGTCCGTAACCAAAATAATTACCAGAAGATTTTACAATAATATAAGAAGGATTATTATATACAATCTGATCATAATTCTGATCATTACTGAAATACGTTCCCTGTAAATCCATAGCAGTAGAAGGAGTGTCAAAAGCACCGTTCCATACCCATGCATTGGCACCACTAACCGTTTTTATATCCCATCCAACATTGCTTCCGTAAGAGTGGTTAGATAGGTTAGGCTGAGCTACAAGTATTTTTTGAAATACAGTACTTGTTGTGGTATTGCCGGGTAATGTCGTTGTTGCAAATCTATAAGAATCCATTGTAGAGTTAATAGCTATTCCTTTTGTGTTTCCACTAAGGCCACCACCACTTACATTTATACTTTTACCACCGATAAAACTGGCTACACCTGTTGAGTGCGCACTATAATTTTGGGTTGTAGCTTCTTTATTGGTAATTCTTCCTGGCAGATTGTTGAAAGCTGCATGAGCAGCATATACTCTGCCTCCGTCGAAAATAGTATATTTAATACCTTCACCATTATAAGCGTTAGTTAAGCCTACTACACCACCTGCTGTATTAAGATTATCAGCATTAGCATTCAAAACTTGTCTGTTATCCTCGTTTTTATAAAAATAAGGCTTACCATTTGGAGTAAATCCAGCTAAATTACTTCTTTGTTCTTCAATTTCTTTTAAAGCCTCCGGAGATTTGTTTGCTCCGTAATGCTTTGAAACATAAGAGTCAAACTTTGCAGAATTCTCTTTGTTTTGTATTTCAAACTCTCTTTTTAATCCTTCATTGTTTTGCGCACTTATTAATGTAATTGCCAAAGTGCTGACCAAAAGTAAATGTTTCTTCATGCTAGTTAGTAAAATATTAAAATTTATAGGTTAGCAAATATATGCTAAAATCTTTAATTTCATTGTTTATAGTATGTGTTATTTTGTTATTTTTTTTGTGATTAATATATTTTTAGTGGTTTTTTGATGTATATTTATTTCTTTTGATTTGTTCTTAGTTTTGTGAATTTGGGAATATGTATTTCAAAACGTATTTTCATACCATTTGAACCGGAATTATGATGTCCATTATTAGAAAAAATGCAGTAACTTTACATTCTCTTTTTTAAAAAAGTTAGAAACTTATATGTATTTAATTTTTGACACAGAAACAACCGGTTTACCTAAAAATTTCAATGCACCGCTTTCAGATTCAGACAACTGGCCAAGAATGGTTCAGATTGCTTGGCAGGTACATGATGATAATGGTAATTTAATTGAAAACCAGGATTATATAATAAAACCTGAAGGGTATGATATTCCCTTCAATGCTGCCAGAATTCACGGGATTACTACAAAAATAGCCAATGAAGAAGGCCATGATCTGCAAAAGATTTTAGAGGAATTTTCTGAAGTACTGAACAGGGTGAGGGTCGTTTCCGGACATAATGTAGAATTTGATTATAATATTGTAGGCGCAGAGCTTTACAGAAAAAATTTAAAGGACAATCTTCAAGATAAGCCTAAAGCCGATACCATGGTTTTAGGAACAGACTATTGTAAACTAGGCGGTGGAAGAGGGGGAAGATACAAATCTCCAAAACTGGAAGAATTGTATGAAAAACTTTACGGGCACAAGTTTGACGAAGCTCACAATGCAGCAGCTGACGTAAATGCAACTGCAAGAGTATTTTTTTGAAATGATGAGGATAGGAGTGATTCCTGCCGAAGTTCTGAAGATTTCTGAAGATCAGCTGAGTTATTTTAAAACACTTTATCCCGACCCGATAAAGCCGTTTAATATTGTTATCAGAAGACAGGTTGCTGATTTTAATAATAAGAAAAAGCAGTCCGATTTTGGGAATATTGACGAAATCGATATCGGAAAATATTTCAACTTCAACAGTCACAGTGTCTTTTCCACACTGATGGCTACTTCCAGTATTAATGATCTGATTACAAAAGCTTCTGATGAAAATTTCCCTGCTGTAGGAATGGTGGATATCGGAAATATGATGGGCGCTTTTAAATTTGTTTCCGCTGTAGAATCTGCCAATTCCGACCGTGCAAAAAAATATAAGGAATTTCTTGCCAAAAAGCAGGAAGCCGAAGAAAACGGAACCGAATTTGCTGATCCGGAACCGGTTGCTGATCCGCTTATTCCAGTTGTAGGATGTGAATTTTATATTTCAGACCGGTATGAGCAGAAGCAGTTTACTAAAGATGATCCAGACAGAAGAACCCAAATGGTTCTTTTGGCGAAAGATTTTAACGGATATAAAAACCTGGCAAAACTTTCCAGCATAGGATTTTTAAAAGGGTTCTATTTTGGTGTGCCGAGGATAAGCAGAGAATTAATTGCCGAATATAAAGAAGGACTCATCGCTGTAACCTCAGGGATTTTGGGAGATATTCCGGATGCCATTCTTAACACGGGGGAGCAGAAAGGAGAGGAGCTTTTTAAGTGGTGGAAAGAAACTTTTGGAGATGATTTTTATGTACAGCTTCAAAACCATAAACTGCCCGAAGAAGAGCATTTGAACGAAGTTTTATTATACCTTGCCGATAAATACAATACAAAAATATTGGCTCAGAATGAAACTTTTTATACCCATAAAGATGATGCCAACATTCAGGATATTGTAAGCTGTATCAAAGATGGTGAGAAATTAACGACGCCAATAGGAAAAGGATTCGGAAAGCGAAGAGGGCTTACCACGGGGGAATATTATATAAAAAGCAGCGACGAAATTAAAGAAGCTTTTCTGGCTTATCCCGATGCTTTTGAAGCCTATGAAGAGTTTCTCGCAAAATTCAGTCCGTATACCTTAAAAAGGGATGTTCTTCTTCCAAAATTTGATATTCCCGAAGAATTTATTCATGCAGATGACGAAGCTGATGGAGGGAAAAGAGGGGAGATGGCTTATCTGACTCACCTTACCTATGAAGGGGCCCGAAAAAGATATGTTGAAACCGGCATCACTGACGAAATTAAAGAACGTCTTGACTTTGAGCTTGACGTTATTGCCAATACCGGTTACCCAGGGTACTTCCTTATCGTGCAGGATTTTTGCAATGAAGCCCGGAAAATGGGCGTTTGGGTGGGACCTGGAAGAGGTTCTGCGGCTGGTTCTGCAGTGGCTTATGCTATTGGAATTACCAATGTGGATCCTATTAAATATGATCTCCTTTTTGAGAGATTCCTGAATCCGGAAAGGGTTTCTATGCCTGATATTGATATTGATTTTGATGACGAAGGAAGAGATAAAGTTATCAAATGGGTGGTTGATAAATATGGCAAAAACCAGGTTGCCCAGATTATTACTTACTCAGTTTTAGGAGGGAAATCTGCTATTAAAGATGCTGGAAGAGTTTTGGATTTACCAATTCCGGATACCATTAATATTACTAAACTGATACCTCCAAGTCCGGGGATGAATATTGCGAAAGCTTTAGCAAAATATGATAAGCTAAAACCGGAAGAACAGATGCTCGTTGATGAAATGAGATATGTTTTAAATACTCCCGATGATCAGCGTCATAATGTTTTGGCAAGTGCCAAAAAAATGGAAGGCTGTATCAGAAATACCGGGATTCATGCCTGTGGGGTTATTATTACACCTGAAGATGTAAGTAATCTCGTACCTGTGACCATTGCAGCGAAAGATGCAGATATCCTGGTTTCCCAGTTCGATAACTCGGTGGCGGAAAGTGCAGGACTTCTGAAGATGGACTTTTTGGGTCTCAGAACTTTGACGATTATTAAAGATGCTTTAAAATTAGTTAAAGCAAGACATGGAGTCGATATTGATCCGGATTTAATTCCCCTTGATGATGCCAAAACATATCAGTTATTTAAAGAAGGAAGAACGATAGGGATTTTCCAGTATGAAAGTCCGGGAATGCAGAAGTATATGAGAGAGCTGAAGCCTACGGTTTTTGCCGATCTTATTGCTATGAATGCCCTGTACCGTCCGGGACCTATCAAATATATCCCAAATTTCATCAACAGGAAACACGGAATTGAAGAAATTGTCTACGATTTACCGGAAACAGAAGAATATTTAAAAGAAACTTACGGTATTACTGTTTATCAGGAGCAGGTAATGCTTTTGTCCCAGAAGTTGGCCAATTTTACCAAAGGTGAAGCTGATACGCTGAGAAAAGCAATGGGTAAAAAGCAGATTGATGTTCTGAATAAAATGTATCCTAAATTTATTGAAGGAGGCCGTAAAAACAATCTTAATGAAGAAAGGCTGGAGAAAATCTGGAATGACTGGAAAGCCTTTGCAGAATATGCCTTCAACAAGTCTCACTCAACATGTTATGCGCTAATTGCTTATCAGACAGCGTATCTGAAAGCCAATTATCCGGCAGAATATATGGCGAGTGTGATGAGTAATAACATTAACAATACAGAATCTATTACCATGTTTATGGAAGATTGTAAAAGTATTGGGGTTGATGTTTTAGGGCCGGATGTAAATGAATCTCACTATAAATTCTCTGTAAATGAAAAAGGACAGATCCGTTTTGGTTTGGGAGCCATAAAAGGAATTGGAGAAGGCCCAAGTGAAGGGATTACAAGAGAAAGAGCCAACGGAAGATTTAAAAATATTTACGATTTCTTTGAAAGGATCATGCCTTCTCAAATGAATAAAAGAGTTGCGGAAAGTTTAGTTCTTGCAGGAGCTTTTGATGAATTGGATTCCTATCACAGAGGCCAGTATTTTGATATTGATATGGCTGGAAAAACCAATCTTGAAAGACTCATCCGTTACGGGCAAAGCTTCCAGGAGAGCAAAAACGAAATGGAACATTCTCTTTTTGCTGATTTTGCCGATGAAGTTCAAATAGAACAGCCAAAGCTGCTGCCGTGTCCTGAATGGCCGAATATGCATAAATTAAACAAAGAAAAAGAGATTATAGGATTTTATCTTTCTGCCCATCCGCTGGATGAATTTAAATATCAGTTCCAGTTTATGCAGGGAAGGCTTTCTAAAAAAGCGGTACTGGAAAAAGATGAAGAAGTGAAATTAGTAACGGATGAAGCTCCGGTTCTGGAACCGGATTCACGGGATGAAACGGTAGATCTTATTGAAATTGTCTCCGATGATCTTTCTGTAGGGGAGGAAGAGATTATAGAAGAAGTAACCAAAAAAGCCGAGCCAAAAGGAAACTTTATGTTTTTAAATCTGGATGAGGTAGATGCATACAAGGAACAGGCTTTTGCCAATAAACAGGAAGAACTTTTTGAAGAAAAAAAGAAAGACTGGAAAACCATGCAGAAAGAAAGAGAGAACGGTGGCGGTGGAAAAGAATATACTGTGGCCGGGCTTATTACTGAATATAGAGTTCAGGATGGCTTCAGAAGCGGCGAAAAAGTAGCCTTTGTTACTTTGGAAGATTATTCCGGATCCTATTCTTTCAGGCTTGGAGATAGGGATTATATGCGTTTGAAGGAGAAACTGGAAGTTCAGAGATTTGTCATTTTTAAAATAAAATTTGCTCAGGTTAAAGATGGGAGGGTGTTCGTAAATGTAAATGATGTTATTGAACTTCAGGAAGCATTTGAAAGATTTGCAAAAAGTATCTCTCTCGTGATGGATGTGATGGATGTACGCACCGAAGATCTAGATTTTTTTAAAACTGTTCTGGATCGGAATAAAGGAAATCAAAAACTTAAATTCTTCATTAAAAATATTGAAGATGATTCACAGATTGAAGTTCAGTCTATGAAACATTCTGTAGATCTGAATGGAGATTTGATTAAAGAAATTCAATTGCTAAATAAATATGAATTTTATCTCAATTAGTAATTGTAAAAAGTAGAGTTATTTAAGCGGCATTTTGCCGCTTTTTTGTTTTTTGTGCTAAAATTTGAGAAAATTATCAACATAAATTCAGAAAAATTATTTTATGTTAAATCGAAATTTATCCATTGTTTGTGATTTTTAATAATATAGTAACTTTTTGAAATTCAGTTTTTTATGTATCAGTTGTTGCTTGCTTATTTAACATTAAAATCAAACGTTTATTTAATTTTAAATAATATAATTAATGTTTTATGATTTTGTATTTATTATTTTATGATAATTTTTGATTTTTGATGAAATATTTGTTTAATTTTACCCCCTAATTTTATTTTTACTACATATGAAAAAACTTTTACTAATGTGCTTAGTCTTTCTCACTATGGGAATAAAGGCACAAACTACTGTAACCATAGGTACAGGAGCTACTATAGCTTCTGCCGGTACTAATGGTGACCCTATTTACCGTTCGAGTGGTGCCAGTGCATATCATTATTCGAAATCGGTACAACTGCTCACTGCTGCTGATTTAACGACTGCATCTGTTGTTTCAGGAGCATCAATAAATAGCATTGGATACTATAAGACAACAGCCTTTAATGTATCTGGTTCTAATGCTTGGACTTTAAATGTGTATCTTAAAAATAGTTCTGCAACTGGATTAGTTAGTGGAACAGCTTGGGATACAATGATTAGCGGTGCTACCTTGTTTTACAGTGCTACGATTAATAATACTAACAACTTCCCCGCAGCTGCAGACTGGGTGACCTTTACAAATAATACAGCAAACACTTTCAGCTATACAGGAGGTGCTATTGAAGTATACATTGACTGGGTTCCTTCAGGAACTCTTACAAGTCCTTATACCGGTGGAGCGTTCCAATGGAAATATGACACTACTACATCTGCTCAGGCTATGGGTACAAGTAATTCGGCAGCTATTGCTGGAACAAATACTTCTTATACTACTCAGACCAGAAGATATCAAACACAACTGACCTATACTGCAATAGCATGTTCTGGAGCTCCTAATCCTGGAAATGCGCTTGCAAGTGCCACAAGTGGAACGTGTTCTACTCCTTATTCAACTACATTAAGTTTACAAAACTCTACAACAGGAACAGGTGTTTCTTATCAATGGTATAACAATGCAGGGGCAATTGCAGGAGCAACAAGCTCAATATATACTACAACGATAAGTGCTGCTGATTCTTTCTATTGTGCTGTTACATGCTCAGGCTCTGGTATAACAACAAATTCAGGTCCTATTTCAGTATCAGGCCCTCCTGCTGCAATATCCCCTAATTATACTAATGATTTTGCTACATTTCCTGGAGGATGTTGGTCTCTGGCTAACGGCGGAACACCAGCTACAGGACCTGGTACAGGTACTAGTAACTACTGGGCTGCTGATGGTTTCTTGAACTCAGGAACTACAGGAGCAGCCAAAATCAATCTTTATACAACTGGCAGACAAGGATGGTTGAAATCTCCTGCTTTTAATTTATCTGCAGGTGGTTATAGAGTCAAGTTTGATTATGGTTTAACTTCCTATGCAGCTACAACATCTAGCACTATGGGTTCTGATGATGTTGTTCAGTTTGTTGTTTCTACAGATGGTGGAACTACTTGGATGGTATTACAAACATGGGATGCGTCCAACACACCTAGTAATACTTTAAATACCTATGTTTTTGATTTATCTAACTTCATAGGAAATAATACGATATTTGCGATATATGGAAGTGATGGTACAGTAGATGATGCCCAAGATTATGAGTTCTTTGTAGATAACTTTGTAGTAGAGTCTATTCCTGCTTGTGATACCCCAACAGGTCTAACCAGCTCATTAATTACTCATAATTCTGCCACTATTTCTTGGGCAGCTCTTGGTACAGCTCCTGCAAATGGATATGAGTATTATTATTCTACAACTAATAGTGCTCCCGCATCCGGAACTGCTACTACAGCTGTTTCTCAGAATCTTATTTCCCTATTGCCACAAACTATTTACTACTATTGGGTAAGATCTATGTGTGCAGGTACACAAAGTGCTTGGGTATCTGGAACTTTCACAACATTGGCAACTCCTCCTGTAAATGACAACTGCTCTTCTGCGGTAAACTTGACAGTAAATCCAGACTATGCATGTGGGGCTATTACTTCAGGAACAACGGTTAGTGCGACAGCATCTACAGAAACTGCACCAACGTGTGCTGCATCCGGTACAAATGATGATGTATGGTATAAATTTACCGCTACAAATACTGCGCACAGAGTTACCCTTTCTAATGTATCTGGATCAACAGATATGGCAATGGCTGCGTATAGTGGCAGTTGCGGAAGCTTGGTGCATGTTCTGTGTAGTGATCCTAATACAATGAACTTAACAGGCCTAACTGTTGGTGAGGAATACAAAGTAAGAGTATGGACTTACACTTCAACAGTATCCACCACTGCTACATTTGATATTTGTGTAGGAACTCCTCCTCCTCCTCCGCCGCCGCCTGCAAATGACAACTGCTCTTCTGCGGTAAACTTGACAGTGGGTGGTGCGTTTGCTCAGAATGCAGTAACAGGAACTACTGTAGGTGCTACGAATACACCAGCATTAACGGCCAGCTGTCTTACAGCACCAACAAATGTTGCAGGAAATGTATGGTATAAAATTGTGGTTCCTGCTTCGGGTAGTGTTACTATTGAAACAGATACAGATACGGGTACAGCATTAGATGATACCGTAATGTCAGTCTTTGCAGATTGTACTAGTACTACTTCTGTTACTTGTGATGATGATACTGGTAATGGTAACTTCTCTAAAGTTGTTTTAACAGGTCAGACACCAGGTGCGACATTATATGTGAGTGTGTGGAGATATTCTAATGCAGGAGGAGGTACAGATGGTACGTTTAAGATTTCTGCTTATGACTCATCATTATTAGCAACTTCAGAAGTTTCAGCAGCGAAAAACGAACTTAAGGCCTATCCGAATCCTTTTGCAGATGTCTTGAACATTTCCGATATCTCTAAAGTAAAATCAGTATCAGTTGTTGATCTTGCAGGAAGACTAGTAAAAACAATAGACAACCCTTCTTCAGCTCTTCAATTAGGAGACTTGAAACAAGGAATGTATCTTGTAACGCTAAACATGAAAGACGGATCTAAACAAACGATCAAAGCTATTAAAAAATAATCATCTTCATTATATTTATATTGTAATAGCAGCCCACAAGGCTGCTATTTTTTATACATATTATACTCTGTTAATGTTGCAGGATATAAAAAATTCATTTCAGTTATCTCTTGGAGATTTAAAGTTTAAAATATCAATTTAGAGATTTAAAAAAAACTATTTTTTTCTGTTTACTTAAAATTTTGTTGTATTTTTTTTATTAAATTTGTTCAAACCCTGAAATAATATTATATGAAAAAGTTTTTACTTGCGAATTTAATAATGATTAGTGCATGTTCCTTTGCACAGACTTATTGTACACCGGAGTTTTTCTATGGATGTGACGGAGGAGATATGATAGATAGTTTTACCATTGCCTCGGCTGGATTTAGCCATCTTGACACCGGATGCTCCCAGGCATCCTATGAAGATTATACTGCCCAGATCATTAATATGAATGCAGGTGTTAATTATGCTTTCAATATTACCCATGATTTTGAAGATCAGAATGTACGGATCTGGATCGATTTTGATAGTAACGGAACCTTTGATGATGCTGCCCCGGAATTGGTGGCTGAAGCTTCAAGCGGGAACGAATTATTTACCAATGGTGTCATAGCAATTCCTTCCTCAGTTACTCCCGGAACTTACAGAATGAGAGTGGGAGACCGGTATTCCAGCCAACCTGAACCTTGTAATACAGGTGGTTATGGGGAGGCTCATGATTATACAGTTGTGATAGGAGCTGCTCCAAGCTGTCTGGCACCAAATAATTTAACTTCTGGTACTGTTACATCAAACTCAGCTTCTATTTCCTGGGCAGCCCCAACAAGCACTGTTGGAGTCGGTTATGAATATTATTATTCTACAACCAACACAACACCGTTAAGTACTACTGCTGCTACAGGAAGTGTTGGCGCCTCTGCTTTATCAGCCCCGTTAAATACTTTAACGCCTGCCACTACTTATTACATATGGATAAGATCCGTATGCAGTGCTGCAGACAGAAGTGGATGGTCTGTGGGAACAACATTTACAACTGACTGTGCTGTTATAGTGCCTACAACCGCTTACACCAATGATTTCTCTACATTCCCTGGAGATTGCTGGGAACAGGCTTCCGGTGGAGATGCCACTACAGGGCCTACAGATACAGACGAATTGTGGTATCAGGGAGATTTCCTGAATGCAGGTGATGATTCCGCAGTAGTAAATTTATTTTCTGATGGTAATGCAGGGTGGCTTAAGACCGTTCCTTTTGATCTTTCGGCCGGAGGATATAAGGTGAGTTTTGATTACGGGGTGACAGAATTTTTCGGAACCAATTCTTCCGCTATGGGATCTGATGATGTAGTCCAGTTCTTAGTATCCGGTGATGGAGGAGCTACATGGACGGTTCTGCAGACATGGGATGGAGCTAATGCACCATCTAACACCTCAACGCCTTATTCCTATAATTTAACCTCTTATACGGGAGCAAATACAGTCTTTGCATTTTATGCTTCCGACGGATCTGTAAATGATTCTGAAGATTACGAATTCTTTATTGATAATTTTAAAGTAGAATCTGCAACACTTGCAACATTGGAAGCTTCCAAAGACAAAGAAAATATTAAGGCCTATCCAAATCCTTTTACTGATGTGCTGAATATTTCAAATGCAGACCGCGTAAAATCTATATCAGTTTCTGATGTTTCCGGAAGATTGGTGAAAACTATTGATCAGCCGTCTTCAGCGCTGCATTTAGGAGATCTGAAACAAGGGCTTTATTTTATTAGTTTAAATATGAAAGACGGTTCCAAGCAGAGTATTAAAGCGATTAAAAAATAATTAGTATAATTCCATTGATAAAAAAAGACGGCATATGCCGTCTTTTTCTATATTATTCACTGTTTTTTATTTATTCATTCATCATTTATTGGGTACCGGTTGTATATCTCCCGTACTCATATGTTCGAATACTGTAGGGAAAAACATTACGAGTATAAAATAAATAATGATCATCAGGATAATTAAGGCAAAGAGTATTTTTACTAAATTATTCGGCTTGTTTTTCTTGGTTGGTTCCATGATCTTGTGGTATTTGGTTAATAGATTAATATTAATATCAGATACTAAGCTAATTTCTTGCCACACTGCTTGCAATACCTTGCATCATCATCAATATCCTCATTCCCGCACTGGTCACAGATCTTTTCCAGATTCTGTCTCTTATTCCGCATTTCTGCTGTTACAATTCCTGTGGGAACAGCAATAATAGAATAACCTGCAAGCATAAGAATAACGGCAAAAAATTTACCCATCGGAGTAATAGGGGATACATCGCCGTATCCAACAGTTGTCACGGTAACAACTGCCCAGTAAATAGCCTGTGGAATTGTTTCAAAACCTGGCCTTCCCCCTTCCACCATAAACATCAGCGAGCCTACGATTACAGAAAAAATGATGAGAAACAATAGGAAAATATAAATTTTTCTCGAGCTGTTCTTTAAAGCACGGACAATAAGGTACCCATCATTCATAAAATCCAACAGATTGAAGATTCTGAAGATTCTCAGCATTCTCAGCATCCTGAAGATCAAAAAATATTTCGTCACAGGGAAGAAAAAGCTCAGATAAAACGGAACAAGCGCCAGGAAATCTATAATCCCGAAAAAACTGAAAATATAGCTCTTCTTATTCTTTAAAACACTGATACGCATCCAATATTCAACCGTGAAAAAAATAGAAATAATCCATTCCAGTATTAGAAATGTATAATGGAACCTTTTGTCAAGTTGAGGTACACTTTCCATCATAATAATGGCGGTACTTATAAGAATCAGAGATAACAGGGTAATATCAAATAGCTTTCCGAGTCTGGTGTCGGCACGGTAGATGACCCTGTACAGAAATCTTTTCCAAAGCTTGTCTTCAGGAACAAGATTATGTTCTCTTTCCATTTTTAATGTTTTTTAAAATTAACAAATTATCGTTATTTTCGTAGCAAACATACAGAATAAAATGACAATAAGCGAAGTAATTTCAAAAATAGAAACCCGTATTCCCCTGCAGCAGGCAGAAGCTTTTGATAATGTAGGACTGCTTTGCGGAGTTCCCGACCGTAACGTTAGCGGGATACTCGTCTGCCATGATGCGCTAGAGAATGTTGTAAATGAGGCTATACAAAAAAACTGCAATCTTATCGTATGTTTTCATCCCATTATCTTTTCGGGATTAAAATCTCTTACCGGAAAAAATTATGTTGAAAAAGCAGTCTTGAGAGCTATAGAAAATAAAATAGCCATTTATGCCATCCATACAGCCTTTGATAATGATTTATTTGGAGTGAACCACGGCATCTGCAGCCAGTTGGGATTGAAAAATATGAAAATTCTTCAGCCTAAGAAAAATAATTTAAAACAGCTAACAGTTTTTGTTCCGAAAGACCATTCCGAGCAGGTAAAAGAAGCTCTTTTTTCTGCAGGAGCAGGAAATATAGGTTTTTATGACGAATGCAGTTTCACCCTCAACGGGAAAGGAACATTCAGACCGGTAGAAGGCTCAAACCCTTTTTCGGGCCAACAGAATATCCGTGAAAATGCTGATGAAGATATGATTTCTGTTATTTTTGAAGATTATAAACAGGGCCGGATCATTTCAGCAATGAAAACTGCTCATCCTTATGAAGAAGTGGCCCATCAGGTTTATAATCTGGATAATGACAACCAACATTCAGGACTGGGAATGTACGGAGAGTTTGAAGAAGAAATGGATGAAGAAGATTTTTTAAGATTAGTGAAGCAAAAATTTGGCATTGAAGTAATTAAGCATTCTGATTTTCTTCATAAGAAAATCAAAAGAGTAGGAGTTCTTGGAGGATCCGGAGCCAGCGGAATCAAATCTGCTTTAGCTCAGAAATGTGATGCCTACCTCACGGGAGATATAAAATACCACGATTATTTTATGGCAGAATCTAAAATGCTGATCTGTGACATAGGCCATTATGAATCTGAACAATTTGTAACTCAACAATTATTTGAAATTTTGTCACAAAAATTTAGTACATTTGCAATTTCAAAATCTATTGAGAAAACCAACCCAGTAAATTATTTCATTTAAGATATGGCAAAAACCAACGATATTTCAGTTGAAGAAAAATTAAGAGCTTTATACGATTTACAGATCATTGATTCAAGATTGGATGAAATCCGAAATACCAGAGGAGAATTGCCAATTGAAGTTGAAGATCTTGAAATTGAGATCGAAGGTCTTGAAAAAAGAGCTGAAAAATTTCATGCAGATATCAAAGAGCAGGAAGATCAGATCAAAACAAAGCAGGAAGTGATTAACCATGCAAAAACTTTAATTGAAAAATACAAATCTCAGCAGGATAATGTAAGAAACAATAAAGAGTTTGAAGCATTAGGAAAAGAAATGGAATTCCAGGATCTGGAAATTCAGCTTGCTGATAAAAGAATTAAAGAATTCGGAGTTAAAATTGCTCACAAAAATGAAACTTTAAGTGAACTTAACGAAAAAATCAGTGATCTGAAGAACCATTTAAAATTCAAAAAAGAAGAATTGGATGGTCTTGTTTCTGAAACTCAAAAAGAAGAAGAATATTTAATAGAGCAGTCTAAAGAGTATGCAGGTAAGATTGACGAAAGATTACTGGCTTCTTATAACAGAATCAGAAAAAGCTCTATCAACGGACTTGCTGTTGTAGGATTAGAAAGAGGAGCTCCGAAAGGTTCATTCTTCACAATTCCTCCTCAGAAGCAGATGGAGATTGCTCAGAGAAAGAAAATCATTATCGATGAACATTCAGGAAAAATCCTTGTGGATGATGAATTGGTAATGGAAGAAAATGACAGAATGAAATCTGTAATTAAATTTTAATTACAATTCCAATATTATAAGAAAAGTGCTTCAGAAATGAAGCACTTTTTTGTTTAGCATACAGATAAGTTTTAAATTCTATCTTTCAATTAAACAGACTAAAACTTTTTTTATATATAATTAATCGTTTACGAAATTTTAATCCATAAAGCCATAAAAAAAGCTGTCTCATTTCTGAAACAGCTCATGTATTTTAATCGTGATGCTCGTACATTTTATTGTACAGATCTATAAATTTCTCTTTGATAGCCTTTCTTTTAAGCTTTAAGGTAGGCGTTAGAAGCCCCGTATCAATCGCCCATACTTCAGGTGTTAGTTCAATCCTTTTGATTTTTTCCCAATTTCCTAGATGCTCATTGATGCCCTCCATTTCTTTTTCAATTCTTTCCTTTAATTCCGGACTTTTTGCAATTTCTGCTGGTGTAGATCCAATATTTATATTATTTCTCATTGCCCAGCTTTTTGCGAATTCAAAATCAGGCTGTACCAGAGCACATGGCATTTTTTCGCCGTCTCCTACCACCATGATCTGTTCAATGAACTTGGATGCTTTAGCCAGATTTTCAATGGTTTGTGGTGCAATATATTTTCCACCTGAGGTTTTAAACATTTCTTTTTTACGATCCGTAATCTGCAAAAATCCGTCACTGTCAATATGCCCGATATCTCCTGTTTTAAAATATCCGTCATCAGTAAAAGCTTCCTTGGTCATTTCATCATTTTTGAAATATCCCAGAAAAATAGACGGGCCTTTTACCGTTATTTCACCATCTTCCTGAATTTTCACCTGTAAATTATCCAGTGGTCTTCCAACGGTACCGATTTTCATTTTCTCAAAACTGTTTACAGAAATTACCGGTGAGGTCTCTGTCAGTCCATACCCTTCCAGAATAGGAATGCCAGCATTCTGGAACATCAGATTTAATCTGGTGGACAATGCTGCAGAACCAGAAACCAAGGTGATGATTTCTCCTCCCAGACCTTCTCTCCATTTAGAGAAGACCAGTTTATCTGCAATGATCCCCTGTAGTCCCGAAGGTTTGGAGATTTCTTTCTTCTTACTGATTAAATTTAAAGCCCAGAAAAATATTTTTGATTTAAGTCCGCCGGCTGAAGAACCGGTGTTGTAAATTTTATCATACACCTTTTCCACTAATCTCGGTACAACACTCATATAATGAGGCTTTACTTCTTTTACATTTTCCCCCATTTTATCGATGCTTTCAGCGAAATAAACAGAAAAACCGTTGTACTGGAAAAGGTAAAAAAGCATTCTTTCAAAAATATGACAGATGGGAAGAAAGCTCAATACTCTTGTATCTTTATAATCGAGGCTTTTTTTCTTAGGAATTCTAGGAAGTGAGCCCAATACATTGGAAACGATATTATGATGGGTAAGCATAACACCTTTGGGTCTTCCCGTAGTTCCGGAAGTATAAATAATAGTTGCCAGATCTTCTGAATTGATCGCTTTGGAAAGGTCTTCCACTTCAATCTGCGTAGAATCGTCCTCACCAAGATCCATAATTTCTTTCCAGTTTGCGGCTCCGCTTATATTGTCGAAGGTAAATATCCCCTGTAAAGTAGGAATGTTATGCTTTACCTTCATCACTTTGGCTAAAAGCTCTTTATCCGATACGAAACAGTACTGTATTTCAGCATTATTAAAAATAAATTCATAATCTTCAGCAGAAATACTCGGATATACAGGTACGGAAACTACACCGATCTGAGATAATCCAAAATCCATGACTGCCCATTCCGTACGGGAATTGGTAGTGATCAAAGCAATTTTGTCTCCAGGTTTTATACCCAGTTTCAGAAGTCCTCTGGATATTTTATTCCCCTGATTGACAAACTCTAAAGTAGAGGTTTTTTTCCATTCGCCCTGATATTTGGTCACAAACATATCTGTTTTAGGAAACTTTTCTAAAGCGTAGTGTGGAATATCGAATAATCTTTTGATTGTCATGATTTTTTAAGCAATTTTTAAAGAATTTTAAATATAAGCATTTTTTTTAATTGTAATGATCTGAAGTGCTCAATCGGAAATTAATTGAATGCCTGCCATAATATCCGAGTATTTTGGGCATTTTTCTTTCAAAATTTTGAAAGGTCCACCCCTAACTTTTAGCTTCTCGTCTCTAACTTCTAATTCTATTTTCAGATTTCGTTAAAAAGTGTAAATTTACGGCTATCTAATTATTATTTTTTATGGACTTTAATTTATCGGAAGAACAGCTGATGATTCAGCAGGCCGCAAGAGATTTTGCACAAAACGAACTATTGCCCGAAGTTATCGAGAGAGACCGCGAGCAGAAGTTCCCTACTGAGCAGGTGAAGAAAATGGGTGAAATGGGACTTTTGGGAATGATGGTGGATCCTCAGTACGGTGGTGCTGGGATGGATAGCGTTTCTTACGTTCTGGCAATGGAAGAGATCGCAAAAATAGATGCTTCTGCAGCTGTTGTAATGTCCGTAAACAATTCATTGGTATGCGCAGGTCTTGAAAAATTTGCATCCGAAGAGCAAAAAGTGAAATATCTTACGCCTCTTGCAAGTGGAAAAGTAATCGGGGCTTTTGCATTATCTGAGCCTGAAGCAGGTTCTGATGCTACTTCTCAGAAAACAACAGCAGAAGATAAAGGAGATTATTATCTTTTAAACGGGATCAAAAACTGGATAACGAACGGTGGAACTGCTTCTTACTATATCGTAATTGCACAGACAGATCCTGAGAAAAAACATAAAGGAATTAACGCTTTCATTGTAGAAAGAGGATGGGAAGGCTTTGAGATCGGGGTGAAAGAAGACAAATTGGGAATCAGAGGAAGTGATACACACTCTTTGATCTTCAATAATGTAAAAGTACCGAAGGAAAACAGAATCGGGGAAGACGGTTTCGGATTCAATTTTGCAATGGCCGTATTGAACGGAGGAAGAATAGGGATTGCTTCTCAGGCTTTAGGTATTGCTTCAGGAGCCTATGAATTAGCTTTAAAATATGCTAAAACAAGAAAAGCTTTCAAAACAGAGATCATCAACCACCAGGCTATCGCATTTAAATTAGCAGATATGGCGACTCAGATCACTGCTGCAAGAATGTTATGCTTCAAGGCTGCTGTTGAAAAAGATGCAGGAAAAGATATCTCTGAAAGTGGTGCAATGGCCAAATTATATGCTTCTCAGGTGGCAATGGATACTACTATTGAAGCGGTACAGATCCACGGAGGTTACGGATACGTAAAAGAATATCACGTAGAAAGAATGATGAGAGATGCTAAGATCACTCAGATTTATGAAGGTACTTCCGAGATTCAGAAAATTGTGATCTCAAGAAGCATCGCAAAATAAATTAATATAAAACACACTACTTATGAAAAAAACTTTGTGGATCAGTCTGGGAGTAGTTCTTCTCCTGTTAAGCGTATTGGTATGGTATAAGTACTTTTTCGTTTTTGGAGAAGGCGTGAAGTCTGGCTATCTCAATTACGCCATCAAAAAAGGCTATGTTTTCAAAACCTATGAAGGAAAAATAATCCAGGAAGGTTTTGGGAAAGGAAAGACCGGAACTATAACAAGCTATGAGTTTGAATTTTCTGTAGAAGACCCTGAGATTTTTAAACAGTTGGAAACCAACAGTGGTAAAGTTTTTGACCTTCATTACAAAGAATACAACGGAGCGCTTCCGTGGAGAGGAAACACAAAATTTATAGTAGACAAAGTAGTGAATATGAAATAGAGAAAGGCTCCCAATTTGGGAGCCTTTCATTTACAAACCACTTTATAATATATTGACTTTTGACAAATTATATCCAAACGTGTAATATTCCTGATTAAAAACGATATTCAAAACTGAGAATATCCGTTGATTTTTAAATTTCCAGACACTCAAATAGTTTTAGAGTAGCTAAATATAAAAAGAAGACTGGCAACAGTGATTTAAATTACCTTAAAAAAATATTAAAAAATCCGTCGTTGTATATTCTGTTTTTAATCAGGGCTGTTGTCATTCGTTTTTTTATTCCTCTTTTTGTAAAAATAATATATTGCCCCTGCAATCAGGAATAAAGGCCATAACGGAAGAAGGAAAAGAAAGATAGAAGTAATTACGCCCCAACCTGATGAAATAGCTGCCAGTGATTTTTCACCGAAAGTTTTAGGCTCTTTCACATCATCTGATTGGTCAATAAGCGTTACTGTGATGCTGCATATCGTATTATCTGCATAGCTGTTTCCGGAAACCTGGATGCTTTTACTTTCTATGTCACCAATGTTACTCAGATCATTCATTAAGCTGTCGAAATTCCGGATTGGAACTTTGATGTCCATATAATATACTTTCTGGTTATTTTCGGTGTATGAAGATGTTCTGTCAGCTGCTTCTGCGCTGATATAGGAAAGTTCTTCGCTTTTTACATAACCGCTGTTTTTCACGGTTTCTTCTTTTATGAGTTCTTTTACCGTTTCCGCATTGCCGGCTTTTAAAGAAAGCAATCCTGTTTTTATCATTCTGTTTTTAAGCTCATAACTATCATTCTTAGGTTTATCCTTGTAGATAATCTTCGTTTCCTTGATTATTTTTGGTGCCGGAACATTCACCACGATTTTTTCACTTTTTTTCTCTGCAGAATCTTTTTTCTCAATTTTGGATTCTAACTTCGTAGAAGCAATCTTATCCGTCAGTGAATCTACAATTTTCGATGTATTTTCTATCTTCTCCTTTATTTCGCCTGTAGTTCCTTCCAGATCCCGTATTTTGATATTAGCAGAATCGAAAACCTTATCAGCGGTATTACTGAGGGAATTTACGGTTTCAGAAACAGAGGTAGCTGCACTGTCCGCAGCATGTACAGTTTCTTCAATTGTAGATTCTGCTTTTCCCCCTTTTTTGCACATAATAAAAGTGCTTGATAGCGCTGCAAGTAATATAAACTTTTTCATAAGATTAATTTTTGATGAAGTAAAATTAGCGGGGAAGTTCTTGTAATGCTTGTAAAAGAAATGTATGATTTTGGTAAATTGTTATTGTGTTGAAAGTCAATCAATTGTAAATTTATTATAAGAGTTTTACAAAAAAAACAATTAAATGTTAAAAATGTTAAAAGAAAATATTCATTAGAAATATAATAATATTTACCTTTGCTTTTTAAGATTTTTATAATGAAAGGAGTGTATTTTTGTTCTTATTTTTAATAGTACGGTCATTAACATTTGTTGATGATGAGATTATTATTAATTAAAAGATAAGTACAGTAATAATAAGTTTAAAAAAAGAAAAGTAATTTTATACCTCTTAATATTAAATAAAGAAAAAACTATATGAAAAAACAATTATTTTTGATGGGGATATTTCTTATTTCCAATGTCTTTTTAGCACAAACAAACCGGCTCTGGAAGGAAGTGTCTCAAAAAAATACTTCGGAAATCTTTGAAAATAAGACCAGCATTCTTCACCCCAAAATTTATAATCTTGATTTTGATAATTTAAAGAATGTTTTAGCGAAAGCACCCAAAAGATTTGCTGTTAAAGGAAAATCTGATGTTATTGTTTCTTTCCCAAATTCTAATGGCAACCTTGAAAGTTTCAAAGTAAGAGAGAACTCAAATTTCGATCCAGAATTAGCCGCAAAATATCCGGATATTAAATCTTACGTTGGTGTAAGTGAAGATGACCCTAGTTCTACTATTTATTTCAGTATTTCACCATTGGGATTATCTTCAATGGAGATTTATGGAAACAAATCAGCGGTTTTTATCGAGCCATATACAAAAGATCTTTCAACTTATGTTGTTTATAAAAAATCAGATAAAAAAGAGAGTTTAGATAAGTTTGAATGTACTGTGCTGGATGTTGCTCAAAAAGGTCTGGATAATTCTAATCTTGTCGCAAGACCAAATGCTGATGATGGAAAATTAAGAACTTTCAGATTAGCCTTATCTTGTACAGGTGAATATACAACCTATTTCGGAGGAACAATAGCGGGTGCATTGGCAGCAATGAACAATACAATGACTCGTGTAAATGGGGTTTTTGAAAAAGATTTCTCCGCAAGAATGATCATTATTGCAAACAATAATGCTGTAATTTATACTAACGCAGCTACAGACCCTTATTCTCCTTCAGCCCAAATGAATAACTGGAATGCTCAGCTACAGAATACTTTAACTGCGACAATTGGAGAAGCAAACTACGATATCGGCCATTTATTTGGAGCAACTGGTGGTGGTGGAAATGCTGGTTGTATTGGTTGCGTCTGTACAAATGGATCAAAAGGAAGTGGATATACTTCCCCGGCAAATGCTATTCCATCGGGTGATAGTTTTGATATTGATTATGTAGCCCATGAAATGGGACATCAGTTTGGAGGGAATCATACATTTTCTCATAATATTGAATCAGCAGGGGTAAATATGGAGCCCGGTTCAGGATCTACGATTATGGGGTATGCAGGGATTACCAACCAGGACGTGCAACAGCATTCAGATCCATTTTTTCATGCTATAAGTATTCAGCAGATTACCAATAATATTAAAACAAAAACCTGTCCGGTAATTACAAATACCGGAAATACTATTCCTACAGCTAATGCAGGATTAGATTATACCATTCCGAAGGGCACTCCATTTATGCTTACAGGAACGGGCACTGACGGAGATGGAGATGCTCTAACCTATATTTGGGAGCAAATGGATAAAGCTGTTGCCGGACAAACCGGAGCAAATTCTGCGGCAACTGCAACAAAAGCTTCTGGTCCTACTTTCAGATCTTGGACTCCACAAACTACTCCTATTAGATATTTTCCAACAATGACTTCAGTATTAACTGGAGCAACCACCACTCAAGGCTCGGCAATTCCTGTAGAAGCTTTATCAAATGTTGCCAGAACCTATGACTTCAGGTTTACAACTCGTGACAATAGAGCGGGAGGCTCTGGAAACAATTCTGATGATATGGTCGTTACAGTGAATGCAACTGCAGGTCCGTTTACAGTAACTTCACAAAATACTGCAGGGGTTGTCTGGACTGAAGGTCAGTCATACCCAATTACATGGAGTGTTGCCAATACAACAGCTGCTCCTGTAAGCACACCTAATGTAACAATTCTTTTGTCAAAAGACGGCGGTATCACTTTCTCAACTGTTTTGGTGGCAAGCACTCCTAATACCGGTTCTTATAATTATACTGTTCCAGGCGGTCTTGGTACAATTTCCAATAATGCCAGAATTATGGTGAAAGCTGTTAATAATATATTCTTTAATGTCAATTTACAGAACTTTACAATTAATTCATCAGTGGTAGTAAACCCACCACCAAATCCAAGAGATCCGGTAATACCTACAAGAATATACCAGGGGCTAATGATATATCCTGTGCCTTCCAATGATGGGTATGTGTATATCAAAGCAGATTTCCCTAGACAAGTACCACTTCGTCCTTACGTGGTTACTTATGAATTATTTTCAATGGATGGAAAGCTGATTGTTCCTAAAAAGACCAAATATATATTTGATCAACTTGTTGAACAGATTAACTTAAAACATTTGCCTACCGAATCCTATATGATTCATGTTACGGTAGACGGAGAGAAAATTGTTAAGAAATTAATGATGATACCTAGGTAAATTATCCAAATAGATTCCATAAAAAAACCGTTCATCTGAACGGTTTTTTATTTTTATCAAATTTAATCTTGTTGAAATTCACTGATGAAATGCAGTTTCACATTCGGGAACTTCTCCTGAGTCATATGAATAGTGAATGAAGAATCTGCCAGGAATACCAGCTGATTATATTTGTCTCTTGCAAGGAAACGCTGTTTCAATCTTGCAAATTCTTTAAACTCCTCAGATTTTTCGTCAGCCTCCACCCAACATGCCTTATGCATAGAAAGTGGCTCATATGTACATTTTGCACCATATTCATGCTCCAGACGATACTGAATAACCTCATACTGAAGTGCTCCCACAGTACCGATGATCTTTCTGTTGTTCATTTCCAGGGTAAATAACTGGGCAACCCCTTCATCCATCAGCTGATCAATACCTTTGGCCAATTGCTTGGCTTTAAGCGGATCGTTGTTGTTAATATAACGGAAATGTTCCGGAGAGAAACTAGGAACACCTTTAAAGCTTAATTTCTCACCACCCGTTAATGTATCTCCGATTCTGAAACTTCCCGTATCGTGAAGACCTACAATATCTCCCGGGAAACTCTCGTCTACAACCTCCTTTTTATCAGCAAAGAAAGCATTCGGAGAAGAGAATTTCATCTTTTTGTTTTCTCTTACCAACAGGTAATTTTCATTTCTTTTGAATGTTCCCGAAACAATTTTTACAAAGGCAAGTCGGTCTCTGTGTTTAGGATCCATATTAGCGTGAATCTTGAAAACAAAACCTGTAAAATTATTTTCCTCAGGTTTTACAAGGCGGGTATCGCTTTCTTTAGGCTGAGGCATTGGTGCAATTTCAATAAATGCATCCAGCAGCTCACGTACCCCAAAATTATTTAAAGCCGATCCAAAGAAAACAGGCTGCAAATCTCCATTCATATACTCCTCACGGCTGAATTCAGGATACACAGACTGTACAAGTTCAAGCTCATCCCTAAGACTCTGGGCAGCCTTTTCGCCGATCACCTCATCTATGGAAGGATCATTGATGTCATCAAACTTAATAGTTTCACCCACCTTCTGTTTCTTTTCTTCAAGGAACAGCTGAATATTGTTTTCCCAGATATTATAAATACCCTGAAAGTCACTTCCCATACCGATTGGAATAGATAACGGAACAACTCTTAATCCCAATTTTTGTTCCACTTCATCCAACAGGTCGAAAGCATCCTTACCCTCACGGTCAAGCTTATTAATGAAAACAAGCATTGGGATATTTCTCATTCTGCAGACCTTCACCAGTTTTTCAGTCTGTTCCTCAACTCCTTTTGCAACGTCGATCACAACGATCACGGAGTCTACAGCAGTTAAAGTTCGGTAAGTATCTTCAGCAAAATCTTTGTGACCTGGAGTGTCCAGAATATTGATTTTGTGGTCTTTATATTCAAAAGCCAATACGGAAGTCGCTACAGAGATCCCTCTCTGTCTTTCGATTTCCATAAAGTCGGAGGTAGCTCCTTTTTTTATTTTGTTCGACTTTACTGCACCAGCTTCCTGGATAGCGCCCCCGAAAAGAAGTAATTTTTCCGTAAGGGTGGTTTTTCCGGCATCCGGGTGGGAAATGATCCCGAAAGTCTTTCTTTTTTGTATTTCTTTGATTAAGTCTGACATAGTGTATTTTGAAGTTGCAAAAATCGGGATTTTTTATGAGGTTTCAAATTTATTGAAGGAATAAATAGATGATAGTTTGGTTTAATATAGAAGAGGCAAGGCTGTAGCCTGCAGTAAAGAAGTGATTGAGGGTGAAAATAAACAGCCTTATTTGATCTGAACTCAGTTAGCCGGATATTTTTTGCTGTACTTAAGATTTCAGATGATAGTTTTCCATCGTACGTTGTCCTATTTTAAGTTCAGGGCGGAAAGTTTGGATGCCAATCAGAAAATGACGGTACAGCTCACGTTTATTTTTAACGCTCAAATAGTTGTAATTAAAATCAACACTTTGTTCCGTAACCGTATTATTTTCATCCTTTTTAAAGACCCTCAAAACGATCCTGAAATTAGGCTGATTATGAATGGTATGGCTGATGTCCGGAAAGTAGACATCATTAGAATGACAGAGTTGAGCATATAACGTCTGAGCAACGATTTCATTTTTTATATTGTAAACAGATGCTCCTTTCTCATTAATGATCGTTTTACGGAAATACTTCTTTTTATAATTGAGCATCAGAAAAATTAAAAAAGCACAGCATACAATAAGCGAAACCCCTGCAAAAAGAAGAATAAAGAAGTCTGATGGTTTATCATTCAGATAGTCTGCAAAACCGTAGTCAAGAATTTCATAAAAAAGAAAAAATACCGTTACCAATACTGAAACTGTTACCAGCCATATCAGACTGACACCTAAATAAGTTAACGGCCAGTTAATTTCAGATTCCACAACGTTAAACTTCTCTTTCATCCCCATTATTTTAAGCAAAAGTCATCACTATCCATAATATAAGTCCACAGATAAGTAGCACACCCGATACAAGAATTAAAAATAGATACCCGGCACTTTTCCGGTTTACTTTCCATGTTTTTGGATCAATAAAATAATTCTGAAAAACCTGAGGGGCAATCTTCAGATCCGGTCGGAAAATACTGATCCCCTGAAGAAAATGAGCATATAAAATAAGACGGTCGCTGACTACATGCAGAGGAAGATTCATTTCAATCCGTAAAGCTGCTCTGCCTTCTTTTTCTGATGCCGTAAAAACCTCAAGCATTGGCATAACTCCACTGCTCGGTGGAAGAACTGATAAAACATCAAACTCTTTGCCTGAAGCAATAAGATCGGAATAAAGGATTTTACTTGCAATTTCACCTTTTGAATTACAGTAAAGAAGTCCCGTTTCATTAATAATGATTTTGCTTGCTACAGGATTTCTTTTGATAATATAATGTTTTACAGAAGGAATAAGAATACCAAATCCTATCGGAAAACAGATCAGTACCGGAATAAGCATCACTTCAATTCCTCTTTTGTAGATTCCATAAGCGGGAAGAAGAATGAGAAATCCAAACCCCATAAGCATTACACCGTACAGCAATCCCTGGAGCATCAACGTTGGAAACAGGCTGATTTTAGATTCTATACTTGGGAAAGACTTTTCAGAGTTCATTTTTTACAGTGATTCGGATGGATAGGCGAAAATAAGTATTTCCTTTTTTAGTTGCCCAAGGCTTCCAAAAAAATTATCTTTGTTTCTATAAAATTTTAGAGGAAAAGTATGGAAAATAGCAGGTATCCGAGGTTTACATTCACATGGATCGGCGGTCTTGTTTTACTGGCAGGATTATTTATAGGAACAGTGGCTGTTCATTTTTTCGGTAGTTTCTGGAAAATTGCTTTTAAAGAAAACCTTGAGCTTAAAGATTGGTTTTTAATGGTAACGAATGCTGCAGGATTTCTCACTGCTATTGCCTTTTTCGATTTTTTTATCGTAAGACCTACTACCGGAAAAAAACTGAATTTCAACTTTTCTACAACAAATTTTTATACTTATCTCCTGATATTTCCCCTGATGATCGGGATGATGTTTATTTCAGAATTTATCACCTCTCTTATCCCAACTACAGGGCCATTTTGGGGGAAATACTATGAATTTTTTTCACAGCTTATGGAGCAGCTGACCTTTGAACCCGTGATTATGATCATCATGACCGTAATCATAGCACCTATTTTTGAGGAAATAATTTTCAGAGGAATTATCCAGAAAGGATTGATCAATAAAGGAGTAGATCCAAAAAGAGCCATTTTTTATGCATCCATTATCTTCGGGCTTGTACATGGGAATCCATGGCAGTTTGTAGGAGCAGTATTGCTGGGATGTGTATTGGGACTGGTATATTATAAAACGAAATCGCTGCTGTTGCCAATGCTGTTGCATGGGTTTAATAACCTCTGTTCTTCTATGCTGGTTACTTATACCAAAAGCGAAAGTTTCGCAGATGCGTTCAAAATTTCGGAATGGATTATTCTGGCCATTGGAGTTGTACTTTTTTCTTTGTTCTACTATCTTTTTATGAAAAAGTATAAAGTACATTACGCTGAAATTTAAAAAAAGCAGACAGAAATAAAATTAACCGTAACAAAAGATACGGATAAAACAATTGAGCAAAAATGAATATAGATATGGAATTATTGGTTGCCACACACAACGTTCACAAAAAAGAAGAGATCCAGCAGATTCTGGGAAATGAGTTTACGGTAAAAAGCCTTACAGATTATAATATCCATGAAGAAATCGTGGAAGATGGCGATTCTTTTAATGCCAATGCCCTGATCAAAGCAAAATACTGTTTTGAAAAAACAGGAATTCCAAGTTTAGGAGACGATAGCGGCCTTGTCGTTGAAGCTTTGGATGGCAGACCCGGAATTTTTTCCGCACGCTATGCAGGAGATCATGATTTTGCTAAAAACATAGAAAAAGTTTTAGGTGAACTGAAAGAAGAAGAAAACAGGAAAGCCTATTTTATTACCGTTTTATGCTATTATGACCAAAATGGACCGAGATATTTTGAAGGAAGAGCTCACGGAAACATTTTGACTGAAAATAAAGGACATAAAGGTTTCGGCTATGATCCTATCTTCGTTCCTCAAGGATATGACAGAACCTTTGCAGAAATGAATCCTGAAGATAAAAACAAGATCAGCCACCG